>JAWXBM010000065.1:0-50780 GCA_034440115.1 Lysobacterales bacterium | reverse complement strand
TTTCCGCATGAAAATGCATGTTTTAAAGCCCTGGATTGGTCGATACATCCGTCTTGTAATTGATTTTCCAAAGAGTTACGTAGGTCCGACCCCATGATTCCCACCATGATTCGCCATGATTACGTAGGTCCGACCCCATGATTCCAACCTGGTCTGCTTTCTATTTGTTGTGCTGCAGGAAGCCGCTAATTTCCTGGGCGAAACGGCTAAAATCCTGTAACGATTTGCGGCAGATAGCAAAGACAATTTCCCAATTGATGTCTTCGTAGTTATGCACGGCAATGTTTCTGAAGCCCACAGCTTTTCTTAGTTGCTGGCAGGTGTCTTCTGAGATGATTTTGAGTTTGCCCAACGTTGTGAAGACATCGCCCATGGTCTGGGGCGCTGGCTCCTCTGATGTACTGATCACGTGACTGCCAATGTCAACGCATAACTGCACTGAGCGTGTGAGATTCAGCACCAGGATGTCCTGCGTGTCTTCATCCTGGATTAGTTCAGTTGCTGTTGCTGGCGTCTTGTCTTCGATGCGCTTTATGCAGCGGCGCAAGGATTCTAACTTCTCAGCAAGAATCACTGCATCCATGCTGCCTGTCTCTCTTTCAGGATTCGTTCCCTTAGGGGAAGAAAATCCGCTGTATTGAGCAAATGTTTGGTCAAAAGACGCGCGTAGGTGGCATTATCGCCCAGCAGTTTCTTGCCTTTGAATACCTGCCCCAAAAGCGGTTCTGCAGCAGAATGCAGATCAACGATGTCCGCGGCGCGGCCAAGTTCAAAACCCACTTGCTCTATCAATTCAAGCTTTAAATACCTGTTGATGGGCTGATCAGCCAATACGGCCAAGTCTATATCACTTGTTGGCCTGGCATGACCTGTTGCCTGCGAGCCAAACAAAATCGCCAGCTTTATCTGCGGGTGTTGCAGCAGAATACCGATCAACTGTTTGGCCATTTCGTCCATGAGTTCATTCTAGCACTCATGGGTTTACGCTGGCTTGGCCTTGTTGGGGGCTGGGGCTGTGCCAACGCATGGGCTCGACATCAGCCCTGAGATTGCGACCCTGACGTACGGGGGTTTTTACCCGCCCGGGCCGGCTTACTGCCATCATCACGCGGCGGCAGGCCGGTATGCTGGGTGAGGATTTTTTGACCGGTTTTTCGCTGGTGCGCTTGCACGGTATTTTTCCTGCGTGAGGCCTGGTAAGCCTGGCCGGGTTCAGGTTGGGTGGTGGGAATTAAATGATTCTTACCGTCACCGATCAAATCGGCCCGGCCCATTTTCCGCAGCGCTTCACGAAGCATCTTCCAGTTGTTGGGGTCGTGATACCTGAGCAGATTCTTGTGCAGTTTTCGCTGCGCCGGATCCTTTACCGGCAATACTTCATCAGACTTGTAGGTGACCTTGCGCAAAGGGTTCTTGCCTGAATGGTACATGGCCGTGGCCGTGGCCATGGGCGATGGATAGAAGGCCTGCACCTGGTCGGCCGTGAAGCCGTTACGCTTTAACCACAGGGCCAGGTTGATCATGTCCTCATCAGTAGTGCCTGGATGGGCGGCGATGAAATAGGGGATCAGGTACTGTTCCTTGCCCGCTTCTTTGGAATATTTCTCGAACATCTTTTTGAACTGGTCATAGCTGCCGATACCGGGCTTCATCATTTTCGACAGTGGGCCGTCCTCGGTGTGTTCGGGCGCTATCTTGAGCTGGCCGCCGACGTGGTGAGTGACCAGTTCCTTCACGTACTCGGGGTCCTTCACGGCCAGGTCGTATCGCAGGCCCGAGGCTATCAGCACCTTTTTCACACCGGGCAGTTCACGGGTCTTGCGATACAACTGGGTCAGGTCTGAATGGTCCGTATTGAGGTTGGAACAAATGCCTGGATACACGCAACTGGGCCGGCGACAGGCCGCCTCGATTTCGCGGCTTTTGCAAGCGATGCGATACATGTTGGCCGTGGGCCCGCCCAGGTCGGAAATCACGCCGGTGAAGCCCGGAACCTTGTCCCGAATCTGCTCCACCTCGTTGATAATCGACTCCTCAGAGCGACTCTGGATGATGCGCCCCTCATGCTCGGTGATGGAACAGAAGGTACAGCCGCCGAAACAGCCGCGCATGATGTTCACGGAAAATCGAATCATCTGGTAGGCCGGGATTTTTGCATCCCCGTACGCCGGATGCGGAACGCGGGCGAAGGGCATGCCGAAAACGTAGTCCATTTCTTCGGTGGACAGGGGAATGGGCGGCGCATTCATCCACAGATCCAGATCGCCATGCCTTTGCACCAGCGCCCTGGCGTTACCCGGGTTGGTTTCCAGGTGCAGTACCCGGTTGGCATGGGCATAGAGCACCGCATCGTTGCGTACTTTTTCGAACGAAGGCAGGCGAATAACCGTGCAGTCACGGTCGCGCACCGGGTGGGGGGTGAAGGCCTTTACTTCACCTTTCTCTTCATCTTCCGACTCAGGATTGGACTTGGACTGAGGCACTCCGTACATCGCGGCATCCCGGCGCTGCTTTTCGGCATCATCCATCTCGCGCACATTGAGGTAGGGATTGACGACCTTGTCGATTTTGCCGGGCCGGTCGATACGGGTGGAATCGATTTCCCACCAGCCATCAGGCGTATCCTTGCGAATCAGGGCCGTACCGCGAACATCGGTGATGCTCGCAACGTCGTCACCCCGCGCCAGCCGATGGGCCACCTCGACCAAAGCCCGCTCGGCGTTACCGTACAACAACAGGTCTGCCGTGGCGTCCAGCAGGATCGACCGCCGCACACTATCCTGCCAGTAGTCGTAATGCGCGATACGCCGCAACGAAGCCTCTATTCCCCCAAGAATAACCGGCACATCGGACCAGGCTTCTTTGCACCGCTGGCTGTACACCAAAGAGCAACGATCCGGGCGCATGCCACCCATTCCACCAGGTGTGTAGGCGTCATCGGAACGTCTTTTACGTTCCGCGGTATAGCGATTGATCATGGAGTCCATGTTGCCCGCCGCCACCCCGAAAAACAGGTTCGGCTTACCCAGGGCCTTGAAAGCATCGGACGATGTCCAGTCCGGCTGGGCGATGATACCCACGCGGTAGCCCTGGGCTTCCAGCAAGCGGCCGACAATGGCCATGCCGAAAGAAGGATGATCCACATAGGCATCGCCGGTAACGATGATGATGTCGCAGGAATCCCAGCCCAGCGTGTCCATTTCTGCCCGGCTCATGGGCAAAAAAGGCGCCACATCAAAACATTCGGCCCAATACTTCGGCCAATCAAATAATTTGGCGAACAGTTTGGTGCTGGCGGTGGGGATACTGCTAGTGGGCATGAGGTTGGCCGGAGACTGGTTGCGTATTGTAACCCAGGAAGACCTCTACGGTCCGGTCCGCGGCCGCAGATTCCTGACCCCGATTATTCGGTGCGCTGGAGGCAGGCTCTTACGCGCGCCGCGAGCTGCGGTATGGAGAAGGGCTTGGTGACGTAGTCGGTTGCCCCAAGCTCGAAGCCGGCACGAATGGTTTCCTCGTCATCCATGGCCGTCAATACCACAACAGGTAACGCTGCCGTGTCTGGTTTGGAACGCAGTATCTTCAGTACCTCCAGACCTCCCTGCTCCGGCATCTGCAGGTCCAGCACGAGAAGATCAGGCATTTGCTCAGCTATCAAGGCAAGCGCATCAGGGCCGTTGGATGCTTCGATCATGGTGTGACCGTCCTGGGTCAGGGCCAGACTCGCCAGGGCGCGAATATCCGGGTCGTCGTCGACCACCAGGATACGGCGGCCGCGCAAAAGGTCGTGATCAGCCTGCGGAGCCAGCGGCTTGTCAGTCTGAGACTTGTCGGTCAGAGGCTTGTCGCCCAGAGTCTTGTCTTCCAGAGTCTTGTCGGCCAGGGTCTTGTCGGCCAGGTAGGGGGCGCTGTATGGCCCTACGGCCAGATCAAGGCCCTCATAGGCACAGCAGACGTCTACTTCGTAGCCCAACTCCCGGACGTAATCGCGGGCGCGTTTTTCGATGTCTGCGACGAAAGAGTCGTCGTGGATGGGATCATGGTGAGTCAGTATGAGCTGCTGCACCCCGGCAAGGGCAGCCACCTCTGCCGCGTATTCATAAGTACTGTGTCCCCAGTTTTTCTTGCTTGGATATTCCTCCGGCGTGTACTGCGCATCATGAATCACCAGGCTGGCACCCGCCATGAACTGCGCATGGCGACGGTCGCCTTCATGCACGATGGATTCGAAACCGCTGAACTCCTGGCTGTCGTGCAGGAGTGTCGGCGAGAACGGCTCATGGTCACACAGGTACACCACAGCAGCGCCGTCAGCCTCGATACGGTAACCCAGCGTCATTGCCGGGTGATTGAGATACTGCGCAATGATTTTCACACCATCGATCAGGTGTATTCCTTCGCCAAGTTCCCGGAAGATGATGGTTGCCGGAAGTTGTGCAATCTCCACCGGAAAGTAGGTGAACTCCATCTGGCCGGAAAGGACTTCGCGCAATGACTGTCCGCTGCCTTCCGGACCGCAGACAGTGATCCGGTTCCCGGGAACAAAAAGCGGCGCAAAAAATGGGAAACCCTGAATGTGATCCCAGTGCGTGTGGCTGAGCAGTATCGTCGCTACGATTGGCTTGGTAGCGTTCGTAACCAGCGCAGCACCGAGCGCGCGGGCGCCGGTCCCGCAGTCCAGGATGAAGCAAGCACCCGCGCTGGTTGTAACTTCCACGCACGCGGTGTTGCCGCCAAAGTGGATCGTGGCCGGACCCGGCGTGGCAATCGAACCACGGGTACCCCAAAAGCGCACTTGCATATTTTCTCCCGTATCAGACAGGGCTTGTTAACAGGCCCTAGTCGCAAGCAACGTGAAGACCGTCCAGGTATTCCACCAACTCCCCGGCCTGTGTCCGAATCTCCCCCGTCGCACGGCTCTGGGCGGCGTGTTCCAGGGATGCGCCAATCTCAGAAATCCTGGCAAATCCGTAGCCAGCACCGGATCCTTTCATGTTATGACCCAGGGTTCTGACGGCTTCGTAATCCGATTGCTCCAGTGCTATTGCGATGGCAGCGACATCCTGTCGACGATTGAGCAGAAAGCCGGGAATCAGCGAGGCCAAGCCCATGTCTTCGCTTACGACAACTGGGTCTTTGCTGACAAAAACCGGGTCGTCGCTGGCACGAACAGGGGCGTGCTGTTCGATGGCATCAATGAGCGTCGTCATGCGTATGGGCTTGGTCAAGTGAGCCGTGCAACCTGCGTCAAGACTTTTACTGACTCCTTCTGGCAGAGCGTGCGCTGTCAGCGCCAGAATCGGTACCGGCGCGACCTGGTTCTCGGTTTCCCATTGGCGTATTTGGCGCGTGGCCGAGTAGCCGTCCATAACCGGCATCTGCACGTCCATGAGAACGACATCGTAACTTCCGGAAATAACCATTTCGAGGGCGACTGCGCCATTACAAGCCACGTCGACCTGATATCCACCGGTTTTCAGGTACGACTGGATCAATACCAGGTTATCGCTGGAATCCTCAGCCAGAAGAATTCGCAATGCTTTTGCGCGGGCAGGAAGAATGCGCGCTGGGGCTGCGGAGTGGTCTTCCACAGAGCTTGCTTGAGGCGGGTTGGAGCGCTTGAGTCCGGCTGCAAATTGAGCCGTGAAATAAAAAGTGCTGCCGTTGCCCATAGTGCTTTCCACCCAAATCCGACCCTGCATCAGTTCGATGATGCGCCGGGAAATGGCCAAACCAAGGCCCGTTCCACCGAACTTACGCGTGGTGGAAGTATCCACCTGGGCATAAGGCGCAAAAATTGACTCGCGTGCCTCCTCGGGAAGCCCAATTCCCGTGTCGCGAACGGCGAACCGCAATGCGCTGGTGCCAAGGTTCGCCGGGTCAGGGTTCTCCGGGTCAGGCTCAACCCATACCGTCACTGCACCTTTCTCCGTGAACTTTATGGCATTCCCGATGAGATTGATGAGGACTTGCCGCAGCCGGTCAGGGTCTCCGGCTATCAGGGTGGAGATTTCCGGATCAATGTGCAGCGTCAGCTCAAGCCCTTTCTGCTGGGCCCTGTTTGCCATCATGTCGATGGTGCTGCTTAGGACTTCGCCCAGGTCAAATTCAACACATTCGAGTAACAATTGGCCAGACTCCACCTTGGAAAGGTCCAGGATGTCGTTTATCAGTCCCAGGAGTTGACCGCCGGCTTTTCTGAAAATCTGTACGTACTCGCGCTGCTCCTGGCTCAGCGGCGTATCCCACAGTAAATCTGCCATGCCGATGATCGAGTTCATTGGCGTGCGGATTTCATGGCTCATGCGAGCCAGGAAGTCGCTCTTGGCACGGTTCGCGTCCTCGGCCGCTTCTTTCGCCACCCCGAGCGCGAGGTCCAGTTGATTGCGCTCGGTGACGTCGCGCGCAGCGGCGAATACGCCTTGCAACATCCTGTCCCGATCGTAGAAGGTGGTCGCATTGTAGGATACGACGGTCTCTTTGCCGTCACGCGCCCGCGCAGTCAGTTCGTAGTTGGTGACTTTCTTCTCGCTGAGCACCCGCTTGATACCCGCCTCAGCCAGCTCCGGATCGGTGAAATAGTTTTTGAACGGCGCACCGATCAGTTCATCACGCGTGCAACCGGTGAGGGCTTCCATTTGTTTGTTAACATCGGTGATGATGCCTTGCGGATCAGTCGTCATCAGCGCATCAATGTGCGATTCAATCAAGGAGCGTGTGTAGAACTGCTGATCACGCAGGCGCTGATCAAGCTTCATCCGCTCTTCTTCAACCTGCTTGCGGGCGGTGTTGTCGGTGCCGATCAACAAATAACCGATAATCAGGTCCTCACCATCACGCAAGGCTGTGACTGAAACCACTGCTGGAAATCGGCTGCCGTCCTGGCGAATATAGGTCAGCTCGTAGATGTCTTCGATGCCGCGCGAGGCTTTGAACACCAGTGCTTCAAAGCCGGGTGTAATCGGGGTTTTCAGCTCGGCAGTCAGTGCCTTGGCGCGCGCAATCACTTCCTGGGGATCGGAAATGTCAGCCGGGGTGATTTTGTTGATCACATCGGTGGCGGCATAGCCCAGCATACGCTCAGCGCCTACGTTGAATATCTGGATGACACCCTTCGCATCGGTCGCAATACTGGAAAAATTAGCGCTGTTGAATATCGCGTTCTGCAGGGCACCTGCCTTGAGCAGTGCTTCCTCAGTACGCACTTTATTGATCATCGGCTTCCATATACCTTAGATACGAGTGCGATTCCTCAGGCCGATATTCCCTCTTTTTAACGGCTTCCTCTGTGCGATGACGTACACTTGATGCTGACAAGCCACTCCACACGCATGAATCCGGTTTCGATTTGGCTGCCTGCTGGTTCTTGTTGGCTCCCTGCTGGTTCTTGGTTCCAGAGTCCGAAACGCGGTTTTTTTCCTGACCTTTGTTCGTAGTGTTTTCCTTACTTTGGGGGATTGCAATTGCCAAATCATGCCGATGAAAAGACTTATCATCGACGCCGTGGCCAGACCAGAGCAGGTTTCAGGCAACAAGGTGTCTGTGCGTTGGCCCATTCACGCGGCGCGCGACACAAGCTGGGAATTCAGGCTGAGAACATCGTTACGGTTCGCAACGTTGGCTACCGGATCAAGATCGCGCCCTGTTGGCTTAACCAGAACCAGTCCAGGCTTCTAAAGGTCGATCATGCCTTGACGGATGACATAACACACCAGACCGGCGATGTTGTAAACATCGAGCCGGCCCTTGTTCTTCGAGCGATGCGACTCAGCGGTCTTGACGCTGATGGGCAGCAGCCCGGTAATCTCCTTGGTGGTACTGCAATAACAACACGAACCTTCATGTCAGTATTCATCGGGTATCTCCACAACAAGCCTCAGCCCCTCATACTGACGGGAAACGAGCGTACAGGCGCCGCCAAGCGATCAAGATGCTTGGCGACTGCGTCAATTCTGAGGGTTGTCGATTGCGGGCAATCGCGGGCAATGCTGGCAAGCTCCAGGTAGACCACGGCAAGCGTCTGACTTGCGTCATCATGGAGACTCTGGGCAATTCGTCCTGAGATCTCCTCCTGAGCATCACAACGTTGCTTCACGGCCAGGTTTTGAACGTCTGCCAGCATTTCGCCGGTGCGGGCCTGAAATGCGCTACCAACCCACTCCACAGTCCGACACTGAAGGTCGTCCTCTTCATCGAACCCAACGAACGGCCTCTTGCCCGCGCCACAAATTTTGGGAATTGGCGTTTTGGGAATTGGCGAGCTTGGCTGGAATCGTGCCTTTTGGGGCGAACTTGAATAGCGGCGGGTCCCGCCTCTAATTTGGCATCAAGCAATCGTTCTTGCCGGTTATCCATTGGACTGTTCACTTGTGCCCGAAGGCATTGTCAGGTAATGGACCACTTCGAGACCAGTATTCCCCAGACTGTAAATCGGCTCTGAATGCAAACATTACGGTCGTGTTACGTAAAATCACTCCGGCACTGAGAGGGTTTGCCAGAACATAGTGTGAAATAGCGTCAGTGAAGTTTACGAGCTGTTTTGAAATGCCAGCAGTTTGAACCGAATTCATACCGGTAAGTACAGAGATTTTTCACTTATGTTCGCTAGCGTACCGAATGAACAAAACCACTGCGCGCATACTGTTGTCTTCGAAACCCAAACCCGTACTATCAGGAGCAATCAGGAAATGCTTGAGACCATCGCAGTCATTCTCGTCATTCTATGGATTCTGGGGCTTGTGTCCTCAACTACCATGGGAGGATTCATCCACATTTTGCTGGTCTTGGCCATCATCGTTATCGTGATTCGGGTCATCCAAGGTAGAGGGATCTGATCGTACTAGTTCAGCTTTTCTGACTTTTAGACCGGGCGCTTTGGTGCCCGGGTACCACTAACCTGAAGTTCCTATAGCCGCTAAGTAAATTATCCTTATGTTTCAGGCACATGCCAGAAAACGTACTGCCGTGTTCTGTCTACATCTGGATCTTCTGAATCAATTCCAGTGCACGTCGTTGTTTCGGATTCGCCGTCGTCACCACGGCAAAGGTAAACCCGTCGGGTCCGGTGTGTGGCGTGCGACAGGTGTTGCGCACGATGGTCGATAACTCTTCCATCAGCGTCGTAAAGCTATGTGCCGGCGTGCCGTCCTCCAGCGTGCGGGTGCTCGCCTTGCGCTGGGCCACTGCAGAGCGCCGGGCCGGCGCGACGGGATCACGCCTCGCCTTGGCCGCCTGATCGGTGTCGGAGAACAACAACTCGCGCCAGGCCTCGCGCATATGCCACTCGACGTAGTAGGCGAGCATGCATAAGAAGATATGCGCGCGCACCCGTGTTTCCAGCCGATGATGGATCGGGCGAATACGCAGGTCGACCGATTTGAGGGTGCGAAACGCACGCTCGACCTGGGCCAGGGATTTGTAATGGCGGACACAATCGGCACTGTCCATGCGCTCGGCTGGCAGTGAGGTGCGAATGACGTAGAGGCCGTCCAAGGCGGCTTCCGCAGCGATCTGTTCAGCCTGGCGGGTGAAGCTAAAGGCCTTGTCCTGGATATCCAGCGTAAAGTGCTTGGCAACCTTATACTGATTGATCACTTTGCCGACCCGTACACCAATCTTGTCCTGGCCGCGCAGGCGCCCGGATTGCACCATGGCGCGTACCTTTTCCAGGTTCTTCTCGGTGGCCTGCAACAAGTCTTCACGCTTGTGCGCGCGCAGGGCGGCTAACTCAGGATTACGACAGGCCACCAGGCGCTCGCCCGGATAGTCGGGGTGGGTGAACTCAAACAGGTTGCGTTCATCGAACAGACCCAACTGCATGTGCCCCTGCGTCACCAGCGCACCAATGGCGCCGCTTTTGAGGGCGGTGATCCAGCCGATACCTTCGTGCTCCCGCAAGCCGTCAATCGCCTTTTGCGAGATCATGCCCCGGTCCCCGACCAAGACCACTTGTGCGATGCCAAAGTCATGCCGTAGACGCTCAACCTGCGGCATCAAAGTCTGTGGGTCTGCGGTATTACCTGCGTACACCGACACCGCCACTGGACAACCCCGGCCATCGGTGAGCAAGCCATAGTTCACTTGCAGCTTGCCCTTCTTGCCATCGCGGTTGTAACCGCGGCGTGCCAGCGGGCAGGTGCTGCCCTCAAAATAACTGGAGGACAGGTCGTAGAGCACCAGGCTGTCTGCGGCCAGATGGCGCGCCGCGAGCTTCTTCTCGATGTGGCCCTGGCGCACCAGCAGCCAATCCATGGCGGCGCAGAGGTCGTCCTCGGTGGCCTCGGCAACGCTGAAGTCTTCCGCCAGCGTGGTGGTATGCCACCAGCGGGTGGTAGCCAGCTTGGTGTGCGGCGCAATAATCCGTGCCGCGATCATGGCGCAGACCAGGTCGCGTTCGCGGCAGGACTGGGTGGACAATAAGGCCGGGATCTTGAGTTTGGACATGGCTACATTCACGGTATCCACATGACCATGTGCGCGGGAGTTCTCGATCGTGAAGAGGCTGTCAATCGGCGTGAGTGCTCGCCCTGACAGGATCGCGCGAAAGTCCGAAATCTGTTGCTCTGAAAGTGCGGAAAGATTGGCTATCGTATGTTTCTTGACTTTCTTGCCGTCGCGATATGATTCCCTAAGCAGGTAAGCCGGGCGTGAGTTGCGATTGGGTACGACGTCAATGTACATGCCCTAAGCATACACTATTATGATCAAATAGCAAGCCTTTTACATGGGTACATTATCGAAGTAAAAACGCGATAAAACCCACATAAATCATTTGTATCCAAGGGTTTTACGTACAATTACATGGGAAAATAGGAAGGAACTTCAGACTTAAGCTTCGCCAATCGCGTCGCTCCTCGGCCTGTTGATGCTGGGTGCAGGCTTTGTAAGTAAGCTTCCGCCGCTTCGTGTAGGAGCGCGCTTGGTGCGCGACTGGCCTGCCTCTGTGGGTAGCCCGCAAAGCGGCCTCGTACAGAGGTTGGTCAGCCGCAAGACGGCCATTGTGCAGGGATGCACCGATGTCGCGTAGGGCCGGATGTTCGAGAGCGACCTCCTACATTCGGACATTTGTAGGAGCCCGCTCTGCGTGCGATAGAGAGGCTGATCGGCCGCAACGCGGCCTCCTACATGAAAGATAAAGCCCCAATAGAATGCTTCGTTAGCGGATTCGGTCGGCTGGCTCTGCTTCAGTCAGACTTCTGCAGCAAGACTTCGCCAATCGCGTCACTGGAATAATGCCCGGCGCAACTCTGTGCGCGCGACAACCGTCGACCGGCTTCTTTCCAATTGGCGACCGACCACCAACTCTTCAGGTAGTCCGCACGGCGATTCTGATATTGCAGATAGTAGGCATGTTCCCATACATCATTGACCAGCAAGGGGTAGTAGCCTTTGCTGATGGGATTTTCATGACCGGCGGTGGTGAGCACCTGCAAGGAGTCATCACCATTTGGCGACCTGACAAGCCATACCCAACCCGAGCCGAACAAAGTTTGCCCAGCCTTTTCAAAACAGGCCTGAAATGCTTCGAAGCTACCGAAGGAATGGTCGATAGATTCGCTCAGCGGACCTTCGAGGCTCACTCCCGCGCCGGGTGACATGGAATGCCAGAACATGCTGTGATTCAAATGTCCGCCCGCATTGTTGCCTACCGTAGTGCGGATATCTATCGGAACTTTGTCCAGGTTGAGCAGCAACCAGTGCGGTGCTTTACCTTGAAGTAATTCCGGCGCTGTGCTCAGCGCCGTGTTCAGTGCTTTCACGTATGCGGCGTGATGCTGGTCGTGGTGCAAGGCCATGGTGCGCGCATCAATGTGCGGCTCCAGTGCCGAGACCGCGTAGGGCAAGGGTGGAAGTAAATGCTGGAACTGGGCGATCTCCGCCGGATCGTTGTTACGGAAACCAGCGGAGATCTTTCCTTGAGAATTAGCTTTCAGTTTGTTCATTCTGACGGCTCTTCAATGAGTACGCGCAAGGGCTACTGTTGGTCCTCTGCCTGAACCAAAATCGCATCGCGATTGGCGATGGCCCTAGCCTTATCAGCTTCGAACGTGGCATCAGCCGTGCTCACACAGGAATCTTTTTCAACGTCCTTGAGCGCGTCACACTTCTCGATCGCGATGCGGTGTTGTCCTTCCATTTCGGCCAGAGCAACATCGTAATCCGCATTGGCCCTGGTAACCATGGCGTCGGCTTCCACCTGGTTCAGATTGCCTTGGGCATCGGCTCGGGTTTCTGCATAGTCCTGCTGCGCCTCGGCAACTTTGTGCTCGGCCTTGTCTTCATCTTTAACCGCGTCCTTTTGGGCTGCGCTAACGTCATCTCTGGCCTTTTCACGGGCTTGGCCTACGTCTTTCGAGGTTTCGGTAGCGGACTCACTGCAGCCGCCAAGCAATAACATCACAAGCGCGATAATCGGTACAAGTCGAATAATCATGGTAATACTCCTGATTGTAAATGTAGGTCTCAAAAACGTTTGAGAGAATGTGTTGAACATGGTTTGCGGACACACTGTTGGGACGCCGCCAGCATTGAAAGTCCCAAGGTCGTCAGACGACGCTACAGATGGCGATCCATCAATCCACTGACGATGTTATGCATCCAATACCCAAAGTTCTGTGCGCTAGCGAGCATAAGCCCCTAGTCCGGCGAGTAAGTCGACCGGGTAACTACCATGCTTAAGTTTTTTGGGCCTTAGTGTTTTGAGCTTAAGTGTTTTAGCGCACAGACAGGCAGTTGTGGCTGGAAGACACTGGGTTACCAAAGAAGCTGTTCCCAACCTGGAGACTCAAAATGCGCAATACCTCCCGACCCTATACCGGCTTACGCCTGATTACCGGCGTTGGCCTGATAAGCACACTCCTGCTATTAACTGCCTGCGCCAGCGTGCCTGAGGCACCACATTCTGCGTTGAAAGAAGCACAAGTGGCCATCACCAATGCACAGAAAGCGGATGCCAGCCGTTACGCCAACCCTGATCTGACTGATGCACGCGACAAGCTGGCACAGGCTAATGCTGCAGTGACCGCGGAAGACATGATCATGGCGGACAGGCTGGCGCGCGAGGCGCGTATCGCCGCCGAGCTAGCCTTGGCCCGAACCGAAGCAACCAAGGCCAAGGATGTAAACGAAGAACTGATCAAGGGCATCGATGCCCTTAATGATGAAATGAGTCGCGCGGGAGAAAAATCATGAATTTGTCTGCAATCAGAAAGGCCCTCCATTTGAAACTATTCGCCGCAGCAGCAATCGCCTCTCTGCTGCTCACCGCCTGTGTGTCCACGCCACAAAGCCCACCGGGCTCTGCAGAGGTTCGAGCCAAGCTGACTCAGTTACAGTCCGACACCGACCTGGCTAGCCGTGCACCGCTCGAGATCAAAGAGGCCGAAGCCGCTGTTCGGCTGGCAGAAGTGCCGGTCCCAAAAGACAAAGAACTAGGCACATACCGGGTTTACCTGGCTGATCACAGTGTAGATATTGCCACCGCCAAAGCCACCACCCGCTACACCGAGGATCAGCGTGTACTGCTAAGCGAACAGCGCGAGGCTGCGCGATTGGCAGCACGTACTCGCGAAGCCGATATGGCGCGGCGCGAGGCTGACATGGCGCGCAACGAGACCAACCGGGCACTTAATGAGTCCGACCGGGCGCGAGCCGAAGCCGATTTGGCACGCGATGAGACCAACCGGGCACTTAATGAGTCCGATCGGGCACGAGACGAAGCCGAAGCAGCACGTTTAGCCGAACAAAAGGCCATTGCTGACGCTGCCGAAGATCGGGGACTGGCGGCTGACGCAGCCGCTAAAGCTAGCCTGGAAGCGGCGGAGCTGCAACGCCAAATAGCGCTGCTACAGGCCGAAGCAACAGACCGTGGCATCGTGCTGACGTTGGGCAACGTTTTGTTCGCAACCGGTCGTGCTGAATTGAAATCCGGTGCAACCGATGCCCTGAACAAATTGGTCACATTTCTCAATCAATACCCGGACCGGGACGTGGAAATCGAAGGCCACACTGATAACGTTGGCAGTGATACGAGCAACCAGTCGCTCTCAGAACGCCGTGCCGAGTCGGTGAAGTCGTATTTGCTGCAGCAGGGCATTGGCACCCAGCGGCTGTCTTCCACGGGCAAAGGTGAAGGCCAGCCCATAGGTGATAACAACACCGAAACGGGACGGCAACAAAATCGCCGTGTCGAGATCATTATCGAAAACCCGCCGGTGGTTGCGGGAGGTTAAAGCTCGCGGGCTTGCCATTCGGATACCAGCGGGTATAGTTGAGTTGCTTTACACTTGGTTTTAAACAAAAAGGAGAACTAATATGAGCGTAGGTACCATTTTGCTGATTGTTGTCGTACTGATACTGATAGGTATCATTCCTGCCTGGCCGCACAGCCGGAGCTGGGGTTATGGACCCAGTGGCATTGTCGGCGCTATCCTGTTGATACTTGTTATCCTTTTATTAATGGGTCGCCTGTAAAGACATCATGTGACCACGTCTCTTGACGTGGTCACATGGTTGCAATCAATATCATCGACAACTTCGGTGACTATTTCCGTTTGATCGCTTTCTTTGCGTCTTCTTTCAAGTCTCCGTAAGCAGCCTGGACCTTTCCTCGGGCATTCTGCAACTTGCCCTTATTCTCCATCTCTTCCTTACTGAGCGCCTTGCCGGTTACTTCCTTGATTTTTCCTTTGGCCTCTGTTGCACGACCTTTTACCTGATCTTTGTTCATGTTGGTTTCCTTTGGGTGAATGGCGGATTGCCATGGTTGATTCGAAATTGCCGATCTCGGTCATTTTCGCCAAAACAGTATATGGACTCATCGGGGACAACTCTGTGCGGTGCCACACTGACCTCTGTTAAAGGGCAGCAGAGAAACGACTAAGCGCGCCACCGCACCGACTTATTACGCTGAAGAATCTATAGTCAACACTAGACGTGGTTCGATTGGTGTCCAGTGCAGGTACTGACCAGTAGTGCTCCCTACCGAGTGCTGCTGCGACACACCTGCAGACACAGCCACGCGATATAAACAAATTTTCACCATGGATAATCAATATGTACAAGCAAACCCGAAAGTTAGTGCTCGCATCAGCCATTACTTTGGCATTGGCCTCAGTAAGTGGCGCAGCCGCAGCCGCTGCCACAGAGCAGGACGTCATCGAAGCTCGACAAGAGTCACAGATCGAAACAACCTATTCGCTGAGCCGGTACTTGCGCGCCAATGACATCCAGGTGTCCGTGGATGATGGCACCGCCACACTCAGTGGCACCGTCGAGGAAGATGTCAACAAGGATCTGGCCAAACAAATTGCGCTGGGGGTAACTGGCATCAAGACCGTGGACAACCAGATCATGGTCGCAGCGGACTACACCCCACCAGCGCGATCTTCTGAAGACCGCAGTTTTGGTGAAGTGGTAGACGATGCCACGATTACAGCTTCAATTAAATCGAAGCTGCTGTGGAGCAAAAGCACCGAAGGGTTGGATATGGATGTGGACAGCCGCATGGGCATGGTGACTCTGAACGGCACAGCAGATACTGGCGCCTCCAAGGAACTGGCCGGCCGTATGGCCAAGAACACACACGGTGTCATAGCGGTTGACAACAAGTTGCTGGTGGAAAATGCTTCAGTTGCTGCCGATCCGAAAAACGCAGCCTCCGAAAATGAAACCACTCAGGCTCTTTCCGACGGTTGGATTACTACCAAAGTGAAGTCCACCTATATGTACTCCAGCAATGTCGATAGCGATGAAATTTCCGTCAGCACAGATGCAGGTATCGTTACTCTGACGGGTAAAGTCGCCAGTGGTGCTGAGCGAGCGCTGGCCACCGAACTTGCGCAAAATGTTCGAGGCGTCAAAAGCGTCAACGCAACAGCCCTCACGTTTTAACCAGATCCTGATGTGCCCGCGTTTTATTCGTAAAACGTAGTCAGGAGTTTATTGCCGCGCAGACTTCGAAAGAGACTACGCGGCTTTTTTTTGCAGCCTGCGCTTATCCAACACGGTACAGTCAAGGGGCCTTATGTGCGCTGGCACACCGTAATTTGTCATCGCTACTGGCAAACTTGGTTTACTGAGTCTGCTTGCTTTCAGCTCACCAGGGACAAACGCCATCACCAGCCATCCCGCCCGTACGTTCCGAATTGCATGGTTTCTAGTGATATGCGCGTGCCTGAACGCATGCTCGTCACTGCCACCAGGGCATGACTATCCAAAGATTGTATCGACCGCCCTGCCTGACTCGATACAAACAAAACTGGGCAATCAATCAGCAGTTGCGATTGCAGAGCACGATGGCAAGTCCGGATTTCGACTGTTGTCATTTGGTGCCGACGGCTACTTGACACGGATGCAGATTATCAATGCTGCCGAACGCACACTGGATCTGCAGTATTCCATATTCCGCGGCGATGATTCAGGCCGACTGGTGACCGATGCCGTGCTGCGTGCAGCCGATCATGGAGTGCGGGTTCGGCTGCTACTCGATGATGGAGAGTCCATCGCTGGTGACGAGCAGATTACATCGCTGTCTGCTCACCCTGCAATTGAAATTCGCTTCTACAATCCGTTTACCTACCGTGGGCATTCTTTAACACTCAAGGCTCTGGATTTCATGCTGAACTACTCACGCCTGAACTATCGTATGCATAACAAAATGATCGTCGCAGACAATTCGGTGGCCATGATTGGCGGGCGAAACATCGGCGACCAGTATTTTCAGGTCGATGCAGCAGAGCAATATGCCGATAACGATGTTTTCGCCATCGGCCCGATTGTTAAGCAATTGTCTGCCTCATTCGATGAGTTTTGGAACCATGCCTTGTCCATTCCCAGTGAAGCACTTTCCACTCGTGCATCTTCACGCACCGCTTTGAAAGGTCATCGGGAACTTACTCAAGACGAACCTGCGGAAGTGGCTGCTGACGGGATTGACTTTTTCAAACGAGTGGCCTCCGGCGAGCCGTTCAAGGGCATGATTGACGGTCGCCTGCCGCTGGTTTGGGCATATGCACAAATGATCAGCGACAGCCCTGACAAGAAAAAGGTGGAAGACGGAACCATCGTTGGCAGGTTGATGCGCCGGCCGGTTGCGGCAGCCTCCATGGCAGTGCAGTCAGAGCTGCTGATGATCACACCGTACCTTGTCCCCGGTGAAGAAGGCATGCAGATCTTCAGGGATTTGCGCCAGCGTGATGTGCGTGTTCGCATTCTGACCAACTCGCTGACTTCTTCGACTGTGACCTTGGCACATTCGGGTTATATGGGTTACCGCGTGCCACTGCTGGAAGAAGGCGTGGAGTTGTACGAGATTCGGGCGCTGTTGGGCAATATCCGCGGCAGCGGCCAGACGGCTGCCATGTCACGTCATGGCACCTATTCCCTGCATGCAAAAATGTTCGTCTTCGACCGCAAGCAGATCTTTGTCGGCTCGATGAACTTCGATCAAAGATCGATGCACCTGAACACCGAAATCGGTTTGCTGATCGACAGCCCGGAACTGGGTGAGGAACTGGCGCGGCGCTTTGAGGCTATGGCACAACCTGCCAATGCTTACCAGGTGCTGTTGCAGCCGAACAAACATGGCAAAGGACAGCATTTGATCTGGCGCACCCTGGAGTCAGAGCAGCCAAATGATCATCAGAAGGAGCCTGCCCGCAGTGTTTGGCAACGCTTTTTGGTGAGCCTCCTGGCGCTGCTGCCGCTGGATAGCGAACTATGACCAGGCGCGTACTGTGTGTGCTGGCGAACAGACAGTTTTTCTGAAAGGTATTAACCTCGCGTTGTGTTCGGGAAGCAGGTCAAATTGCTATACCGCCTGGTTCGAACCCGGCCGGAACGGTCTATTCATTCCAGTTGGGGTTCAACCCTTTTGTTCGAGGAGAAGTACTAATGAAAATGAAAATGGTTTTGGTATTTAGTTTAGCGCTGATTCTAACAGCGCTCGCTGGCTGTGCTGCTTCGGGAAAGCACCGCTCCACGGGAGAAGTGGTGGATGATACGTCCATCGCTGCAAGTATCAAGTCTTCTTTGCTCGCCGATGCGGACACCGATGGCTTGAACATAGATGTTGAAGTTGATCGTAATCGCGTTCAGTTGAACGGTTTCGTCGATTCCCAGGCACAGGTGACACGCGCTGGTGAGATTGCCAGAGGCATCTCCGGTGTTGCGTCTGTGGAAAACAACCTGCAGGTATCTGATGGCGGCAATCGAATGACCGGCGAATACGTTGACGACAAAACGCTGCAGGCCCGAGTTAAAGCGGCTTTGGCAGAAGACCCGACAGTCAAATCAATGAAAATCGATGTTGAAGTCAATCGAGGTGAGGTCAGCTTGGGCGGATTTGTTGATTCCAACGCCGCGCGTAATGCGGCTGTAGCCACCACCAGCAAAGTCGACGGTGTACACAAAGTGGTCAACAACCTGACGGTACGCTGATCGCTACCTTGCAGATTATTTAAATACCGGCAGTTGGTTCAGTCCCATCTGCAGCGTGGCAACCAGACTTTCTGCCACGGCACGATCCCGGCATTCGCCATAGCGCGACATGCCGGGTATTTTTTTGGCTGCAGCCAAGCTCAACGGTCCAAGCCGACAGATTGGGCACCGACCAGAAGCAATTGATTTCTACATCAACTACATATTCCGAATTCCAGTGATGCTATGTGTGCCAGCATACGCTACCGGCATGCATAATATGCTCGCCAATTTACTGCATGTAGACTCGTGATCACCCAAACAGGAGGATCAACCATGAGAGCCTGTATGAAAACCCGTAAAGAACCAGAACTTCGGCAGAATGGTCTACTGGCGGCTTTTCCGCCGGAAACTCAAGAACGGTTATTTCCTCAAATGAAAGTGGTGGATCTGCCGCTGGGCAAAGTACTGTACGAATCCGGCGATTCCTTGAGGAATGTCTATTTCCCCACTGACTCCATCGTTTCACTGCTGTATGTGATGAAGAGTGGCGCGTCGGCGGAAATTTCGGTGGTGGGTAACGAGGGCGTGGTTGGCATTGCCGTATTTATGGGAGGACGAAGCACACCCAGCCGGGCCGTGGTGCAGAGCAAAGGTTCCGCGTTCTCGGTAACCTCAAAATTGCTCAGGGCGGAGTTCAATGAGCACGCCGATATGCGCATGCTGATGCTGCGCTATACCCAGGCCTTGATCACGCAAATGGCCCAGACGGCTGTTTGCAACCGCAACCATTCAATAGACCAGCAGCTTTGTCGCTGGCTGCTTCTGTCACTGGACCGGCTTGCTGGCAATCGTCTGGTGATGACCCAGGAGTTGATCGCCAATATGTTAGGCGTACGGCGTGAGGGTGTGACTGAGGCAGCGGGTAAATTGCAGCATTTGGGGGTCATCAAATATCACCGCGGCAAGATCACGGTACTCAACCGCCCCTTGCTTGAAAAGCTTTGTTGTGAATGCTACGCCGTGGTCAAAGGGGAAACCGACCGTTTGATAGCATTCAACTCTTAATGAAACCTGTTCGGCTTAATACTGCCTTATTGGGGGGTATTAAGTGAGTAACCAGGAGGCAATAAGCCACCGTAGAAGAGCTCAGGCGGCACCTTGCCTGTATTTACCGCGGTAACCACTGACTCAGTACTTTGCTGGCTGGCTATTCCCAGGGTGTCCAGCATGCCTTGAATCAGTATCGCCACGCTGCCTTGCGGGTAAATGTTCGTCTGGGACTGCGTCTGTATCTTCAATGGAAAGCCTGCTCTGGTGATCTGCGCTGCTACCGCAGTAAATGCTTTCGAAAGTTCGGGAGATAAAATCGATAAGTCTTGCGCTGTTTCCGCTCCGGCTTGACCAAGCGGCTGGATAATCAGTTGCCGCTTGCTCAGTTGTGCAAAGAAATCGGCCAGTTCATTGGCACCCTCCATATCCGGGGCGACCCAGGCCGTACCGGTAACCTGCAGATCAATGCGGACCAAGGCTGCCAGCCCGGTTGGCAATTGCTGACCGAGCAACACCAGCGGGTCAACACTCCCAGTGAACGAAAAATCGTAACGGTGGGCGGTGCGCCCCAGCATTTCCCTGGTTTCGCCCTGCATTACGATAGGTACCTCGCTGGCAGATTGATCCGAGCCAATTTCTCGCAGAGAGGAAATAATTTGCACGCGCTTTGACTCATGCTCAAGGTAGAGCATTCCAGCCGGGCTGCCGGAAAACCGGGTCAACACACTGCTGGCAACGTCGCTACCAGGCCCGCTGTCTGACTTGTTGTCCTGCCCATGGTCCGCCGTTGGCGCTGGCAGACGGTCGATCCGCATTTGATTGTCGCGCAGGTAGATCACTTCCCGTTCAACACCGCCATACATTCCGGGAGAATGAATGCCCTCGATAGTCAGGTCCGCCCACGCTGCGCCATGCAGGACACAGCCTATGCACAAAGCAGTGCTTAACACTACAGGTCCCAGAAGCCTGTCGGGTTTGACCAATCGCAGGATCATCTTTAGTCCGACAGGCTGCTAATCTTCGAGTATAAACGTTACTTTAAGAAAAACTCGGTATTCGGTAATTTGACCCGTGGAGTCGCAGGTAACTTTTTGTGACTCAACCCAGGCTCCCTGAATGTTCTTCAAGGTTTTTCCGGCGCGTTTAAGGCCATTTTTGATCGCATCTTCAAAAGAAACTTTCGATGAAGCAATGATTTCTGTAATTCGTGCAACTGACATAAATAATTCCTTGGTTTGAAAAATTGAATGGCCTGTCAAGCCAAGCAGCTACGGCTCAACCGCAGCCAGGGCGAGCTTAAACCAATGAATTCGCCTGCTCTGTTCGCTAGCTCGCATACAAACCCCATATTCCGGCATTGAATGTCAGATAGTTATGCGTCAGTGAGCGTTTACTTTGTTCGGTGGCGTACAGACGAGTGATTTGCAGTAGCCTAGACTAGCGTTCAACAGGTTGTAAGATCTTGGATCCGGAGAGTTCTGCCCTCCGTACCCAGCTCAAATACCCCCATTTGAGTTTGGGTACACATTCCGGATTCAAGTAAAAACCACCGGCATAGACGCAAGCCGGTGGTTTTTTTTCATTCCTCTTGAGTATCCATTCAGCCGTCGACTATTTGGCAGACGCAAAGGATCTATTGGTTCAATAATTCCAGGTGCAGGAAGTCGAGTTCGGATTCAAGACTATCGTTTGACACCGGCCTTACTCCTTTTCCCACATCACTGCCGCACCGGCGACAGCAGCACGCTGCAGAATCTGGATCAGTGGCCCCGCGCGCATTTTCAGTGAAATTGGCGGCTCATCGTCTTGCACATTCTTGTTATCTGCTGGGTCAGTTGCACCAGCGCTTGCCACCAAAGCAATTTCCAATTGTTCTCGCAGACCTGTCAATGCGGCAGGAATATCTTCTGCACTGATCGCTCCCGGCACTTTACCTGTTGCGCCCATCATCTTGATCAATGAAACCGCAATGTCGCCGAACATCAGCACAGACCTTGTTTCAACAGAGCTGAAACGAACCAGCATTTCTATTCTCCTGTTCTCGCTGAGCCCAGATTGTACGGGAAATTGGGGTTTACACGATATCCCCGGGTTTCTCTCCGTTCGCTAGCGTACAGACGGTGGGAATTGAGCCCGCTAGCGTACAGACGGTGGGAATTGAGCCCGCTATCGTCCAGTCAGCGGTCCTGTGTGCGAATGGTATCAAGGCTGTGTCGGCTTGTGTTAAAGTACAAAGGCCAGCTCATGATGGCTGTTTGTAATCCTGTTTAAACAAAGCGCTGTCGCCAGCTTAGGTACACAAGGAAAATTATGAACTTCATGTACGGATCAATCGTAATTCTCAGGGGTGTTGGGTACAGCGTTTGCAGAACCAACTCAAACCAACGAAGGTTAAGTGGTTTACCGTTAGCACTGGGGTGTACAGCGTTGTTGCTGGGCTCCGTGCCAGCGCTGGCCGCAACCGCACCCGATCTGGGGTCGACCAGTCCGTACGCGATAGTTTCCTCAACCTTTACCAACACAACGGCCGGAACAAGCATTACCGGTGACGTATGTTATACCACGCCACCCGCCGTGGCACCGGCGGTCACCGGGGCAATAGCTGTGCCTTGTCCCGCTCAGACCGGAACAGATCAAAACGCTGCTCGCAACGATCTGATTTCGCAAGTCTGTACACCTATCGGCGCCGCTGTCGCTCTGAACGCAATCAGTATTGGCGGCGGTCCGCCCGGAGAATTTCCTCCTGGCTGCTATTCCAGTACGGGTGCAATGAGCATAACCACAAGTACAACAGTGACCCTCACTGGCACCGGTGTACATATCTTCAGGCCCGGTGGTGCACTTGACCCGGGGGCCAATTCCAATATTGTCATGGCAGGCGGTGCCTGTGAGGACAATGTATTCTGGGCTCCGTCAGGCGCCACTACAATCGGAGCCAACAGTAACTTCATCGGGACCATTTTCCGTGGTACTGCTGAAGGTCTCAGTATTACCTTCGGAGATACCTCAACTTTGGTAGGCCGGGCATTGGCGTATGGTTCGACCGTCACGACCGCTAACACAACTATTACTGTTCCGGCCCCTTGCCTGGTGCCGGCTACGATCACAGTCAACAAAAATTTCATTCCTAACAGCATTTCAACCGTACCCGTGGCACTGAGCTGCACCTCGGGCACCGTAACCACCACGCCGCTGAACGCTTCCGAGTCAAACCCGGCAGTGTTCACGGTGACCGGTGCGAATCCGGGAGCGACCTGTACGGCGACCGAAACCGTGCCGGTCGGCTACACAGCGAACCAGGTCAATTGCGCCGGTGTGGCGCTGGGTGGCAGTTGTACGATCACCAACACGCTCAACAGCAACACGATCGTGGTCAGCAAGGATTTCATCCCAAACAGCATCGCGACAGTGCCGGTGGCTTTGAGCTGTACCTCGGGTACTGTTACCACGACGCCGCTGAACGCCTCCGAGTCGAACCCGGCAGTGTTCACGGTAACCGGCGCGAGTCAGGGGGCGACCTGTACGGCGACGGAGTCGGTGCCGGCCGGGTACACGGGCAACCAGGCGACTTGTGTCGGCGTGGCCTTGGGCGGTAGTTGCACCATCACCAACACCCTCAACAGCAACACGATCACGGTTAATAAGAACTTCATCCCAAACAGCATTGCGACCGTGCCGGTGGCTTTGAGCTGTACCTCTGGTATGGTGACCGCGACGCCGCTGAATGCATCTGAGTCCTTACCGGCGGTGTTCACCGTAACCGGCGCCAGTCCGGGCGCCACCTGCACGGCAACGGAAACCGTGCCGAACGGTTACACCGGGAACCAGGCCAACTGCGCCGGCGTGGCGCTGGGTGGCAGTTGCACCATCACCAATACGGTCAACAGCGACACGATCGTCGTTAACAAGGATTTCAACCCGAACAGCAACGCGACAGTAGCGGTGGCTTTGAGCTGCACCTCGGGTACCGTGACCAACTCGCCGCTGGATGCTTCCGAGTCAACCCCGGCGGTATTCGCGGTAACTGGCGCGAATGCGGGAGCGACCTGTACGGCTACGGAAACGGTGCCGGTCGGGTACACAGCGAATCAGTCGGGTTGCGTAGGAGTAGCGTTGGGAAGCAGTTGCACGATTACCAACTCGCTCGACAGCAACACGATCACGGTCAACAAGGACTTCAGCCCGAACAGTATTGCGACGGTGCCGGTGGCGCTGAGTTGCACCTCGGGAACCGTTACCGCTACGCCGCTGAATGCCTCCGAGTCGACCCCGGCTGTGTTCACGGTGACCGGCGCAAGCCAGGGAGCGACCTGTACTGCAACAGAAACGGTGCCGGTGGGGTACACGGGCAACCAGGCAAATTGTGCCGGCGTGGCGCTGGGTGGCAGTTGCACCATCACCAACACGCTCAGCAGCAACACGATCGTGGTCAACAAAGACTTCAGCCCCAACAGCACTGCAACCGTGCCAGTGGCTCTGAGTTGCACCTCGGGAACCGTGACCACCACGCCGAAGAATGCTTCTGAGTCGACCCCGGCAGTGTTCACCGTGACCGGCGCGAATCCGGGAGCGACCTGTACGGCTACGGAAACGGTGCCGAACGGGTACACAGCGAATCAGTCGGATTGTGTCGGCGTGGCGCTGGGTGGTAGTTGCACGATTATCAATACTCAGGAAGATTTGCCGGAACGTGCAACGTTTCGTGTGATCAAGGATTTCACCGATGGTAATCCAATGCAGGTCGAAGTCACACTCAGTTGTAATACCGGTTTAATACTCGACCAGAACAAGAACATCAGTGAAAGCCAGGACGTAGAGTTCGTGGTCACCTCGTTCGATCAGGGTGAGTTGAATTGTGACGTAACCGAGGAGCTTCTAACCGGCTATACGCCTGACTATACAGCGAGCGCGCCAACCGGAGTTGGGCTGTTCTCGAGTGACCTCCAGGGATGTCACTTTGATGAGGTCGTATCTGGCCAGTTCGTTTGCGTCATTACTAACAGCCCCGATCTGGTGGACATCGAGATTGAAAAACTATGGGTGATCGATAGCGATAATGAAGACGGGGTCAACAAAAACTACAAACTGAGCCTGTACTGTGATGACCCGATTGGCCTGGTCAACGTTTTCCACGGGGATGATTCCGGCACGTTTATCTCTGAAGTGCAGCCGCAGTATCCAAGCACTCATTGTTGGGTAATTGAAGCGGTGTATAGCAGTGCAGTGGAAATTGACAACCAGTGCCAAAACCTCGAAATCAGCGCTGCTTTGGGTGGTGACAGTTGCCTGATCACCAACACGGTGTTCTTCGAGAGCATCCCGACACTGGACCGCTACGGCTTAATAATGCTGATGTTGCTGGTACTGGGTGTGGGCGTGGTTGGATTCCGGCGTTTTAACTGATACCTTAAGTGACCTGGCCAACGTTTCGTTGGCCAGGTCAGGGCAGTTAAACGCTTGCTATTTGCGCAAAAACAGAAACCCACCCAATACCAAAGCACCCACACCTGCCCACAACGGAATATTCACACGCTCTTTCTCATCAACAGACATATGGATGGGGCCAACGTCTGCCGTGTGCGTTTCCTTGGTGTAGGTGAACCCGCCATAAGCCAGGCCCAGGATCCCAACCACTATCAAGACCAGGCCAGCGATTTTTGTAGAATTCATAGGGTTGTCCTTTGTAACATTCAAATGAACGCACGTTGTGTGCGCCTTATGGAACATGCTACCGGTAGCCACGGAATAAGCTCTGTACGCCAGGACACACAGCAGAGTGAGGCAGAGAAACCGGGGCAACCCAACCCACCTCGTATTTAGCGTTTTTAATGTGCACCGTCGCCGTTTTCTGGCTTGTATCCATGGAATTCTTTCGAGCCAAATAGTATCGCAGTGATACCCGCAGCGCTGATAGGCCCATGATTTGTTCCTTTAGCTATGTTGAAAGCAGAGTTACTATAAACAAATGTCCCGACACACCATCAACATGAGCGACGAACTGCTGGCGTATTTGCAGCAAGTCTCACTGCGTGAATCGTCTTTGTTGCAGCGGCTACGCGAAGAGACAGCGAAACTGCCCAACTCCAATATGCAGATCTGCCCAGAACAAGGCCAGTTCATGCGCTTGTTGATAGAGTTGACCGGCGCCCGCCGGGCGATTGAGATTGGCACTTTTACCGGCTACTCAGCGATTTCGGTGGCCGCTGCCCTACCCTCGAATGGCAAACTCATCACTTGCGATGTGAATGCAGCGAGTACCGCGATTGCGCAGCGCTATTGGGAAGAAGCCGGGCTGGGTGAGCGCATCGAATTGCGGCTGGGGCCTGGCACAGAAACTCTCGATCAGTTGATTGCCTCGAATGCGGAACCCTTTGATTTTGGTTTTATCGATGCTGATAAGGAGAATTATGATACCTACTACGAACGGCTGTTACGCCTAATCCGACCGGGTGGGCTGATTGCGATCGACAATGTGCTGTGGGATGGCGCGGTGATCGACCCCGAGAAAAACGATGTGGATACAAACGCCATCCGGCAATTGAACAGCAAATTGTCGAAAGACGAGCGCGTGTCATTATCCATGTTGCCTATTGGCGATGGCTTGACTCTTGCCCGGGTGCGTTAGCGGTTTTATACTTTTACCCTTTGTTGAACCTCAGGCCGCGCGGCTTGCGTGGCGCAGCATAGTGCTTGACCCTGGTAGTGCTATCGGCTTGCAGCAGCGAGCTGACTTGCAGTTGTAAGACACGGTCTGCATCGGTGACCCGCTCATGTTGCCGGCGATGTTCCAACCAGGATTCGACATAGAACGTCTCGATAAAAACGTTGGGTGTTTCAGTGCTCTCGTAAATTCCCCAGACGAAAGCGCCATCTCTTTTGCGCGACTGACCAACGGTGTGAATGATCTCCAGGAATTCAGCCTGCTTGTCTTCGCGCACATGGTATTCAACGGTTACCAACACCGGCCCGCGATCATCATTGATGGCCGCGTGCGCAGTCAGCGTTGGCCAGTGCATGGAAGGAGAGAGGTCTTTGTTGCCAATGCCTGCGATGCGCCAGCGCCAGGTCAAAGGAATGGTCAACACCAGGCCCAGTGCGGCGATCAGTAAACTGCTGCTAATACTGCTGTGTTCCGCTACCTTGCCCCACAGCAGGCTGCCAAAAGCCATGGAACCCATAAAGGTCATCATGAACACAGCCAGCCCGCGCGAACGCACCCAATTGGGCAAGGCCATTTGTGCTGAGACCTGCAAGGAAGACAGCACGGCGATCCAGGCAAAGCCGCTGGCAGCCATGGCCAGGCACAGCCAATACCACTGGCTGAAAACTGCCAATGCAACCATGGCACATGCATACAGCAAACTGGCTGCGGCAACCAAAATATCGCGTGAATGGCGTTCGCGAATTTTTGGTAAAGCAAATGCACCCGCCACGGCACCCGCACCCATGGCAGCCACCATCAAACCAAACACCTGCGGACGGCCGCCACCTGCATATAGAGCCAACAAGGGTAACAAGGCCCAGGTTGAGCTGGCAAATATAAAGAAGCCCAGTCCACGAATCATCGCGGCCTGCAACTCCGGTGCATGACGGGCAAAGCGATAGCCAGAACGCAGTGCACTGAAAAACCGCTCTGTCGGCAACTCGCTGTATTCAACCTGGCGCTGCCAATGCCACAACACCAGGATCACGCCCAGGTAAGACAAGGCATTGAGCAAGAACACGGCGCCGGTTCCGGCCAGAGACACGATCACACCTGCAATGGCTGGGCCTATGGCGCGGGCCACATTCATGCCCATGGCATTGAGTGCAATAGCTGACGCCAATTCGCTGCGCGGCACCAGTTCAGGTGTCAGCGCTGCCCAGGCAGGCAACAACATGGCCGCGCCTATGCCCATGGCAAACGTCAGTAACACCAGCACCCAGGCGGTGGTGATTCCCATGACTGTCAGCACACCCAGCGTGGCCGAAACCAGCATCAACCAGGATTGAGCTGCGATCAGATACCGACGGCGGTCAACCATGTCCGATAAGGCGCCGGCCGGCAGCGCCAGCAGGAAGATGGGCAAGCTGATTGCCGTCTGCACCAGTGCCACCATCATCGGTGTGGGCGATAAGGTGGTCATCAGCCAACCGGCGCCTATCTCCTGCATCCAGGTACCGATGTTCGAAACCAGGGCGGCCAGCCATATGGCGCGAAACAGCTTGTTGCTAAGCGGCGACCAGGCCGATGAAGGATGAATGGATTGGGTGGTTTCCGGCGTGCTGCTCACAATCGCCTCAAGAATCGATTCAAATACATCTCGGCTATTATGCTACGTATGCACACACACTCATCCATTTTGTCATGCTAACTTGCAGAATGTTGCCGGCACGAATAGCGCACGAATAGAAAGTATTTCCTGCCAGGTAAATCATTCCCAATGACGTTTGCCAATCCAGGTTCCCACCACAATAGAAACCAGCGCCAGTGCCCAAACCGCCACTGCCCCGGTGGGCAGGTCCAGTATGGAGGAAGCCACAATTCCTGTGAAGTAGGAAACCGCGCCGAGCGCATAGCCTGTCCACAGTCTCTTTCTGCCCTTTAAGCGTCGCGTTGCCAATGCAGGCAGGATCAAGCTGGCGAAAACCAGGTAAACGCCTACAACTTGCACCGATGCCGTAACTGCAAAGGCAAAAACTCCATAAAATATCATGGTGCCTTTGCGCTCACCGGCGCCGAACCAGATGACCAACAAAACGGCATAAAGCGCGGCGATAACCGCTAATAAATCCCAGGTAGTCCACAGTATTTGACCCACCAGCAGGTCTTTAAGATGTTCGCCGCCGTGCGGGTTTTCTGCAAGCAGCAGAATACTGCCAGTCGCTGCCAGCACAAATAGCGTCCCAATCAGGGCTTCCTGGGTCTTTGGCCAGTGTTTCTCACTCCAGTTCAGACCTGCAGCTGCCAGCAACGCGGCTCCAACGGCAGCCACCTGGACCAACCAGCGGTTCTCATCCCAGCCAAAAGCGCTGGCGGCAATCACTCCCATGCCGGCAACCTGCGCGATGGCCAGATCAATAAAAATGATTCCGCGCTTTAGCACCACCTGCCCCAATGGAACATGAGTGCTTAGAACCAAAAGCCCGGCGACCATGGCCGGAGCAATAATGGACCACTCTACTGCTGCCCAACTCATGGCCTGGCTTCCAGCAAGCGATTGATAATGTCATCAAACAAGGTGAACAGATTCGTTGCAGCAGTAGAACCACCTACTGTAGTGGGCAATAGCACGGCTGGAATGCCGGTTTTGTCCGACAACCATTCACTGGCTTTAGGGCTTTGGTATGCCTCGCGGATGATGAAGGCTGCGCCGTTGCCATCGGTGCCCAGCATTTCCAGCAATTCCGCCAGGTGTGCACTGGTTGGGGGGATACCCGGCAGAGGTTCCAAAGTGGCTAACTCAACCAGACCCAGCCATTCCTCCAGGTAGGTGAAAGAACGATGATGCGCAACCAGCGTTTTACCACGCAGCGGTTGCGCCAGATTTTCCCAACCAGCTATTGCGGCTTGCCAACGTTGCAGGAAGGAATCCAGACCAGACCGGTAGGCATCTGCATTGACCGGATCAAGTGTGACCAGACGATCGGCCAGCCCTTTCGCTACCAGGGCGATATTGTGTGGATTTCCCTGAATGTGTGGATTGCCTCCTACATGCATGTCTCCTTGCGAACGGTCCACACTTTGAGGAATGTCCAGCTTGGGTACCAGTGTGCTGGCTTCCAGAAATCCGGGCTTACCCGGCAAAACTGCTGGGTTGTTGGCCTTGCCCAACAACATGGATAACCAACCAATTTCAAGCTGGGCACCGGTGCAGACCACCAGATCGGCTTTGCGTACTCGCGAAATCAGGCTGGGCCTGGCTTGTATGTAGTGCGGGTCTTGCAAGCCATGCGTGGCGCTCTCAGCGACAACGTGAGCACCGCCCAGCTCAGTGGCCAGTGCGGCCCATTCAGGCTCACAAGTGAACACATTGATATCTGCGCCGGCAGTGCCGGCATGCAAAGCCAGTCCAAACGCAACAACAAACGATAAATAGGTACGTGTCATGTTGGTTCTCACCTAGAAACTGTGGGCGCCATGTGCGCCAATACTGTAGATGTATTGCAAGCCGAATTGATTGTCATTTTCACCGCTGGAATCGTCGAGGGTGTACTGAAACCGCAAGCGACTGAATTCGCTGTTGGACCAGTCCACCATCAGGCTGTAACGCGAAGGGTCATCACCTGGATAGTACAAAGGGGTACCCGCCCAGGCGGACGAGGGAACATCACCCCCGAGCCGGTCCATTCGGACACCAAATCGCCATTGTGCCAATGGCTGATAAATAGCCTGCATGTACCAACCATGCTGGTCAGAATCCCAGGGCATGGAATCCAGCCCCAGCACCGAATAAGCACCCTTCTCATTGCGCCATAAGTATTCGGCCTGGAACTTGAAATTGCCTTCTCTCCAGTTACCGAAGGGTGACCATTTCCAGACGAAACTGGCGATGTAAAGGTCGGTAGCTCCATTGAACAGGAGCGGATCATTCGCATCACCTGAGGGGCGATCCGCACTATCGGCAGACAACCAGGACAGGCCAGCCAACCAGCTATTGCTGACACCTACATCACCACCGCTGCGCAACGACAGTGTGTGACTGCCAAAGCCGGAGTTCGTTGCACCGCCAGACGGATAGCGATCGCCACGAAACAACTCGGCCCCGACTTCCAGGTAAAAATCGGTTGGAGCCAGCCAGCGCATTTGCAAGCCATCATCCAGATATTGATTGCCCAAAAACGCCTGGTAGGGCAACGGTTGATCGGTAAAATCCCAGGAATGGGAATGCTGATTATTGACGTAGCCGATGTTGGAGTAAGTGCGTCCCATGCGCACAGACAAGCCGGCTGGCAAGGCCAGAGTTTCAACCCAGGCCTCCTCAATTTCAACTTTGGTCTCACCGTCTTCGTATACGATCGGCATGGTCAACCACGCGGTAAACTTGTCATCCACATTGGCGGCGATATTGATTTCGGTTTCAGCCAGGGAAAATCCTTCTGCTGCCGGGCCGGCTTCTCCACCGAAGGGGAAACCGGCGATGGCATAGTCTTCAGGGTTTTGCTCATAAGCCCAGGCCTGCCCCTGAAAAATGACACCCATGGAAGGGTTGAACGAATTGTCTGGTGCAACCGATACGCTGCTTGCAGAACTGGAACTGGCAGCAGGCACCGCGATTTCAGCGCGCGCCTGGCGCACTTCTTCCTGAGCAAGGTTGGCGGTATTACTGGCGTCGCGGGTGGCTTGTTCGGCTGCATCCAGGCGGCGCTCCAACTCGTCGATTCTGCTTTCGTACTCGGTTCGAATTACCTTCAATTCATCGCGCAGTGCTTGCACTTCGCTGGCGGAAGGATCAGCGGCGTAAAGATTGCAGACTGATACAAGTCCCAACCACAGCGCCAGGTATTTGCGGGTTCTCAAGTTTTTTCTCCACTCGAAAATTATTGACGCCCATGCGACAAAGCACGGGTAAATATTTCAATTTTTCAGATGGTTAGAGGTGGTGCGCGGGATTGGAAGGCCAGATAAGCCTGTAAAGGAAAGGAGTTTTCAGCTTCCGCGAATAGCAACTGGTGGATCAGCGGGTTCACCAGAACAATGAATTCACTGACAAGAGGTACAGCAGGGGTCTGATCCTGACAGACACACCACTCACAATCGGGAGCCCCGGAACTGAAGTGAGCTGAAACATGACTGGCAAAGCCCAGATTGCCGAGTATCAGCAATACTGCAGTCAACAAGAGACCTGTCCGGACACGGCGATTCATAAGGTCATTCTATACCGCTTCGCCACCAGAACAAGTGAGTTGGATCAGGTGGCGGGGTGGGGTCGGACCCCGTAACATTCCCCAGAATATCCCTCGCTGTTGTCATGTTGAAGTTTCAAAATGGCACCACTGCACCATAACAGTGCTGCCGCTGCTAATGTCAAAAGCTGAAAGCCTGACCCGCTCAGAAGCAATTATTACCGGCATTACGCTACCCGATCCATGAACAGAGCACCTTCGGCTACCGCTTGCACTACTTTTTGTATGGTTTGTAGCGACCGGTCCCGCGCCGGGATGTTTTGCGCCGCACTCAGAAACCCCTGATGAAAAAGTAATTTGCGCTGACACGGTCGCAGCGGTAGCCTTGATAGCGTCTACCCGTTTCCGGGAAGGTTGCAGCCGCAAGCTCCATCATGCTTGCTGCAAACCCAATACAGATCAAACAGAGAAATCCTTATGAACATCAGAACCAGATTTATCACTCTTCTTTGTGCCGCACTGGCAGCAAACCTGCTGCTGGTGGCATGCGGTAGCGATGACAATGACAGCCAAGAAGCGCAAATCGAACAGCCTGCGAAGGAGCATGACATCGAGGCAGGTAACAAGCAGAAACCAGCGGATGAATTTCCCGAAGATGTAGTGGTACCCAGCGACTGGTTCATCATCGCCAAAGCGCCAGCAGATGACGGCTTTATCCTCAGCGCCACAACCAAAGACACTGTAGATGTTGCTCTTGCTGCAGTCAGGCAGTTGTTTACAGATGAAGGATGGACCGAAACAGGCGTGCAGAAGCCCAATGCAATGATGACCCAGGTGAGCTTTAGCAAAGATGGCCGTATAACCAACCTGAATTTCATTAATTCCTACCAAGCCCGCAATGTGCAGTTAACCACCTCAAAGAAGCCAAATTAAACGGTTTCGCGAATTAGCAAATCAATCTGGTTACAACCAGAAATGGAGAAATTTTATACCGCTACTTGAGATGCATCAGGCGACAGTCTGACGTGGTTCCACTTGCGTGTTGAAAAATTTCTCGTTCTTCTTCTGCAGCGTGGGTCTGGACGACCAACACCGTCCGGAATGGCCAGCAGCAATGGCCGGGTGGTTTATACTGCTGCCAGCTTCAAAATCAGCTCAACAACAAGGGACATCGCATGAAACAAAGCTGCTGGTCGCTGGATTCTCTGGTCCTGATTTTCTCCATCGTGGTGCTGGCCAATTGCTGGCGTACGTTGTTCCACAGGGCCAATACGAACGAGTGCCTTACCCCGAGGATCCTCACCGTAACATGGTGGTTGCCGATTCCTACGCCCCGCTGCCTGCCGAAAAGCAGGTGTCCATCACTCCCTGGTATTTTTTGCAGGCCATTCGCAAAGGCCTGTCGGCTGCGCATGCCATCATCTTCTTTATCCCATCCGGCAGCGGCCAGGCTTTCGTTACCATGCCTATCATGTCGCCATTAGCCACCGTTACTGGCGTGCCGCAACAAACTGTGGTATTGGCTTATCAATTCGGCGACGGATTTACCAACATGGTCATACCCACCAGTGCGCTGGTGATGGGTGCTTTGGCATTGGGCAAAATTCCTTATGGTGCATGGGTGCGGTTTGTTACTCCATTGCTGCTGAAAATCTTTGCCCTGGCCATTGTGTTTCTGGTGATATCCGTTCGCTTTGGTGAACAGATTGGCTTTTATTGAGTGAGTGATATATGAAACCCGGCAAGACAGGCATAAAGCGCGTGATCGATGCGACTGGCTATTCGCTGCAGGGTCTGGCAGCCTGCTGGCGTAACGAGGCTGCTTTTAGGCAGGAAGTTGCCTTGTTCATCGTATTATTCCCTGCAGCTTTTTTTGTTGCACACACTGTTGAGCAGTGGTTGATTCTGGTAACGCCACTGTTCCTCCTGCTGATCGTCGAGTTATTAAACAGCGCGGTGGAAACCACCGTAGATCGAATCAGTTCGGAGATGCATGAGCTTTCCGGGCGCGCCAAAGACATAGGCTCTGCCGCTGTGTTTGTTTCTCTGCTAATGATCGCGGTGTGCTGGGGCGCGCTGATCTGGAAGAACTTTCTGGCCTGATCAGAGCCCATACCTGAATCACCCCTCGATCTCAGGCCGGCGCTGTTTTAGCGCCTGCCACCCGCTGAATACCTGCTGGAAATATCTGTTGGACTGGCGCCGTTCATAACGCACCGTTCACATAGATTACAACCCGGGCCGAAAGATTCCGGTGGAAAATGGTGTGTTGATGATTGAGCCGGCGGGCTGATCATTTGCTGTTAGTACTTCAACCCATAATACCCCCGATAGCCCGTCTGTCGGGGGTATGTTCCGATCAAGCCTGAATCGCGAGCATGGCTCGCTGCTACAAAGCCTTCCAGCGCCAATCCTGGCAACCCACCATTCGGCATCAACCCCTTCCAGAACGAACATAAAGCATTGGAGTTCACTCAATAATAGGCGAGCAATACTTTTGGCTGTTGGCTTCGCAAGCTGTTTGTGAAATGCTGAATTCTGCTAGCTGGCGAGTAGCGCAGACGCTCACCACACCCTTAAGTTATTCTAAGGAACATTGAAATTTAACCCGTTGGGCTTAAACTGGCACACTGTGCGAAGGAAGTACGGCTCATCGACAGTGATACGCCGCCACTGGGACAAGAATTCAGGGGGAAACAGATGTGTAACCAGGCTTTGACCAATCATTCGCAGGTAGGGCGTGCGCAGTCAATGCGTTCGCCGTGGAATTCATGAAACTGCAGGAACTGAGAGTACTGGTCATCGATGACAGCTCCATGGCGCTGAGCGTGGCGTTGCAACTGTTGCACGACGCCGGACATCAGGCCCAAGCCAAGCATGGTTCCGAAGGCGCCATTGATCTGGTGCGTGAACTGAAGCCGGATGTCGTTGTGTGTGACATCATGATGCCGGGTATCAACGGCTTCGAGCTGTGCAGCATGATCCGCCAGGACAAGGCGCTGGACGGTGTACGTATCGTGATGGCATCTGCCAAGGCCTATGAAGCGGATCGCAACAATGCCAAAAAGCATGGCGCTGATGGCTACATCATCAAGCCCTTTACCATTGAAAAATTCAACAGCATCATCCAGGACCTGGACGCCATGCAGTTAACCGCCTGGGGTGTGCGCGGCACCCTGCCGGTTCCGCAACTGGGCTATATTCGATTCGGCGGCAACACTTCCTGCTATTCACTGCAGTTTTCTGCCACCCGGCATCTGGTGTTTGACGCGGGTACCGGGATCAAGAATTGTGGCAGTGACATGCTCAAGGCCGGGCACAAGAACCTCACTGTTGATCTGTTGATCACCCATCCCCACTGGGATCACATCAATGCCTTTCCCTTCTTTGCGCCGCTGTATATTCCGGGCAACGTAGTCCGCGTGCATGGCTGCGCGCAGGAATCCGCCGGCTTCGAACAATTGATCGTGGCACAAATGGATGGCACCTATTTCCCCGTTACCGTGCGCGAGTTTGGTGCCCAAGTCAGCTTCCATGAAATCGGCGAGCAGCAATTTGACCTGGACGACATTCGCGTGCGCACCCTGTTGCTAAAGCATCCGGGTCATTGCCTGGGCTATCGGGTGGATTACCGCGGCCGCAGTTTCTGCTACATCACCGACAACGAGCTATATCACGCTGATTCCGAGTTTGCTGACGAAGAGTTCCTGCATGGCCTGGCAGATTTTTGTCGCGGAACCAACGTGCTGGTGCATGACTGTACTTATTTTGACGAGGAATACGTTAGCAAAATCCACTGGGGCCACTCGCCCTTATCGGAGGTCTGTCGTCTGGCGCATCTGGCTGAAGCAGAACGTCTATGGATTCATCACCACGATCCCAGCCAGGATGATGCGGCGATTGAACGCAAACTGGAGTTCTGCAGCGCAGAATTGCAAAAACTGGGCAGCAAAACCATTGCCGTATTACCCAGCGAAGGTCAGCGGGAAGTGGTTTAACAACACGCAAGTCGCAGCAGGGGAATGAACTCGGGGTTGGCACGCAAGGTGTCAGTCAGCCGCCTGCAAAAAAGATTCTTGAAGAGCCAGCAAAGAAAAGGGCCAGAGTAAGCTGGTTACTCTGGCCCTAATTTCTCAGGCCCCGATTTCTCAGCTTTCAGTCAGTTCAGACGAAACGCCGGAACCCGATAAAGCCTGCGCCCAGCATCAGCAGAGCAAGCATCATCAGTCCATACTGATTTAGTGTCGGAATGCCTTCATAGAACACCGTATTGGTGATGGTGCAGGAATCACCCTGACCAGCACTGACGGAGAGATCATTGCAACCATTTTCAATTTCGACGCCGGCATCGTAGACATATTCAGTGACATAGCAGTTCGAACCCGGGTATTCCGGAATGACTTCAGAAGTGAACAGGCCTGGTCCTTCGCCATAGTAGGTCTTGCACCAATCGTAATAGACTAACTGCGGACCTTCTTTCTTGGTAGGGTTGCTACCGCAATAAGAGAAAAGGCCGCTGGGCGAATCCGAATCCAACCCCATTTCATACGGATTGTAACCGCCAACGATCTCAGCATCGCACCACAGGGTTAACTCGTACTCCTGACTGATACCGTTACCGCTGCTGGGGCCTTCAAAGTTCCATTCCTTGGTGACAACGATATCCACCGGCGCGGGTTCGTTGGTGACTACACACGTGTAATAACCGCCGAAGGGTACTTCCTGAAACACACAACCGGTCGAATTGGTAGAGCTGCCGTCGAAATAGCTGGCGTTATAGCCGGCGACGGGTTCTTCGGTAAGTTCACAATTCAATGCGCCATCGGCGTAATCGGTTACGACAAACACCACGCCTGAACCGGCTGAAATCGTTTTGGTCTGATCCAGTATCAGGCCCGTATTGCAGGACAGCGTTACATCCACTTCGCTCGGATTGCCGTCAGTGAATACTTTGCTCACGGCGAAGGTAGCGCGCGGTTCCGCAGCACTGCCGCGAGTGACTTGCAATGACCAGTTCTGCAACGTTGGTGGAGCCCCACCGACCGTATCGCAAATCTGCAAAGTGAATTCCCGACTTGCGGCTTCGGGGCCATTGAATCCGTCCAACGACTGATTGGGACCGCACACAGGGCCGGGCGCTGTCACACAGTTGCCCGCATCACCGCAGAACGTTGAATCGCCGCAGTTAGTCGCAACGGCACTGTCAAAAGTGGCGTAATAGTTGATGCTGGTACTACCCTGATTATGAGCTAACTGCACCGTGGTGGTGCCATCAGTCAAGGCCATCTGCAGATCAGAGCGCCAGGTAGTTGTTACCTGAACCTGTACATTGACATCGAGAATAGCACCTGCATCGCCACCAGGAATCGTAATGCTGTTGCTGATGCCACCGAGGCCAACGCCAGTGGAACTTGAATCCACACAACCACCGTCAGGAATGGGCACAACGTTAACCGTGCTGGGATAAACCGTAGTTACCTGTGCCACTGCTGCTGTGGTGAAGGCACTCAAGAACAAGCTGAGCGTGAAGGGAATAATGCGCATGGGTCTCTCCAAAAGTACAAATTCGCGTTCCGTCGCAAACTCAATTGACGGAGACTCTTTTATTTGGCGAGGAGTATAGATCAGTGAGCCTGCTTAATTCAATTGATTGTAATGAAATATTTACAATCCCTGCTTATTGCCGCTCTTTTTAACCAAGCGATGGTTCGAATTCTATTCCAAGCGGTACGGCCGCTCTGCAGCATAATCCTCCAGCGCCGCCTGCAGTGCCGGCATCAGCTCATCACGCCCTTGAGCACGAACCGCATCGATCAGCGACTGCTGCAGTTCCGCTGCCTGCTGAAAGCGCCCCACCTCGGCGAGTGCCATGGCCAAAGTTTCGCCATGAGCCAGGGATTGCTCACGGCTGAACAGTTGCTCGGCCAGACGCAGGGCCGTTGCACCGTCACGAATCGCCGAATCGGGCGCAGCCGCAAGCAATCGGGCCAGCTGCAATGCCAGTCGCCCGTCTTGCGGATGAGACTGCAGACCTGTGCGCAACACCTCCAGAGCAGCGGACCAAAGCTGCTGCTCTGACAGGATTTGGGCCAGCGCGATCTGTGCTTCGATGCGGGCAGGATCAGCATTGGTAACCAGGCGATAATTTTCAGTGGCCTGGTCCGGTTGGCCCAAACGACGTTGCGCATTGGCCAGGTTATAACGTGCATCGAGATCACCCGGGTGTTGCTGCAAGGCTTGCAGGTAGGCTGCAACCGCTTCCTCATGCCGCCCTTGAGCGGCCAGCAAGGTGCCGAGTCCGAACCAGCCAGCCGGCAGCCCGGGGTCTGCCTGCAGGGCCTGGCGGAATTCCGCTTCTGCGGCCGCAGGTTGATTGCTGCGGGCCAGGGCAATGCCCAGGTTGAGACGGGTGAGCGCATCCTCTTCTTGCTCCAGAGCTTGCCGGTACGCAGCGGCGGCCTCTGCGTACTGACCGGCAAGAGCCAAATCGTTGCCACGGTAGCGCAGAATGTCCACGCCCATGGCCAGTGCCTGCACCTCGCTGAGCAGTGGATCATCCACCTGCGCCGCAACTGGCCCATTGCGGGCCAGAGCCTGCAGTGCATCCTGCTCACGCCCGGCTGCACGCAGCGCCAGTCCATATGGATAGCGCAGGCGGGATGCCTCTGGCTCGAGCTTCAGCGCTGCCTCAAGCTGTTCCAATGCAGCCGGGTTATCACCCGCTGCCAGCGCAATCCGGCCGCGCAGCCCCAGCAGGGCTGCCGATTCACCAGCCTGTCGTTTGCCCAGCCGTTGAGCCGCGGCAGAGAGCTGACCGGTTGCAAGCAGGTATTCTCCCAGTTGCAGGCGAATGGGCAGATAGGTGGGTTGCCTTTGCAGGGCCTGTTCAAAACTTGCTGCCGCCGCTGTGTCGTTTGAGTTGGTTTGTTGTGACAACGCCAGCAAATACCAGCAGCGCGCATCGCTGCGCGGGCTGGCACATGCCCTTTGCAGTGATTCTTCCGCCCAGATAAATCGTTCCCAGGCGAAGGCAAGCTCAGCGAATCGCATGGCTGCGTCATACTGTGCAGGCCCCGGCTCGGTTTCCGTTGCCATGGTTTGCCAGCGGGAATAGGCCTCCGCAAGCGGCACGCCTGCGTCCGGGCTGAGCAGGGTAAAGGCCGTAGCTTCGATGTTTGGCGGAACGATAGCGACTGATTGCTGTTCACAGGCCGCCAATAGCAGCACGAGAGCTGCTGGCAGCAAACTTCGTCGTATGTTCTCAGTAGTCATGCGAATCTATGGTTGCTCCTGCCGGATTTCGGAATAGTGACGCTCGTGCAGTTGCTGCCCAGTCAGCTGAATTGGCAGCTCCGTTGGCAGTTGCGTTGGCAGCTCCGTTCGGCTGCCGTCGGGCCAGACGATGGTCAGGGCCCGGGCCTGTACCTCACGCGGATAGCCAAACAGGATTCGCGGGTCGTTCGCTGCAGCATAACTGCCGTCCACCCGTAACCGCCGCCACAGCGTGCGGCCATCGCTGAGCAACAAACCGGCTCGTGCACCATAAGCGTCCCGACCATGTACGGTCAGGCGCACGCCCAGCCAGTTCTGTGACTGACCGAGCTGATTGATTAATACGAAAGGGGCAGCATTGGCGTTGCTGACCACCGCATCCATATCGCCGTCGTTGTCCAGATCACCAAACGCCGCACCGCGACCCACGCGCTCCAATGCAAAGACTGCACCAGCCTGCAGGCTGACATCATTGAAACGGCTGTTGCCGTCGTTGCGCAGCAGCAGCATACGCTGGGCATAGGGGAAAGGGTCAGCACTGGCTCTAGACTCTCCTGCCATGCTAACCCGGCCGTTGACGATCAGCAGGTCCAGCCAGCCATCGTTGTCGTAGTCGATCCAAGCGGTGCCAAAGCCGGTGTGGCCCCGGGTCAGCGCGGCGACGCCACTCATCAGGCTGCGATCCTCGAACTGGCCATTACCGACAGCGGCGTACAGAGTGGCCTTCTCATCGGCCAGGTGCACCATAAAGAGGTCATCGTCACCATCTCCGTCGTAATCACCCGCATCCACTCCCATACTGCCTTCGGGCTGACCCTCGGCATTCAGTGCCGCGCCTGCCGGCAAAGCTGTGTCTACAAAGTGGCCGTTCTGCTGGTTGATCCACAGCCGGTTCGAATAGGCATCATTGGCGACGTACAGATCCTGCCAGCCATCCGCATTGAAGTCGGCCGCAACAGAACCCAGCGAGGGAGCATGCCCAATGGACGCAATACCACTGCTGGCTGTGACATCCTCGAAGCGCCCCGCACCCAGATTGCGCAGCAAACGGTCGGGTGCCGGAGTGTGCGTGAGCGGACCGCAGTAATCAGGTATACCGGCCGGCGTGCGACATTGGCGCCGCGTGGCAGGCGCATAATCCACGTAGTTGCCGATGTACAGATCCAACAGACCGTCCCGGTCAAAATCAAATAAATTGGCATTGGTGGTCCATGCCGAATCGTTGGTGTTGCTGGCCTGACCGATTTCTTCGAACACACCTGAGCCGTCGTTGCGCCAGAGTTCGTTGCTATCGGCGCAGAATATGTAAAGGTCAACGGCGCCATCGTTATCGATATCACCGGCAACCACACCGGAGCCGTAACAGCGGGTGTGGAGGCCGGAGGCAGCCGTAATGTCCTCAAAGGCCAGGGTGCCTGTTTCCTGCAACAGATTCCGGTACAGCCGGCTGCCGCCGTTTACTGCGCCAGCCTCTGCAGCCGGGCGACTTTGCACCAACAGCAGGTCCAGATCACCGTCAGCATCGAGGTCCACCAGGGCAGCGCCGGCACCCTGTATTTCCGGCATCAGCAAATCGCCGGACAGCGCCGGGTCGTGGCGGAAATCAATACCGAGTTCGGCGGCCTGGTCGATAAAGATTGGCCCGGTCAGCGCAGGCCCTGTCGAGGCCGCGCCGACTGTTGTGCTGGACGCCGCAGCTGTCGCTGTCTCGCGGCTCGGGCCGTCTTCGGCACCGCATCCGGCCAGCAACAAGATGGCCAGCGCGCCAAGTGCGCTGAACTGCAATGCCCTGAACTGCAAGGCCCTCCCTTTGCCATTCATTCAGCGCACCTCCCGGGTCAGCCACTGCTGGCGATAGGCGCGGTGGTCCGGCGTATTCGGAAACACTTCTCCTGGCTGGCCAGGATAGCCACTCATCGCCCGGAAGGGCAGCGGCTCCATCTGCTGCGCCTCAAAGGTATTTCGATCTGCATCCTTGTCCCAGCCATGACTTTCGAGAAACAGCGTGCGCTGGTAGCCGGGCGCCACCGGCTCCAGGCCTGCCGCATCGAAGCGAATGGCGATCTCGTCGCCAGCAGCCAGGATCACGCTGAAATCGTCAGCTTCCAGCAACAGCGGCAGCACGTCGCCATAGCGCGTGTAGTTCCCCGGCATGGCCAGCCACGGTGATTGGCTGTCAACTTGCGAGTAATCGTAGGTGTGGGGTGCGTTGGGTGCCGTTCTGATCAATTTTGAGAATCCGCGATCACGCAGTTCAGCACTCTCTGGCAGCAGCTTGGTTACGATATGGGCAGCTTCGTCCGCGTTTGAAGTGGTCCAGCGAATGCGATCCCAATGCAGCCACATATTACTGACCATGCGCAGCCGCTGGGCACCGGCGGGTAATGAAGGCAAATCAATAACGGTGGTTTTGGTTTTGCCAGCCGGAAACCCAGCGTTCTCCAGCAGGGGCTCCCAGCGGCCGCCAATTTCCACCTCAATGCGCGGCGGCAAATTGGGCAGGTCCTGGCGTTGCGCCACCGCCAGGTTCAGGCTCGCATCGCTGGGGAAAATCCAGCCCTCCAGGTGCAGGCGCACGGGCGCAGCAGGTGCACTGCCGAGATCCATGATCAGGCTCCACGGCGCCTGCGCGATACCTTGGTAGGGCCCGGGACTGTAGGCATCGGCATATACTTCGTCATGCTCACGCAACTGCTCGGTGAGATCCCGCCCTTGACCATCCAGCGCCTGGGCCAGCGGCATCAGTTCGCGGCTACCAAGCACTTCTTCACCCAAAGACTGGCCCGGAACAATACGCAGATTGCTGGCCACTTCGACGTCAACCGGGTGATCCACCACCCACAAACGGACCTGATCAAAAAAAGCGGCTTCCCACAATTCTTCTGTGATACGAATGTCAAATCCGCCATCGCGCGCGGTCAGCCCATCGATCCTGACCAGTTCTGAAGGATCCGCTGGCATCCACACTCCGAGCGCAACCGGCAGGCCTATCGGTGAGCCCCACAACAGGTCCGTCACAAAGCCGAATGACTCGCCATTCCAGGCGTACAGGAACGGACAGCTGCCTTTGAGCACCTGCTCCTCGACCACACGTTGGTTACGCTCGAGACCTATGCGGTTTTGCGGTACCCCGTTGGTCCACTCGACGCGCAACACTTCGGCCTGAGTATGGGGCCCCAGCCCGATATGGGTGGCAGCGGCGCTGACATCGTAACGCTGTTGCAGGTTGCCATTGCGAATATCAATCACACTGCCAATGCCAAAACGGTTGTTCTTGCCGTTGCCTTCAGTCAGGCCCTGCAGGCTCAGCGACAACCAGCCATTGCCGGTTTGACCCTGATTTTCCAGCCAGCCCAGCCCGGCCTGGCCGGAAACCGCCAGGTCCAGAAGTCCGTCATTATTCAGATCGGTGGCTTGCAGGGCGGTCACCGGCGTGGCGAAATCCAGCAGGTCCAGCGCCAGGTAGTGCTGGTCGGAATCCTGCAGCAGTAACATCACCCCACGTTCATGACCCAGCGCCAGGTCTTTCCGGCCATCGTTATTGAAATCACCGATGACGATGACGATGACGATCAGGCCCACCCCGGTCGGTGAAATATCCAGCTGGACTCGCTCATCAGCCGGGAATCGGGCCTCGCGGTTGCGCCACAGCTGCAAACCGCCGTCGGCGGCAACCACCACATCCACCGCACCATCGTTATCCATATCGGCCACTGCGATGGCGCTGATGCCGGGTTCTGCGGCAAGGCCGGCTGTTGCACTGCGATCGGCAAATTCACCCTGGCGCAGGTTGTCCAGCCAGCTCAAGCCCGTGGCGTGCGCCAGCAAGAGGTCAATGTCGCCATCGCGGTCCAGATCGCTGGCCAGCAGGGCAATTACAGCGGAGTAGTCGCTTTCAATTTGTGCGAATACATGCTCACCCACGGACTCCAGAGCATTGACCAGATTATTGCGGCGCAAATCAGGTTTTTGGCCAGGTTTTTGCCCAGGTTTTTGCCCAGGTTTTTGCCCAGGTTTTTGCCCAGGTTTCTGGCTGCCTGCTGACACCAGGGCAATATCCAGATCGCCCTCAATATCGAAATCAAGGGCTACGGCGGCTACCGCACTGGCTTCATGCAATCCGATGTCATTGGGAATACGCAACAGCTGGCCCCCAGTGGCGCCTTGAAACGCAGCAGCACCCCAACTGCCGAACACCAGCACATCCTGTTGGCCATCATTGCTTATATCGTTGAGCAACAAGGGTGTGATGCCATCTGTGGCCAACTCATTCAGCGGGTATTCCGTGCTGGTCTGGAATGCCGAAGCAGCCAGCCGGACTTCGAGTTGTGGAGATTGCTCCGCTGTCGTGGCCAGCACGCGCAGCAGATCAGGTAACTGATCACCGTCCAGATCGCCAACGGCCAGAGCCGTTGGCAGTCCGGCCCGCCCATCAATGTGGTGAAACTGGAAGGGAATGGAAGCAACGGGCTCGAAGCTGCGCAGATCCGCCTCTTGGGCGAAACGTGTCAGCGGAATGCCGCGAATGCCGATGCGCAAATCGCTCAAAGCCTGCTGGTAGAGTCCGCTGGAACGCAGCAGGTTTTCCAGCCGGATCACCTCGCCGCGCAGTGGCTCCAGTTTGTTGCTGATCAGGCCTTCGCCCACAACGGCGAGCACCTGCTTGCTGGCCGGATCGAATTGCCAGGAAAGTTCGCGCAGGCGCAGAAAACGACTGCTGGCAGTTGTACGGTCGCTATCCTTCAGCGCCGTCTGCAAGGCCTTGAGCAGCACCCAGGGGTTGTCGGGGCGAAGCCTGCTCAGTTGCAACAGTGCCGTCCGGGATACAGCCGTCGCCTGTTCTGTGGCTGATTGGCTGGCCAGATTGAACGCAGCATAGCCAATCTCACTGTCGTTCGGGGCCAGTGCCAGTGCCTGTGCCAGATCGTTCAGGGCAGCATCCAGTTCATTGCGGGCCATACGTATTTCTGCGCGGACCGCCAGCAGCGGTGCCGACGGTGCTGTTTCCAATAGCTCAGCAATACTCGCTTCAGCCTCATCGAGCCGTTGCTGACGCAACAGCGCAATAGCCAGGTTAACGGCCCCCAAAGGGTCTGCGGGAAATCTTTCGGCCAGCTCGCGGAACAGCGGTTCTGCCTGCTCAGGCCGTTCATTTTCGAGTTCGGCAATGCCCAGATCACGCAATTGCAGGGCTTCAATGTCAACGACATCGGCAGCTGGGTCCGCTGATTCGCGCTGACAGCCCGGCAGGGCCAGCAGCAGAGTCAGAGTGAAAATGGTTGCTACCAGAAGGTGTTTGATCACTGCTACTCCAGACATCAGGGTTGCTTTGGCTGATCAGACCGGGACTTTGCGCCAGCCTGTTGGGAAATCACATTCATCTGATCGATGTTCAGATCAGCTGCGGGCACGGTCTGCAGCTGGCCATCCGGCCAGCGAATTTCCAGCTTCTGAATAGTTGGCACAGAGCCTAGGCCAAAATGGGCTATCGGTTCAACCTGCGCCAGATAACTCCGCGAGTTGCTGATTTCCCTGCGCTGCGTTCCATCAGCGGTGTGCAGCCGGAGTTGTGCGCCCAGCGCATCGCGATTGCCATGCAGGCCCCGTAACCGCAGCGCGATGTAGTGATTACCGAGGGCCTGGTCATTGCGCAGCAGCATGGGCCGCCCGGCCACCACTGCTACGGCAACATCAAGATCGCCGTCATGGTCATAATCAGCATAGGCACTGCCGCGACCCACTACCGGACGGGCCAGGTCGCCGAGCTGCCGACGGTCGACTTCCAGAAATCTGTGACCACAGGCCGAATTACAGTTCCAGTAGAGTTGTCCTGCTTGGGCATAGCGCTGACTTGCCTGAACAGTGGAAATTTCGTTTTCGATGTGGCCGTTGGTCTGCAGCAAATCCAGCCAGCCGTCCAGGTCATAATCGAACAGCAGTACTCCAAAGGTCAGAGCCTGGCGACTGGATGCACCGAGGCCGGAAATGATGGCATCGTCACTGTACAGACCAGGCACATCCTGTTCCATGTAGTACGAAGACATTTCATTGGCAAAGTTGCCGATCAGTATGCCGCGACGTTGCTCCGGTTCAAACCAGCCGCTGTCTGAGCCCATGCCACCCGTGGCGTTACCATCGCGGTCATAGGCCAGACCCCATTCCACTGCGGCTTCGCTAAAGCGGCCACCACCTTCATTCAGAAACAGGAAATTGCGTACGGTGTCGTTCACCACCAGCAGATCAACCAGACCATCTTCATTTACGTCCATCGCCAGCACGCTCAATGCCTTACCGATGGCAGCGCCGGAATATGGGTTGACAGGTTGCAGGCCAGAAGACTCATCGACTGCGCGGAACTGTCCGGGCTGGTCCTGCAAATACAGGCGATTGTGACTGCCCTCGAAACTCATCGGTGGACCGTAGGCACGATCCAGGCCAGCCAGCCGGTAATCGACAGCGAGATCGGTTTCGCGATTCCAGTTCACATAATTGGCGACAAACAGATCCAGGTCTTCATCACCATCGGCGTCGAAAAACACCGCAGTGATACTCCAGTCATTCAAGTGAGCGGTCAGTCCGCTGCTGGCGGTGACATCCACAAAACGACCCGCAGAATTGCGCAGCAAGCGGGTTCCACCGATACCGGTCAGCAATACATCCACCCAGCCGTCGGCATCGTAGTCGCCTACTGCCAGCCCCATACCATGAATTTCAGCAGTGAAGCCGCTTGTTGCAGTAACATTTTCAAAGCGTCCTGTGCCCAGATTACGGTACAGCGAATGTTGTGGTGGCTGGCGATCTGCAACATGCGGCCAGTCGCCGCCATCGATAAACAGCAAGTCGCTCCAGCCGTCATTGTCGAAATCCAGAAAGGCGACACCGCCACCCATGGTTTCCGGCAGTAAGCGTTCCCCGCGCGCGCCATTGTTGCGCACAAAATCGATACCAGCGGCCTCGCTGACATCAACAAAATTTGGGGCAGGTGCCGTCACTGACGACGCTGTGTCTGCTTCATCCGGCAATGGCAGTGCTACGTCGACGGACTGATCAGTGGACTGCCTGAGCCAGAACCAGAGCCCTGCCAGCAGAACAACTGCTGCCAACCAGCGCAGCCAATGGTTCATCGTTCAGAGGCCTCATAGACAGACGCAGAAACTGCTTGAAGTGCGGCTGATTCTGCCGGTGCACGCAAAGCATAAATGACCACCCGTTCCGCCGCATGATCGGCTGCCGGGTCCAGCGCACGGCGACGGCTCACAGCCCGCTCGATCGCATTCTCGTCCGGTTTGAGTTTTTGGTGGATATTGCGGTGCAATTCTGCGCCCTGCAGATCGCCGGTCAATTCCTTGATCTGTGCCAGATTGAAGTGTGCATTGGCATTGTCTGCATCGAGCAGCAATACGCGCTCATACCAGCTCATCGCCTCCAGCAGATCGGCCTGGTGCGCTGCGGGGCCAATGCTAGCCCGACGCTGCCGGGCCCGCTCGAACAGGGTCTGACCAATCTCGGCCAGCAGGTTGTAATCCCGGGAAAAATCGAAGCCGCGCCGGTGCGCTTCATCAAATTGTGTGGCTTCGAGTGCCATGAAATTCTCCAGCGCCAGGTCAAAATGGCCCCGTTGCTTGCTCACCTGTCCTGAGAACCAGGCGATCGACCAGGGATAGGCGGGGCTCGAATGTTCATGAGCGCGCCGCAAGGCCTGGCTGGCAGCTTCCAGATCGCCTTCGGTGAGGTGCACCCGTGCAGCATTCAGCGCACCTTCGGCATGTCCCAGAGCTTCCACCTGATGGAATGCTTCGTTGGCCTGCCGTAACTGGCTGCGGCCGCCTGGACCCTGTTTGCGCAACAGCCCGATGCCATAATCATTCCAGCGTTCCCATTCCGCAATGGCACTCGCGGCGGTGAGCTCAGGTTCAGCTGCTGCACTGTCCAGCAGCGGCAGCACCACGCGGTCGCTGCTGATCAGCATGATCGGCAAATCATTGGGCCGCTGATCGCCACCGCGAATATGCTGCACATAGGTGGCATCGAACTTGCGGTAGAGCAGCTTTGCTTCAATTTCCACGCTGCCGCTCAAGCCTGGCGGAATTTCCAGCAGATAGTGAACCACATCAGCAGCGCCGGGCGGAATCTGGTTGTTGTACAGCGGAAAAAAGATGTCACGCACATTGCGGCGATCTATACGGCGTCCTTCACGGTCGAGCATGTAGACATTGATGAAATGGCTCCAGGGGTCGACAGCACCGTTTTCGTCGAGTAAGCCGCTGGCCAGGATGGTCTGGCCTTCGTGCCGGACCTCGATTTGCACCCAGACCTCGTTGGAATCGGCAGTTCCTTCCGTAAACGTGTGTCCCACCCGCAGATTGCGCAACACTGCCTCCACCAGATAGGGCTGACCCGGAGTCAAGGTCGGCAATGTCGGCCGCAAAGGTGCCAGCAGCTTGCCATCGACCGTACCCTGCTCGCGCAGGCCGAACAGGTCCAGCCGCACGGAGTCCTTCAGCATGGCCTCGCGTTTCTCCACGGCCGGATCCGCCAGCTTCATCAAAGGCCAGATGCCTGAGTTGGCAGCCGCGAAAGTGTGGTCGGAAATCACCAGGCCAGCGCCTTCGCTGGCTGGATTGGCCGCCATGTCCTGACTGGCGGAATCTGCCGGCATGTGACATTCCTGGCAGTTTTCCCGGGCTTTGGGTGGATAGTAGAAACCGGCAACTCCCTGCCCAGACACACCACTGAGCTCAAAAGAATCGTAGTGGTTCTGTCCGCGCAGCCACTTGTAGGCATTCAGTTCCTGAGGCAGGAATACTTTGTGGCAAGTGGAGCAAAATTCGCTGCTGGCATGCAATGGTTTGAGAAAAGTACGTTTGTGCAGAGCTGGTTTGGCGCGAATCAGTTGGCGGCTTAACGCGCTCAGCGCCGAAATCTCACTGAATGCAAACGGATAATGCTGCGGTTCGCCAATCGTATAATCACCATTGCCGCGCGCACTGTCGACAGACGTTATGGCATGACAGCTCAGACAGTTGACGCCTTCGGTTGCAGTAGGATGGTTGACATCGTCGTAGCCCGGATCCCGCAACATTCCTGCAAACAGCGGTACGGGGTCATGACAGGCTGCGCAAAACATGACGCCGTCCAGCGGCTTTCCTTCTGCAATGAGCTGAGTACGCAATTCACGTACCGAAAAAGCATAGGCGGGGTTATTGAAAGAGCTGAACCGGTGCGCACTGGCCATCCAGCCCTCGTGGCTTTCCTGGTGGCAATCCAGACAGTAATCATTGCGCATCAGAATTTCAGGCTCGATCAATCGACCGCTGGCGGTCTTGGCCAGGGACAGGTCAAAATCTTCTATGCTGCCCGGCTGTGCTGGCTCAGGCACGGGCTCTGGTGTCCAGATAGCCAACGCGGCTGCGAGTATCAGTATTCCCGTTGCTCCGCTGGCCAACATCACGCGGCCACCCATGCGCCAGTCAATGCGCTTGTGCCCGCGCAAGCGATGCCAGAGAAACACGGGCACCAGCAATGCAGCGCAGATCAGATGCAACCAGTAAAGCTGCTGGCGCAATTGCGGCGTCACTGCTTCAAATACTCCAAGCCGGCTGACCAGCAGACCGGTCAGTAATAACATCAGACTGACCAGCAGAATCGCCACACCCAAAGTGCGGGCAGCCGGATTGCGCCGGTACCAGGCACGCTTCACATGCACCACCGCGAAACACAGCAGGGGAACCACAACCAGCACACCAACGGCGAGGTGGGCTATGAATATGAGCTGATAGAGATAATCCTCTAGTTCCTGATCCAGCGACCACTCGAGCAAGGTGACCACGCCCAGATAGGCGCCGCTCACTGCCAGCAGCGCAAACGCCGTCACCAGTAACAGCCAGAACATCCGCGGTGCCAGTGAGGCTGCCGGTGGCCGGCTTTTCATTGGCGGTCGGGCGGAGTCTTCCTGCCCAACGGGGCTGGCATCATTCAACGGTGGAAATCCTCTGACAGGCCTGCAAGGCGGTGCCTTGCATGATACCGCGTATGCCCGCGCTACCGGTAACAGAGCCCACCCTGTTCATCCGTGACGGTGAGTGTGGCCTGCGGATCGCGCACAACTACAATTTCGATGTCGCCGGCGACGGGCAACTTTACACCACGGTGGAAGATTTTGTGCGCTGGGACAACTACCTGCATGGCGCCGAAAAGCCGCCGATTGAGCCGTTGATGTTGACTGAGGGACACCTCAACAACGGCGATCCGGTCGGCTACGCCCAGGGCATACGGCTGGAAGAGTATCGCGGTCTGCGTACCGTAGGGCACAGTGGCAGTTCCTGGGGGTTCCGCACCGAACTGGTGCGGTTTGTGGAGCCCGGGTTGTCGATCGCCACCGCCTGCAATGCTGATTTCGCGACGCCCGGAGAGCTGGCACAGCGTGTTGCAGATTACTACCTGGCTGACCAGCTCGGGCCTGCAAGCAGCGACAAGGAACCCGACGCCGGTCAGCAGGACGCTGAGGCACGGTCTGAACTGCCAGCGCTTACAGCCGCCCAGCTTGCCGGCTTTGCCGGTGAATATTTCTCCGCCGAGCTCGACGCCACGTATCCTTTTGAGATCGTCATTCTTCGCCGAACTTGAAAGATCACCCGTGGCCATCAACATCGCCTCCTACGCCGGTCATGGGACATTGCGCGGCATGGTCATGGGCGAGGACTATCAGCGCCTTGCGACCGGTGAAGAATTGGCGCAGATGGTAAGCCTGTTGAACGCCGAAATGGAAGCAGGTTCATTGGGCCTGTCGAGCGGGCTGGAATACGATCCCGGGTCTTTTTCCGCCACCGAAGAATTGGTGGAACTCGCCCAGGTGGCGGCTCGCCATGGGGGCCGCTATATCAGCCATATCCGCAGCGAGGATCAGTATTTCTGGGCAGCCATCGATGAAGCTATCCTCATCGGCCGTGAAGCGCAAATACCGGTTCAAGTGAGCCACATCAAACTCGCCATGAGCCGTTGGTGGGGGCAGGCAAGCTGACTGACAGACCCGCTGGACCAAGCCCGCGCATCAGGCGTTGACATCAGCGCGGATATGCCTGCCATCGTTTCCATTGGGCTTTCGGCGCGCTCAGGTACAGTTCCAGGAAATCTCTCATGCGGGTGAACAGTTGTTGGGCAAAGTTCGCTATTTCCCGCTTCTGCTGGGCCGGATCCAGTTCGCTCAATGACATCGCCGTGCTGATTTGTCGCTCGGCCAGTATGTTCGACAAGGCCTCTGCCAGGGCGGGCTGCTGTTGCATGACCAGAGTGATGGATTTCTTGCCCACTTCATACACGATGGACTCTGATGCAGCCCGCACTGTTGCCGATCGCCGTTCCCCCGTAAGTAGAGACATTTCACCCAGGCACTGACCCGGATGAATGCGCCCAACACATTCGGCATGGCCATCACTTTCAACATCGATTTCGAGCAAGCCTTCAATCAGGACGAACAGGGACTTGCCTTTGTCGCCCTGGTGGAACAAAACCTGGTTTTCCGGAATGTGCTGGCGCTCCATGGCATCGACAATGCTGGCGATACTGTGTGCATCCAGCAGTTTGAACACATCCGTTTGCGCCAGTAATTCAACCAGGTCCTCCTTGCGGTGGCTGTCGAATTGCCTGGCCGGCATTCGCGCGGTGTAGATGTCTGTCTTGGGATAGGCCAGACCAATTCCGGCGGCACGAAGATGGGCTAGCACGCGGCCATAAACCCGGTCATTGGCGCTGGTCGGTGATATCGGGTTCCAGGGAAGAATCCAGTAGCGAAGCAGGTACTCAATGCCCAGTTCAGAAGTGTCATGGATCAAAACCACTGGCGGCTTCTCGGTATCAAAGCCGGGCACGGTATCCAGGGAGCGCAGTGCCGCCATGAGCACGCGTTTTACACGATCGGGGGAAACGGAGAACTCCACCGTAACCGATGCCTCGTAACGGGTGGAAAGCATCGGTCGGGTGATGTTGACGATGTGCTCGGTTCCAAGCAGGCCGTTGGGGATCACGACATTGGTTTGCTCCTCGGTGGTCAGGCTGGTACAACGCCAACCGATCTCATTTATTTTTCCGACGCTCATGCCCGCCCCGCCCTCGTTGACCTGCACCCAGTCACCAATAACGAACGAGCGATCCATGTTGATGGCCAGTCCGGTGAATACGTCCGCAAACAAATCGCGCAGGCCGAAACCCAGGAC
>JAWXBM010000064.1:0-47229 GCA_034440115.1 Lysobacterales bacterium | reverse complement strand
TCGATAATGGCAGTATGGGCAATGAGCTCGCCATTCGGACTCCAGGACGGGCTGGCATCGGCGCCGGGATTGCTGGTAATTCTCAGTGGCTCGGCAGGGGCTTCTCCGACCGTGGCAGGAATTACCCAGATATCGCTGTTGTAATTCGCGTCGGCGTTTTCAGTTCGGTTGCTGGTAAAGGCGATGCGGCTGCCATCCGGTGACCAACGCCCTTCACTGTCATCAAAGTCGCCAAAAGTCAGTTGGTCCAGCTTTTTCGAAGCGAAGTCCAGCCGGTATAGGTGAGTGCGTCGACGGTCCAGGTAGCCCACATAATCCATTTTGAATTGTTGGCGATCAATCACCACAGGCGGTGCTGCTTTATCGTCGTTGCTGCTGTCATCATCGGCTGCCGCCAATTCGGCCGCAGATGCATCCTGTAATTCCAGCAGCAGTGATGTTGAATCGGGCGACCAGGCAAAGCTGTTTACCGATTGCGGTGTTTCGGTGATCGCTTGCGCCTCACCGCCATGGCGGGACAGGCGATAGACTTGCGTTGGCCCCTCATCGCGACCGGACAGAAAGGCCAGGTATTTGCCATCCGGGCTCCAGCGAGGATGCGAGGACGATTGGTCTGCCGCGGTCATTGCAACCGCTTCGCCTCCCTTGGCTGGCACCATCCAGATGCGGCTGCGCACTTCGTCTGCTTCAGCATCATCTTTACTCACGGTATAAGCAATCCAGTCGCCTTCGGGGCTGAATTGCGGTTCGCTGACATCAGCCAGTTGCAACAGGTGTTCAACCGTCAGGCGATTGGCTTTTGCCTCTAGTTCTGCTGACTGGGCCATTACATTGGCTGCAAGACCAAGGCTAACAATGCCAAGACCTAGGATTTTGAAACAGTTCGTGATTCGATTTTTCAAGATGGCTGCCCGCTGGCTCAGTGATGGATCAGGGTAAGCTGAACGACCCCTTTTTTGCAATCGAGCATCTTCCGTAAGAATCCTGAGATCAGCAGAAAGCTCTGGCAGCCAGGGCGAAACTGCTTGCCCTGTGTTGAAACGCTGATGGCCCGGAACGATTCTTCGGCTGAGGAATGGGATCTGGAGAAATCGGTGAGGGAATTGCGTGATATTTCGTCCTTTGGGGTTCTTGGTGCCTCAAATCCCACGTCATTCGCCGGTCGCGGTAGAATGTCGAGTTAGAATAGAGGGCTGATTTAATGGTTTTTCAGGCTAGGCGCTTTACGTGTCGGCCCGCAGAAAGGACTTGAATTACATGAGCAGAGTCGCTAACCAAGTAACCGGTGCCGCTGAGGCGCAAGTCGAGAGCACAAAGCCATTGCGCTTTGTTACTGCCGCCTCGCTGTTTGACGGCCACGATGCCGCCATCAATATCATGCGCCGGTTGATTCAGGCGCAGGGTGCGGAAGTGGTGCACCTGGGGCATAACCGCAGCGTGCTGGATATCGTGCGTGCGGCGATCCAGGAAGATGCCGATGCGATTGCCATTTCTTCCTATCAGGGCGGACACAACGAATATTTCCGCTACATGGTCGACCTGCTGAAAGAGCGGGGCGCCAGCCATATCCGTATCTTCGGTGGTGGCGGTGGCACCATCACACCGGCCGAAATCAAGGAACTGGAGAAATACGGAGTCGAGCGGATCTACCACCCGGATGATGGTATGAACCTGGGTCTGGTGGAGATGATTGAAGACGTGGTGAAACGTGCCGCCAAGCATCGCGTGGCTACTGCTTATCCCACCTCCATTCCGTCAATCCGCGCTTCCTCTCCGCCATCCCAGCCTTCCTCTCCGTCATCCCGGGCTCCGACCCGGGATCCAGCGGCCTTCGACAAAGCCATTGCTAACGTGATCTCAGCGCTGGAAGACGAAGTCTTTGGTGATGCCGAGCTGAAGCTGAAGCGGAGCGAGTGGGCAAGGGCCGCCAAGCAGGCCCCGGTGGTTGGACTGACCGGCACGGGTGGTGCGGGTAAATCTTCTGTGACTGATGAATTGCTCAACCGCTTCATGCAGTTTTTCCCCGACATGCACATTGCCGTGCTGGCGGTTGACCCCACTCGTCGACGCACCGGCGGCGCGCTGCTCGGCGACCGCATTCGCATGAACTCGCTGCGCAACCCGAACACCTATATGCGCAGCATGGCGACAAGGCGGCAGCACCTGGCCACTTCGGCCATTCTGCAGGATGCCATTCACTTCCTGAAATCTGCTGGCTTCGATCTGGTACTGGTGGAAACCGCAGGCATAGGGCAATCGGATTCTGAAATTGTCGACCTGGTGGATTTCCCGGTCTATGTGATGACTTCTGATTTTGGTGCGCAAAGCCAGCTTGAGAAAATCGACATGCTGGATTTCGCCGAACTGGTGGTGCTGAACAAGTACGACCGGCGCGCCGCAGAAGATGCCTTGCGTGATGTGAAGAAGCAGTGGAAGCGCAACCGTTTGGCGTTCCAGTTGCCCGATGATCAAGTGCCGGTGTATCCCACCATCGCCAGCCAGTTCAATGATCCGGGTATCAGTTGGATGTTCAGCAATCTGTGCCGTTTGATGCGCGAGAAACTGGATTTGCCGGAAGAAAACTGGACGCCTGCAATCGATACTTCACTGAAAGAGCCCAAAGCTACGGTATTAATACCTGGCAGTCGCCAACGTTATCTGGCCGAGATTGCCGAGCAGGGTAGGTCGGTTAATGCTGATATTGTCCGCCAGGCCAAAGCCGCTTCTTTGGCGCAAAACTATTACCAAGCCTTGTCCGCGATTGGTGACCCCGATCTTCCCGCTAGACTGGTACCGCAAGAGAGTGGGTCCCGGCTCGAAGGCCGGGATGACGATCTTAACCCGTCATCCCGGGCTTCTTCTTCGTCATCCCGGGCCCCGACCCGGGATCCAGCAGCCTCCTCAGACCAGGAAGACCGCTCCCTCATCCTGCTACGCCAAAAATACCAGGAAGCCATCGCCGAACTCAGCCCCGATGCCATCCAACTGCTGCAAACCTGGCCCGAACGCAAGAAAGGCTTACGCACCGAAAAATATTCTTATGACGTGCGCGGAAAAGCCGTCACCGGCGCCAACTACCGCGAAAGCCTTAGCCATTTACAGATACCCAAAATCGGCATGCCGCGCGATTCCGACTGGGGCGAATTGCTCAGCTTTTTGCTGCGCGAAAACCTGCCGGGTGGATACCCTTTCACGGCCGGCGTGTTCCCGTACCGGCGCAGCGGCGAAGACCCCATCCGCATGTTCGCCGGTGAAGGCACGCCCGAGCGCACCAATCGTCGTTTCCATTTGATTGCCCATGGCCAACCGGCGGCACGCCTTTCCACTGCGTTTGATTCGGTAACGCTCTACGGCGAAGATCCGCACACCCGCCCGGATATTTACGGCAAGGTGGGCAACTCCGGCGTATCCATTGCCACGCTGGACGATATGAAGAAGCTGTATTCCGGCTTCGACCTATGCTCACCCAGTACCTCAGTTTCCATGACCATCAATGGTCCGGCACCGATGATTCTGGCCTTCTTTATGAACGCCGCGATTGATCAACAGGTGGAGCTGTACCTGAAGAACAACGATCTATGGGATGAAGCGCAAGCGCGCATTGACGATTATTTCAAAGATAAGCAACAACCTCAGTACCACGCTGAAATGCCACCCGGTAATACCGGCCTGGGGCTGGCCATGCTGGGCATCACTTCCGATCGGCTGATCGGCATCAAAGGTTTTGATCAGAAGAAGTACGAGGAGATCAAAGCCCATACCCTCGCCAATATACGCGGAACGGTTCAAGCCGATATATTGAAAGAAGATCAGGCGCAAAACACCTGCATCTTCTCCACCGAATTCGCCATGCGCATGATGGGCGATATCCAGCAGTTCTTCGTTGATCACAAGGTGCGGAATTTCTACAGCGTGTCCATCTCCGGCTATCACATTGCCGAAGCCGGAGCGAACCCCATCAGCCAGTTAGCCTTCACTTTGTCCAATGGCTTCACCATTATCGAATACTATTTAGCGCGTGGTATGAGCGTGGATGAATTCGCCGGCAACCTGAGTTTCTTTTTCAGCAACGGCATGGATCCGGAATACACCGTGATTGGCCGGGTAGCTCGGCGCATCTGGGCCCGCGCCATGAAGGAACGTTACGGCGCCAGCGAGCGCAGCCAGAAACTGAAATATCATATCCAGACCAGCGGCAGATCACTGCACGCGCAAGAAATCCAGTTCAACGATATTCGCACCACGCTGCAGGCGCTGTACGCGCTATTCGACAACGCCAACAGCCTGCACACCAATGCCTATGATGAAGCCATCACTACCCCAACGCCCGAGTCGGTAAGAAGGGCCGTGGCCATCCAGATGATCATCAACAAGGAACTGGGGCTGAACTTCTGCGAGAACCCCTGGCAGGGCAGTTTCATCGTGGATGAAATTACCGACATCGTGGAAGAAGCCGTATACCAGGAATTCGAACGCATCTCAGAAAGAGGCGGCGTGCTGGGCGCCATGGACACCATGTACCAGCGCGGCAAAATCCAGGAAGAAAGTATGTATTACGAACACAAGAAGCACGATGGCAGCCTGCCACTGGTGGGCGTGAATACCTTCCTGCCCGAAGACGGCCATGGTGAAGTAGGGGAAATCGAATTGATGCGCAGTTCCGATGGCGAGAAAGACCAGCAGGTCGCCAACGTCGAAACCTTCCGCAATATGCACGCTGAAGAAGCCAAACCCCTGTTGCAGCAATTGCAGCAGGTGGCGCGTGAGCGTAAAAATACTTTCGAAGCGCTGGTTAAAGCGGCAAGAATTTGTTCGCTAGGGAGTATGAGTCATGCGCTTTATGATGTGGGTGGGGAGTATCGACGGAATATGTAACCACGCGTGAGAAAAATGGGTCAGAGCCCTTTTTAGAGCCCTTTTTTGACGGGGATTGGGGGTAAAGTCCTACAGATGAGGTTGCTGAGGTTTGGCATGATGGTGCCATGCCTCGCATTCAACGATTAGCGGTTCCTGGTGTCGCCCTGCATGTGGTTCAGCGGGGTAATAACCGGCAGGCCGTCTTCTTTCACGAAGCAGACTATATTTCGTACCTGGACCTGATGTTCGAGTCAGCGGGCCAATACACCGTTTCGATCCATGCTTTTGTGTGCATGACGAACCACGTGCACATCCTGCTGACGCCGTGGGGCGAAGATTCGGTATCACGCCTGATGCAGCGGCTCGGCGCGTTGTATGCCTCGGGCATCAATGCGGTTTATAGCCGCACCGGTTCGCTCTGGGAGGGGCGCTTCAAATCGTCGTTGGTTGATTCTGAGCGGTACGTGCTGGCCTGTTATCGATACATCGAAATGAACCCGGTACGCGCTGGCATGGTCGTGCATCCGGCGGACTATCGCTGGTCGAGTTACCGGCATCATACGGAATCGTTGAACGATTACCCCATTCGTCCACACTCTGAGGGGCTGGCGTTAGGCTCCAACCCAGGAGAGCGGCGCAAACGTTACCTGGAACTGATCGATGATGGGTTGAGGAATGACGATATCGAACTGTTCCGTCGCTGCACACGTAAGGGTTTACCCGCCGGGTCCGTTCGTTTCAAGCAGGAGATCGAAACGGCTTTATCCCGGCGAATCGGCGATGGTCAGCGCGGCCGACCAAGAAAAGGGCTCTGACCCCAATTATTGACCCCAATTATTGACCCCAATTATTGGACAATCAACGCTGGCTGAAAATCAGGTTGGTCTGACTATATAATCGCGCATCCATGGGTATCCGACTAAAAAACCATGCCTGAAAATCTGTACAGCAGCTCGAAGGCCATAAACGCGGAAACCCAATCGTACCCTTGGCCGCATAAGGCATTGCTGGCGCTGCTGATCATACTGGGCAGCCTGATCATGCTCAGCTCTGCGGCAGTGTTCGACACCGCACGGGATGTATATTACGCGTGGCAGATAGCCTCCGGCAGCGGCTACCCGATGGAAGGGCCTGTCTTTTCCGGGATACTCCACTGTGGCCCATTGTGGTTTTACATACTTTCCCTACCCTTGTTTTTCACCTCGAGTTGGGCAGTACTCAGCATGTGGGTGGGCTTGCTCACCGGGCTGAAGTATTTGCTGGCTTATGCCTGCGGCGTTCGATTGGGCAACCGTCAATTAGGGCTGCTTTGGGCATGCTTGTTGGCCTTGCCTAACTGGACGGCGGTCCTTTATCTGATTTTTTCCCACACCAACCTGGTTGAAACCGCGATGTTATTTGGTTTCTACTGCCTGATTCGCTGGCAAGCAGGCGAAACTCGCTGGTTCATCGGCTTGTGTCTGGCTGTTTCATTGGCTTTCCACGCTCATCCAACCACGCTTGCGTTTGGCATTGCGCTGACCCCGCTCGTCATCTGGCAGTTGATACAGAAGAAACTAGCCTGGTCTGTATTGCTGACTGCCATTGTTGTGGCGGTGCTTCCCTGGATTCCATACCTGATCAGCCAACACTCCCAGGCCTGGCCTGATTTTCGCACCAGTACCGAATACGCTGCGTCGTTGGATTACATGCAGAATTTTCTGGGCGTGCTGAGCATAGCCCGTGGCACGTTTATTGATTCGCCTTTTCTCATGCTCAAGGGTTTTCTGGGGCTCGAAGGCCTGGCTCTCGGCTTGGCCAGCGCCGTGCTTTATGGGGTCTTTGTTGTCGGTATCGGCCTGGCTTTTCACAACGCCTGGCGGCAACATGATTGGCGATTACCAGTTGCCTTACTCATTCAGATTGCCACCAGTCTGGTGCTGATTGCCATGATCAGGCCGATCACCTTGTATTACATGGTGCTACTGCTTTATCCGGCCTGGTGTGGGCTCGCTGCTTTGGGCTGGAGTCAATTTGGCGAACCCTGGAAAACCCGTATCAGCTATTCCGCCAGTGCCATGGCACTTCTTACGCTGGGTGGATTTGCGGTGGCCAACTACAGTGAAAGCAAAACAGGCCATGCACTCTTACCAGCCACTTCCCTGGTGAATGTCCGCAGGTTCGCACCAATGGATTTTACTGATGGTGTGGTTTTTCCAGCCTGGGCGAGAACTGACCTGGCAAAATTTATCTGTGCTCACGGTCAGGAGGTCAACTTCCACGGGATGGCCAGCCTGATACTGGAACAGAGCTTTGCACTGGAAGCACGTATGCGTTGCCCGAATCAGAAAATATACGTTGGAGGCACTGGCCCCGGCCCACATTACCTTGGAGTGAACCAAGTCGATGCAACCTTTTTGGGTTTGGTGGGTACACCACGTGTTGGTCCATTGCATTTTATCAAGCCGCAGCGGGTGTTCGGACCCGCCGAGCCGCTGGCAGTGCCTATAGGAGATGAATACCCGCCGCGCCAACCCATGTGGGGTGAGCATCATCTACTGCAACACCAGTTTGAAACCACTGCGGAAGAAATGCTGGTGATAAACAATCTGTACCAATTCTGGATGCCACGTGAAATAACCGTGCTGCAGAATGGCCAACCCGCTGTGCCCATTCTGCAGACCACTTTGCAGGAATACTATGCCTGCGAGAATTGTCAGCCGGGTGAAAATGCAAACTGGTCTGTTACAATCAGTGCGCCCCATCCGGAGTTTGTTGAAGTGGTTGTTTTTAATCCTCTTACCGACAGCGACGAGTTGAGTCCTTGACGACCCAGAAACCCAGTATTGACCTGATTGTTCCGTGCTACAACGAAGCGCTGTCGATGCCTGAGTTAATGCAACGCATGTTGGCGGTATGTGGTGATACAGAAGCTGAATTCAATATCATCGCCGTGGACGATGGCAGCAGCGATGGCACATTTGAGGCGTGGCAGACTGAAGCACAGAAGCAGGCGGTAATCGGCATCCGGGTTATTCGCTTTTCCCGAAACTTTGGCAAGGAGATTGCCATCAGCTGCGGCCTTCAGAACAGCCACGGTGATGCCGCTATTGTCATGGATGCAGATATGCAGGATCCACCTGAATTGATTCCTGAAATGTTGCAGCAGTGGCAGGAAGGTTTTGATTCGGTGATTGCGGTGCGCAGTAACCGCGATTCCGACAGCGCAATGAAAAGATTTACTGCAAAAGCTTTCTATTCATTGATGGGCCGCATCGCTGACATTGATCTGCCACATCAGGCAGGAGATTTTCGACTGCTATCTGCACGCCTTGTGCTGGCTTTGAATGCTTATCCTGAACGCACTCGCTTTATGAAAGGCTTGTTTGCATCGCTGGGATTCAAACAAAAATTAATCCACTTCGAACGTGTTGCGCGCAACCAGGGCAAGAGTAGCTTCGGTTTCTGGAAGCTGTGGAACTTTGCCCTGGATGGAATTACCTCATTTTCATCCCTGCCATTGCGCATCTGGGGCTATTTTGGTTTTCTGCTGGCGTTTACCGGTTTCCTTTATGCGATCTATATCATAGTGCGCACCATAATTTTTGGTGTGGACCTTCCGGGGTACCCTTCCATACTAGTGTTCATCCTGTTTTTTTCCGGTATACAGCTCATCAGCATTGGAGTTTTGGGCGAATACATTGGCCGACTGTTCACTGAAGTCAAACAACGCCCCATGTATCTGGTATCGGAGTCATTTGGTTTTGAGAAGGACGATGAGCCTGGGCCACTTCCACCCGATATGAATCCTCGCCGGATGAACAAACCCTCCGAAGTTATGGGGTCAGAGTAAAGGGACAGAGTAAAGCGGCGGTGGGGTCTCAGTTGCGGAGTTTGTTGACTTGCTCCCGGAAAGTTTCGGTACCGAGTACCAGCCCGGTATTGGCGCAGTGTCTGACTTTCGCAAGAATATTTGGGGTCAATGTAAAAACTCGGGGGTGAATTGAGCTTTTTCGGTCATAACCGAGTACCAGCGATGTGTTGATGACGTGGTTTACACCTCGCCCGAAAGTCAGTTTTTACTCTGACCCAATTATTTCAATTATTCCTCTGACCCCAATTATTCTGACCCCAATTATTCTGACCCCAATTATTCCGACAACACGCATTGGCCCTGGAGTGACAAACGCGCCACAATAGAGCGACAGGCGCCCCGCCGGAACCTTGGGCCGTGTAAACGGTCAGTGGATTCCAGCCGAATCGCCGCGCCCGTGGAGCCGGAATTCATCATGACAGAAGCACAAGCACATCGACGCCACCGCGCCAGCAGACCGGCCGCCTGGCTGCTCGCCTTGGGCGCCCTTGCGTCGGCCGACGCTGGGGCTACCACTGTGGAAATCCCGGTACCGCTGGATTACGGCATTGTGAAACACGCGCTGGAGGAGCAGGTGTTCAACGGCCCGGACGGCACCGCGACGGTGTTCTCCGACGCCACCGGCTGTAACCATCTGATCCTGGCCAACCCCGAGGTTTCCGGCAGCACAGACCGAGTGCGATTGCAGACGGTCATGCGCGCCCGGGCCGGGACACCAATAGGCAGCAGTTGCCGCTTCGCCCGCGACTGGAGCGGGATCATCGAGGTTCTGCAGCGCGCTGATGTTGATCCGGACGGAAGTTCGGTTCGTTTCCACGTGACCGACTCCAGGTTGCTGAGCACCGGCGATGGCAATAACGTCCTGCCTCCATTCGTGCATGACTGGATCCTGGATTACCTACACCCCCGGCTGGACACCGTGCACGTCGACCTGAGCCCGGTCCGGGACGGTATTCAGGAAGTGCTCGATTCGCTTTCGGTGTCTCCGCCCGGCGCGGATGAGGCGGCTGCGCCGCTGGTTTTCCCGCCGATTCGGTTGGCTGCGGTGCAACCGGACGAAGACCGCTTTCGGGTCACGCTGGCATTCGAGGCTGATGATCCACCGCCGTCACGGGAACCCAGTCTGCAGGCGTCGCTCAGCGAGGCGGAACTGGCCGAGTGGGACACGGCCTGGCAGGCCTGGGACGGCTTCGCCACCTGGCTGATCAAGACCCTGACGGTGACCGCCGCGTCCGGGGCGGGACCGGCGCTCACCGCCGCGCTGGCCGAAACCCTGCTGAAAGCCCGTTACGACCTGCGCGATGCCCTGGCACGCGACGAACGGGAGCGCGACCCGGTCCGCGAACTGTTCCTGAAGACCTGGACCCGCCTGGCTCCGGTGGTGCGGGATCTCCAGGCCGGCCTGCCTGGCAGCCAGGCCTTGCCGTTCGCGACTTTCCTGAGCGCGGGCGACGCCCTCACGGCCATGGACCGGCTGGCGCCGCACATCGGGTTTCGGCTCGACCAGGATTCGCTGCGCCAGATGGCCCGCGTCCTGGTTCCCGGGGTGACCGACTACCACCTGCGGTACAATACCGCGCTGGACCCGGAACTGCGCGAACTGTTCGGCTTCGACCCGGATTTCGAAGCCGGAACCGTGGGCCCGTCTGCGACGTTCGCGTGGCTGTCCTGGCTGGTGCCCGATGCCCACGCCGCCCTGCTCGATCCGCAACTGGTGCAGCGCCTGAATAGCTGGGCGCCGCGCCGACGGGACGTCGATGATTACCTGGAAACCATGGAGCTTCTGCTCAGAGCGATCGCCACCGCCGAACGCGACCGGGGCAAGGTGCCGGACGAACACCTGGACCAGTACGACACGCTGCTGCGGGCGACCGCGTGGCAGGAGTCGTGTTGGCGGCAATACGTCGAGGGCGAGGAGGGTCTGGAAACAATCCGCTCATCCGCCGGTTCCGTGGGCCTGATGCAGGTGAATATGCACGTCTGGCGCGGGATCTACGACATTGACCAGTTATTGGGTGACGTCGGCTACAACGCCCGTGCGGGCAACGAGATCCTGGTCCACTACCTGGTGGATTACGCGATCCGCAAGGGAGAGGATCAGGCCGAGGGTGGCCCCGACAACCTGGCGCGCGCGACCTATGCGATATACAACGGTGGCCCGCGCCATCTGAAACGTTATCGCAACCCAGATACATCCGCCTCGCTGAAGAAAATCGACCGCGCTTTCTGGATCAAGTACCAGGCGATCCAGAGCGAGGGCCCGTCGGCGGTCAAGCGCTGCCTCGCCGGCTGAGGAAAACCAAATATTTGGGGTGAAATATTTGGGGTCAGAGTAAAAACTCTGCGGGGGATTTGGGTTTGGGTTTTGGGCCGCGCTTGAGGTGATGCTGCCGTTGGCCGGTGAGTTGTTCTGCTTCTGACCGGAATCGATCATTTCCGAGCACCAGTCCTGTCTTGATGGCGTGGCGGATGTCCGTGATCAGGTTGTTGTCCATTTGATCTTTGAAGAGATTCCGGTAAGCCGCCTGCCGCGAACCTGTGGTTGGCCCCAGGGCAAGATACTCCAGGTGCGGTTTCCACATCTGAGGCTGATGCCCTAATGCGTGGGCGCGATAGCTCGACCAGAGATAATGTGCTGGATCGCCCACCATTCCAGCCCGTACCGGATTCAGTTCGATATATCGCTGGCATGCCAGAAGGTAGCTCTGGTTTTGCACCAGGCAGGATTTGAACCTGCCCTCGAATAGTGTGCCTGTTCGCTGGTATCGATAGTTGAAGTACCGTACATAATGTCTTCCCAGATACTGCATACAACTGGAAACGCTGGCGCGTTCAGACGGTGTCAGCAACAGGTGCACGTGGTTGGTCATGATTACCCACGCGTGTATGGCGATGGAATACTGGTCGGCACCTTCACGTAGCCAATTGGCGCAGGCTTTGATATCAGCTTCTTCCGCGAAACAGATCTGCCGATTGTTTCCCCGTTGGATGATATGTACGGCAAGCCCCGGAGGACAATCACGATTTCGTCGCGGCATGAGACAACTCCCAAAACTCTGCTCACGCCAGATCGAGGAAATCCGCACCACAGATGAAGCGTACTGCGTCGAGGCGTGGCGCGGCTTGTGGAATCGCGCTGCGCAGTGCTTCAAGTTCGGCGTTGATCGCCTTGATTTCCTCGTCGCGCACGTTTGGGTTGACGCGTGCAAGGGCGACCAGGCGCGCGTGCTCGTCGCCGAGTTCGCGCCCGATGTCGGTGAGCGCCCGGCCGATCTCAACTTGCGCGCGCTCACGCGCCAGTGTCTCGGCGTGTGCAAGCATTGGTTTGACCAGCTTGGTCAGCAGCTTGCAATAGCGCGAATATTCGATGGAGCGCTCGGCGGACCGGCGCACGCACTCGGCGCTGGGTTGGTAATCGTGGCGTGGGAGCAGGCGCGTATCGACAACGATGCGCAGTGGCAGGGGCGGCAGGTAGCGGTCGACGCCGAGTTCACGGTCGGCTATGCAGGTGAGCACGTAGAGGCACTCAAGCAGCGCCGAACGGGGTGGCAGGCTCTCATCCACCAGCAACGATGCATTGCCGTGTTCACCCTCGAGCAGCAGGTCGATCGCGCCGCTGACCATCGGATGATCGAGACGCAGCAAGGGCAGGTCTTCGCGGGTCAGCGCGGTGACGCGATCGAAGGTGATCTGCTGTGCGCCGTCCTTGAGCCCAGGAAAGCCGTCTGTGCTCAGGTATTCCGGATCGAGCACGACGATGCGCGCGCCCTGTTCCTCGTTCTCGATGCCGAACTGCTCGAACAGCCGCAGGATGAAATCGTCGGTGCTGAGATCGGCATCGGCATCGGTCAGGGCTCGACGCAGTCGATCCGCATGAGTCTGTCTGGAGCTGGATAACTCAAGCAGGTGATCGCGGCCGGCGTTGACCAGAGCTGACAGCTCTTCGTGAGTGGCGCGACTCTCGCCAATCAGATCGTCTAACTCAGCATACGAGTCCTCCCCGCCAAGGGCATGCTGCTCGGCCAGTTGCACCAGTCGCTCGCCGTAGCGCTTGAGCAGTTCGCGACCATCCGATGGGCTGCTGCGGAATGCGTCGAGCCCGACATCGTACCAACGCAACAGGGCGTGCTGGGCGGTACCGGTGACCGCGCAGGCATGGATGACGATGTCATGTTTCTGGCCGATGCGATCGAGACGGCCGATGCGCTGTTCGAGCAGGTCGGGATCCAGCGGTAGGTCCCACAGGATCAGATGGTGGGCAAACTGGAAATTGCGGCCTTCAGAGCCGATTTCGGAACAGAGCAACAGACGGGCGCCTTCCGCGTCGGCAAAATAGGCGGCATTGCGATCGCGCTGCAGCAGGCTCATGCCCTCATGGAAGCGAGCGACCTTGACGCCGCTGCGCGTGCGCAGGATTTCCTCGAGGGCTAGCACCTTGGCCTGGCTGCGGCAGATCAGCAGCAGCTTTTCTGAGGCATGGTGGTCGAGCAAATCGAGCAGCCAATCAAGTCGCGGATCATTGGCATAGGCTAGCTCGATCTCCGGCGGCGATGTCTGCAGGTCTGCATGGAATTCGGCGAGCAAGTGCTGGCGCTGCGCATCGCCGATCTCGCTGCCATCCAGCGAGGACAACTGGCGGACGCGCCGCGGAAAGCCGCCGACCTGGACGCGACGATTGCGAAACATCACACGCCCGGTGCCGTGGCGGTCGATCAGCGCATCAAGCAAGGTGTCGGTGGCGGCGGCATCCAGGCTGCCCCCGTGTAATTCCCCGTGTAATTCCCCATGTAATTCCCCGGGCAATTTCTTGAGCAATCCGGCGAGCTGCTCATCTTCGCCGAGCAGTTCCGCTAGCGCTTCGCAATCACTGACAGACAAGGGCTCGCCGCCGTTCAACTTGCCGGCAATGACTGAGAGGCCCGCATAGCCTTCGGCCTCACTGATGTATTGCGCCAGATCGTGATAGCGCGCCGGATCGAGCAGGCGCAGGCGGGCGAAGTGACCGCTGCGGCCGAGTTGTTCAGGGGTTGCGGTGAGCAACATCAGGTTGCGAGTACTGGCGGCCAGCATTTCGACCAGGGCGTATTCAACACTGGCCGATTCCGGAGTCCAGGCCAGGTGATGGGCTTCGTCGACGATGACAAGGTCCCAACCGGCCTCGACCACCTGTGCCGTGCGCTTTGTCGAGCCGCTCAGGAACCCGATACTGGCGATGATGAGCTGTTCGTCCTGGAACGGATTGCGCACCGGATCGCTGGTCTCGATCGCTTCGCAACGCTCCGCGTCGAACAGCGCGAAGGGCAGGTTGAAGCGACGCAGCAGTTCGACGAACCACTGGTAAACCAGGCTTTCGGGCAACAGCACAAGCACCCGGCCAATGCGCCCGCCGGCCAGCAGGCGGGCAAGGATCATGCCGGCCTCGATGGTCTTGCCGAGACCCACTTCATCGGCCAGCAGGATGCGCAGTGGTTGGCGAGACAAAGCGATCTCGGCGACGCGTAACTGATGGGAAATCAGGGCGATGCGCGCAGATTCCAGGCCCCAGGCCGGAGAGCGCAGCGCGTCGGCACGGCGAAGCAGAGCCTCCATGCGGAAATCAAAACGGTCGGCACGGTCGATGCGGCCTGAAACCAGGCGTTCATCGGCGCGCGAAAGGGCCTGGCCATCATCGAGCTCGGCTTCGCTGAGGCACTTGCCGCCACCGTGGTACTGGAGCAGGCCGTCGTCATCCGCGATCCGCTCGATGACCAGGCTGATGCCCTTGCCCATCACCTTCTGGCCCACACGGAACTCCGCACGCACGATCGGCGCACTGTGTACGGCATACTGCCGCAGGACACCGGACGTCGCGTACAGAATCTGCACACTGCGCCCTTCGATTCGGATCAGGGTGCCGAGCCCCAGTTCGGGTTCGGCATTGGAGATGTAGCGTTGACCAGGAACCAGAGCAATCATTGTCAGGCGAATTTCAGGAGGAACAGGGATTATCCCCTGACAGGCACGATGCATAAACAGGATTCGTGAAGAATGCAGTTATGGGGCCGCTTCAATCCGACCCCTTTTTCCCTTTTTTCGTATTTGAAGTACTAGAATGGATAACCGTGCGTTAATCAGGCGCCCCAAACGGAGTAAGAATATTGCTTGAATGGTTGGAAAACTCTGCAGTTGCTCGACTGGTGCAGGAAACCATTTGGGGTTATCCCATCGTTTTGAGCTCACATGCAGTAGGTATGGCCATTTTGGCGGGAATTGTGCTGATGTTGAATTTCCGGGTTCTTGGTCTGGCACCGGGAATCCCCCTGGACAGACTGAAACCCATGTATCGGGTAGCCCTCATCGGATTAATCATCAACGTAATTTCCGGTTCGATGTTATTCGTTTCAAATGCCGACGCTTTTTTTCAAAGCACACCTTTCTGGATCAAGATGGGTTTGCTTGGGGCAGGTATTACTTTGATGCTGGTGATGGCGCGGCGAATATTCGATAGCACGGCCAATTTACTGGCACCAGAGCCACGGGCGTCTACCAAACTGATAGCAGTTGTTTCAAGCGTGGCCTGGTTGGGCGTGATCGTGATGGGGCGGTTGATTGCCTACTGGGATTGGAAGGATTTTTAGAGGTCGCTGTGGACAGTTTATTGAAATGGATGGAAGGCACGGCAATTGCACAGTTCATTCTGAGCTCGACGTGGGTTTTTCCCATGCTGGAAACGCTTCATTTCATCGGTCTGATTCTTTTGATTGGGTCGCTGTATGTCATGGACCTGAGATTTATGGGACTGGCGAAACGAATACCCTTGCAGGCAGTGTTGAACTATGTGCCGGTGGCACTGTTGGGGTTTGTAATCAACCTGTCCACCGGAATTCTGTTTATGTTCACCGATCCATTCCGTTATTACTCCAATTTTGCTTTCCGGTTGAAAATGTCAGGCATACTCCTGGCCGGGTTGAATGCCATCTGGTTCAAGTTCTCAGTTGATTGGAAACTCCTTATGAGTGACCCAACTGCAACACCATCGTCAACCACAAGGTTGATAGCTGGGATTTCGCTGGTTTTGTGGACTGCTGTCATTGCCTTAGGTCGTTGGATTCCCTACCTGGAATGATGGCTGGGATGTTTGGGGTCAGAGTAAAAACTCGGGGGGTGGATTGTGCTTTTCCGGTCATAACCAAGTGCCATCGCTGTGTTGATGACATGGCTTAAACCCAGCCTGAATGTCAGTTTTTACTCTGACCCCAATTATTGAATGTCAGTTTTTACTCTGACCCCAATTATTTTACCCGTTCGGCGCCCCAAATTTAATTTGCCGCGACCCAAAGGAATGAATCGCAATAGCGAACCGGTTCGTTGTATTCTTTACACTCTTTTCACCCATTGAAACCCAAAGACACTGACCAATGAAATTTATAAACTGCTTCGTGCGCCAACAACGCCCTGTCGCTCTTGCCAGACTCTTTACAGTGCTGGTCTTACTTCCGGGCTTTTTTGCGAACAACGCTGTGGCTGCCGAAAAGGACACACGGCCAGACCTGAACGGCGTCTGGGTGCCCGTTCTGGTGTCATTTGATGACCCCCGGTGGCGCATCGCCGACCTGGTCTGCGCGCGAACCGGTTGCTCCCTTGGAGGGTTCAATTACCTGCAAGAGTTGCTGCAGGACCCTGAAAACAAGAACCGCCGCACCAAGGAACTGCTGGTCGAAATGGAAGCCTACCAAGAAAAGTTTAACGAAAAGCTGCTGACCTCAAAAGCGCGCCAGAGCCAGGCGGATTTTGACCCCTCACAGGAAGCGTCGCTGGATTGCCAACCCGATGGCGACGGACTGCGCCACCAGGCGTTAGCACCGCTGCCCACAGAAATTGAGCAGCACGACGACCGGGTGATTGTTCGCTACGAATACTGGAACGCCGAACGGGTCATCTATCTGGATGCCAACAGCCATCCGTTTGCAGGTGAGTCCTCCCGCCTGGGACATTCTGTAGGTCACTACGAGGGATCTACGCTGGTGGTGGAGACCACCGGCTTACTGCCGAGCATGACCGGTATTCCAACCAGCGAACCGATTATGCTCAGCGCCAACGCAACAGCGGTGGAACAGTTCAAGCTCTCCGACGACGGCGAAGCATTGGACTTCATCATGGAGATTATAGATCCCGACAATTTCAACCTGCCCTATCAAAACTACCGAAGGATGTTGAAAGCCCCCGACTGGGAGTTGGATACGTTTGTGTGCGAATCCATTACCGGCGAATACTGAAACTTCAGGAAATTTTCATATGTTAAAACGAAATATTTATACATTGGTTTTTACCCTGTGCGCCATGAGCTCTGTTCAGGGCCATCACAATCCCGCATCCCACTATGTGATTGACAAAATGGTCACCGTGGAAGGTATCGTTACCCAGTTTCGCCTGATCAACCCGCATGTCCGCCTGTATTTTGATGTTACCGGCGAGAATGGTGAAGTGACCAGTTGGTTCGCCGAAGGCAATGCTGCTGGTGTGCTGAAAAGAAAGGGCTGGACGACTGACTCGCTCAAACCCGGAACCCATATCAAAATTTCCGGTTATCCGGCACGTGATGGCGGGCCCAAACTCGACTGGAAACTGATCGAACTGGACGATGGCACAGTAATGCGCGGCGGCAACACGGTGGGCATTGAACAAGATCTATTGCTGGACGACATCGACAAGCGCCGACAACTGGAAGATGAAGAATCCTGACAGGAGAATGACTATCAATACTCGAACGTGGATTGCTGCGATTGCCCTGGCGTTTCTGGCCAGTTCTGCCCAGGCACAACAGGCCGAAGCAGATAATACTTCTGGCTGGACCTTGGACCCACTTTCCTTTGCCATTGGCAGCTTCAGCACCTTTGCTGAAATTGTCGATATCGGGCTCAAGAAAATGGCCCTGAGCTCAGCGCTTCCCACGGACGAAATGGACCGCCTGGAACCGCAAGCCCGCGCAGCAGCCAGTGAATGGGACGTAGAAATTTACCGCGAAGCCGATTTCGTCGTCACCGACCTATTCCCCGCCTCTGCCACAGAAGGTAAAGAAGTCCTGATTATTTACCGGGGCAATACCCTCAACGAGTACCAGGCGTTGAAAAAACGCCAAGCCAGTTTGTTGGCTGAGGGAAAATATGCGGGCGAGGACCGAAAGGCGATTGCCTGGGACATGGGGAAATTGCTCAGCTACCCGGATGAAAAAATCCACCGTTTGCTGTCCGCTGACTAACGGCAGTGCGATGATGCACTGAAAAGGGGGCGGATCAACTATCTGCCTTCAGTTGAGTGTGACGGCCCTCTTATCTGAGAGGGCTCTTTTTTCTGCAAGTTAAGTTTAGTCATTGACGACCCGCTTCGCGGCGTATCCTTCCGGCATGCGGCTTTCAGGACCCGACAACTGGTTGATCAGCGCCAGTTCTTCGATTGGAATCGCCGATGGGTAGGACCGGTTGAACTGGGTAAGCGTCATCGATTTCGAAAGCTCGACGATCTGAAGCCGGTCCGGCTGCCGCGCGAGCGCGTCCCGGTCGGTAAGCCGGGCGAAGCTGTCGATCGTCCTGGTGAAGACACGTTCGTACCCGGACAATTTTTCAGCCGAGCTGTAAGCCAGGATCAGATAGGTACTGTCGGCCAGGGTGATAAAGGCGGCGATGCCGCCCAGCTTGCCTTGCTCGGTCTGCGCTTCAAAGTGTCCGATGATCGCGCCCAAGCCATTCACTTTGTCCGATTCGACGCGTCCCCGGGTCAGGCCCTGCTGGGCGAAAAATGCATCTGAAGCTTCCGCGCGACCGCCCTCTGTCATGCTGAGCTGGATGATCGCGTCGTTATCCGGGCTGCCACCGATTACGTGCTGGGCCATGTTCTGTGTTTTCCAGCCTTCGGGCATGTCGAGCTGGAACGCCAGGTCGGGATGCACGAAGTGATTCGATTCGAAATATCCGTTTCTTGGATTGGGGCCGTACATCATCCCGTCAATATGCGAGAGAAAAGCGTCTTCTCCGATGCGCCGCGCGGGCGCAGCGCCGGGCAGTGTTTCAAGCTTCTGTTCGATGCGGACAATGCGCTCGGCAGGATTTGGGTGGGAGGATTGCCAGTCGGGAATCGGGCTCTGTCCCGCCAGTTGCGCCGAGTGCTGCAGCGAGGAAAACACGTTGACCATTTCCCGCACGTCATAGTTTTTTGCCAGTGCGTACCCGTAGCCGAGGTCGTCGGCTTGGCGCTCGTCTTCACGCCCATAGCTCAAGAACAAGACCTGCAAACCGCTGGTGGCGAGGCCGCCAAATTTTGCCAAGGTCGGGCTGATCATAGACCCCACGCCAACACCGATCTGGGCAAGCTGTTGTTGGCTCATCCGTTTCACGGCGTGGCGCGCAGTGACGTGGCCGATCTCGTGCCCGAGCACCGTGGCCATTTCAGCCTCGTTACCCATCAGTGCCAATAATCCGCGGGTGATGAAAATGAACCCGCCGGGCGCCGCAAAGGCGTTGGGTGTCGGGTCATCCACAACCTGGAATGACCAGGGTAAGGCAGTGCGCTCCGATGCTAGCGCAAGCGGCATTCCGATGCCCTGCACGTAATCCTGCAACTGCTGGTCGGCTACCAGTCCCAGCTCGCTCTCGGCGGCGGCGGCGGACTGGCGACCGATGTCGATCTCTTGGCTCTCGGAAACGAGTGCAAGCTCTGGTTTACCCGAAACCGGGTTGGTGGCGCAAGCGCTCAGGCAGCTAAGGAATACAAGGAATATAAAGTAGCGGTTCATCACAAATCTCCGAAGTAGGCGCGCTAATGCGCGGGATTCAATTGGGTTCTGCCTCGAGTTCACTGCCGTTATCTCTCCCGGGCAGTTCGGCATGGGTTCCGGCGTGCGCGAGACGACGCCCGGCTTCCTTCCAATTGGCAACGGACATGATGTTGTTTGCTGTGGTTGGTAAAGTGTCGGGAAGAATCGCGAAAAACTGTCGGCAATGGCGTACACGATTTCCCGACAGATGGCTTTCAGCGCAAAGGTCATGCCGTGACTGGCTTCAGCCACGGTGACCCGCTAGGCTTAAGGGTTCAGCTGGTGCGTTTCGACAGTTTGCGGCGGAAGGTCAAGCCCAGGCCACCAAACAGTGACATCAGGCCACCCAGCGCGATCAGCGGAAGCGGACCTGCTGTATTGGGCAAATCGGACGCGATGCGCGTCTGCTGTGGATCAGCCTGTGCCAACACTACAGGTGCTTCTTCAGGTGTGTCATCTGCAGCGGCGAATTTTGCTTGATTGGAAGGCTCAACGACTCTGACGTACTGTGTGCTCGGCACACCCGGTTCAATCGCAAATCCGATTGCGCCCTCGGGAACATAGAAACTCAGGATCTGGCCGCGTTCCAGGTCGGCGAAGCGTGTGGGCGTGCCGTCCAGCGACACGCGTTGGTCCGATGTTGGCATCAGTTCCACGCTTCCCAGGCGCGTGTTCGAGGTGTTCAGGAATTCCGTATCGAATGAGCCGTCGTCATTGAGGCCCAGAAACTTGCCTTCGAAACGAGCCCATTTCTCACCGTTGACGAGAACGACTGAATGGCAGGCTTCAGATGCCCAAGGGTAGGTGGTGACAAACTCTTCATGCCAGTTCAGTTTTTCGCAACTGGCCGCATTGTCGGCCGGACGGTCCATGTTAACAAGCTTGTTGTCCTGAGCCATGGCGCCATTCGCCCATACGAAACTGGCCAGCGCTAACGCTATTCCTGAATTAATTGCTGTACTTGATTTCCTGTTCATAGTAATACTCCTTAAGTGGTTAACTACAAGGCCACCGCGCGAACGATGTATCGTTCGGGTGCGTGGCCAACAAAATAAAAGGGATAGCAAGTCACCAGGGTGACTGTGGCTGTCTCGGTTGGAAACAGCGACGAGGTGTCACTGGGTTCCACGATGGAGATTTCGGTAACGCGATAAATCGTTTTTTGCTGCATGCTTTCCAGCACCAGATCATCGCCCACAACCACGTCCTTGAGTGCGCGAAAATAGCCGTCGCGGTGCGCGGCAATCGCCATGTTGCCGCCATCATCGGGCGCCGCAGTTCCCTCGACCCAGCCCGCGCCCCGATTGAGATTGCGTTCGCTGGTGTCACCGAATACGGGAACTTCAAGGCCAATACGAGCAACGCTCAGCAGCACGATTGGCAGCGAGTCCGACCCGGGAGTGGCCAACCAGCCGTCTGTTGGAGAACCCACCCATTCCTGCGAAACCGACGCTGGTTCGGAAGCAAGTAAAGCTGGGAGAGACTGAAAGTCCTGCCCGGCGATTGAATTGGGCTTCACCAGGTCCGCCGCGAAATCAGGGTAGGCGGGACTTACCGGTGCACGAGCCTGAACAAACGCCTCTATGCCTTGCTTCCGCTCAACCTCTCCGATGATGCGTGCGCCGAAATACAGTGTCACCATCGCGATACCGACCACCCAGCAGGCGATCTCCAAGGTTTTGCCCGACCAGCCGCTGCTCACAATGGTGACAACACAGTGATCTGGATCAGGAGCTTGGTTGCGCAACCGGAGTGAAACATTGCCGTTCAGTGCTCAATGTGGGGTAGGGATGCACACCTTAGTCCCACCAACTGCAATCGTCTGTGCGCTGGCGAACGCTTACACATGTCTGGTGGATGTAAAAGTTTTGCGCTTTGGCAGGCAAAATATTATGAGTTCGAGTCAATAAAGAGGTGGGTGAAGGTATTCCAATTATTCTTACTATTACGTATCTGAAAAACGATTAAGTTAGAAAACCATTGAAATTCAGGTAATAACTGACTAACTAAAATTTGGGGTCAGAGTAAAAACTCTTTGAGGGAATATTTGGGGTCAGAGGAATATTTGGGGTCAGAGTAAAAACTCTTTGAGGAATTTGGTTTTGGGTTTTGGGCCGCTTGAGGTGATGCTGCCGTTGGCCGGTCTTTGTTCTGCTTCTGCCCGGAACCGGTCGTTGCCGACGACTATCCGTGCGTTAATGGCATGGCGGATGTCGGTTATCGGGCTGTTGCTCATTAGATCTTTGAACTGACCCGATAAACCGGCTGCGGCACTTTTGCGGTTGGCCCCAATGCAAGATATACCTGTGGTTATGACTGCTGTTTATGCCGGTTAGAATGAGTCGACTGAAGGAGAATGTCTCGCTTTTGTGTCAGTTTTTACTCTGACCCCAATTATTGAGAGAACGGGAATTGGGCCATTTTGCGCCAGCGGGGATGGGTTCTAACGCGCTGGTGATCAGGACGCTCGCTGTTTATATTGGCACAGGGCTTACCAGAATCCACAACGAGGATAGTGGGCAACCACTGATACTTGCCTGAATTGCAAAAAAGGTGGTTTATAGTTCCTATCCACCGGCCAGGTGGGCTGAGTACAGCGGAGTTCGGTGCATGATCATCTCCGGCAGGACCTGACGAAAATCGGATTAGGGAAGCTCTGCTGCATTCAGAGCTTCCGTGGCACATGGTTGTGCCGCCAGGCCGATCACCGCGCCAGCATCTGCAACAGGTCCGGCCCGCGCTGGATTGCCAGCAACACCGACAGGCCAATACATCCGGCCAGCATGAGGTTACGCACCGGGTTGGCAGTGTAGTCGCCCATGACCTCGCGGCGATTGATCAGGTAAAACAGCGCGGTGATCACGATCGGAACGACCAGAACATTAACGCCCATCAGCAGCAGCACTTTCAGCATCGCCGGAAAGCTCCACAACGGAGCAGCGATGCTGACGCCCAGCGTGATAACCACCAGCAGCCGCCGGTACAGATGATTATCGCCCGAGAACGACCACGGCTGGCGCAGCATGTCGAGGGATGTGTAGATGATCACCTGCACACTGACAACCATCGTCGTCATTGCCGCAATCAGCAGTCCGGCTGAAAAGATGAGCGGGCCGAGCGCGCGGATGCCGGGATAAAGCGCGGTATCCAGCACCTGCCCGGCCTCATGCACCGTTTCGATCTCTGCGTGGTGGGCCAGCGGGTACAGCGCAAAGCCTCCCGCAATGAGGATAAAAGCGCTGTAGGCGCCGAAGATCAGGCCGAGACTGACGACGGATTTGCGGAAGTCGCCCTTCAGGTCGAGACGGCCGCGGCGTGCATCGGAGCTCAGGTAAGGCATCGCCAGCAGTCCTCCGGGCGCGATCGCGGCGCCGACGATGGCAATGATCGTAGTGCTGCTGAGCCGCATCTCACTGCGACCGGCGATGGGTACATCGGGTGGAATGCGGGGAACCAGGCCGGCGGCGATGGCGCCCACGTCCGCGATGCTCCGGATCGCCAGCGCGAAGAAGCACAGGAACATCAGGACCAGCAGGCACGTCATGACTTTCTGCATGCGGCCATAGCCGCGGAACAGGACCAGCCACAGCACTGCTACGGCCAGCAGGACCGACGCCGCGAGCTCCAGCCTGAAGTAACGGTTGATGGCTTCCGGCAGTGCGTTTGTCGGTGGCGGATGCACGCCGAACAGCGACAGGCAGGCCGAGGTCATGACCGAAAACTGGCCCATCGCCACGAGCAGATGGACCGGCACGACAATCAACAGCAGCAGCCAGGCCACCGATGGATGAATGTGTCGTCGCATGATCGACAGCATCCCCTGGCCCTGGTTGACCGAGCCGATCCGGGACGAGGAATCCACCGCGATGACCAGGAACGGCAGGGTAAATACCACCACCCACAGAAGGTCGTAGCGGAACCAGGCGCCAGCCAGCAGCAGGGTCGCGACCGAGCCGGCGCCCATCGCCCCTGCTGCGACCACGGTCGCGGGCCCGGTCAGCGAACCAAAGAAAGACTTCACCGCATTTACCACGGTCACCGCGTTAGCCGCCATGCCACGAACAAGGTATCATTGTCGCCGCTCCGGTAAAAACACCCCGCCGTGGTTTCGCTCAGCGGGGAAAGTTGTGGTTTAATCGCTTGCATACAGGATCATCAGGACCACAAGCCAAATTTTGTCGGGAGACACGTAATATGACCAACCGCTCGAGCACCCTGAATATCCTGCGCTGGAACACTGCCATGGTCCTGCTGGCCACCGTTGTTGTATCTGCTGCTCATTTCCCCGCCGATGTTCATGCAACTTCGCCTGCGACGCTGATTCGCAATACGACGGTGATCGATGGCACCGGCCAGCCGCCGTTGGAACATGTGGACGTGCTGGTGGTCGACGACCGCATCGCCGCGATAGGCCATGACCTCGATGCCACCACGCACACCACCGTGATCGATGGCACCGGAAAATATGTCATGCCAGGCCTGATCGATACCCACGTTCATTTGCAGTTTCCCATCGTCTTCCAGTTGACGCCAGAGGAGAAGGCGGCCGTGGTGGATCATACTCCAAAGGCCTTTCTGTATAACGGCGTAACCACCGTGCTGAATGTCGGTTCGCCGCTGGAGTGGATTCTGGAGCAGCGGCGGGCGCAGAAGGAGGGACGCCTGGTGGCGCCGCGCATCTTTGCCACCGGGGACGGCTTCAAACCCGAGAAAGGCTGGGGCAGTCGCCATGGTGGAGCGCTGGGCTCCCCGGCGCAGGCACGGCAGATGGCGCTCGATTACGTCGCCGCCCGAGTGGATGGTTTCAAAGTGATTATCGAGGATGGGCTGGGCTCGCAGGGCACGCACGTCGAGATTTCTCCGGAGATGTTGCAGGCGATCGTCGAAGTCTCGCGACTGCACGATGTGCCGATGTACATCCACGCGATCAATCTGCACGAATACCACCGGGCCGCGGACGTTATGCCGCGGGCCATCATGCACGGCATGGAGGACCCCCTCCCCGCGGGTGATCCGCTGCTCGAAAAGCTGTTGGCCAACTCGGTCTATGTCGTTCCGACGGTAAGCCTGTTCGAGTCGTTTCTACGCCCGGATCCACGCGCCGGGTTCGCGCTGGAAGATCCGGTCCTCGAAGCCTCGCTGCCGCGTTTCCTGCTGGATAACATGCGCCGCGAGGCGTTCATGGACGAAGAGAAAGCTCTGTTCAGCGAGGCGTCCCACATGGACGCGTACGCTTGGGCGCGGCAGGCTCTCCCGAATTTCCGCGAGAACGTCCGGATCATGCACCAGGCCGGTGTCAAGATCGCCGTCGGCACCGATGCGGGTGGCACGGTAGGCTATAACTTCCAGGGCTACAACACGCCGTGGGAAGTAAAGCTCTTGGTGGAATGCGGGCTGACGCCGATGGAAGCGCTGGTCGCGGCCACGCGTCATGGCGCCGAGGTCATCGGCGTCGCCGACCAGGTGGGCACGGTGCAAGTCGGTAAGTTTGCGGACCTGCTGGTGCTGTCGGCCAACCCTCTGGACGACATCGAGAATATTCGCCAGATTGAGTGGGTGATCCAGAATGGCCAGCCGCACCGCCGCGAAGACTTTGCCGTGGCGCCTCCGGATCAACTCGTCGATGAGTGATCGTTCCAACCTGGCAGCTCCTGCCGCCCCGGAGCCGTCAGCGCGCCCGCTGAACGCGGAAGAGATGCTGGCCGCGATGCGGCGCTGGTATTCCTGCGGCGAGCCGCGTGAACTGGGCCTCGGACGACGGCCGGCCGTGCTGGTGGTGGATTTCATCGAAGGCTTTACCCATCCGGAATCACCGCTGGGCGGGCCGTGGGATGAACCGGTGGCTGCCACTGCGAGTCTGCTGGAGTGCGCCCGGTCGCTGGATGTCCCGGTGATTTTCACGGTCGTCGAACTCCATCCTGCGGACCTGGCGACCAACCTGCTGTACGCCAAAACACCGGGCATCGGAATTCTTCTGCGGGGCTCCCGATGGACCGCTGTCGATCATCGGCTGGCGCCGGACCCGCGGGATATCATCGTCAGCAAGAAATACGGTTCGGCTTTTTTTGGCACCAGCCTGGCGGCGCAACTGCAGGTCATGGGCATTGACAGCCTTCTGATCGCCGGCTGTGTCACCAGCGGCTGCGTGCGCGCCTCGGCAGTCGACGCGGTGCAATACGGCTTTCGTCCGGGTGTCGTCAGGGAGACCGTGGGTGACCGCTCGGTGCCGGCCAACTTGGCCAATCTGATGGACATCGAGCAGCGGTATGGCGACGTGCTGACGCTCGAGCGCGCGATGGATTACCTGCGAAGTAATGGGGCCCACTCTGACCCCAATTTTCCTTGACCCCGATTTTCAGCCCGCAAAGGCGTCCCCGTCGGCCTGTCATGGTTGGCAGAGCAGGAATCGCAAGATAGGCCCAAGTCCAAAACAGGGAAAGCCAGACGGCGCGATCCATGGCGAACAATCAAGGACCACCTGTCCGGGCAAGCACCGGAAACCCTGATTGAACTCCTGCTCGAAGTCGCTCAACGCGATGATCAGCTGTACCAGTCGCTGTTGCTCAAGGCTGAACGCTTCGGTGGCGACGGCAATACGTTCAAGGCTTTCCGGCGGGCGATCAAGCACGCGACACACATTCACGGATTTATCGATTGGCGCGAAGTGGGCACTTTCGCCAGGAGTATCGAGCAGGTGGTGGATTCGCTGGCGGAACTGCTCAAAGCCGATTCGGCCGCCATGCTCGTGGAACTGGCTGAATACGCCATCGAGCAGGTCGAGAGCTCTATGGAGCAGGTCGACGACTCGAATGGCGAGATCGGCAGTATTGTTGATCGCCTGGGTGAGTTACATTTCAAACCCTGTGCACTGGCGCCTCCGGATCCGGCGGGATTGGCCTAACGCCTCTTCCGCCTGGAGACGACGCTGCCATTTGGCCTGCACAGCGCGAGCGGGCTTTGACTAAGGTTGCCGAATCCATCATTTCTGAGGCTGCGAAGCCCCACTACTGGAAGTCGCAGCCGTTGGCGCCCAACTATTCGCTACGGGTTGAAATCGCTCTGTGGGAGAAAGACCTCGAAGCGGCCTGGGTGGCAGCCGGCACAGGAAGTTGTCACCGAAGTTTGCTGCTCACGCTGGCTGGAAAATTGGAGCCCAGTCGACCGAACGACGCGATCAGCCTCTATCGGCGCGTGGTTCCCATCATTGTCGAGGAAACCAATAATGCCGCCTATGCAGAAGCCATCAACCTGATCCGCAAATTGGGCAGGCTGATGAAAGCGCAGCATCAGTTGCGCCAATTTGATGACTATCGGGCCGAGTTGCGCGCCCGATTCAAGCCGAAGCGGAATTTCATCAAGCTTTTGGATGGGTTGAGATAGTTAGGGTCAGAGTAAAGGGACAGAGTAAAAAAGGGCGAAGGGCTTCAGTTGCGGATCCGGCACCCTTGTTCCCCTAACCGGTGTGCTGGATTGGCATCAAACCTTTGAAAGTACCGCCTTCGCCGCCTTGCCCAGCCTTTGGTCAAACGTTGCCAGCGGCGCACGAAGGTCCATGGCGAGCTGGAGGTATGCGGCATCGTAGGCAGTGAGTTTCATGCGCTGGGCAAGTTCAAATTGGGCCGCGCTATCAACCACGCAGCGGGTTAAGCGTAGATCGGACAGATCCTTAAGGGCTTGCTTGGCAGCTTTTTGCATTCCTGACTTGGATTTCTGCAGTGCCACACTGACCATTTCATGGTCCAGCAAGTCTGGGACAAACAATTCTTTGCCGGCCATGGCCAGCAATGCGACTTCTCTGTCGGGTTCATCGAACAACACCGTCGCCAGCACGCTGCAATCAACCACCAGTGGCGGATAGCGCACGTACTGTCCGGCCGGCTCCGAAATGAAAAGCGGGTTGCTGCCTTTATCGGGCATCGCGATCCTGACGAACCAGCTCCGTTGACCTCTGGCCTTTGCTGCTAGGGCGTTTGCTGTGTTGCCGGTGCTCGGCAGCAATCTGTTCTATGGACTTGTGTCCTTTTCTGATTCCCTGGGAAGGTTCAGCAGCGACCGTTGCCAATTTATTGACTGATTCCTGCGTGCTGGCTGCAGCTTGGGTGCTGGCTGAAACTTGCGTGCTGGCCGCAGCCTGGCTTACCAGCGCGAGGAGTTCACCCTGCAACGACCGATGATTCGCTGAAGCGCGTTCGCGCAGGCTGGCGACCACCATCGCTGGGACATTTTTAATGGATAGATTTGGCATGGTCTTCAAAGTGGCTCCAATATGAATCCATATTGGAACCAATCGGTGATGGTGTCAACATTCCTGGGGTCAGAGTGGGCTCTTCATTTGGCTAGGATTCCGGTTCTGGTCTTTGCTTGAGATAATGCTGGCGCTGGCCAGTGAATGGATCTCATTCTTCCTCCAGTTTTTACTCTGATCGAAACTTTTCGAAGGCCTGAGTTAAGTTTCTGGCCCAACGTTACCCGCTTCTTTCACGCGACGCATTATGCTTTCACGAACGCGCCTAATGACTGCACCGGGTAGTTGGAGAAGCTCGACTCGCTCAAACAGGATTGCAGGGTCTACCAAACCGTATCGGATTAGAGCGGTTGCGAATTCTCTATCTTTCTCTCGGTTCGCTACAAGCTTTGAGATGATGAGATCATGCGGCTCAAGGCACACAGCTTTGCTCGGTTTTGAGTCTTCGAATTCGTACATGACAACACGTTCGGTCCAGCCCTTTGGAAGCTGTGCGGTGCCGATACTTACCCCCTGTCCATAGTATGAATATGTGTTGTGGAACCGGGAATTTTCACCAATTGCACCTTCAATTTTGTCGGCTTTCATTTCATCCGGGTCGCTTCGGAAAGCCACATCAGCCTCAATAGAACGAGTTGCTTCGATTGGAAGCTCTTCTTCGCTGAAGCTTCCGAGTATCGCCTGACTGCCAATTACAACGATTTCCGGATCTTCGGCGATTGTGGCTGCGGCACGAAGAATATGTGCGAGTTGCTTTCGGTTCACAGGTTGTCCAATGAACTGCCGAGCTTCCAAGCTTCGAGCAATTTCATGCGCTCTGAATCGCTGAGGAGTCCAGCGAAAGGCGAATTCTGCCGCATTTCGCGAGCTTTGGGGGATGGAGATACGAGAAGATTAAGCAGTTCACTCACTGGGCCGTTAAGCGACCGCTCCCACTCGTCGAGCCAACGACGCGCCTGCCCACGTGTTGAAATTCGCAATCGTTTGAGGTTATCACGTGCTAGCAGAAGGGCATCTTGTGGGTTCGATACAATTCGTCCGGCTATCGCATAAGCCAGCCATAAACTCCGGCGCTGGTCCCTGGTGAGTCGTTGAGTTCGGGTTTTCAGTGCTTCAACATTGTCTCTGCGAATCCGGCGGTGCCTGCCAATCGTCGTAAATGGTAAATCTCCACGTTCGCACAGATCGACAATATGTTGGCGCGAGGAATTCAAAATTTTTGCTGCTTCCCCTGTGGTAAGCAGATCGTTGGTTTCCGCCGCGACAATGGTGTTATATGTTTGGGTTCTCATCAACTTACGGTAGTCTCTAACCACAAAAAACGCAATATGAATATGTATGTGGTGTTTATTGTGAATATCGTAGTTTGCTAAAAATATTTGTGGTCAGAGTAAAAACTCTGCGGGGAGCTGGGTTTTGGTTAAATGAGCATAGGCATTTCTTTTTAGCAGCTTGGATTGGGCGGGGAAGGATGATTGAGAAGTTATGGGATCAGGGTAAAGGGTCAGCCTAGTCCTACACAAGGGTGGTGAGATTTCCTCCGTTTGCTTGGGGTTGTTGCCGTAGCTCGGTGTTGAATACGGATTCAAACTAGAGGCTGTTTGCTAGCGGCGATGACGGTGCCACGAAGCACTCGAACTTACCTTGCAAGTTCCCAAAACGTATCGTGTAGGATACACTATGGCCTCGAAGTGGATAAAGGTTACTACTCAATTCACAAAGTGGCTCGAGCAACTGAAAGACATCAGGTTGACATATGAGTTAATCATTGGCTTGGAGATTTGAACATGGCTATAAAACTTCATGACTATGATGTATCAGAGCATCTTCGTACGCCGGAAGAGATGGCCGCTTATCTTGAGGCTTCAATTGCCGAAAGTGATGGAGACGCGGCATTTGTCGCTAAAGCGCTGGGTGACATCGCTCGGGCCAAGGGCATGGCAGCCCTGGCTCGTGAAACCGGGCTTGGCCGCGAAAGCTTGTACAAGGCATTATCCGCCGAAGGCAATCCTCAATTAGCTACGGTGCTTAAAGTAGCCAAGGCACTTGGCTTGCAATTCGGCGTCAAACCGGCGGTTTGAGTTTGGCTGACTCTGTCCCTTTACGCTGACCCCATAACTTGATGCGTCAGGGGACACTGGCTACGTACACCAATCACTCAAGATTTGAACTTTCCCAACAAAGTCCATATGTTTCGATTATGATTAACCTATAGGTTAACTTGTGGATGTAATAACAATAGAAAAAAAGCAATACAGCATTGCTGTGCTTGGAATCAATGTATCAGGCAAAACTGAATGTGAAGTATTGAATTATATGGATACCGCAAAGGCTGGTAGCAGTTCCCTAATGGAATCACTCGCCTCAATTTTTGAACGCTATGCGCTTCAGGGTAGGCATGGTGTCACCAAAAATATGTTTCATGGGGCAAATAGTGACCACGACATTTGGCAATTTCGGAAAGGTAATCACAGGATTTTCTGCTTTCGAGATCCCGATGAGAAAAGCCTGGTTTTGCTCACTCATGGAAATATTAAATCAGGGAAAAAGGCTAACAAAACTGATGTGCTAAGAGCTATTGAAATGCGCAAAGTTTATCTCGTCGAGAAAGAGGCAGGAAACCTAAGGCGAAAACTTTGAAGGAAGTATTAAAGGAGCAATCTCATGACTGACGAATCAGTATTCAAGAAATATCTAGACAGCAAAAAGCAAAAAAACTATTGGATCGAGCGAGTAAAAAATCAATTTGCTGTATCTGTTGAGCGTTTCGTAGATTTTCGTATGCTCAAGAAAAAAGATCTGGCTGAGCGCATGGATGTTAGTCGCCCATACATCACCAAAATTCTTCGCGGCGATGCGAATCTTACTCTTGAGACCATCGGACGCTTAGCGTATGCGTTAGATGCTGAAGTAACGATTAATTTGAGCCCTAAGGAGTCCCAGATTAAGCCGTGGCTTTATGCCATTGAAGGAAAATCGAGACCTGCAACTAAAGTGGGTGCAGTCAACACCAGCAATCAAAAAAACTCATTTCCCGCTAATGAGCACTGGGGATCCCAAGTGCGGAATTATTAACAATGCAGAAATTGAATATTAATGACATTAATTTGGTGAACTACTTCTTCCCACGAGTTGAGGTTGTGGCGATCCCTTCGCATGAGCCGAACAAATCCACGATGACAATTTTTTCAATAAACACACAAATTGAGCAATTAGAAAACAATCGCAATTACGCAGTAAATATTGATGTTCAGACAGATATGGATGAAAGCACAAACCCACCATACAAATTTCATGTTTCTGGCGTGGCTTTCCTTAACATCTCATCTGAGGAATTTGATGGAGACAATGCAAAAGAAACTTGTTATCAAATTGGTCATCAAGTTTTGTTTGGAGCACTGAGAGAGCAGCTTTCGACAATTACAAGTCGAGGTCCATGGAATGCCGTACATCTTCGAGTGATCCCCGCTCCACAACTTATTTTGATTAGCAATGGAGCCATTGGCGATAGTTCAGAACCCAAATAAGAGAAGGGAATTGGGCCATTTTGCGCCAGCGAGGATGGGTTCGAACACGGTGGTGATCAGGACGGACGCTCCCTAGTTTATATTGGTACAGGGCTAACCAGGATCCAGAACGAAGATAGTGGGCAACCACTGATACTTGCCTGAATTGCAAAAAAGGTGGTTTATAGTTCCTATCCACTCGTCTCAATGACTTCTCGGTGGAGAAACTCATGGATTTCCTGACCTTGCTTAATCAGGACGTGGAGATCATGATCCGTCCGCGCGCCCATGAGGGTGCCGGAGCCGTTTCCGTCCTCACGATGCGCTAAGTAGCCATGCAACGGATCGATACCTGCTAACACCTAGAATGAGCGTCAAATATGTCTCTTAACTTCACCGTCCCCACGCCAACTGGCGAGAAACCATTCGCAATCGAGCCAGGCAATTCCCTTATCTTCGTCGGGGCAAACGGGGGCGGAAAGACTCGTCTGGCAGTTCATATCGAGAACCAGTTTCAGCTCAACGCACACCGCATCTCTGCGCACCGTGCCCTCGACATGAAGCCTGATGTCGTAAAAATTACCGAACGCTCCGCCGTGATGGGTTTGAAAACAGGCAGCTTTAGCGAAAGTGCCCAAATTGCCCATCGCGATGGAGAGCGCTGGCAAGGGCAGGCAGCTACGGCGCTTCTTAATGACTTTGACGTGCTCTTGCAGACCCTGTTCGCCGAGCAAACAAACAAGACTCTTGTTACCCACAAGCGGCTTGGAGCAGGTGATACGTCAGCACCCGAGCCCACGAAGTTCGAGCGCCTGACGAAGATCTGGGAACGCCTCCTTCCCCATCGCCGGCTTGAGATCACTGGCGACGACATTCGGGTGAAGGTCGCTGGTTCCCAGGAAACATATAGCGCCCGCGATATGAGCGACGGTGAACGTTCAATATTCTATATGATCGGTCAGGCCCTTGCTGTCGATCCGAACCTCCTGCTCATCATCGATGAGCCAGAACTTCATATCCACCCTTCAATCATGGCCTCGTTGTGGGACGAAATAGAGGCCGCTCGCCCTGACTGCGGCTTTGTGTTCATCACCCACGACCTGGTCTTTGCGGCCGCCAGAAGCGCACAGAAGTTCGTCATTTGCGATTACACCCCAACCGCCGGGTGGAACTTTGAGCCCGTCCCCGAGAACACCGGGTTCGACGAAGAAATCGCCACACTCATTCTTGGGAGTCGACGCCCGATCCTATTCGTCGAAGGCGCTGCAACAAGCCTCGATGTCGCAATCTATCGAAGCTGCTACCCAGACTGGACAGTCATACCTCGAGGATCATGCGAGGAGGTTATCCACTCTGTCGTTACGATGCGCGCCAACGCCAGCCTTACACGCGTGACGTGTTCCGGCATCGTCGATGCGGACGACTACGCACAGGAGGAGATAGCCTATCTTGGCGGCCTGGGCATTGCCGTCCTTCCGGTATCAGAGATTGAGAACCTTTTCCTTCTTCCTTCAGTGGGTACGACAATTGCCGCCAACGAAGGTCATGCCGACGCTGCTCTGACTCAAAAGCTAGACGAACTCAAACAGGCAGTCTTCGCACAAATCACCCCGGCGACGGCAGAGGCGGCGATTATGCGCTACTGTCGCCGAAGGATTGATCGGACGCTAAAAAAGATCGACCTAAGCACGGCCAACACCGTCGGTGCTATCGCAGCGGATTACGCCGCCAAAACGGGCGCTCTGGATGTCGCTGTGATTGCTGCTGCCGCGCAAGCGCGCATCGACGCCGCCGTTGCTGCCCAGGACATGGCTCAACTGGCACGTTGTTTCGACAATAAAGGTTTGCTCGCCCTATGCGCTCGCCACCTCAAGGGAACCACGCTCGCTGAGTTCGAGGGCTGGCTTAACCGGGCACTTCGCAACAACACTGTCCCCGCGTTGAAGGCGGCGCTGGGCCAGGTGCTTCCGACCATTCAGGCAAATTAGAATGGCTACAACGGCCAACGAGCCAAAGCCGGACATGGTCCTTGGCAACCTTGCTGATCCAATCAAGCTCACTGAACGCGTGCCGGAGCACCTGATACACTTTTCTTTCCGGCGGCGTTTGGGCGCTTCCTGCTAATCGCCGGATCAGGCTCTCGCTAAGGAGGAGCTGCGCTTCGCTTTGTCTCCGCTCTTTGAAAGTATTGGGGCAGAGTAAAGGGGCAGAGTAAAGGGTCAGAGTAGTCCTACACGAAGGTGGTGAGATTTCCTACCATTGCTTGGGGTTGTTGCCGTAGCCGGGTGTTGAATAAGGATTCACACTGAAGGCTGTTTGCTAGCGGCGATGACGGTATCACGAAGCGGCGGTGACGGTGCCACGAAGCACTCTAACTTATCCTGCAGGTTTTCAAAAACGTATCGTGTAGGATGACGCTGACCCTTTACTCTGTCCCTTTACTCTGACCCCATAACTTTTTCAAAGGTTAAATACCCACCAATGAGTTCTATTCAGGAAACACTGCACAGCGTCTTTGGCCTGCAGCAGTTCAGACCCATGCAGCAGGACATCATTGAGCGGGTGATCGGTGGCGGAGACGCCTTCGTGCTGATGCCCACTGGTGGCGGAAAATCTCTGTGCTACCAGTTGCCGGCACTGCAACGGCCCGGCCTGGCCATTGTCATCTCACCGCTGATTTCTCTGATGAAAGACCAGGTGGATGCTTTGCTGGCTAATGGCGTGAGGGCCGCCATGTACAACTCCTCGCTGGATGTGAGTGAGGGCAGGGATGTGCTGGAGCGCCTTCACAACAATGACCTGGATCTGTTGTACGTGGCCCCCGAACGCATGATGATGTCGGGTTTTATCCACAGTCTGAGTGCACTGCCGCTGTCACTGATAGCGATTGACGAGGCCCACTGCGTTTCCCACTGGGGGCATGATTTTCGGCCTGAATACGCCGCCCTGGGTGGTCTGCGGGAGCACTTTCCCGATGTTCCTTTCATTGCCCTGACGGCCACTGCTGATCCGCAAACCCGTGAAGACATTGTGCGGGTACTGGGTTTGCACAACGCCCAGCGCTTCATCACCAGTTTTGACCGCCCCAATATTCGCTACACCGTGCTGGAAAAGCACCGGCCGCAAGCACAGCTATTGCGCTTTCTGGAAGGCAAGCAGGAGCAATCCGGCATTGTCTATGCCCTCTCGCGCAAGCGGGTTCAGGAAGTTGCAGACCACCTGGCCGAGCGTGGCTTTACTGCTGCGGCCTATCATGCCGGGCTCAACGCCGAAACCCGAAAAACCGTCCAGGAAAGTTTCCTGCGGGATGACATCACCATCGTGGTAGCTACGGTGGCTTTTGGCATGGGCATAGACAAGCCCAATGTGCGCTTCGTGGTGCATTACGACATGCCCCGTCACCTGGAAGGTTATTACCAGGAAACCGGCCGTGCCGGGCGTGACGGACTGGCGGCCGATGCCTTGTTGCTGTTCGGCACCGGGGACGTTGCAACCGCACGCTTTCAACTGGAGCAGGGCCGTAACGAAGAACAACGTCGTATCGAATCACACAAGCTCAATGCCATGGTGGGGTTTGCCGAGAGCCTGACCTGCCGGCGTCGCGTACTGATGGGCTACCTGGGCGAGACCATGGCCAGCGACTGCGGCAATTGTGATATTTGCCTGAATCCGCCGGAACGGTTTGATGCCAGCGAAGCGGCGCGTAAGGTCCTGTCCTGTGTGTACCGGGTGGGCCAGTCCTTTGGCATCAAGCATGTGGTGGATGTATTGCGCGGTGCGGACAACGAACGCATTCGGAATTTCAGTCACGAACGCCTGTCGACCTATGGCATTGGCATGGAGCACTCACATGCCGAGTGGACCTCCATCACACGGCAATTGATCCACCATGGCTTCCTGATTCAGGACATTCAGAATTTTTCTGTTTTGAAGCTCACGGCGGATGCCCAGGGCTTACTGCGTTCCGAGCAGAGCCTGGAACTGGCACGCCCGCGCATTCGCGACAAAGCAGCGAAAAAACCGGCAGCAGCACTCAATGCTGCACTCAGGGCGGCACTCAGGCTGGATGACAGTTCCATGCAACTGTTCGAGGCGCTGCGCGGCCTGCGCAAAAAACTGGCGGAGGAAAAAGGTGTTCCACCCTATGTGATTTTCGGTGATGCCAGCCTGGTGGAGATGAGCCAGCGACGACCCGCTACTGAAGCCCAATTTCTCGGCATCAACGGCGTCGGGCAGGTGAAGCTGGAGCGCTACGGTGCAGCGTTCCTGGAGGTCATTGCCTCTTTGTGAAATTTCCTGAAATTTCCAAATGAAATTACGTTTGCCCGGCAGTGAAATTGCCTTGCTACTTAGGTATGCAATAGACCAAAAAATACCAAAAACTCAAAAATCTCTCAGGATTTCTTGTTCGTTGCCAAATCCCAACCGAACACTTTAATCTCAGCACTCGATCCCGATTCTTCAATGGTCAATTGATAGATCTGTGGGCTGCTCTTTCCGTACTCTTTGATGATCATCATCGGTTTATGCATGCGCTTCCCGCTGGCCATGCCACTGGCGGCATCGCGCGGCATGGTAACCGTATCAGTCATGGTCGCACTGGAACGTACCGGATTGCCCTTGGCATCGCACAACACCGCTTGGTATTCTCCAGCCGCTAAATTATCAACTTTGCACGTATCGCTTGCGCAGGCGATAGTCTGGGACTCACCCTTTGCATCGGTAATTTGTAAATACATGTTCGATGCCGCTGATGCGGTAAAAGCAAGAAACAGCAAGCTGATTGTGAAACTGAATTTCAAAGTTCGGGTTAAAACAGTACTCATGGCAATGCTCCCAGTACGTTGAAAAATAATAGACTGAAGGATTGGACGCGGCGAGCACCAAAATCCGTCAAACCGGCCAGACACACCGGCAGTGTACTCTTGTTTAGCGATAGGCATCACGCTGCCTGCCGGCAGCACCATCAAGAGAGGGTGCCCTGGGGTATATCGAAACCTGCAAACAATGTGGTGGTGCCGTCAAGATAATTGCCAGTATTCGACCACATGGATGTGAGAGGTAGGGCAATGTCGGGAACAATTGCCGAGAAGATCCTGCAGTGATCAACCAGATACTCAATCATCTGGACGAGAAAGCTGTCACAGCCGTGTTGCCTCAATGCCGGGCCCCGCCAACGGGGTTGTTTGATTGAATGATTGAGCCCAACCCATCAATCTGCTTGCTGTTCCCGACTTGGGAGTGGTGTGACTTTCTTGGTCTCGAGTTTGGAAATTGACATGAAACAGAGCCGATTCAGGGCAGACTTCTGTCTTGGGCACGTTGAACGCTCCGAAGTTGTCAATCCCCAGTGCACTTTCCCCAGTGCACTTTTTAAAGGTAGTTCGCTAAGCCAAACCCTGGCCAATCTTCCTGCCCCCACTGCCTGCTTACAGCAGGCAGATCATTACACTTAAGTCATTGATATTAGCTTTGTAATAATACTCATTCTTCTATAAGATTCACTATTAATGCAGTATCAGCTGTCGTTGCCATCGCTCAGCGATTGATGATCCAGCTGAATAAGCAGGGTGAATGAATCCAGCATCGACACTGGACAAAGAGCACGACAGCTCAGTGCGCCATTCAAAGCCAGAATAGATGGAAAGGAATCCATGAAAATCCGCGTAACCCTCATTCTATTTTTTGTGGCCGTACTGCTGGTTGCGGCACCGGAATTTTCCGCTGTTGCAGCAACAGACGCTTGTTCACCGCCAAAAAATCAGCTTGATCATCAAACTGAAACCCAAGGCGATTCCACAGAGCACGTACAGGCCACCCCACAATCTGAATTATCGGGTCCTGCGCCGGGCCAGAGTGAGCTGACAGCCTACATCGACCCGGAAACCGGTGAATTAACTGATCAACCACCACCCGGCAGCGCTCCAGCACCAGACACGACGACACAATCAAGGCCCGACCTGGTTGAAGTAAGCCGGCCTGACGGGTCAACCATGATACGTCTGGACGATCGCTATATGACGCCCCTGAAGGCAAAAGTGACCGATGGAAAACTGGTCACATGTCATGAAGAAAATGGCCAGGATGGCCAGCTTGACGAACCATAAGCCAGGCTGCAGTCTACTCTGGCTGTGCTCGATTCTCTTGACTCTGGCTCTGGGCCTGTCACATGAAAGTGCTTTTGCGGCGACTTTCGTGGTCACGAATATCAATAGCCCGGGTCAGGGTTTCAACGACACCACCGTAGTCGCACCGGTTACCGGCAATCCCGCTACCACTCTGGGGGCACAGCGTATGGCGGTATTCCAGGCCGCAGCCGATACCTGGGGAGCATTGCTGGTCAGCCCGGTTTCCATCGTGGTGTCAGCACAGATGACTTCGCTGAATTGTAATGCCAGTTCCGCCGTGTTGGGATCAGCGGGAGCTGCCAGTATTTTTCGGGACTTTAGCGGTGCACCGCTAAGCAATACCTGGTATCCCGCAGCCCTGGCCAGTTCCCTGAGCGGTTCTGACCTGGACCCGGGCGGCCCGGACATCAACGCCAATTTTAATCAGGATATTGGTCAGCCCAATTGCCTCAACAATCGACCCTGGTCTTATGTTATTGGAGCGGCTGCACCAGCAAATACCATTTCATTTTTTGACACCGTGGTGCATGAAATCGGCCACGGTGTCGGCGTATTCTCACTGGTGAACCTGACCACCGGGGCGTTGGGAAGCGGCAATCGCAACGACAGCTATACGCAGCACCTGCTGGATGAAACACCCTCCCCGACATTATGGACGGCCCTGACAAACCCTGAGCGTGTGGCCTCGACAATAGATACCGGCAATCTGACCTGGAATGGCAGCTCTGTAAATGCCGTTTCAGGCTTGTTGACAGCAGGCCGGCACGGCACCAGTAACCGGGTGCTTATGAATGCTCCGAATCCATTGCAACCGGGCTCGTCAGTCAGTCACTTTGATTCAGCCCTTACGCCGAACGAAATCATGGAGCCCAGCCTCACCAGCGTAAACCGGCGTCGCCTGTCCAACCACCTCATGCTGGATCTGGGCTGGCGTGCTCATGTCAATCTGGCCATCAGCAAGACCGATAGTGTTAGCAGTATCAGCGCCGACTCTGCCACGAGCTATACCATCACGATACAAAACAACAGTCTGGCGGACCTGACGGCTGTTAATTTAGGCGTCACAGATACCATGGCTGCTGCCCTGCAAGGCGTGATCTGGACCTGTGCCGGATTAGCTGGTGCAACTTGTGCTGTCGCCAATGGTGCAGGAAACATCAATACCACCGTGACTATCCCCCAGGGCGCTTCGGTGAGCTTTAGTGTGAGCGCTATCATTAGTGCAGCATTTACCGGAACTCTCACTAACACTGCCAACCTGGTGTTACCCGCCAATTTACAAAACAGTGCCAATAACAGCGCCAGTGATAACACCACCGTGACTCCTGCTCCACCCCCTCCTGACCTTACTGTCAGCACGATCTCCGACAACACAACGGAAGCAGCCGGAACTGCGACATTCAGCGTGGTGTTAAATACACAGCCCAGTGCCGATGTGAATATCGGCCTGAGCAGTAATGACATCACTGAAGGCACCGTCACTCAACTCAACCTGGTTTTCACCAACGCTAATTGGGCAACACCCCAAGTCGTGACCGTCACCGGAGTTAACGACGATATCGATGATGGTGATGTGATTTACTCCATCATCACTGCAGCGGCTACCAGCGCGGATTCAAACTACCAGGGCATAAACCCCGCTGATGTGAGCGTCACCAACCTGGATGATGACACTGCAGGTATTGAGGTCTCCTTGGCATCAGGAGATACAGGCGAGATCGGCACTACAGCTACTTTCACTATCGAGTTGGATAGTGAACCAACCCACGATGTCACCATTGAGCTGAGCAGCAGCGACCCGTCGGAAGGCCTGGCGGCCCCTGCCAGCGTGAGCTTTACAGCTGCGGCCTGGTTCGAAGCAAAATTGTTGACCATCACCGGCCAGGATGACGGCGTGAAAGATGGCGCCATCGGCTACACCATCATCACCGCAGCCGCTATTAGCCAGGATTTGAAATACTCCGGGATTGATCCAGACGATGTCAATGTAATCAACCAGGATGATGACAACGAGTTGATATTCGCAGATGGGTTCGAATCACCTTAATATCCTTGTCAGCTGGCCGCATAGCCTTGGTTCTGAAATACCCTCACTCTCTCTGATTTAAACGCAGCCTGCCTGGTCTGGGGTCTGGCTGGCCAGCGCTAATAGCTGCCCATGTAGTCCTTTTTGCCGATTTCCACACCGTTGTGCCGCAGCAGGTTATAGGCGGTGGTGACATGGAAGAAAAACTGTGGCAGTCCGTAATTCAGCAGGTAAGCCCTAGCGGTGAGTGTCTTCTCTTTTGGAGTGCCTGGACGTAAAACAATTTCCAGAGCTTCGCTGCCATCAAACTGCGTCTCGCTCAAGCCGTCAAGAAAAGCCACCGTGCTGACGATGCGTGTCTGCAGCCCGGCAATGTCCTGCTCGCTGTCGTCATAGGCCGGAACTTCAACTGCAGTCAAACGGGCGGCAACACTTTTGGCAAAATCACAGGCGATCTGCACCTGGCGCACCAAAGGGAACATGTCGAGCGCAAGTCGACTTTGCAGCAGCACAAGCTGATCGACTTTTTTGGCTTCACCGTACGCTTCCGCTTTGCCCAACACATCACTGAGGGCCAACAGCATCTGCCTGAAAACGGGAACACTGGCGTGGTACATGGAAACGGAACTTGGCAAGGTAGACATGGATTTCCTTCAATGGTGAATGGGAAGCGCAGCAAATACTGATAGCACTCTAGCAGAAAGGTCAGGCTGAAGAATATCTGAATGGCCAATCCGAGAACCCGATAAAGCGCCAGCAAATGACCGATAATGCCCCAACACACCATTGATATAAGAAATTGAATGAAAACTCCCAAGGCCCTGCAGCCCCTGATTGACGACGGCATCATCGACGCTGTCATGCGGCCGCTCCAAAGCGGCAAAGAAGCTGCTGTTTATGTGGTGCGCCGTGGGACAGGCGTGTTATGTGCCAAGGTGTATAAAGATTCGGAGCAACGCAGCTTCCAGAACCGCGTGCATTACCAGGAAGGCCGTAAAACGCGTGGTAGCCGGCAGGCGCGAGCCATGAACAAGGCCACAAAGTTCGGCCGGGAAGAACAGGAAGCTGCCTGGAAAAGCGCCGAAGCGGATGCCCTGTATCAACTGGCCGATGCGGGAGTGCGTGTGCCCATTCCGCAGGGATATTTTCACGGCGTGTTGCTGATGGAACTGATCACCGACAGCAGCGGCCACAGCGCCCAGCGTCTGGGTGAGGTGGAGCTCACTGCGGAAGAAGCGCGCAGCCATCATGCCGCCCTGATGCGTGATGTGGTGCGCATGCTCTGCCTGGGTATGATTCACGGCGACCTTTCGGAATACAACGTGCTGCTGGCGGCGAATGGTCCGGTGATTATTGATCTCCCGCAAGTGGTCAGTGCCGCGGGTAACAATGCCGCGCGCGCTATGCTGTTGCGGGATGTGCACAACATCAGAAACAGCCTGGCCCGATTTGCGCCGGAATTACAGACCACGCATTTTGGCGAAGAAATGTGGGCTCTGTACCAGCAGGGTAAGCTGAAGCCCGATAGCGTCCTGACGGGTCTGTTTGTATTTGACGAAACCGCCGCCGATGTAGACAACGTTTTGTTGACCATTGAAGACGCCCGCCAGGAAGCTATCATTCGTCAGCAGAGACGCGAGGAAGCCGCGGAATAATCGGGGTCAGAGTTAAAAGCTCTGCCGGGGATTTGGATTTGGGTTTGGGAATTGGCCCGAGCTTGAGGTGTTGCTGACGATGACTTCGAGTATTATTCTGACGACCGCAACGGATGTACTCAGCATGGGCCTGTTCCCGTGGCTGGCGAATGTTCTGGCGCTGCAATGACCTTTTCACACCAGTAGGGGAAACAACACTGAATACCCAGTCACCACTGCCGCAGCAGCAGGCCACAGTCAAGCGCCCCAGCCTCGTTGGCGGCACTGCCATCATTGCCGGTACGGTGATCGGGGCAGGCATGTTCTCCCTGCCGGTGGTTTCCGCCGGTATGGGCTTTACCTGGTCGCTGCTTTGCCTGCTTTTGACCTGGTTCTGCATGTTGCACTCTGGCCTGCTGGTGCTGGAAACCAACCTGAACTTCGCGCCGGGCACCAGTTTCGATACGTTTATTGGCCAGGTGCTGGGGCCACGCTGGAACCTGTTGAACAATTTGACGCTGGTGTTCGTGCTGTACATCCTGAGCTATGCCTTTATCAGCGGTGGCGGTTCCATCATGTCCCAGACTCTGTTTTCAGCCACCGGCCTGGAGCTGCCACCGAGGGTTTCAGGGTTCTTGTTCGCCTTGCTCATAGCGCTGATCGTCTGGCTGGGCACTGCCATGGTCAGCCGCATTACCAGCCTGCTGGTAGCCGGGATGGTCATCAGCTTTGCCTGGTCCATTCTGCACCTGGTGAAAGGAGTGCAGCCTGCACTGCTGTTGGATATCAAACCCGAGTACATGGTTTACTCGCTGGCCGCTTTGCCGGTGTACCTGACCTCATTCGGTTTCCACACCAATGTGCCGAGCCTGGTGAAATACTACGGCAAGGACCCGAAACGGGTCTGGCTTTGCCTGGTATACGGCACCCTGATCGCGCTGGCTACCTACGTCACCTGGCAGGTGGTCACGCTGGGCCAGATACCGCGTGACGAGTTCCGGCCTATCGTGGCGCAAGGGGGCAATATCGGTACCATGGTGGCTGCCATCAGCAGTCATCAAAAAGATGCGCTAGTACTGGTGGTGCTGAATACATTTGCCAACCTCGCCGTGGTCTCCTCCTTCCTGGGCGGTGCGCTGGGCCTGTTCGACTACATTGCCGACAAGTTCAAATTCGACGATGGCTACGCTGGGCGGCTGAAGTCCACTGCCGTCACCTTTCTTCCCCCCACCCTTGCCAGCCTGGTTTTTCCCAACGGATTCATCTTTGCCATCGGTTTCGCCGGCCTGGCAGCAACGGTATTTGCCATCATCATTCCAGCCAGGGCGGCACAGGTCAGCCGACGTTCGCTTGGCACCCCCTTGTTTCGAGTGTGGGGCGGCAATGTCCTGTTGAATTTTCTGCTGCTGTATGGAGCAGGCATCGCAGTAGTTCAGTTGCTGGCCACCATCGGCATCCTGCCGGTATTCGGGCGTTGACGCATGCGCGCGACCCGCACAGTTGTAACGACCACTGAATTTGATGGCATGATAGAAGGCTCCCAACAGGCATGAAGCATGGCAAAGTCACCTTATAAACCGTACACACCGAACCCGGAACAACTTGCGTTGGTACCCGAGGTGTCCGGCAACCAGATCAACGGCCTGGGAGAGAAGCAATTCCGCCGGCCTGACCGGGTCTATTGGCATGATCCCGAAATCATTCCCCACGGCGCATTGCAAAAGTGGTTCTACACCCAGGAACCCGACAATGCGGCCATCAAAGATGCACGCGCGCAGCGCCAAATATTCCTTGACCTGGAAGTCGGCCCGGTCAGCGGCGAGCCCCTGCAGCAGTCACCCGAAGAATCCCTGGCGCAGTTGCAGGCTTATGCCGCCTCGCTGGACATGGAATTGTTCGGTGTCACCGCCTTCCGCCCGGAATGGACCTTCGCCGGGGAGAATATCGACTACGACTGGGTGGTGATGATCGGTGTTGCCCATGATTACGAGCAAATGAAATTGGCTCCTGAGCCGGAGGCAGGCGCAGAAGTGGTACGCCAGTATGGCCGGGCTACCAAGGCGACCAAGGACATCGCGGCCTGGATACGGGAGCGTGGTTGGGATGCCGGTATGTTCGCCGGGCCCATGGCTGGCTCCCTGTTGATGATTCCACCGGCCATCGAATGCGGATTTGGTGAACTGGGCAAGCACGGTTCCATCATCAACAAGGAATATGGTTCCTCGTTTCGGCTTGCGGCTGTATTGACGGATCTGCCACTGGCACCCACGCCCAGGGAAAGCTACGGCGTAGACGACTTCTGCACGCGTTGTCAGGTGTGCTCCAACGCCTGCCCGCCGGACGCGATCATGCCGGAGAAAGTGCAGGTACGCGGCGAGGAAAAATGGTACGTCGACTTCGACAAGTGCATCCCGTTTTTCAACGAACACTTCGGTTGCGGTATTTGCATTACCGTTTGCCCATGGAGCATTCCCGGACGCGGCCCCAGGATTCTCGAGCAACTGCAACGCCGACTCGAAAAGAACCGGGACGTTTAATAATGATGGGGTCAGAGTAAACGGACAGAGTAAAGGGACAGATCAAAGGGACAGAGTAAAGAAGGGCATGGGGCATCAATTTCGGAGTCGGTGCACCTGTTCCCTGAGCCAAGCGGGATGACGTTGTTTTTCGTTACTGCCGAAGTTCAAGTCCAGGCCCGGGTAGAGGTCATGGGGTGACACAACACACTGACTCCATAATTTAAATCGATTCTGTTCAGCTCCGGCACAGGATGACTTCGGTATAAAGGCAGTGTCGAGGCCACTTTGCCGCTTGGAGGTGAATATCATGAAATCCCTCAACACACTGATTTTTGCAACGTTCATTGGGCTGGCAGGGCTTATTTCTGCTCCTGTCACAGCTCAGCAAACGGAAGTTTACAGCCAGGCTGAGCTCGACCAGATGCTCGCGCCCATCGCGCTGTACCCGGATACGGTCCTCTCGCATGTGTTAATTGCCGCAACTTACCCCCTGGAAGTCGTCCAGGCAGCACGCTGGTCCCGCAACAACCCGGGTTACAGTGGTCAGGATGCGGTTGCCATGGTGGAAAACCAGGACTGGGACCCGAGCGTCAAGGCACTCGTTGCCTTCCCGGAACTGCTGGACAGAATGGACCAGGACTTAGGCTGGACTCAGGGTCTTGGCGACGCTTTCCTGGTGCAGGAAGGGGAAGTCACTGACACGATCCAGTACTTGCGTAACCAGGCTTACAATAACGGCCAGTTGCAGAGCAACGCGCAGGTGAATGTGGTACGCGAAACCAGGTACATCTATATCGAACCTGCTCAGCCCCAGGTGGTTTATGTGCCTTACTACGACCCCCGCGTTGTTTACGGCCCCTGGCGTTATGCTCTTTATCCACCGGTATATTGGCACCATCCGCCCGGATTCTCCGTGAACCTCGGCTTTCACTGGGGTGTCGGTTTTCACGTTCAACCGTCCTTCTTCTTCAGCTCGTTCTTTTGGCCCAGCCGACACGTGGTGGTGGTGGATCACTATTACCACGATCGCTACCCGAATTATGGTCATGGAAACGGCCACGGTGGCTACCGCCCCGGTCACCACATGGCGCACTACGATGGAGCGAATCGCTGGCAGCACAGCTCGCAGCATCGTCGCGGTGTCAGCTACCGCGGTGATGTAAATGAGGATCGCTTCAGCAAGCGTGACGACAGTCACAGTCGCGATCATTCGGCACCTGTCCGCACCGCACAAGTCAGGGGCAAGCAGCGGGACTGGGCTGACCAGCAACGGACGCGATTGGTTGACAACGCCGATAACCACCGGAATAACAACGCGGACAACAACGCCGATAGGCCCCTGCGGGGCGATCGTTCGCGGGATCAATCCGGCGCCGATACGGCACGCGAGAGGAACCGTTCTGGCAATGGCGCTGGAAATCGCGACCGCTCAACCGCCCATGTCGATACATTGGTCGATACACAGGTCGATACACTGGCCGACAACACGGTACGAGACGGTAAGAAGCGCCTGAGAAATTTCGATTCAGGGGATTCCAATTCAGCTCGACGCTCAGCCCCGCTGGATTCTGTCCGTGATAATGGACGGACAGCCCCAGAGCGGACCACCGGGCGGACCACCGGGCGGACTGCCGAGCGGGTGGGTCAAGACCTGGCGAATTCCGGCATATCCCGCCGCTCAACAAATAGATCAAACCCGCAACCGGCTGCGCCGCGCAGCACCAAGCAAGAGAAATCAAACCGTTCTGTTCTGCCGGCTCCTGCCGGACAGCCAGTGGTTGAACGGCGCGGTCAAAACACCAACCCGGCACGGGGATCTCATGCAGTTACGGAGGCCCGCGATCGTCGGGTAACCAGCCCAGCCGCAGACGCCAGCCCCAAGCGGGAAACCCGTTATGCCGCAGCAGCGCCACAGCGTTCACAAAAGCCGCTTGCTGCTCCACGTGCCGCTCCACGCCAGGCGGAGCCGCAACATCAGGCACCTCCTCCTCGCGAAGCGGCGCCAGTTCGCCAGGCAACGGTTGATCGTGCATCGGCACAACGGGCATCGAAACCGGAGCGTGCCGCGCAAAGCCAACGCGCCGAATCACGGCAGGCTGCAGGCAAAAGTGAACGTGCAAACCAGAGTGGCTCAAGGGTGCGTGACCGAAATTCCAGAGATTAGTTATGGAGTCCACTCTGTCCCTTTACTCTGACCCCATAACTTCGCATGGTAGTCCGATACTGGCCCACCGCAGCGAGCAAAACCCACGTTCCAATCGTCAGCTCGGGGTATCAAACACCTTCAGCCTGGATGCTTACACGATGGATCAAAGCGCAGTGGCAGCCCGTATGGACTGCACCGTCAATGCAAGAGGCAAGGTGTTGCGTCTGGTGAGGCTGCCTGACGACGCGCCAGAAGCCAGGTTAGGCAGTTTATAAGTTGTGTGCGCCAGACCGGCGCAAACGTTTTTTTGCTCCCAAAATGCGTCTTTCTGAAAAGGAGCTGCAATACTTCACGGAATGCGACGGTGTGAACCACTATGCGATCGTGGCCAGCCATTATGATGGCACAAGCTCCTCGCCCAGCGGGGTCGGTGTGGCACGTTACGTCCGGCTGAAGGATCAACCAGAGGTTGCCGAGCTGGCCATCGTGGTAGTTGACTGTTGGCAACAAAAGGGCGTTGGCAAACGTCTGCTTAAACGCATCGTGGCGGCCGCTGCCGAGAATAAAATCAAGAAGATAATGGCGATCTCACAGGCTGACAACGAGGAATTGCAAGGCTTACTGAGGGACTATTCCAATCATCTTGACATTAATTACGAACAGGGTGAATTGTGCATCAGTTTCGACATTTATCCGAAAGAAGATATGGCGGTGCTGTTACCCGCCTTGCGTGCTGCTCTGAAACTGGCAGCACAGGAGGCCAGCAAGGCTCGCCCCGCCAGGTATTCCACACCACCTCACACAACGTAGCAATAACCTCCAGACGTGTTTTTTTAATGGCGAGGATCGAATCACAACTGAACATCCAATTGGACTTCAGACAAGTGGGCAGGCCGCCAGAAGTCGCCTGAATTGGATCTGGGCCTGCCCGCACCGCACCGCTCCTGCCGTCCGTACCAGCTTGGCTGATCAAGCATCTGGCCAGGATCACTTTGGATTTGCCGAACCTATTTTTCCTGCTACGATGGCGGCTTAGATCGGGCGCTCATCGACGACCTGCAGGGGCAGGGGCTCATGAACCAGGACCCTGTTGGCCAGGCGGGTTCCGCCCAAATTCGACCTTGTCCGGAGTTACCAAGAGAGGATTTGTCCCAGCCATGAACAAACAGATAAGCCCGCGCGCGACACCCGGTCTCCTCAAAGCCCCCACCGGCATCACCGGCCTGGACGAAATCACCGGCGGCGGGCTGCCCACCGGGCGGCCGACGCTCGTGTGCGGGAGCGCGGGCTGCGGGAAGACGATGCTGTCCATCGAATTCCTCGTGCGCGGAGCGGTGGAGTTTGGCGAGCCGGGCGTGTTCATGATGTTCGAGGAAAATGCAGCGGAGCTGGCGGCCAATGTCCGCTCGCTCGGCTTCGATCTCGAAAAGCTCGTGAAGCAGAAAAAGATCACGCTCGATTACGTCCACATCGAGCGCAGCGAGATCGAGGAGACGGGCGAGTATGACCTCGATGGGCTTTTCATC
>JAWXBM010000063.1:0-3139 GCA_034440115.1 Lysobacterales bacterium | reverse complement strand
TGAGTTGATGAAAAATGAAAGCCGGTTGAATGCTCAACAGTGCCTGAATCTTGGGCTTGTGACCGCCATCATAGGACTACCGGACAACACACCCAGCCCACCACCGAATCTTTTAAAGACAGCCCTGGCTGCTGTGGATGCGCAACGCCGAATGATGGAACCGCATCGTGCCAACCTGAGAACAGACGCCGCGCCTACCGCCATGCTGATACCTGGAATGACTGAGGCCCTCGAATCTCCGAGCTCGCAGATGCCCGGCATTCCAGCCAATGAAGCTGGCATTGCCCTTGAAGCGCTTTACGAGGGAGAGCGCAGAGAAAGCGCGATAAGACAATCAACCCGCTCGCGGGTTAGCCAGATTGCCACCTGCGGCGGAAAAATCGAATGGCCGCTATCGACCATCTGGCGTTGTGGTTCATGCCATGCCCTCAATCATCACCCGCCAATAGCCCGGCGGTTTGCTACACCCTGCCGTGAATGCGGCCTACCGTTACAACCAAGCCTAGAGGAAACTCAACCATGACGAACATCCAACAAAGAATTGCCAAACTGCTGAGCAAGCCAAGCGCCCTCACCCATTCCGACTGCGAGGACCAAATACGCGCGGCCGGAAATCGCATTGAAGAAATCAGAACCCGCGTCGGTCTAATTGATAACGACACAAACGCATCCGGCCGGTGGCCAGCCGAACGCCAGCGAATTGCAGAAGTCGGCAGCCCGCAAGAGCTCATCGCCCTCGACCAAGAACTGGAACTGCTGGGAGCTGAGGAAAACTCGCTGGTTGCCCAACGGGACGCCCTTCGAAAAAGATCGGCCGCGGCACAAGCCGAGGAAAGTTTGGACCGCACCGCGGCGGCGCTGCTGAAGCTGCCAAAAGCGCTTGAAGCCACCGAACGAGCGCTTGAAGCCAGCGCCGCCGCGGTGCACGGCCTTACGCTGCTGAAAGAGGAAATTTCGGCTCAGCGCGCAATCGGCATACAAGGCGGGCTTGATTCACCAACGATGCCCCCGGATCAATTCGACAGACTCGCGGCCTGCCTGGGCTGGTTGGACCACAAAATCGGAAATATCACCTACCCCGAAAACATCGCGAAAATGGTGCGCCACCAGCGCAATGCGTTGGTTAACGATGGAGAAAAACACGCACCAACTATGTTGGATTCGGGCCAGCGAACTAACCGGCTTCTGGGTTAGCGAGCAGGCGAGGTGGCCGGATCACACACCGGCCACCTGCTCAAAATGTTTTTGGGTCCTTCCCTAGAATCCAGGATAACGGGTAGTGGACAGCTCGAAATTCCACTATTTATAAAATTTTCCAGAAAGCCAGGTTGTTGTTTACATGACGAAAAAAGAAGGCGGCAAAGAAGAAACCCGCCGAAGCTGAAAAGCCAGCGGTACCAACGCGTAGCCGTGCTGGCTACCCCATGGTGAAATCTCGCATTACCTGGAGATAACACCGCAAGCATGTAGGAGGTGATTTTATGTTTACTTACGAAATGAAAGGACTAGACGAGCTGCGCCAAAAGTTCGACCCTCAATTGGTGAACAAAGCGTTTGAACAAGCCATGCAGGTGGCAGCAACCAAGCTGCGCACCCGGATATCGAAAGAAATTCGTGTGCATTACAGTGTCAAGGCCGGGGATATCTCCAAGGCCGTGACGCTCAAGCGGCTGCCTCAGCTGAGAATGCTGGTCTACACCGGCCGCGTGATCGGCCTGGACAAGTTCGGTGCGAAAACTAAGTCGGTATCTGGCAAGCGGGGACGCCGCACGGGCGCCACGGTATTGGTCCGCAAAACCAGCGGCCGCAAATTGGTCAATCGCGGATTCATTGCGGACATCAACGGCCCCAAAGTTTTCAAGCGAATACTGGGTACAAAGATGCAATCGAACCCAAAGAAAGAACAGATCAGGCGATTGTATGGGCCATCGGTTGCACACATGGCAGGTGATGCAGTGGTTGAAAATCTGGCGTTAGCACAAGTTGGCCAGGATGCCGCCACGGAGTTCGATCGGTATCTCACATTTTTGATGGATAAAAACTAGTGAATCATGGCAAGCGGTGAAATCACCCGGAAACAAACCAGGTGATAACTATTTCCGATGCGCTAAATGGCTGATGAATATTTGGAAACTCCACCAGCTTAAACGATGCGTTTGCAAGAGCCCCTTGCCAGGCGTATTCTAGTCGTGAGGCGTAGAAACCTCTTTGGCGGGCAATGAGCCGCCTCCGTTATTGGCGGCTTTGTTTTGCCCACGCTATGGCCTGGAATCCCGGATACCGTAAGGTCTGGGGCCTGTCCAAACAGGTTTCTACCTTCCAGGCCACTCTATCCGGAGTGGTCGGTAACCAGGAGAAACGACCATGAAAGACCTCGAAGCCGATACCGCGTTGAACATGGCGCACGCAATTGCTGATCTGATTCAAGCCGCTGATACTGAAGCGATCCGAGACCGCACCATCCATGACGCCGGATGGTGCATTGTCAGATTGCTTGACGTGGTGCAGGCGGACCACGCAGGTCGATCTGAAATCAAACAACAGCGCCTTCAGTCGAAACCGGTCACATTGGCGACCTTGCCATGAACGTACACGACCAAGTTGCACACTATGGGCTCACGGCCGATGAAATAATGGACCTGGCTGGTGCCATTGCGGCCGAGCAATTCAAACGTGACGGTCTATCAGCTGTAGGATCTCCAGAATCAGCAATACCGCTATTCCAGAAATTTCTGGCTGGACGTGCAGAAGAAGTTTTTGCAGTGGCCTTCCTGGACAACGGACACCGGCTGATCAAGCTTGAAAACTTATTCCGGGGCACGGTCGATGCCGCTACCGTCTATCCGCGAGTAGTGGCAGAGCGAGCCTTGCGCTACGGTGCCGCTGCAGTGATCTTTGCACACAATCACCCCAGCGGGAACGGAGAGCCAAGCCTTGGAGATCAGTCCATAACGCGGCGGTTATCTGATTGTTTGGCTCTGTTTGAAATCCGCGTGCTCGACCACCTCATCATAGGCGCTGGTCAGCCGGTATCAATGGCCGCACGGGGGATGTTGGGGCGTCACTCGGGCCCAATCTGGGGCGCTGTGTCTGAGCAAGAATTTGCCGCAGACGAGGCCAAACGGGCAAAGCGGTCAGA
>JAWXBM010000062.1:0-2989 GCA_034440115.1 Lysobacterales bacterium | reverse complement strand
TTTGTGCTCCTCTTGCTTGGCGGTGAGAAAAGCCACGATGTTACCGCAGCTTGCCCACTAACCAAATTTGTAGAGTTGCACTTACGAGTTGAATCCAAGTTCGCTTTCAATAATGTAATTCAAAAGGAAAACCATAGCCAGCTCTAGACTGTCTAGTGGTACGACCCTTGAAAATTCTCTAATAAAGTGGACCTGAACCCACTCCATAGAATGAAAAGATTTTGATGGGTAGGAGGCGTCTTTACACCACAAGAGCTGCTGTAACTTGCAGCTGGTCCGATTCCAGCCACAATTGTCCAAGGCCTCGTCCTGATGGATTCCTTGCAACCCCTGCAGACGGTAATCCCCCCATTTTTAGCTATTTCCAAAATTAGAAATCAGGCAGGTCATCTCAGCTATCTGTCGATAAGCACACAGGTCTATTGTGTTCTTCTACAATCAAAAACCGGCACTTTTAACAGGTGTCCAACCCACATTGTTTCCCTACACTTAGCCCAAGTTGTAAAGGATCGTCGATCCAACGACCTGGGGATACCCAGACTGTATGACAGGGATGTGTCTGCAGGGGCGATCTGGTACGCGGTTCAGCACCTCGCGAACAAAGAATGTTTGTCCGGGTGCCGAGTTACTTTTAAGGGAAATTCAAGGAAGACTCTTCCTTGCCAGTTGACGATCAATAGCTGAAAAGACAGTGCAGTATCTGTTGCATAAGCCTGCAAGCGGCTGATCTGCTCAACCTTTACATACTCCAATGGCGTTTTTTGATTTGCAATACGTACTTCTGGATAAGTCTCGCCACTTATCGAGGAATCCTCCATGTATTGCAGACTCGTTCGATTGCAACGACACTATGGCCGACCCTGATCAGCCCACGATCCTTGATATGGGGAACCAAGAGACAGTTGTCACCGTGAGCAGCGCGATTGTGGGTGTGCAAAATGTCTGGATGCGGAATTTTGTGCTGCGCCAGGGAGATGGCGGCATGAACGCAGGCGGTGGGGTGCCTCCGACGGCCAGTGTAAGTGCAGATTACGGCCCGTTGGGTAATGATTCGGATGCCGCCCCGGTCTTTCTGATCTCCCGGTTGCCTCGAAAAGGAACACTCATGCGGAAGTTTGTCGCCTTAATCCTGTCGCTCATTGTCATGCCGGCGGTGGCCATTGAAGTGCCGGTGAATGACCTTGCACCGTGGACAACGCTTACTTTCAACAATATCCCGCCCAACGAGGTTTCGGTCGAGGACGGCGCTCTGCACATCACCGTTCGCAGCTCAGCAAGTCCGCTGATATACGGACTCGAAAAACCCACCCGTCTCGCAGGCGTCACCGTGCTGGCGCGCTGGAGCGGTGAGGTGAAAATCCCCGAAGGTGCAACCCAGGGCGACAAGGGCGCGGACGATTTTGTGCTGAAGTTCGGCATTGTCGAAGCCGGCGAACAGACACTTAACTGGTTGCAGCGACAAATCGCGGCCGATTGGATCAAGCAGTTGTTTCGACTTGCGCCGCGCGGGACCGGCGTTCGGCGCATCAATTTTCTTGCAACTGTACAGCAGCCCAATCTGCTGGGAACTCAGCGCACGCATCCGCTGAACGATCTGCTCCACGAGACGCGCATTACTTTTCTCGAAGCGCCCGGAGCGTTCGAGATGGCATACCGCTTCGACGAGCCGGTCGAGACCCTGGGTTTGTGGATATCTTCCGACGGAGACGACACCAGTTCGAGTTTCGACCTCGAAATCCAGCGTATCACCTTGCATACAGATGCTCTGCCCGCGGACTGATCGGCCCCGCTTGCCGCAGGCCTGACGCAGCCGTATTGAAAGCGGCAGGCCGACAGCGGTTAAGCCGCCGAAACGCAGTCTTGATGAAGACACGCTATGAAAATCTCCCGAATCGCACTGCCGGTCAGCTGAGGTCAGCGGGCAAAAACGTCGATTCCACCAGCACATCGACTCCGGTCTGCGGGTGGATGGCGCGGGCGGGAATGTCGGCAGCCATGTGCCATTGCCTCAGCGCATCGCGCTTGGATTCGCCTGCGACCAGGAATAGCAACTCGCGCGTGCGGCTCAAGCGCGTTGCACTCAACGACACGCGCTGCGGCGGCGGCTTCGGCGCATTGAACACGGCCAACGCATCTGGTGCGTTCGCCGCGACGCCCCAATCGTGGCCGGGAAACAGGCTGGCAGTGTGGCCGTCCTCGCCGAGGCCGAGCAGCACCAGGTCGAAATCGTTGACGCCGCGCAGGGTTTTCGTATAGACGAGCGCTGCCGAACTCGCACCAAGTTCGGCCGGAATCGCGTGCACCTGATCTTGCGGTATGGGTACGTGATTGAGCCAGGCATCGGCCGCCATTCGGCTGTTACGCTCAGCGTCGCCCGCCGGCAGGCAGCGCTCGTCTCCAAAATACAAATGCCATCGTGACCAGTCCGTGTGGGCGGCGCGCAGTATTCGGTAGATGCCTCGCGGTGTGTTGCCGCCCGCGAGTACGATCAGGAACCGGCCGCGTCGTTCAATCGCGCGCGCGGCGGCGTCAAGGATGCGCCGGTACGCGGCCTCCCGCAGCGCCGCGGCGTCGGCGACGCCGATCCAGCGCACGCTGCCCGGGCCGGCATTGTCCTGCGCGTCGGAGGTGCTCAATCTTTTTTGATCTCAAGGCAGCCAAAGGGGTTGCGCATCGCCGCGCAGCAAGCGCTGTGCCATGTTGGCGCCCATGCGCCCCAAACCGATATGTCGAGTTTCATATCAGTCTCCTTGGTGGGTGCTTACCACTGCAACCAGCGCCGCGACAGCGCCAGGATGGTCGGCGTCAGACGCGAGCGGCTGTAGGCGTCCGCCGCCTTCTTGATCGCTTCGCCCTGGGTTGGATAGGCGTGGATGACGCGGGCCAGAGTGCGCAGACCGATCCCTGCAACCATCGCCAGAGTGATCTCGTTAATCATCTCACCGGCGTGACGGGCGACGATCGTCGCACCCAGAATCCGGTCCGTGCC
>JAWXBM010000061.1:0-43454 GCA_034440115.1 Lysobacterales bacterium | reverse complement strand
GCGGTACGTTTTCCGAATCATTGAAAGACATATGCTCAAAGAAGTGAGCAAAGCCAGTCCGCCCCGGAACCTCGCGATTGGAACCCACGTGGAAAATCGAAGCGACCGCCACCACCGGGTCCGAATGATCCTGATGCAGGATCACTTCCAGGCCGTTATCCAGCGTGTATTTTTCAAAGGGAATGGAGAAATTGATGGCCGCTTCTGCCACGGTTGCCGTGGTTTGATCGCTGGCACCTGCTACCGGAGCATTTTCCGATGCGGGTTTGGAGCAAGCCATTAGCATTGCTGCACACAACACGCTCAGCGCAGCGGACCGGAATAAAAGGCATTCAACAAACATTAGTTCTTCTCCGCAGTGACCGCGAAAGCGAAGCAAGACGAGCCTGCTGAACCCACTGCCGATGGTCATGGCGACGGTGCTGCCTCAGGCAGTCTGGAATAATTCGGCAATGTCGAGGACGGCTTGGTGGCTTGAATCAGGCCCAGATCTGCGTCAGCAAAGCAGGCCAGTTGCCGCCCAACTGACCCGCCAGGGCGGTACTCCGTTGTTGTAATTCCTGCTCAGTGGTAGCCGTCAAAGTGGCATGTCCCAGCTTGCGGCCCGGGCGGGCTGCTTTGCCGTAGTCGTGCAAATGCAAATCGGTGATGGACAGCAATTCAGCGGAGTCCGGAATCCGGCCAATCCAGTTGAACATCAGACAGGCTCGCTGCTGCTCAACCGAACCCAGCGGCAGGTCGCAAATCGCCCGCAAATGATTTTCGAATTGCGAGGTACTGGCGGCATCGATGGTCCAATGGCCGGAATTGTGCACCCGTGGCGCTATCTCATTGACCATCAGTTGCCCTTTGGACACAAAAAACTCCACGGTCATCACGCCTACGTAGTCGAAATGCTTCAGCAAGCGTTGGGCAATCTGCTCCGCCTGTTCCTGCAAACCAGCATTCAGGCTACCGGGATGGCTGAGCATCAGCACGCCGTCTTTGTGCACATTGCGGGTTAGCGGCCAGGCGCGGGTTTCGCCTTGCTGGTTGCACACCGAAACCAGTGAGCATTCGGCGTCAAAAGCCACGAAGGCTTCGAGCATCAACTCGTTACCACCCAGCTTTTGCCAGCCACGTTCCAGATCTTCCGGCTGGCGCAGGATGGCCTGGCCCTTGCCGTCATAGCCCAACCGACGGGTTTTCAGCACGCAGGGAAATCCCAGTTGTTCCACTGCAGCCAGTAATTCCGGACGCGATGAGACGGCAGCAAAAGGCGCTACCGCAATATCCAGATCCTGTAACAGGGTCTTTTCCACCAACCGGTCCTGGCATTGCTGCAAGGCAGCTACACCCGGGTACAACGCACAGTGCTGCAACAAAGCGTTGGCACTCTCCGCCGGTATATTTTCAAAATCATAGGTGGCAACGTCTACTGATTGGCCCAGCTCAGTCGCGGCAGCAACATCTTCAAAGCCCGACTGCAACAACTCGCCCAACGCTGCGGCACAAGCATCGGCTGCCGGATCCAGAAAGCGGAATTGCAGGCCCAGCGGAATTCCAGCCAGCGCCAGCATGCGTGCCAGTTGCCCGCCGCCGAGAATTCCAACGGTGCGAATTGTATGCATGGATTGGGTCACCAGATTGGCCTTCAGGCTCCTTGAGATGGATCGGCATTAGCCAGCACGTTATCGCGACGTTCGTCACGAAAGACCTGCAATGCTGCACGTACGCGGGAGTCGTGATTGCCGATAATGGCTGCTGCCAGTAAGGCCGCATTGGTCGCCCCTGCAACGCCTATGGCCAATGTGCCTACCGGAATGCCGGCCGGCATTTGTACGATGGACAACAAGGAATCCATGCCACTCAGCGCTTTGGATTGCACCGGCACACCCAGCACGGGCACTAAGGTTTTGGCTGCCACCATGCCGGGCAGATGTGCTGCACCGCCGGCACCGGCAATAATCACCTGCAGGCCACGTTCAGCAGCTTGCTCAGCATATTTGAACATGCGATCGGGCGTGCGATGGGCTGACACCACGCAGGTTTCGTGCGCTATGCCCAAGGCTTCAAGGGTTTCGGCCGCGGCACGCATGGTGTCCCAGTCGGAACGCGAGCCCATGATAATGCCTACCCGAATGGCATCTTTGGTTTCGTGGTCGTTTGTTTTGGGGTCCATTACCGCGCCCTCCGCAAGTTGCTTCCGGGGAAAGCGGCGTATTGTAGCAGCAGCATGGGCCCGGGTTGATGAAAATGATCATCTGGAGCCGCGACATCAGCTCACAGACTGCCATAGAAAGTGGCGTAGAAAGTGGCGTAGAAAGTGGCGTAGAAAAGTGTCGTAGAAAAGTGTCGTAGAATGGGGCCTGAAATTTGCTACCGGACCAATGTCCACCTGACAGCCATGAGCATAGACGGAAAATTACTGGAAATACTTTGCTGCCCGCTCAGCAAAAGCCCTTTGTCGCGTTTGCAGCGCAGTCGGTTGGAAAAACTGATCGGGCCATTGCGGCTGGCCAAGTGGTTCAGATTGATGGCGGCGCTGTCAGCGAAGAACTGCGCGAAGCCCTGATCACCGAGAATGGCAAAGTGATTTACCCGGTGATCGATGATATCCCGATTCTGCTGTCTGAGCGCGGCATAGGCACCACCCAACTACAGGATTTTTAGAACTTGTTCGACGATAGCTCTCGCACATCCCTGTGCGTCGCTATCTAAGTGCATCCTTGCACAAAAAAGCGGCCTCCTACAGCAGGGTCAACAGCTTACCTGGATTCATAATGCCCTTCGGATCCAACACCGCTTTCAACCCCCGCATCACCGCGATTTCCTCGGGCGAACGTACACGGTGTAACCACTCTTGCTTCAGCAGGCCCAGCCCATGCTCGGCGGAAATACTGCCGCCCATAGCCTCGGTCAACGCATAGGTCTGCTCGCTGATCTCATGGCAGCGCTGCTCAAATTCATCGCGGGCCAAATCAGCCGGGCCAATCAAATTCATATGCAAGTTGCCGTCGCCGATATGACCATACCAAACCACTTCAAAATCAGGGCACAGCCCAGTCATGAGCTCATCCATACGGCTGAGGAATTCAGGTACGCGCGAAACCCGCACCGACAAATCGTTCTTGTAGGGCCGGTAACGGGTGATGGCTTCAGAAATACCTTCCCGGTAGCGCCATAAATCTGCATTCTGCTTTTCGTTCTGACTGATTACTCCATCTACCAGCCAACCCTGCTCCAGGCCGTGCGCAAAACATTCCAGGGCGATATTCTCTTCAGCCTCTGAAGCGCAATCAAACTCGCTCACGACGTACCAAGGGCATTCCAAGTCCATGGCAGCGGGCAAATCATGCCCCTCGCGCACATACCGCATGGCCTTGTCGGTGAGAAACTCAAAGGCAGAAAGCCGCAGGCGAGAATTGAGGAGTGCAAACACTTTCATCAAGGCGTCCATATCGGTCAGCCCCAGCAACAGCACTTTGCCGGACGGCGGTGGGTCGGCCAACTGTGCGGTAACCTCAACGATTAGGCCCAGCGTGCCTTCGCTGCCAATAAACAGATGGCGCAGGTCGTAGCCGCTGGCGTTCTTGACCAGGCCTTTGTTGAGCTCAAGAATTTCGCCCGCACCGGTTACTACCTTCAACCCGGAAACCCAATCGCGCGTCAGGCCATAGCGCAACACGCGGATGCCGCCCGCGTTGGTGGCTACATTGCCACCGATCTGGCTGGAACCCTCCGAAGCAAAGGAAACCGGGTAAAACAGCCCTTGTTCGCGGGCAAAATTCTGCAGGCTTGCAGTTACCACCCCGGCTTCCAATGTAACCGAACGATCCACCGCATTGAACTCACCAATGCGCCGCATGCGGTCCATTGAGATGACTAATTCACCATTTTTCGCCACCGCGCCGGCACTTAAACCGGTACGACCGCCGGAGGGAACGATGGCGATGTTTTCTGCATTGGCATAACGCACCAGCAGTTGGACTTCGGCTACCGTGCGTGGAAACGTCACCGCCATGGGTGCGGGCTGATAGAACCTCGTCCAATCCTGACCGTGTGATTGGAGTATGGCCGGGTCGGTGGAAATATCCAGTTCGGGAAAGGCCTGTTGCAGCTTGATGGCTGCATCTTCGGAAGTGTCTACTGACATTTAAATCCTGCTTGCCTGGTTTATGCCGCTTTACTTTTGTTGCTCTGCCAATGTTGCGTTATCCATGTTGCTTTACATGGACCAAGCCCGCACAATTCGGCCCTTGCACAGGCAGGCAATATCAAGGCGCAGAGTAAGAGGATATGAGTAAAAAAGCGAGAAACAACTCCCTGGGCAAGGAAAAAATAAAGTTCCTGCTATTGGAAGGCGTCCATCCTTCCGCCAAGCAGATGATTCATGATCGTGGCTACAGCCAGGTGGAGTTATTGTCGCAGGCGCTATCCGGTGACGAGTTGAAGAAAGCCCTGAAGGGAATCCACTTTCTCGGCATCCGCTCGCGCAGTCAGTTGGATGCGCAGGTACTGGCATCGGTAGACCGGCTGGCGGCCGTGGGCTGCTTTTGCATTGGCACCAACCAGGTGGATCTGTCTGCCGCGCAATTGAAAGGCGTGCCGGTGTTCAATGCACCTTTTTCCAACACCCGCAGCGTGGCAGAGCTGGCCCTGGCTGAAGTCATCATGTTGATGCGCGGCATTCCACAACGCAGTGCGGCAGCACACCGCGGTGAGTGGCTCAAATCCGCCACCCATTCGCATGAAATCCGTGGCAAAACACTGGGCATCATCGGCTATGGCCACATTGGCACACAGCTTGGCATCCTGGCGGAAGGCCTGGGCATGCGGGTGCTGTATTACGACATCGAACACAAGTTGCCCTTGGGCAATGCCATCAACAGCCCAAAACTGGCCGATCTGCTGAAGCAATCACATGTCGTCAGCCTGCACGTGCCCGAAACGGAGCAAACGCGTGCTATGGCCGACAAAAAGTTCATCCGCAATATGCGTGACGGGGCCTATTTGATCAACGCCAGTCGCGGCACGGTAGTCGACATTGATGCGCTGGCAGCGGCCTTGAAATCAGGCAAGCTGGCAGGCGCAGCCATAGACGTGTTCCCCACCGAGCCAGTGTCGACCAAAGACATATTTGAATCACCGCTGCGCGGCATGGATCAGGTCATTCTTACCCCGCACATAGGCGGCAGCACCATGGAAGCACAGGAAAATATCGCCATTGAAGTGGCCGGTAAATTGCTGCGTTACAGTGATAACGGCTCAACCGTTTCAGCGGTAAATTTCCCGCAGGTCAGTTTGCCGGATCATGACAATGCCAGCCGCATCCTGCACATTCACCGCAATGAGCCAGGCGTGTTACAGCACATCAACCAGGTTTTTGCTGACAGGAAAGTCAACATTGCATCACAATACCTCGATACCAGCGGGCAAGTAGGTTACGTGGTAATGGACCTGGAAACCGGCAATCCAACTGAATTGTTGCGTCAATTGCGCAAGGTTCCGGGCACCATACGCGCCAGAATCCTGCATTGAAGCCTTGCAATGAAAGTTTTTTTCGAAAGCTTCAGAAGGAGTTTGAGCAGCCCGTAAAAAGCTGTCATATACTGTGCGGGGCCTGATAAAACGGGAGAAAAACCATGCAAACCCAAAAAGCAGCTCCATTCCGGAGCTTCATCCATACCGGCTTTACCGTGTTTTTAGTTCTGACCTGTTTCTGGGCCAGCCCGATCTACTCTCAGGATAATGAAGAAGATTCCGGCCCTAAACCGGAAAAGCTTTTTGCCAGCAACGAAACTTTCACTATCTCCATTAGTGGCCCGTGGCGGGATATCGTGCGCAATTCCAGAGTGCAGGACGCCTACCCTGGCAGCATGCAATTCACCGACAGCCTGGGCCAGGCGCATAACATCCCTATCACGGTTGAGCGACGCGGCATTACCCGCCAGGTAGTCTGTAAATACCCACCCATCAAGCTGCGCTTTAACAAAGAAGATGTAAAGGGAACCCCGTTTCGCGGAATGGATGAGCTGAAACTCGTCACACATTGTGACAAGGGTGATCGCTGGGAGCAGTATTACGTCAAGGAATATTTGGCTTATCGTTTCTTTAACCAGATCACAGAAAAGAGTTACCGAGCGAGGTCTTTGTATATTACTTATATCGAGAGCTCGAATAATTCAGCCGAAGATCCACGTTTTGGCTTCCTGATCGAAGACACGGCAGATCTGGCCAAGCGCAATGACCTTAGCAAGCTGGATATCGCGGAAACCAAGCCCAGCAAGCTGGATAAAGTGCAAGCCGCGCGGGTAGCTTTATTTGAATACCTGATCGCCAATGTCGACTTTGAAATCCTCAGCGGCCCCAAAGACGATAAATGCTGCCACAACGCGCGCCTGATTGGCGATGAAAGCGGTACGAATGTAGTGGCAGTCCCCTACGATTTTGATTCTTCAGGTTTTGTCGATGCCCACTATGCGGTACCCAACGATTTTCTCGGCATCAGGAGTGTAACGCAAAGACTCTACCGGGGCTTTTGTGCTCACAATGCCGAAATGGAAGCCGTTCGGCAGGAATACATAGCCAAGGAAGCGGACATTATAGGGCTGATTAATGCGGAAACCAGGCTCAATTCCCGCTCTGTCAAAACCGCCAACAAGTTCGTTGGCGAGTTTTTTGAAACCCTTAAAAGCGATAAGGATTTTCAGCAAGACATCATTGGGAAATGCCGCAAGTAGGCATTTGAGCCGTTGGCATGGCCGGGGACGCAGCTTCCCCGGTCTGTTCTGAATCCGGTTCTGTCGCGGGACTCTCTGCTGCATCGGTAGTAATCTTGTCCAGCAGCATCTTTATATCGCCATTAGATGGATACATTGCAATCACCTGCTGCAAATAGGCTGAGCGATCCGTATCATTGACTGGCAACGCAATTTTCCCTTCCGGGTAACCGGCAAACAATCCTTCAGCCGTGGCCTCCAGGTAAGCCGGATGGCCCCCGTAGGCCTTGGACAAGCCCGTATCAATCTGTATCACAGCGCCGTCATAGCGGGTAAAAATCGCACCCCCCGTAGGCGTGTGTCCTACTACGATATGTTTCGCCTGATGCTGCTGCAGCAGGGCTGCAACCGTTTCCGGGCTCGCCTCAGGTACCTGACCTGCAAGCCCGCGATACCACAAAGGGCCATAGGGATCTTCAAGTATGCCCGGGTTGTTATGCTCAAAGTTCTGCATCTTGGCCAGGGCCATATCGGTCAGAGATTGCAGGCTGTTCTGACAATATCGGCCACTCAATCCACCGTGCAGGAAAACCATATCATTGATCTGAATGGCCACTTTTGAACGCAGTGTGCGGCGGATCATGTCACCCTCCGGATTCCATCTAGGATCCCAGGCCATGCGGTGCTCCACCCAACCCGGCGGATGGGTTTTGTTCCACTCTTCACGGTAGTTTTCCGGCAGCGCCAAAAAGCTTTCCGGGCTGTTCTCCCGCAGATTCTGCATGGACAGGTCGAAATAGCGGTCCAGCAGGCTGGCAGAATTCCTGCTTGAAAAGGCAGCGAATTCTCCATTGTTGACATAGCGTAAATCACCATAAACATTCATCGCTTCGTGATTACCGATCAGGCTATGCACCTGGCCACCTTTCCGGTGGGCCTGCTTGGCCAGTTTGTCCAGGTGTTCGATGATCTTGAGAGTGTCGTCGCCTCTGTCCGGGATATCGCCGGTTTGCACCAGGTGCGTTTCACCCCCGGCCCACTTGCCTTTCTTGTCCACCAGGCTGGCTGCTGCCAGAGCTTTCAGGTAATTCTCGTAATCGCCGTGTATGTCCCCAATAGCTACAACACGCTCAACACCTGTCCAGTGATAGGAATCGACTTCTTTTGCTGCAGCGCAAGCAACAACGGGTATCAATACCAGAAGCAGCAGAATTTTTTTCACAATGCTCTCCAATCAGGTTCACCCATCAAGCTGAAGATGATGGCCAAGTTATTTTCAGCAAAGTACAGTTTAATGGATTTGCGATGAAAGGTTGAAGATGATCGACAAACGGCCTGAGTAGCTGGAATAGGACGTCACTTTTGTTTATAATGCCGCTTGAGGTAAATCGCCACCGCACTTGCGGATGTTTGCCTCTGGAGATATCAAGGGGCTTGTTCATTGCAGAATCACTGCCGCAATAAGCAAGATCAAAAGGAATTGAATCATTACGGATTCCACTGCGGCACTGCCCGCACCCTGCCAGGAATCCGCTCTGACTGCCCGTCAAGGGACCAGCGATATTTCAATATCAGCGATCAGGCACTGGTCGTTTGAAGTTTTATCGGCCAGGGATTGGCAAGCTTGTATAAGAGGCCAATAATGAAAACGATCAAGAGCTTTAAATGCCATCGCAAGAACCATGGCATTACCGTAATGGAAATGTTGATTGGTTTGGCGTTCCTGCTGATATTGGTGGCATTTATAGCCCCTAACCTGCAACAGGATTCTGGCCGAAGTGAAATGAACAAGGCCGTGGCCGATTTTCACAGACAACTGGATATGGCCCGTTTTGCCGCACGTAAGCTAAACCAGGATGTCACAGTGGATTTTCAGCAGGACTTGCGCTCAAAAAATCACGCCATCAGCTTCACCCTGCCTGGAGAACCCAATCTGGAACCGGTACTCAAGGAATACGTGCTGCCTAAGAACATTCGCATGTACAGCCCACAGAGCAACGTACGCTTCAATGGTGTCGGTGGAGTTGAATGGACGGCGCAAATCGAGCTGATTTCGGAAAGAAACAGCATGCTGGATGAACGCTTCCTGGTTGAATAAATCACCGGAAGCCAGATCGACTTCCTGAAAAATAACTACTCGTCCGGAGCGAGTTCAAGCACCAGGCCGTCATGTTGATCACGTAGCTCCAGCTGGCAACTCAGGCGTGAACCCGGCTTGAAACCATCCAGAAATTCCAGCAGTTCCTCTTCGTCCATTTCACGCGCGGGAAATTTATCACCCCAGGCTTCAGCAACCCAGACATGACAGGTGGCGCAGGAGCACATACCACCACAAATGGCTGCCACGCCCCAGTCAAATTCGCGTAAAACTTCCATCAGCTTGTCGTTTGGATGAGCTTGCACCTGGTGCAGTTGTCCATCCCGGTCGGTTACGTTTATTGTTATCAAAGTAAATCCTTCAAATTGCTGGTGTGATCTGCCAATAGCGCAGGGTTGGCAGGGGTTTGCTTGCCGATTAATTGTCGCCCCACCATATAGTCTCGTGCGGCGTTGATGGATTGTACCCCGTGCATGATTTCACCTTGAAGTGCGAAATAGCTGAATCCGCCAGTTGCCGGATGTTCGCGTCTGATGAGTGTGTCCCCGCTACGGGGTATTCCGGCCATTTGCAGCCGTTGATCGTACTGCTCTGACCAAAACCAGGGTGTTTCGGTGTAAGTCTGTTCGCCACCCAGAATATTGGCAGCAACCAGGTTGCCCTGGCTCACGGCGTTCTGCACCGACTCCAGCACTTGCCAGCCTTGCAACAGGGGATGTTCCAGTTCAGCTACATCACCTGCTGCGTAGATGTTCTCGATATTGCTGCGGCAATGACCATCAACCCTCACTCCACGGTTGGTTTGCACAGCGGAATCGGCCAGCCAGGCAATCTCCGGCCGAACGCCGACACCGATCATCACCCCATCAACTGCAATAGTTTCGCCATTTGCCAGCTCAACGCTCTGCACGCGCCCATCGCCATGAATCTGTTTGACGCCAGAGCGCAACACAATGCGCACGCCCTGCTGAGCATGAAACTCCCTGAGATATGACGCTATAGCCGGCACAGCAGAACGCTGCATGATTTCGTCCTGCGCTTCGATGACGGTAACCTCGCAACCCAGGCTGCGCGCGGATGCAGCCACTTCCATACCGATGTAACCGGCACCAATCACAGCCAGGCGAGCGCCTTGTCGGAGTTGGGCGCTGAGCTCCAGCGCTTCGTCCAGGTCACGTAAGTAATAAACACCCGCCAGCTCAGCACCTGGCACTGGCAACCGGTTCAGCCCGGCGCCGGTGCAGATGGCCAGACCCGAGTAGGCCCAGCTACTGCCATCACTGAGGACTATCTGCTGCTTTGCTGCATCCAGGGCCCGGGCAGACACACCCTGCAGCAACTGGATCTGATGTTGCTCATAGAACTCCAGGTGGCGCAACTGGCAGCGCTCTGCCGCCCACTCCTTTTTGAGAATCTGCTTGGACAAGGGCGGCCTCTGATAGGGAACATGGGTTTCCTTGCCCACCAGGACCACTTCACCATTGAAGCCACCCTGACGTAAGCCGATGGCTACCTGAACCCCGGCCTGGCCTGCGCCCAGAATGACAATTCGGTTAACCATTGAGCTAATTCTTTCCTGGATGTTGCAAGCGGGGAACTATACCGCAGAAAACTGCCCACAAAAACTTACCGGACGGTTTTCGAAAACAGCCTTGAAGTATACTCAATCTTGGATTTGCACCAGAAACTCCGTTAATCCGGCGAACCAAGGAACCTGAGTCATTCAATGACTGAAGAAACACACACTGCCGAAGTATCAATTCCTAATCGAAGCGAACCAGATTCTGCCATAAGACGCCTGTCTGGCAGCGAATGGACCCGGGCGCAACGAATGGTTGCATCCAAGCAAACCATTCCACATTTTTATCTCAGTCGTGAAATGGATATGCGAGCCGCCCTGGATGCCCAGCAACTGCTGGACGTTCCGCTAACTTGCTTGATAGTTCAGGCGGTGGTCAGAGCCATCCAGCAACAACCTTCCATCAATGCCCATTTTATTTATAACAGCCTGCATAGCCAGACAGGCATCGCCATCAATATAGCGGTAGATACAGCCGAAGGACTGGTGGCCCCTTTACTGGCTGGCCTGGAAGATGCCGACGCCGCTGAAATTGCCTCCAAACTGCGGCTACTGGTAGAGCGTGCCCGGGGACAGGAATTAATGCCTGAAGACTTGCGACCCGGCAGCCTGAGCCTTTCCAACCTGGGTATGTTTGGCATTACGCAGTTCAGCGCCATCATTCATCCACCACAAATCGCCATGCTCGCAGTGGGCGTGGTGAGGCCTCTGCTGATGGAAATGGACGGCCCCATGATTCCGGCCATGAACGCAACCTTGTCCTGTGATCATCGTGCTTTGGACGGTGTCCAGGGCGCACGATTCCTGCAAGCTTTGCAGAAAACGCTGCTGGAAATCTGACTTTAGAAAAAAGCAGGTGCTGCCGGGCTGTGACCCGGACGAATATGCTTGAGTTTACTTGTTTGATTGTTGAGGATTACCCATGATCAGGTGGAATCGCCAAATTGTGTTAATCAGCACAGCGATGCTGGTATTCAATGTTCATCCCAATAGATTGGCAAATGTGCTGGCAGGCGAATCGGCGACTGGATCCTCAAGGGACTCATCCCAGGACCAAGCTAAGTTTATGCAAGCTTTCCAGCCTTATTGCGGCCAAGCCTTCGCAGCCCGGATCATGCAGGACAGTGCACCAAACCCAGACTGGGACCACCCTTTGGTGGTGCATATCCGGGATTGCGAGGATTCAGTGATTCGCATGCCCTTGCAGGTGGGTGCAGACCGATCCCGCACCTGGGTGCTCACGTTTCATAGCGGGTCTATCGATTTCCAACACATACATTTGCATCAGGACGGCAGCCCGGATTGCAGTCTCGCCCTATGGCGGCCGAAGCCTGGATGCTGGATCCGCAACCCAGCAAAACTTTCCAGCCGATGAGGCCAGCAAGGCTTTGTTTATCACCAACGGTTTGGAGGTTTCAGTGAGTAATACCTGGACCATCGACTTTCCCGATAAGCTGACCATGCGCTACCAACTCAACCGTCCCGGAAGGCATTTTGAGGTGCACGTGGACCTTGGCGAGGCCATCCCCCTGCCACCACCGGCATGGGGCTATTCGCAACCTTAATCTGTAGCCGAAGGGCCTTATGGCAGTCGGCGTGTGAGATAACGACATAGCCAGGCATCGGACACGCTGACCAATTCCGGCTTTTCATCCAGTTTCATCACCCACGGGCTGGAAGCGATGTACATGGGCCACTCCGGCAAACCCTCAGTGCGCACCGAACCTTCCTGAGCAAAAGACACCCAGTAAGACATCATCGCGTCGGTGGCTGCTTGATCTGCTTCGCTGGTTGGCAACCAATCATCATGCTGATTGAAGACATAAGGTAATTCAGCTCCGTGGTAAACGCCCAGCGTTTCGCCACTCAATGAGTCACCGTGGCCTTCACGCTGGCGGGTAAACCAGTACACGTAACCCTCCCCTCCCGCTGCGCTGGCCATTTCTGCAATCAGGCGACTGGGGCAAAGCATTTGTTGCGCGGTAATGAGACGGTCCAGAGCACGTCGACTGTCTGGTTCATCCGAAACCGCATCACGCAAAGTACCAGAGAACTCCGGCGCTGTTTCCAGTATCCAGTTTTGCAGCTCTGCTTGCCCTGCCGAAGGGTCTACATACATCAACCATTCATCCTTATTGGTTCCAATCAGGATTTCCAACCTGGCAGCCTGTGACCCTGTCAATCCATTTACCGGCTGCTGCACCAGTAATCTGCCGTCAATCACGCCATCATAGTAGTGGTCAGTCAGTGCCTCTTTGCCTGCTTTCATCAACGCCTGGGGCGTCAGGCTGCGCAGCTCCTCCGCAGTTGCGGCATCGCCCAGCCCCGCGGCAGCCACCAGCTTGCTACCCAGTTTCTGTTCCTGCAGCAGGGACCTGCGTTGGTTGACTGAGCCGCCGATGCTTTGCGAAATCATACGATCGAAAAGTGGAGCAGCCTCAGGATCGGTAGCCAACGCAAGATCAATCAGGTTACCGGCACCAGCCGACTCGCCAAAGGCCGTGACATTATTTGCAGCACCACCGAATTGGCTGATATTTTCACGCGCCCAGGTCAAGGCTGCTGCGATATCCAGCAAACCGAAATTAGCCACGGCCTCAGTACTTCCATCGCCCAATGCCGGATGAGAAAAGAAACCCAATGGCCCTAAACGGTAGGCGATCGATACTACAACCACCCCGCGGGCCGCCAATTGCTCACCCAGGTAATTGGGCTCATAAGACCAGCCGCCCCGATTGGCTCCGCCATGCACATAGACCATAACCGGCAGTGGCGTTTCGGGGTGCAGATTGGGCGTCCAGACATTCAGGTACAGGCAATCTTCGCTCTCGCCAACAGGCCGCTGCACGACTTCCGGGCCATGACCGTAGGCCGCTGCAACCTTTGCATACCAATCCACGATGTAATCGCCCTGCGGGCAGACCGCTGCGAAGTTAACCGCCCGGACGGTGCCAGAGCGAGTTGCATGAGCCTGTGGAGCCCGCCAACGCAAATTACCCACTGGGGGTGCGGCAAAAGGTATGCCGCGAAAAACCGCCACGCTTGGCACTTCATCATCCCACTGGCCTTGCAGCGTTTCACCATTGGCAACGACTTCCGGAGCCGCCTTTCCGCAGCTGGCAATTGTCAGGACCAACATGATCAAAAAGAGGCTCGACAAAATGGCATGAAAATTCACTTTCAGATTTCCTGACTGATTCATGAAATGCTCAACACTACGCAGCCGCGAACTGCAGCCTGTTCGATGTACTGATGCGCTTCGACAATCTTCTCCAGCGGCAGTAACTTGGCAACCCGGTGCTGCAGACGGCCTGCTGCCAGCCATTGTTCAATATCGTCCATGGCCTGCTGCTTGGCTGCTTCGGGCATTTCATAAACCAACACCAAGTGGATAGTGATATCCTTAAACATCATGCGGTAAAAAGGCAGCTTCGGTTCGGCCTGGGTCATGGAGGCGTAAGTCGCAATGCTACCGCCGGTGCGTAACAGGTCCAGCACCATGGGCAAGTTGGCACCAAAATCCACTTCCACCACGCGATCTACCCGCGTGCCTTGATTGGCATCCAGCACCTGCTTTGCCCACTCCGCATCACGATGGTTCACTACCGCAAAAGCACCGGCCTCACGACAAGCTGCCGCATCTGCATCATTGCTGGCGGTGGCAATCACCTTCGCGCCCGATTTTGCGGCCCACTGGATGGCGTAATGCCCCACGCGGCCCGCACCACCTGTGACCAGTATCGTTAAGCCATCAACCGGACCATCCGCAAACACACAGCGGTGTGCCGTCATGGCAGGAATTCCCAAACAGGCACCTTGCTCCATACTGGCCGCATTCGGTAAAGCTGCGGCGCGGCGCTGGTCGATACTCACGTACTCGGCCGCGGTGCCGAAACGCCGCCCATGTTGCGCCTGGTAGACCCAGACCCTTTTTCCGATGCGGCTTGCGTCCACGCCTTCACCTACCGCTTCGATTATCCCAGCACCATCGCTGTGCGGAATCACCCAGCCCTGTTCCAACAAGCCCGGCGAGGATCCGCCACGTTTTTTTACATCGGAGGGATTGATACCACTGGCTTGCAAACGCACCAGCACTTCACCCGCCGTCGCTGTCGGCTTTTCCTGCTCGCCCAGTTGCAGCACATTCGCCGCTTTACCAAATTGTTCAAACCATGCTGCTTTCATATTCAGATTCCTGTTAACACCCTTTTAAAGATTGTCAGTCCAAAGGACTGGAGAGTGATTCGGTATGACCATCTACCGCCAAAGATTGTCCTGATACGTAACGCCCCTCTGGGGAAGCCAGAAACCAGGCCATTGCAGCAATGTCTTCAGCCTCAACAAAGCGGCGCATGGATATCTGCTCAGTCCATGAGGTACGGATATCTTCAATTTGTTGTCCGCTACTTGCAGCCGTCCGTTCAATTACGCCTTCAATTCTGGGGCCGTTGACACTACCTGGACAAATGGCATTAACCCGAATCTGCTCCGGGCCCAATTCCATGGCTAAGGTTTTGGTCACCCCAATCAAGGCCCATTTACTGGCCACATAGGGTGCGCGCATGGGGCAGCCAAACAATCCTGCAGTAGACGACAAATTGATAATGGACCCGCCGCCGGCTCGCCTTAACAGGGGTATAGCCAGCCGTGTCACATAAAACACACCATTCAGGTCGACTTCGATGGTGCGATTCCAATCTTGCGGACTAATGTCTTCAAAACGACTGACGGGGCCCGCTATTCCGGCATTGTTGACCAGCACATCAAGGCGGCCATAGACGCGCTCGACATCGTCAAACAGTGCGGCTACCTGATCTATGTCTGCCACGTCCGCCACACTTCCAGTCGCCCCTGGCAGTGTTTCTGGCAATGCCTTAATGCCATTGGCGAAGACATCGCAGACATGCACCTTCAAACCTTCCGCCAGAAAACGCCTGGCAATGGCCAATCCAATGCCGCTGGCACCTGCCGTTATAAGCGCCACTTTATTCTGTGTCATGCTGAATCCTGTGAACGCCGTAGCGGCTATTCGCGCTTTAGTCAATTCTACCTGAAAGCCTGCCGGCGCCGACCCGGCCTTTGGCGCTAGCCAAATTGAGCGTAGGGAATAAAATCCACGCTGTCACCGGGTCGTATGTCCCGTCCCAGCGGCTGCCTTACCAAGCCGTCGCTGTGGCTGGTGGATAACAACACGCCACTGCTCTGGCTTGAGTACAGGTCCACACCCTGCTCGCTCAAGCGCACCCGCAGATAGTCTTCACGGCTGCTGCCGGCCTTTTCAAACAACGCGGTAACCCGGCTGAAGTTCAGGCTTTTTGGCTGCATTCCCTGACAAGCAAACAAAAACGGGCGACCGATAATGATCAGGGTTACAAACACGGACACCGGATTACCCGGCAGGCCGAGAAAGGGTTTGCCCAGCACTCGGCCAAAAGCAAAAGGCTTTCCGGGCTTGATGGCAATGCGCCACAGATCAAGCGAACCCATTTTTTCGACTATGGCTTTGACATGATCTTCTTCGCCTACCGAAACACCGCCAGAGCTGATGATGACATCCGCTTTGCTGGCGGCATCCTGCAACATGGCTTGAATTCTTTCGGGCTGATCGGGTGCAATGCCCAGGTCGATCACTTCGAAGCCCCAACCTTGCAACAAACCCATCAGGGTAAAGCGGTTGGAGTTATAGATTTGTCCATCCGCCAAAGGTTTGCCAGGCTCAACCAATTCATCACCGGTAGACAACAAGGCCACTTTCAGTTTTGTATAAACGGAGACTTTTGCCAGGCCCTGTGAGGCCAGCAATCCCAGATCCTGGGCCCGCAGCCGATGACCTGCATTCAATAACAGCTGACCCGCGGCGATATCCTGACCACGCGGACGCACATTGGCCAGAGCTTCGGGTAATTCCCGAACGTGCACCTTTTCTTCGCTAGCATCACAGTCTTCCTGCATCACTACCGTATCCGCGCCTGGTGGAATTTCTGCCCCGGTGAAAATCCGTGCGGCAGTGCCGACTTTAAGCGCTGCGGGACTATATCCTGCTGCAATCCGTTGGCTTATTTCCAGCTTCCTTTGCCCCGATCCTGCAACATCAGCATGCCGAAAGGCATAACCATCCATGGCACTGTTATCAGCAGGCGGCACATCCAATATGGCGTATTGATCCAGTGCCAGCACTCGACCCAATGCTTGGCCAAGGGGAATTTCTTCGATTGGCAATGCAGGCTGCCTGGCAGCCAGCAACTGCTTGTGCGCCTCCGCAACCGTCAGCATCGGCTCACCAGAAACCCGCTCTGCAGCCCGGACTTTTTCACCGCCCATGCTTCAAAGCTGGTGGCCAGGGATTGCGACAGCCAGGGTTAACCCGACAAAATTGCAGGGTTTGTGGCGCGAGTCCAACTGCTCTTTGAGGATGGAATTCCAGCCGGTTCGGCAAGCTCCGGTGGAACCCGGCAGGCAAAAAACCAGGGTGCGATTCGCCAGTCCGGCCAGGCAGCGCGACTGCAAGGTCGATGAACCGACTTCAAGATAGGAAAGCTGGCGAAAAAGCTCGCCGAACCCGTCAATCTGCTGATCAAACAACGGCCGCAAAGCTTCGGGCGTGGAATCCCGATTCGTCAGGCCGGTGCCGCCGGTGGTAATCACCGCGTGAATGGTTGGATCAGCAATCCAGTTGGAGACCACGGCACGCATGCGGTACACATCATCTGGAATCAACTCACGCGCAGCCAACTTGTGACCCGCTTCTGTCAACAAGGCCACCAGCGTATCGCCGGAGGTGTCGTTTTCACTGGTGCGGGTGTCGGACAAGGTGAGTACGGCAATATTCAAGGCGATGAATTCAGTTGCTGCAGGCATGGTCATTCCAGTTTTCGAATCGGATGCCGGTTTTGGCTAGCTTGATCATGATATGGGCATGGCTTGCTGGTCAAGCAAGGCTGCTGTCGCTGCCAGGTCTTCAGGGCTGTTGATATTGAAAAAGGGAGAAGGCTGCTGCGTTGGCCAATCCAGCACTGCAGGTGACTGCGTCGACAGGAATTCCTTCAAGCCGCGCTGACCCTCTTGCTCAACCGCTATTCGCAATGCGGGCAGCAAATCAGTGTGCCAAAGGGAAAAAGTGGGTTGCCACTGATCCTGATAGGAAATCAGGGCAGATAAGGCTTGCTCTTGTTGTGCGTGTTGGCTTAATCGCTCAGCCAGTTCCAGCGGCAGGAATGGTGCATCACAGGGCACCAGCAGTAACCAATCCGATGGTTGCTTGATGGCTTCAAGCGCTGCCAGAACACCCCCCAGCGGCCCATTGCTGCCCGCCTGCATATCAGCAACTTGTGGCAGGCCAAAGCGCTCCCACACAGGGTCTATTGCTTCAACCGAAAGATACAGGCTGCTGCATTGCGGTTGCATCCTGGTGATCACATGGCTGAGCAAAGGCTTGCCGGCCAGATCCTGCAGCGCTTTGTTCACTCCGCCCATGCGCCGCGAGCGACCACCCGCAAGGATCACACCTACAGGCTTCGCCATTGAGTTAGAGGTATTCAGGCGGTTAGCCGTTGTGCTGCCTGCAGTGCCAGATCATCCAGGCCTTCCCCGCCTGCAGCCACATGTTGGATCATCTGCTGCCTCAGGGCAGGCGCCCAGAAGCGCTGCAAATGAGCCAGGGTCTGATCCACCGCATCATCGTGAAAGCTGAAATTGGCGGCAATCTGATTGACCATCTTGACCAGGGTTTGTAGTTCATTGATTTCGTGTCCGGTCATTTTGTACTTGGTCGTTGTGCTTGGTGTTGTGCTTGGTGTTGTGATCAGGCAGTGATGCGTTGTTCAAAACTGTAGACATTGTGCCTGCCCGGGCGGGCAAAACCTACCAGGCTGAGGCCACAGCGTTCGGCGAACTCAATCGCCAGAGTGGTCGGTGCCGACACCGCCACCAGTAACTGCACCCCCATGGTGGCCGCTTTAAATACCATTTCATAGCTGGCGCGGCTGGAAATCAACAGGAATCCGGATGCCGGATCAAAAGCCCGCTTGGCCAAAGCACCCAGCAATTTATCCAGCGCGTTATGCCGCCCCACATCCTCGCGCAACAGCAGGATTTCACCCTGCAGACTGCACCAGGCGGCGCCGTGACTGGCACCCGTCAGCGCTTGCAAGGGCTGATTTTGCTGTAAATCGGCCAGAGCTGCCTGAATAGCAGTGTGGCTGACCCGCAGCGAATCAGTTACTGGGTCGGGGTAGCGCAAAGCCTGTTCAATACGTTCTGCCCCGCACAAGCCGCAACCGGTGCGACCAACGAGGTTACGTCTTTGCGTGGCCAGTTGATCGAACCAGGGCTCGGTAATCGTCATGGCCACTTCCATACCACCCTCACGTGGCAAAACGCGCGCCGACAGCAAGTCGTTCGGCGAAGCAATGATGCCTTCGGTCAGGCTGAAGCCCAGCGCGAAATCCTCCAGGTCATCCGGCGTAACCATCATAACCACATGCGAAAGGCGGTTATAGGTGAGCGCAACCGGACATTCCGTCGCGATGTGGTCATCGCCACGACTGATGGCATCAGCCTGCCAATTGTTGACCGTAACCTGACGAGCCTGGTTCATGCCGGACTCATGCCAAGGTCATGATGGCAGATCCATGTCTTCAATCCGGCATTCAGATGGATTCACACCCGCGCCTGGTCCAACAGCTCTTCCTGCTTCCCGGCAAAAACCCGGTACTCCTTCTGCCATTCTGATTGCTCGGTTACGCGCATGACCTGCACTGCAGTCACCTTGTATTCAGGGCAATTGGTAGCCCAGTCAGAATTATCGGTGGTGATCACATTGGCACCACTGAAAGGGAAGTGAAAAGTGGTGTAGACCACGCCGGGCTGCACCCGGTCGGTAATCACGGCGCGCAACACGGTTTCACCGGCACGGCTGCTGATGCCACACCAATCGCCGGCGTTGATGCCGCGCTCCTCCGCATCAAAGGGATGCAGCTCCAGTACGTCTTCGGAATAGAACTCGGAATTGGCCGTGCGACGGGTTTGAGCACCGACGTTGTATTGCGACAGGATACGCCCGGTGGTGAGTAACAAGGGGTAACGCCGCGTGGTGCGCTCATCGGTGGGCACAAAGCCGGTTATGGCAAAGTAACCCTTGCCGCGCACGAATTCATCAATATGCATTGTAGGAGTCCCTTCGGGCGCCGCATCATTGCAGGGCCATTGAATACTGCCGAGGCGATCGAGCTTTTCATAGCTCACGCCGGTAAAAGTGGGCGTCAGCCGGGCAATCTCATCCATGATCTCGGACGGATGCGAGTAGTTCATCGGGTAACCCATGGCATTGCTGAGCAACTGGGTCACTTCCCAATCGGCGTAACCGGGCAAAGGCGCGATGGCCTTGCGTACCGGCGAAATACGCCGCTCGGCATTGGTAAAGGTGCCGTCCTTTTCCAGGAAGGAAGTACCAGGCAGGAACACATGTGCAAAGCGCGCGGTTTCGTTCAGGAAAATGTCCTGCACGATCAGGCAATCCAGTGAGCGCAGAGCATGTTCCACATGCTGGGTATTGGGATCCGATTGCGCTACATCCTCCCCCTGACAATACAGGCCGCGGAAACGTCCACTGATGGAAGCATCAAACATATTCGGAATGCGCAAGCCGGGTTCCGATTGCAAGTGCACCTTCCACTCACCTTCAAACAAGGCACGTACGGCCGGATCAGAAACATGGCGGTAGCCCGGCAGCTCGTGTGGGAAGGAACCCATATCGCACGAGCCCTGCACATTGTTCTGGCCGCGCAACGGATTCACGCCCACGCCTTCACGACCCAGGTTGCCGGTGAGCATGGCCAGGTTGGCAATGCCCATTACGGTGGTCGAGCCCTGGCTGTGTTCTGATACACCTAATCCGTAATAAATGGCTGAGTTGGGACCCGCAGCAAACAAGCGTGCCGCAGCACGTAAATCATTAGCTGGAATGCCCGTAGAACGTTCGGTGATTTCCGGTGAATTATCTTCACGCAGGATGAACTTGCGCCATTTCTGATAGGCCTCATCTTCACAACGCCCTGCAATAAAGTCTTTGGCTTCCAACCCTTCAGAAACAATGACATGTGCCATGGCATTGATAAACGCCACATTGCCGCCCGGCCGCAGGGACAGATGATGCGTGGCCTTTACATGTGCGCCCGACACCAGCTCAATGCGGCGCGGATCCACCACGATCAGCTTGGCCCCCTCGCGCAACCGGCGTTTCATCCGCGAGGCAAAAACCGGGTGCGCATCGGTAGGGTTAGCACCCATCACCATGATGACATCGGACTTGGCAACCGAGTTGAACGCCTGGGTTCCAGCCGATTCACCCAGAGTGGTTTTCAGGCCATAACCGGTAGGTGAATGGCACACCCGCGCGCAGGTATCGACGTTGTTGTTACCAAAGGCCGCACGGACCATTTTCTGCACCAGATAGGTTTCCTCATTGGTGCAGCGTGAAGAAGTGATGCCGCCTATGCTGTCGGGGCCGTATTTAGCCTGGATGCCGCGCAAACGATCGGCAGCAAACTGTATGGCCCCATTCCAACTGACTTCCTGCCAGGGATCATTGATGTTGTCACGTATCATCGGCTTGATGATGCGGTCTTCATGGGTCGCGTAACCATAAGCAAAACGGCCCTTGATGCAGGCATGGCCTTCGTTGGCCAGTCCTTGCTTGTCGGGTGTCATGCGCACCACGGTATCAACACCGGCTTCATTCGGCTTGATCTCGGCATGGAAGGAACAACCTACGCCACAATAGGCGCAGGTGGTGGTGACACTGCGTTCCGGCTGCCCCAGCTCCAGTACCGATTTCTCGGTCAGCGCGGTGGTCGGGCAGGCATTGACACAGGCGCCACAGGAAACACATTCGGAATCCATGAAATCCTGACTTTGACCGGCGGTGATCTTCGATTCAAAACCACGGCCATCAACGGTTAATGCAAATGTGCCCTGAATATCATTGCAGGCACGCACGCAGCGATAGCAAACGATACAACTGGCCGGATCAAAGGTGAAATACGGGTTGGATTCATCCTTGGCACTTTCAAGGTGATTGTCGCCAGTTTTCCCATATCGGATTTGACTCACTCCCAGCGTGGCAGCGAGATCGTGCAGTTCGCATTCACCAGTCGGCTGACAGTCTGTAGGATGGTCGGACAGATACAGTTCCACTACATTGCGGCGTAACTTGTGCAGTTTTTCGGACTGGGTCTTCACCACCATGCCAGTTTCAACCGGCGTGGTGCAGGAAGCGGGATAGCCGCGACGACCTTCGATTTCAACCAGGCAAACCCGGCAGGAACCAAAGGCATCCAGACTGTCGGTGGCACAGAGCTTGGGAACGCTGCAACCAGCCATCGCTGCAGCCCGCATTACCGAACTGCCTGGCGCAACGGTGACTTCATTACCGTCAATGCTGAGTGTGACCGGTAGGCCGATCTGCAAGGGTTTGGGGGTGCCCAAATCTCCGCCAATTTTATTGGCCCTTTGGAAAATGATGTTCTGGTTCATGCTGGTCATTATGGCAGAATTCCGTGTAAATTATAAATATGATGCTTAAAGATCAATAGCTTATTACTAATTTGAAGCCTCTTGGCAGCCAGAATCATAGGCTCGGTGTCAGCGTTCAAAGTCTTTGGAAAAATGTCGCATCGCGCTGCGCACGGGCATGGGCGTTAAGCCGCCCATGGCGCACAATGATCCATGTTCCATGGTTTCGCACAACTCTTCCAGCAAATCCCGGTTGGCTGCGCGGTTGTCATTGGCGATGATCAGGTCGATAACCTCTACGCCTCGCACTGAGCCAATGCGACAAGGGGTGCATTTACCGCAGGACTCGATAGCACAGAATTCCATGGCGAACCGCGCTTGCTGCGCCATATCCACACCATCATCAAACACTACGATGCCACCGTGACCCAGCATGGCTTTGATTTCAGCCAAGGCTTCGTAATCCAGTTTCACATCCCATTGCGGTGCAGGCAAATAAGCACCTAACGGCCCACCTACCTGTATGGCGCGCATGGGCCTTCCCGTTGCGGTACCACCACCGTAGTCTTCCACCAGTTCACGCAGCGTATGGCCAAAAGCCAGTTCTACCAGGCCACCACGCTTGATATTGCCGGCCAGTTGTAAGGTCAGCGTACCGCGTGAACGGCCGGTGCCAAAGTCCTTGTAATACTCTGCACCTCTCGCCAACACCGTAGTCACTGCAGCGAATGACAGCACATTATTGACCACCGTTGGTTTACCCATCAGGCCTTCAATCGCGGGTAATGGCGGTTTGAAACGGACCAGCCCGCGCTTGCCTTCCAGGCTGTCCAGCAAAGATGTTTCCTCGCCGCAAATATAAGCACCCGCACCGATACGCAGGTGGAGCTGAAAATCTTTGCCGCTTCCCTGAATATCCTTGCCCAGCCAGTTGGCTGCTTCCGCCTCGACTATGGCCTGCTGCAGAATTTTTTTCGCCACAGGGTATTCAGAGCGCAAATAGATATAGCCCTCGTTGGCACCCACTGCTACAGCCGCAATGGCCATGCCTTCGATCAACTGGTAAGGGTCGGCCTCCATCAGCAGGCGATCAGCAAAGGTGCCCGAATCGCCTTCATCGGCATTGCAGACGATGTACTTTTGCTGACCTGCAGTATCCAAAACCGTCTGCCACTTGATGCCGGTAGGGAACGCCGCACCACCGCGCCCACGCAAACCGGATTCCTTCACAGAGTCGACAATAGCTTGCGGTTCCAATTCCAGAGCTTTACGCAAACCCTCAAAGCCGCCCAGCAACTGGTAATGCTCAATCGATAAAGGATCACCCAAACCAGCGCGTTCAAAGGTCAGCCGCTGCTGATTTTTCAGCCAGGGGATTTCTTCGGTCAGCCCCAACGACAGGGCGTGCTGGGTTTCACCCGGGAAACCACCGTCGAACAAAGCTTGAACATCATTCGCAGTGACCGGGCCAAAGGCGTAACGTTTACCTTCCCACTCTGCCTCCACCAAAGGTTCCAGCCAGAACGCTCCGCGTGAGCCGTTGCGGACAATTTCCAGTTCAATATTTCTGCGCTCTGCCTCTGCTTCAATGGCGAGCACCAGCTGATTTGCACCCAGGGCGCACGCAGTCGTGTCCTGCGGAATAAAGATACGTACGCTCATGCGGATGGCTCCAGCAATGACTGCAATAACTGCTCGAAGCGTTTTGGCGTAACGCGAGCGTGGATGTCATCATCAATACGTAACGAAGGCGTGCAGGCGCAGTTGCCCAGGCAATAAACCGGCTCCAGCGTGAACTGGCCATCTGCCGTGGTTTGCCCAAAGTCGATGCCGAGCAAGTCCTTGATGTGTTTTTCCAGGTCTTGCGAACCCATAGCCTGGCAGGCTTCGGCACGGCAAACCTGAATCACGTGTTTGCCGGCTGGCTGCGAACGGAAGTCGTGATAGAAATGCATCACGCCATGCACTTCGGCACGCGACAGATTCAGCAGGCTGGCGAGCAATGGAATGGCCTCTTGCGGCACAAAGCCAAAATGCTCTTGCACGGCATGCAGTATGGGCATCAGCGCGCCGATCTGCCCTGCATGATCAACAACGATGGCGGTTACAGTTTGTTCCAGGTCAACTACGTCTTGCATATATCCTCTGTGTCAAAATTATTCAAGCTGGTAATCGGCAAAGCGTTTGCGCAATTCCAGCTTGCTGATTTTACCGGTAGCGGTGTGTGGGATTTCATCCACAAACACTACCTCTTCCGGTATCCACCACTTGGCGATTTTCCCTTCCAGGAAGTGCAGAATCTGCTCTGCTGCCACTGCGGAATCCTTGTTGCGTACGATAATCAGCAACGGCCGCTCACTCCACTTGGGATGCGGCAAGCCGATCACTGCAGCCTCAGCTACGCCCTCACAGCCAACGGCGGCATTTTCCACGTCGATGGAGGAAATCCACTCACCACCGGACTTGATTACATCCTTGTCACGGTCGGTGATGTGCATATAGCCCATGGGGTCGATGGTGGCAATATCGCCGGTATCAAACCAGCCATCTTCATCCACCGCACTTTCGTCCATTTTGAAATAGGCCTTGGAAATTGCTGGCCCTCGCACCAGCAAGTGGCCAAATGCCTTGCCATCACGCGACTGCTCCACGCCGTCGCTATCAACGATTTTCATTTCCACCATGAATGGCGCCCGACCCTGTTTTTCCTTCAGCTTAAGCTGTGCTTCCTTGTCCAGATGCCTGGAGGAGTGTTTCAACTTACCGACTGTACCGATAGGCGACATCTCCGTCATACCCCAGCCATGCATGACTTCCACATCAAAATCCAGCTCAAATGTACGGATCATGGAAGGTGGGCAAGCTGCTCCTCCAATCAATACTTTTTCCAGGTAAGGCAGTTTAAGATCATGCTCGCGCAGGTAATTCAGCAGCCCCATCCAAACCGTGGGGACGGCTGCTGATGCAGTCACCTGTTCGCTGTCCAGCAGCTCATAGATGCTGGCACCATCCATGCCCGCCCCGGGCAATACCATTTTTACCCCAGCCGCAGGTGATGCATAGGTTATGGCCCAGGCATTGGCATGAAACATGGGAACGACTGGCAGTATGGAATCTTCTGAACTCAACCCCAGCACATCAGGCTGATTCACCATCAAGGCATGCAACACATTGGACCGATGTGAATACAGCACACCTTTTGGATTGCCTGTGGTACCCGAGGTGTAACACAGCGCTGCAGCGGTATTTTCGTCAAACGACTTCCAGGCAAAATCACCATCTGCCTGCTGCAACCAGTCTTCAAAGGCGATCGCGTTACGCAATGTGGTGTTGGGCATATGCGCCGCATCAGTCAGAATAATGTATTTCTCCACTGTGGGTAGTTTAGCCGCCACGGCTTGGAGAATCGGCACGAAGGTGAGATCGACAAAGATCATCCGGTCTTCGGCGTGATTGACGATGTAGACCAACTGTTCGGCGAACAGGCGTGGGTTCAGGGTGTGACAAATCGCGCCAATTCCCATGACGCCAAACCAGGTCTCTACATGTCGATCTGTATTCCAGGCCATGGTGGCAATGCGGTCGCCCAGATTGACGCCGTCACGCTCCAGTGCCTGGGCAACGCGCAGCGACCGAAAACGCAAATCGGCCAGGGTGCATCGGCGTATCGGCCCTTCCACAGAGCGGGTAACCATTTCGCGCTCACCATGGTTCAGCGCGCCGTGATCCAACATTTTGCTGACCAGTAATGGCCAGTCCTGCATTAGTCCAAGCATGTTTTCTCCTGTCGGGTTCGAATGACTGGTTGCCCGCCTGTCTGTTTCGGTTTCCTTGTTCGCGTCCGTCAATATTAGTCGGATACGTCCCGGCAAGCACGGTGTTCAGTCTTGCAAACCGGGCCCATTGGACCCGGCCATCATGGCATGATTTTCCAGCTTGTGCATGCTCGTGTTACCGCCATGCATATTGTTGTCAGCTCGTTGAACCCAAGGCAGATTATGGGGTAGGCCTGGAAGGAGGGAGGAGCTTTTGGCCTGCTGACCGGGGATCTGATGACGCGCGAGAGTGTATACACGCAAGCGCTGATCCTCGCTTTATTGCCGCTCAGCAACCGCTTGTGGACAGATGAGGCTGGAAGCGAGCAATATCCGTCCCCATCTAGCAATTAATGAAGCTCTGAATTAGTCAGAGATATGCTGATTTCTCATCCACATTTTTGCAGGACATATCCATGTACGATTGCACCAGGAATTACATCAACGGCCAGTGGGTTGCTTCCAACTCCGGCGAGACGCACGACATCATCAACCCGGCCAATGGCCAAAGCATCGGTAAAATCAGTTTTGGCAATGCGCAAGACGTAGACCAAGCTGTGAAGGCCGCCCGCGCCGCCTTTGAGAGTTTCTCGCAATGGACCGTAAAACAACGCATGGACCTGCTGCAGTCGATACTGGATGAATTCGCCAAACGACATGATGAAATCGGCGACGCCATCAGCGCTGAAATGGGTGCACCGATTGGCCTGGCACGTAGTGCGCAGGCAGGCAGCGGCCCACAGCATTTTGGTGCTGCGCTGGAAGCGCTGAAAACCTTCGAGTTTAGCGAAAAAGTCGGTTCAGCAATCGTGGTAAAAGAGCCCATTGGCGTTTGTGGTTTGATCACGCCGTGGAACTGGCCAATGAACCAGATTGCCGTGAAAGTGGCCCCAGCGCTGGCAGCAGGTTGCACCATGGTGCTCAAGCCCAGTGAAATCGCACCGGTAGATGCCACCTTGTTAGCCGAAGTACTGCATTCTGCCGGCGTGCCGCCCGGTGTCTTCAACCTGGTGCACGGTGATGGACCAGGCGTGGGTGCGCCTTTGTCGGCCCATCCGGACGTGGACATGATGTCGTTCACCGGCTCTACCCGCGCCGGCATTATGGTCAGCAAGGCTGCTGCCGATACCGTCAAGCGCGTGGCTCTGGAACTTGGCGGCAAATCACCCAACATCATTCTGGACGACGCACCTCTGGAGAAAGCGGTTAAAAAGGGTGTGCGCGACGTAATGCTCAACACCGGCCAGTCCTGCAATGCACCTACCCGCATGTTGGTGCCACGCTCGCGCTACGACGAGGCGGTAGAAATCGCCCGTAACACCGCAGAGCAAGTCCGCGTGGGTGACCCACAGGATACCCATTCACACATGGGCCCATTGGTCAGCGATGTGCAATATCAACGGGTGCAATCCCTGATCGAGAAAGGTATCGCCGAAGGTGCGCGCGTGGTCGCAGGCGGTCCGGGGAAACCCGCCGGACTGGAAGCTGGCAGCTATGCAAAACCCACTGTATTTGCTGACGTGAACAACAACATGACCATTGCCCGTGAAGAAATTTTCGGCCCGGTGGTTTGCCTGATCCCCTATGACAGCGTTGATGAAGCAGTTCAGATCGCCAACGATACGGTCTATGGCTTATCCGCCTATGTGTTTGGCGGCAGCGCGGAATCTGCCCTGGCCGTAGGCAAGCGCTTGCGCGCCGGAATGGTGCACCTCAACGGCGCCGGGCTTGATGCTATGGCGCCTTTTGGCGGTTACAAGCAGTCTGGTAACGGCCGTGAATGGGGCGCTCACGGTATTGAAGAATTTCTCGAATCCAAAGCGGTTATGGGTGCCTGATTTCGCGCAACTTGTCGCGAGCAACGCTCGCTCCTGCAAATGATTAAGCGCCGCTGGCGGCGTGAACCTGGGATAAAAAAGCGTCGATTGCGGCAACCGTTTCAGGTTCATCCAGCATGGGTGCATGACCGCGATCTGCCACGCGCACGACCTGCATGTGGGGCTGCGCAACTTGCATCTTGCGAACAATTTCATCGGTCAGCACATCAGAAAGCGCCCCATGGACCAACAAGCAGGGCATGGTTACTGAGTGGAAGGAATCCCAGGGATCGATGTATACGCCTGCAATCTTTTTGATCCAGCCATGGCGGTTCATCCACTGCAACCAGTGAATCACGGCCGGTGGATTACGTAATGTTGCACCAATTGCCGGATCCATATCCGGCACCGGTTTACCCTCAGGGTTTTCCCGATAGGAAAGCTTGACGAACTCCCGCCAGAACTCGATGGGCATATTCGGCATGGCGATCTCATAAGCCATTTTGACCTGCAGTGCGGCTTGCTCCCAGCTCTGCGCCGGCAAAGTACGTCCTGCATAGCTCATGATGCGCTGGATGGCGGGTAATGGCAGCTCCGGGCCAATATCGTTGAGCAATAATGCGCGCAAGCGCTGAGGCTGTTGGTCCGCCATGATCATGGCCATCAAGCCACCTAAAGAGGTACCAATAACCGTGACCTGTTGCAAAGCCAGATGATCCAGCAAGGCCCAGGCATCTTTGGCGTACTGGCCCGGATTGTAGTGGATGGAATGCCTGTCCCAATCCGAAAGTCCGCGACCACGTATATCAACACTGATCACTCGGTATCGATCAGCCAAATGCTCTGCCAGCGTATGAAAATCCTTGCTGTTGCGCGTCAATCCGTGCAGGCAAAGGACAACCTCCCTGCCCTGATCATGCTGGTTTCCATACTCGCGATAATAAAGCGACAAACGATCCTTCGAGCGGTAACGATGTTCGGTGTAATTCATGAATTAACTCTGCCTGGTGGATGATTCAACGGGCAGTCCAGCCGCCGTCAATGGGTAAGATGGAACCGGTAATACCACTGGCACTTTCGCTGCACAAATATATAGCCAGGTCAGCCACTTGTTCGATGCCGATCATTTTTTTGCTGGGCTGTGCTGCCAGCATCACATCCCGCACCACTTCTTCTGCGGTGATGCCACGCGCCTTCGGTATCTGCAATCTGGCCCAGCACCAGAGGGGTTTCAACATAACCCGGCGCAATCGCATTGACCGTGATACCTTTTCAGCAACTTCCAACGCAACGGTTTTGGTCAGACCGGCCAAGCCATGCTTGGCAGCCACATAAGCTGATTTAAAGGGTGATGCCACCAATGCATGAGCCGAAGCCACATTGATAATGCGGCCCCAGCCTTTCGCCAGCATGCCGGGAATCACCGCCTTGGTGGTATGAAATGCTGAAGTGCGATTGATGGCGATGATGTCATCCCATTTTTCGGTGGGAAAACTTTCAATGGGAGATACAAACTGAATTCCGGCATTGTTTACCAAAACATCCAGGCTACCGAATGTTTCCCGGGCTTGCAGCATCATGGCCTCGATCTGATCAGGCTTGCGCATATCGGCAGATGAATACCGCACGTCGACTCCATGTTCTGCAGCCAGCGATGTGCAAATATCATTGATCTCTGATTTATCGCCAAAACCATTGATCGTCAAGTTGCAACCGGCTCTTGCCAGAGCTTTGGCGATACCCAATCCGATAGCAGAAGTCGCACCGGTGACCAACGCCGATTTACCTCTTAATCTTTCCATTTACCCTTCCCAGTCTTGTTCCAGCCTGCGGGATGCCATAAAAAATAAAGTTGCAGCAATTACGTAGAAGATGGTTCCAGCCAGTATGGAGTAACGTAAAGCATTTTCTGCAAATCGCGCAGTAAGCCCATCCGACAAAGCACCCAGAGCCCAGGTGCCCAAACCAATCCCGATCAGGTTGTTGATAAACAGGAATACTGCCGAAGCCGTGGCTCGCATGTTCGGCCGCACCAGGTGCTGGATGGTCGAAACCACCGGTCCCAGCCATACCAGGCCCAATGCCGTGGGCACCAGCAATACGAAGAAAGTGAGTACCAGATTGGTGGACAGTATGCCCAGCATATAAAAAGGTATGGTTGCCAGGAAAGCACAAGCTGGAATGGTGAGATAGCGGCTGCGTTTCGCATGGCCAAAGCGATCACCCAACCAACCACCCGCCCAAATACCTGCGATACCACCGATTAACAGGATAGAGCCAAAAAACATGGACGCCTGCAACAAGGTCAGGCCGAAGCTGCGTACGAAGAAGGAGGGCAACCAGAAAAACAGGCCATAGCCCATCATCGATGAGCAGGCTGCCCCCAGGGACATCAGCCAGAAACTGGGCTTGGTGGCCAGGGTACGAAACAATTCTGCCAATCCCGGTGCTTTAGCTTGCTGGGCGTGGTGCAGGTCGTAACGACCCCGCGGTGGCTCCTTGACCGTCATTCTGAAGATAGGCGCAAGGATGATACCGGCTATACCAACAGCAAAAAAAGCCCAACGCCAATCAACCTTGCTGGCAATATAGCCGCCGAGAAAAATACCCAGTGCGCTGCCAATGGGAATGCCAAGAGAATAAATGCTCAAAGCCCGGGCACGCTGACTGGCTGGAAAATAATCAGCAACCAGAGAGTAAGCAGGTGCAACACCACCGGCTTCGCCCACACCCACACCCAAACGAGCTGCAAAAAGCTGCCAGAAATTCTGCGCCAGTCCACAGACCGCGGTCATCAGGCTCCACAGAGTTAACGCGATGGTCATGATCCATGTTCTGCTTACACGATCTGCCAACATGGCGACCGGGATACCCAGCCCGGTGTAAAACAGGGCAAAAGCAAGGCCACCCATCAGGCCCAGTTCAGTGTCACTTAAACCCAAATCAGCCTTGATGGGAACGGCCAGGATGCCAACAATTTGCCGGTCAATAAAATTGAAGGTGTAAACCAGAACCAGCATGAACAGCACGTAGGTACGTTCGGGGTTGAGAAGTTTCTCTGTAGCTTTCGTGGGCTCGGTCATGACGGGATTATGCTTGCTCCGATGGGTCCCCTGGCGGGAAAAAGGACACAGCCATTATGGCTGCGTCCGGGTATTGCCTGATCATACACGTGCCAGCAATCGCTGCACGAGATCAGAAGAAGCGGTATTGCACATCCAGCCAGTACTGGCGTGGGTTGCCGTAAAAGGCAGTAATAGACCCCTCGAGTCCGAGGGTTGGGAAAAAGTATCCCGCTACCTTGTACTCTTCATCGGTCAGGTTTTTGCCGTGCAAACCTACCTGCCAGCGCCCACTGTCATCAGACCAGACGGCACTCAGATCCCACAGCGCATAAGCATCCTGATCCAGGAAGGGATTAGGAACTTCGAACTGGCTGTGATCATCGCGATAAGCCAAAGAGGTAATGAGCGCCAGGTCGCCACCAGCGCCAAACCAGTTAACCGGCATGCTGTAGTTTACGCTGCCGCTGGCGGTCCATTCCGGCGTGTTCTGGAAAACACGTTGATCCGCAACATCCTGGCCAAAAGCATTGATAAAGGTATTGAACCCAGCATCAATGTAGCCGATGGCCCAGGAGAAGTTGAACGAGGAGCCAGAAACTCCAAGATCATTAGCCACGATTACCTGGCCTTCCCATTCCACGCCATTAATGTCAGCATCAGCAGCATTTGTTGTTACACCAATGAATTGGTCGCTATTGCCATCACCGTCTGTATCCACGCCGACCGAACCGGGAATTTGCACATCCGTGTAATCACCCATGAAGATGGCCAGACGTGAAGTCATACGGCCGTCCAGCAAAGTGGATTTGAGGCCCAGTTCCCAGGAATTCACTTCTTCCGGTTCAAATTTCATGAATTCGAATATTTCTTCCTGGCTTTTAACACCATCACCGTTGCTGTCCGGCGCGGCCGTAGTCAGGCCGCGCGGGTCAAAACCACCACCCTTAAAGCCTTCGCTATAGCTCAGGTAAATATTCTGGTCGTCATTCGGTTGCCACTGGATAGAAGCCCGCGGGGTAAATTTTTCAAAGGTTTCTTCGCCATGGAAGTTTGACGTTGTGGCAATCGGGAAGCCAGTTCCACCCAAAATGGGTGAGGCGCCACCCAGCTTGGTCTGACGCAGAACGTTGGCTTCACGCTTGTCTTCTGTCCAACGTCCACCCAATGAGCCGCTCCACTGCTCATTGAAGTGCCAGGTGAAGTCACCAAAAGCTGACCATGAAGTGGTCTTGACGTCACCAGCGGTGCTGCTGTTAAAACCTGGCAGATTCAGCACAGCACCCAGATTACCCAGGATAACGTCAAAGATATTGGAAGCTTCGGCATCCAGATAGTAAAAGCCCATCACACCATCCCAGTTGGACGCACTGAAAACAGCCTGCAACTCGTAGGAATCCTGCTCGTTTTCATATAATGCAGGCACATCCAGGTCTGCTGCAGGCAGGCTGTCAAAGTCAATTGGCGTCCAGGTGGTATCTTCACGGAAGGCAATGATGCTACGGAAGGTCACCAGGTCATTGGCCTGCCATTCTGCCAACATTGAAATACCATCGGACTCAACATCCTGCTTGGGTGTATTCAGGCCGGCTCGCGTGTCATAAACGCTATCCAGAATCGGTGCTCCGGATAGCTTTCCAACCGTCAGGCGATGACCATGCCGTGGATCGGAATCATCCTGCATCCAATCGCCGGCAATTCGGAAAAACAGGCTGTCGGTGGGCTCCCACTCGGCACTTAGCCGGGCGCCGTAAGCTTTCTTGTTGTAGTTCTCCAGTCCGAGATTGAGATTGTCACCAAAGCCATCCCGATTGAAAGTAGCAAAAGAACCGCCGATGCGGAAAGTATCGCTAATGGGGGCAGAGCCCGTAACCGTCGCATCCAGCATGCCGTAGTTACCTGCCCGGCCACGCAGCTTCAATTCCGGGTCTTCGCTCAGGTGGCGGGTTACATACTTGATGGCACCACCGATGGTATTACGGCCATACAGCGTACCCTGCGGTCCGCGCAGCACTTCGATGCGTTCCACATCATAGATATCCAACACGCCAGCCTGTGGACGATTGAAGTACACATCATCGACGTAAATACCCACACCGGACTCGAATCCCGCTACCGGGTCCTGCTGGCCCACACCACGTATAAAAGCCGTCAGGGTTGAGTTGGTCCCGCGGGATACTTCCAAGGTGGTGTTAGGTGATGATTGGGCCACGTAGATCAGGTCCAGTGCTCCCATCTGCTCAAGCTCATCACCCATCAAGGCTGTTACTGCCAAGGGCACGTCCATCAGCTTGGCTTCCCGCCTTTGAGCGGTAACCACCACTTCTTCCAGTATCAGTTTGCCTTCTTCGCTCTCGCTTTGAGCGTGTAACGCCAATGGAAAAGCACTGGCAGCAAGTGCCAGTGATATGGCTGTCGCCAGCGAAAAGCGACCTGAAGTTTTTCTGCGCAAATTTTTTGACGTGTGCATTGCTTCCTCCGTCATGACATAAGGGTGCCGTCTATCCCGGCAGTGTTGTCGTTAAGGTTTAAAGTAAATTCAGCCAAAAGCTGGTTAAAACGCTGCGGCTGATCGAGATGCGGGGCGTGCCCGGAATTTTGAAAAACTTCCAGTTTTGCAGCGGGCATTTGCTCCACAATCCATTCCCCGGCGGGAACGTCATAAAGGGAGCTTTGCCCACCGGTAATAACCAGAGTGGGTAATGTCATTCTTGCAAGCGCTGAGCAGAAGTCCTGCTCCACCAGCAGCTTCCAGATTCTTGCCATGCTGGCAGGCTGGTTGGTTTGGGCTGCACCCTTCACGCGTGCCAGCAGATCAGGCAATGCGTCACCAGCCCCCTGGCCTAACCAACGTGGTGCAAGCAGATCAGCATAGGCATGCCAGTCGGACAGGATGATTTCGATGTCACGATCAAAAGCGTGAGAATCACTGCCTTCGCGCAGGCCGTATCTCCAACTGTTGTCATTCAGCAGTCGTGGCACCATGTCGATGGTAATGAGGCCACTGATAGTCAGTTCGGGGTGACGAGCCAGCAAATCCCAGCAAACCATGGCTCCTAATGACCATCCCACCAAGCAGACAGATTCAAGCTGCAGGTGCCGTAGCAGTTCGGCCACCGCATCAGCCAGACTGGAAAACTCAGCTTGGTGGTGAAATTCACTGGACGCTCCGTGTCCGGGCAAATCAGGAATCACCACCCGAAAACGATCCGACAAGGCCAGCAACTGGTCGTCGAACAATTCGCCGCTGACTCCCCAGCCATGAACGAGTACCATGACCGGACCCGAACCTTGGTCACGGTAAGCCAGGCGATCACCATTTTTTAGTTCAAGTGTGTGCATTGATTCCTGGTTAAATGGCGCCGGATTTTTCCATTCCGGCTTGTCAATTGCGCGCCAGTATGCAAGATTATGAAACATGAATCAACATTCAACTTCAGAAAAACTGCCTAAAACTGCCAGGGGCCACAAAACACGTGAAAAACTCTTGCGTGCAGGCGAAGCAGAATTTGGTGAGCGTGGCTTCCACGCCGTTGCCATCAGCGACATCACGCGGAGTGCGGGCGTGGCCCTGGGCACGTTTTACGTTTACTTTGAAAGCAAGGAAGAGATTTTCCGCGCACTGGTCGCACACATGAGCCGAACAGTTCGCAGTTGGGTGGCGGAGCGGGTTGCCGATGCCCCCGACCGGCTTACCGCCGAACGTGAAGGTATTAAGGCCTATTTGGAATTCGTGCGTGAGCACACCGGCTTGTATCGCATTATTTCTGAAGCTCAATTTGTCGCCAACGATGCCTTCATGGAGCACTACACCGTATTTGCCAAGGCTTACCAGGAAGCTTTGGCTGCGGCGGCCGGGCGTGGCGAAATCCGTGATGGAGACTTTGAAGTCTGGGCCTGGGCCATCATGGGTATGGACGTGTTTCTGGGCATGCGTTTTTCCGAATGGGACGATGGCTCCAAACCCGGCAGCGTGGCGGATGATGTGGCTGACCTGCTGGCTTATGGCCTGTCGCGCCAAACTCGCAAGAAATGACTTTTGCGCTTTTTGATTTTATTCAACAACGGGCAGAAATCGCCCCAGAACGCTGTGCTGTGGAACACCTTTTATCGGGACTGGTGCTCAACTACGGTGAATTGAACGAACGCACAGGCCGCACTGCTGCCCTGCTGAAAAGCATGGGTTTGCAGCCTGGTAGTCGCCTGGTACTGCTTTGTCGCAATCGCATTGAGTTTTTCGAGCTGTTGTTTGCTTGTGCCCGCTTGCAAGCGATATTGGTTCCGCTCAATTGGCGCATGCCAGCGAGCGAACTGAAACTGCTCATCGAAGATTGTGGCGCCCAGATGCTGTTGCACGGGGCTGAAGACACAACTGCGGCCAAGGCCCTGGCTGGTGAAGCGCTGGTGGTAGTCGACATTGACGCCACAGGAGGGACTGGTTTCGCGGCCCGCCGTGACGCACAGCAGTCTCTGACTGGCCATTCCGCCTGGAATACCGATGACACCTGGTATTTGCTTTACACTTCAGGCACTACCGGTAAACCCAAAGCCGTAATCCAGACCTTCGGCATGGCATTCGCTAATTACGTCAACATTTCCCAGGGCATGGGTTTGCGCGTTGATGACACCACGCTGTGTTTCCTGCCGCTGTTTCACAGTGCTGGCATCAACCTGACTGCCCTGCCCGCCCTGATCATGGGTGCCCGGGTTCTGTTTACGCCGGGCTTCGAGTTGCAACAAACCATTGAACTGCTGGAGCAGGGGCGACTGAATACCTTTTTTGGCGTGCCGGCAATTTATCAAGCCTTCAGTCTGCATCCGCGCTTTGACCAACTCGACTTGTCCAGGGTTCGCAATTGGGCTTGCGGTGGTGCGGCCATTTCCGACGAGTTGTTGCAACGCTTCGCAGCCCGCGGTGCCCAGATCCAGAACGGTATGGGCATGACTGAAACCGGCCCGACTGCTTTTTTAATGGATGCAGCCAATGCAAGTCGCAAAATAGGTTCTGTGGGTAAACCTCAGTTGCTGTGTAGGGTGCGACTGGTAGACCCTGATGGACAGGACGCGGCGCCCGGTGCAACGGGCGAGGTTTGGTTCTCCGGGGCCGGCATCACGCCAGGTTATTACCAGCAAGCTGCCGCTACCGCTGAAGCACTACCGGATGGAGTCTGGTTGCGCAGTGGTGACCTGGGTCGCCAGGATGAAGACGGCTACTACTACATTGTCGGTCGCCTCAAGGACATGTACATCTCCGGCGGTGAAAATGTTTACGCCGCTGAACTGGAAAATCACCTGGCCAGCCATCCGGCCATACTTGAGGCGGCCGTCATCGGCGTTGCTGATAGCAAATGGGGTGAAACAGGTTGTGCATTCGTGCTGCCGCGACCCGGAAACGAAGCACCTGAGTTGGATGAATTGCGACAATTTCTGGGCCAGAAACTAGCCGCTTACAAGTTGCCACGGCATTTGGTTCCGGTCGAGGAATTCCCGCGCACAGCGGCTGGAAAAATCCAAAAGCATCTGTTAACCATACCGAAGGATTTTGTTTAATGAAGTAGCGGAGGCGAAACTTGTAAATGTTTTGTGCTGCTTCCGGACTCAAAATTCCTGTCGAAGCTTATTATCCGGAGGACTAACTCATGCGCCGAATCTTTGAAATGCTACTGATTTTGAACACGGGGAATTTGCTTGCAGAGCAAGCTTCAGAGCTGGGAATTGACCCGGCCCGTATTACGGTTTCAGGAATGTCATCCGGCGCACAAATGGCTCACCAATTGCACCTGGCTTACTCGGATCTGTTCTCGGGCGCGGCGCTGCTGGCTGGAGGGCCGTTCGGCTGTGCTGAAGGCTCGGTGGTAAACGCATTGCGGCGCTGCCTGGCCGAACCCGGAACCGAAATTCCACTGGACACGCTGAATCAGACTATTCGCGATGCATCTGCAGACGGTCGCCTGGCCGATTTGGAAAATCTGGCTGATGATCTGGTTTGGATATTTCACGGTAGCCTGGATACTGCCGTTCCAGTTAGTGTGAATGATGCGCTGGTCGGAATATATCAGGGACTTGTGCCGTTACAGAAGATGGAAGTAGTTACAGATATTCCGGCGGCACATACCTTCCCGGCCGATGGCAAGGGCACGGTCTGCGACAAGGTGGAAAGCCCTTTTGTTGGAAACTGCGACTACGATGCGGCTGGGACACTGTTGCAGTTCCTGTATTCAGACCTGCAGCAACCCGATAGAGATGCTCAAACATCAGTCAGCAAAGTAACGCTGGCAGCAGCCAAAGATGCCCTGCTTGATGAAACCGCTTTTCTGTTTGTTCCACCCGCCTGCAATACCAGTGATTCCAACTGCGCATTGCATTTGGTGCTGCATGGCTGCGCTCAATCCGCCAGCCAGGTGCAAATGGCTTTTATCGAGCAGAGTGGTTATCTGGAATGGGCTGAAAAGAACCATATTGTTCTGGCCTTCCCGCAGGCGGTGGCCAGCATGGCCAACCCGTTGGCTTGTTGGGATTGGTGGGGTTACAGCGGTGAGGACTATCTGTGGCGTGACGGCAAGCAAATGAAAGTGCTGTCTGACTGGATCAAACAACTGGCAGGACTTTAAGCATTATTTCATCTGCATTATTTCAGCCAGGCAAAAAAAGAGCATGGCTCGTAAACCATGCTCTTTTCGATTGCCGTTTGCTCTTTACGAGCGGCTTTGCAGCGAAAGCAGTTACTGAACAAAACCGCCCGGGGTGCCGGCTAAGCCAGCCACCCAGATTGGTATCATGCCAGGTACTGCAGAGCTATATCAGAGCGGCAGAACCTTGGTGGCACATGGGCCTTTCTGGCCTTGTCCCAATTCGAATTCTACTTTCTGACCATCGTTCAAAGTTTTGTAACCTGAACTCTGGATTTCTGAGTGGTGAACGAACAGATCCTTACCGCCGTCATCAGGGGTGATGAAACCGTAACCTTTACCTGCATCGAACCACTTAACTGTACCTGTACTCATGAACTTATATCCTCAATTGATAATGGGTCTATCTAAACATTCCGCAAAATGCGGAAATTCTGTTGGGTGCTTGCAATAAAATGGAAATAAAAATGCCGCCCGCTCTCAATGACTTAAATAGAGATAAGCGTGAGAGATTTTATAAAGGATGGGTTTGTTCAAATTTTGCATTCTTGAATTTCCGATTCTTGTTCGGCTGCTTTTTTAAACTGCAGATTAAAGAAACGGAGTTAACTGCTGGCACCATGAATTCGTCAATGAATTAAATTGCGCGCAGTGTAGCCTAAACAGCCGCGAATAGTGAAGATTTATTAAATTTTACTTAAATTGACGACCGCTCAAAGCACGGGGCAAAACGGCAAATACGACTAACATCAGCAAGTAAACAACTCCAGAAATGGGATCCCTTGCTGCCATGTACTCGGCCAATGATTGATTCTGCAGCATCACCCCTGTTTCTGCTGCCAACATCAACCCAAGAGCCACCAAACCCATCGCCAAACACTTACCAGGCTTAGCTCTTAGCCCAAACCGGCTTGGCACCCATCGTGCAGCCATTATCATAACCGCCAGCATTAAAGGCATCTCCAATAGCTCGGCCCAGCGCTCACCCAGGTGCGGGACCAGGACTGGGATCCGGACCATGGCCAACAGAAATCCAGCTCCAAATACCAGGCCAAAATAGGCAAGGCTTGCCTTAAAAAGGTTCACAGATATGCACTATTTTTGACGAAATCAAATTGGTTTTGACCGAAATCATAAAGCTTCGACTGGACAAACAGGCAAATACACCGCCAAACATCCACCTCATTTTTTGTAGCGCAAGCTCAATATCCGCCTTGGCGCCACCTGGTGAATCAGCCTGGTGGGGAAAAACCTAATGAATGGTGCCGACAGAGAGATTCGAACTCCCGACCTACGCATTACGAATGCGCCGCTCTACCAACTGAGCTATGCCGGCACTTGGAAGGGGCGCAAGTATATGCAAATCCGCTTTTTGGCACAACACCGTCGAAGTGGATTATGACCGCTTTTTCCTACATGGACGCGGGTAGTTTTCCTATTACCCACGACTCGCTTTCGCAGCAAACTGACGGCATGGAATTCAGCCCTGGCGGGCTCAGGTTCGGGAGATTTATCCATGCTTCAAAAACGCTCAAAGCCATCAGGAGAACAGGGTTTTTCTTTGATTGAAGTCATGCTCGCCATGCTGCTACTGGCAGTGGGAGGTAGCGGTCTGGCTCTGGTGTTATTGGCCTCGGTGCAAGGCACGGCGCAAGCACAGGAGCGCAGCATGGTAACCCTGCAGGCCTCTGAACTGGCACAACTAATCCACGCCAACCCCTCCACCCTGGGTCACTTTATTTACGCAGCGACTCAGCCTGCAAACTGCGGTGACGGCCTACCCTGCCCCACCATTGACTGGGCCAGCAGTCATCTGCATCAATGGCAACAGGCGCTTGAGCGAAGTGCATCGCGCGCCCAGGGCCTGGTTTGCATGGATTCTTCACCTTTGGATGGCGAACCCGGGGAATTGGCTTGTGACGGCACCGGGGAAGCATTGGTCAAAATTGTCTGGCAAGAACAAGTCAGAGGCCAACGAACTCTTGAAACCAAACGGCTGGTAATGCCACTACCCAGACCATGATTAGCAAGCAGATACACAGGTTTTTCGTTTACCAGAACGGTATGAGCCTGCTGGAATTGCTGATTGCCATGGCGCTCAGCTCGCTGCTGACGCTGACCCTGGTGCATATGGCCATGGCAGCGCGAAATAGTTTCAGGCTGCAGGAAAGCCTGGCGGAGCTGCAGGAAAACGCACGATTTTTTGCTGATCTGGTTTCCTCCAGTATTGCCGATAGTGCTTACCACCCTGAGCCCTGGCTGCACGAAGCTACTCCGATTGGACTAATGCCCGGTTCTGCAGATGGTACTGGCCCAAACAGCGACCGGTTAATTTCACGCAGTTGGTCCGAGCATAACTGTTTTGGAACTTTGAACAGCGCCACGGACAGCGCAGGCCTGCCGCGTTTTTACCTGAAGGAGAGCACTCTTGAGCTGAATAGCGGCAGCCTGGCGCATAGTTGCCGTTACGGACCTTCTGTCGATGCAATGATCACTCAAATCAATCGCCAGGGAGCCGTACCGCAGGTTGAAGTCTTTCAGGCTTTATACGCTTCAGACACGGATGGCGATGGTCAGATTGATAGCTGGCTGAGAGCCGGTCAGTGGGATAGTCCGGAAAAAGTTCGCGCCGTTCGATTGGGTATCCTGAGCAGCAGCCGCGAAAGTATCGCTCCAACTCAAGCCAGCGTTTTCCAAATCCTCGACTTCAGTTACACCGCACCTGCAGACGGACGACTGCGCCGGGTTGCAAGCTACACACTTCCATTGAATCGGCCTTGGCCATGACAGTAACAAAAGCAAACAGCCCGGTTTGGAACTCTCCGCTGCTTGCACCCGGCTGCCTGAAACAGGCGGGGTCCGTGCTGTTGCTGAGCCTGGCCATGTTGGCAGGCTTGAGTCTGCTGGCGACACTGGCCGCCAGCAGCATGCTGCAACAGCAGCAAATGGCAGCAAACCACGCTGACGGAGAGCTGGCCCGGTTGTCTGCCATTTCAGCTCTGCGTGCGGGTGAGCAGTATGTTCTCGAGTTGCCTGATGGTGTTCGAAACAGCAATTGCCAGGCAGATTGTTTTGCTGAACTGGTGGCAATATCCGATGCTGATTCATTACCGCAGTATCCAGAATCCCTGGATGATAACTGGTGGTTGACGTGGGGCCACCCGCCCAGCCCAACAACATTCGAAACTGATTTAATTTTGGATCCTGGATCTTTCTGGTCTTTGCCTGGCCGCCTGTCACCCATGTTTATTATTGAAGAACTTGAATACATGGCTTCAGATGTAGCTCCAAACAGGGCAGCAGACGGTGCCATCAGTGAACAAGATGCGGAAGAAGCTCCCGCAATCAATGGCGTGGCGTATTACCGGATATTGGGACGCGGCACCGGCATCGCTGCCAGTAGCACACACGTTGTTGAATCTATTCTGGCCAGGCCGTGGAGACCCAATACAACCGAGAGCGAAAGCATTGCCTTGGAATGCAGCACATTCCGGCCCTGGTATGACTGTGGCCGAATGGCCTATCGGGAGAGGCGTTGATGGCCAACAAGTCCAAACCTAATGCAGGCCAGAATCATGTGTCGATGAGAAAACGGAGCAAAGGCTTTACTTTGCTGGAACTAATGATCGCCCTGCTACTGATCACGGTGTTGGTTGCAATGGCCGTGCCAAGTTATCAGCAGTATCTGCTGCGCAACCATCGGGTCAATGCCATCGAAACCCTATTGGCAGCTGCCAGTTGCCAGCAAGCCATCTATGCAGCGGAGTTTCGATACGATACGCGGCGGTGCCTCCCTGCGGAGACTTCCGCCCGTTACAGTTACCGGATGGAGCCAGCAGAGGCTGCCAGCACAACCGTCTTTGCGGTAATTGCCAGTCCATTGGGAGTGCAGCAACAGGATTCCTGCAACGAGCTATTACTGGATCAATCTGGTTGGCGGAGTACAAGCGGCCCGGAGGATGCGAAACGAAAGTGCTGGGAGGGTCGTTAGAACACAACGCGTCCAGCCGACAGGCCGGTGTTTTAAAGAGTAGCTATTCAGCCTGGCTGACCAAGCGAATTCGCAACTCACGGGGCAGAGCAAATTCCATATTTTCATGAATACCCGATAACTCACGGACCTGCTGACCACCCTTCTTTTTCAACTGGTCAATCACGCCTCTGACCAGGCTCTCAGGGGCGGAAGCACCCGCTGTTACACCAACTGATTCCACACCCACCAGCCATTCATCGCGAATATCATCTGCACCATCGATCAGAAAAGCTGGAACATTCCGCTTCTCAGCCAATTCACGCAATCGATTTGAATTGGAACTATTTATCGAGCCGACTACCAGCAGCAAATCGACCTGGTCACTCAACTCTTTCACCGCATCCTGACGATTCTGTGTGGCATAGCAAATATCATCATGGCGCGGGCCCTGAATTGCGGGGTAGCGTTGTTGCAATGCATTGATTACTGCTTGAGTGTCATCAACTGATAATGTGGTCTGGGTTACAAAAGCGATTTCATCTGCATGTTCAACTTGCAACGTGTCTACGTCCTCCGGCGTTTCAACCAGGTAGATCCGATTACCACGCGGCGGCTGTTTCAGCCATTGCCCCAATGTCCCTTCGACTTCAGGGTGCCCAGCATGCCCAATCAATACGACGTCACGGCCCGCTTTGCAGTGCCTGGCCACTTCCATATGTACCTTGGTTACCAGCGGGCAGGTCGCATCGAATACTTTGAGTCCACGCTCTTTTCCCGCATTTCGCACGGCTTTTGAAACTCCATGCGCGCTGAATATGACCGTGGAATTATCTGGTACTTCTTCCAGTTCATCGACAAATATCGCACCCGCTTCGCGCAGACGATCAACCACAAACCGATTGTGTACCACTTCGTGGCGCACATAGATCGGGGCACCAAAAATTTCCAGCGCCCGCTCAACGATTTCAATGGCCCGATCGACTCCGGCACAGAAACCACGTGGATTGGCCAACAGGATATTCATTCAGCAGATTTCCGGGAACGCATTGTTTGCAACACGGCGTCCAGAATCATGAGTACGATGCCGCAGGTGATAGCCGAGTCAGCGACGTTGAAAGCGGGCCAATGCCAGCCCTTGTAATACACATCTATAAAATCAACTACATATCCTAGCTGCACTCGATCCACCAGGTTGCCAATGGCACCGCCAATAACCAGTGCCAGAGCCAAACCCGTCAACCATTCACGACGTGGCAGCCGCAATACCCAAACGATCAACACCAAGCTGACAATGGATGCCATGATGGTGAAAAACCAACGCTGCCAGCCTCCGGCATCACTGAGAAAGCTGAAGGCAGCACCATAATTGTGCGCCAGCGTCATATTCAACCAGGGCCATACTTCCTGCGGACGATAAAGAGTTAACACTTCGCTGGCCCAGGCCTTGGTTTCCATATCAGCCCATACCACGGCGGCAGAAACAAATAACCACAGCCAGGAATACGGCGCCGGTGGTTTGCGCTCGGGCGCCGCTTTCTCTACAGAACTTGCCGTTTTTTGGTCTGACTTCGAATTCACTCAGGCCACCCGCCTTTGTTCGCCATCTCCACAGACATTCTCCACACAGCGCAGACAGGCTTCGGGATGCTCAGGGTCAGCTCCGACATCAGCCCGGTAATGCCAACAGCGCACACATTTGCTGTGGTCTGATGGCCTGACCTGCAGGGCAATCTCCCCTCCATCCAGCTTCACCCGCTGGGCATCAGTGGGCGCAGTGTCCAGCTCATGAACACGCGCACTCGAAGTGATCAAAACAAAACGCAGCTCATCGCCCAACCAATCGAAAGCCGCCTTGTAGTCGCCCGTAAGCCATAGATCAACTTCCACAGCCAGCGATGAACCGGCCGCGCCTGCGCGCCGCACCACTTCAATGGATTTACTCACTGCTTCTCGCAGTTCCAGAATCATATCCCAACGGGCTCGCTCTGCCTCGGGCTGATCCAGTTCGAACAAACCCGGCCACCAGGTTTCCAACAGAACGCTTTCACTCCGCTGTCCCGGCATATGGGTATGGATTTCTTCCGCCGTAAAAGTCAGCACCGGAGTGATCCAACGCAGCATGGCTTCCAACACGTGGTACATGGCGGTTTGTGCAGATCGACGTGGCAGTCTATCAGCGCCAGTGGTGTACAGCCGATCCTTGATGATATCCAGATAAAAGGCACCCATATCAAAGGCGCAGAAGTGGTGCACTTTCTGGTAAACCTGC
>JAWXBM010000060.1:0-50968 GCA_034440115.1 Lysobacterales bacterium | reverse complement strand
GCGAGCCGGGATCCAAACCTTTCAGGGTTGAGAGGTATTCTGCGACTGTGCCTTGCGCATCGCTTCCAGCAAAGCCTCCACCGGCTGCGCACCGGAAACTGCGAAACGAGCCTGCGGGAAAACAAAGCACGGTACGCCGGTGATGCCGATCTCAGTCGCACGTCGCTCATCGTTACGAACTTCGTTGCTAAACGCATCACTACTCAATATCTCGCGGGCTTGTGCAGCATCAAGACCCGCCTGCTCGGCCAGCGCTGTCAATACTTCAGGATCTGATACCAACAGGCCGTCGTGCAGATAAGCTTTGAATATGGCTTCTTTCAGTTCGGTTTGCTGTCCCGAATCTCGAGCCCAAGACAACAGGCGATGGGCAGCAAAAGTATTGGTCGGGCGGATGCGATCGAAGCGCAGTTCCAGCCCGCGGTCGTGGCCAGTGCTCACGATGCGGTCGATCATTTGCTGCGCTTCGTCGTGACCAACGTGGTACTTGTCTGCCAGGCGTTGCACGTAATCGACCTGGCCGGGTAATTCCAGTGGTGCCTGCGGATTGAGCTCAAAGGCATTCCAGCGAACGGTGACGGGAGAGTCAAAGGACTGCAGTGCGGCATCCAGCCCGCGCTTGCCAATCCAGCACCAGGGGCAGGCAATATCAGACCAGACTTCAATTTCGAGTGTGTTCATGGTTTGTTTCGAGACTCTATTCGCAGCTATGTGTGGCAAATGGATGCCGGATCAGGTCCGGAATGACGATGATGAGGTTTTTCGTCGCCATCCCAGTTTTCATCTACGGCTTGTTGAATGACGTGGGCAACCAACTCAGGGTCTTCCATGGGAATGAAATGGGAAAGCTCGGGCAGGTAAAGTTCGCGTGCATTGGGCAGCGCATCAACCAGGCCGGGCCAGGTGGGTGATCCAGAAAAGTTGAATGGATCTTCTGGGTCTTGACCGGCACGCATGACCGTTACCGGAAGCGTCAGCTTTGGCAGCAAGGCATAGATCGCCTCGTTGCCGTTATGATTCAGGTAAATCGAAGCCTCGTGCAGGGGGTCGCAGGCCAGTTGCCATGCAGACTCTCCCGGCACTTCCCGTAATGCATATGCACAATAATCGCGCAGCACCTGGTCCTGCCAGCTATCGAACGGTGCGCGATGCTTGAAGCGTTGGTACATCTCCTTCGCATCATGCCAGCGGTTCTTGCGGCGACTGGCCGGACTGTCAGCCGGGTCGATGGGCTCCACAGTGATGAAATGCTTTTCAAATTCATCCGGGTGAAAGATGACCGGGTCGATCAGCAGCAACTGTTTGAATCTTCCCGGTTGGGTGGCTCCAAGATAAGCGGCGATATAGCCGCCCATGGAATGGCCGACACCCACGACTTGCCTGAGGTCGAGAGTATCCAGCAGCTCCTCAATATCTCTGGCCATGAGCTGCCAGTCCACCGGGCCGTGTCGATCACTGCCGCCGTGGAATCGAACATCCACTGCGTAGATATGCACGTTCGGCAGCAGGCGCGCAATGCTGTCCCAGCAACGGCTGTGAAAGCCGGTGGCGTGCAGCAACAGCACCGGGTCGCTGTTACCCGGCCACTCGTTTACTCGCAGCGTGACGTCAGTCAGTTTTACTGCATAGGTGTTGGGTTCGCGTTGAATCAAGGGTATTCATCCTCGGTGGTGTCAAGCAGGTTGGGCCAAAGCTCCAGGTCACTGTCCAGCTTTTGAGTGACGGGCAGGCCGAGTTGGCGCAGTAACAGGGGAAAAACATCCACACTGCGCAACGGCGGAATGCGCAGTCCAGATGGAATACCAGGCCCGGCTGCGATGAATATGCCCTGCATCTCCGGCACCTCCGGCGCCCAGCCATGGTCCCCTGGATTAATCTTTAAAGCCATTTTCATGCTCGACAAAACGGCACAGCCGGGCTCTGGCATCAGTATCAAATCCGGAAATCGTGGGTTGTCGCCAATCTGCCAGGATGCCGGTGCATCTTCAGGACGATAAGCGGTGCCGCAGTCCCAGGCCAGATTGATGGCTTCTTGCAATGCTGCAACACGTTGCGGGTCGGCGCTATCGAAATAAAGAAATAGATAGCTGCCTCCATCGATCGGGGTAATTCCTTGAAGGTCAAACTGCCGCTGCAATACAAACGGCTTGTGGCCCCGGGTGTATGCAGCCTGGCCGTGATCCGACACCAGCACGATGCTGACCTGGTCGGCATAAGGTAAAGCGTCAATACCGTCCATCAGGCGCTGCAGGTAACCATCTACACGGCTGATTGCTGCGATCGCTTCTGGGGAGCCGATGCCGCCCCAGTGACTGTGATCATCGACATCTTCAAAATATAACGTGATCATTTGCGGGCGCTGCTCTTCGGGCTCGGCCAGCCATTGCAGCACTTGTGTAACACGTTCATCACCGCCGATGGATTTGTCATAGGCATTCCAGTGATCTGGTCGGATTCCCTGGATCGCAGCCTCACTGCCAACGAAGAAAAATGCAGCCGTTTTCATGCCGGCTTTCGCGGCTGCAACCCAGATCGGTTCACCGCCATGCCAGCGCCCATCTTGAGCACTTTCTTTTTGTTTGTAGACATACCAGTCGCCGCTTTCACGATCGCGAAATTCGTTCGCCACCAGGCCGTGGTTTTGCGGATAAAGACCGGTTGCAATGGAATAGTGGTTGGGAAACGTGAGGGTGGGGAAAACCGGTAACAAGGCGGCAGCTTTTACACCCCGTGCAGCCAATGCATGCATCGCGGGAGTGGGATATTTGTCCATGTAATCCCAACGAAAGCCGTCTATTGAGACCAGAACCAGGTAAGGTTTGTTGAACTTGCTTGCTGCCTCAGCGTGCGAGACGTGGACAGCCAGCAGCAACAGCATTAAGAGAGCTAATGGTCGAAATGGTTGAGGCATGGTCCGGGACAGATTATGAATTAACAGCGCACATTAAAGCAGTGATGGATTGCTGTGTCATGACGAAGTGCTCACAAAGCCCAAGGAACGGTGTGGCGGTGTTGCATGCGCCTTTGGCGATTGCGGCTTAGGCAACTGCTGCTGGAGTTATTTCTCGCGTCTTTGCACGAAATGGGTTCCAGCGCTGATTTTTATTTTAAATAAACCGATCTGTTTAGTCTATGTTTGCTTAAACTTGGAGCTTATGAATAGAACTAATAGACCGATAGATCTAATGATTCAGGAATACACCATGGGTAATAGTCGCCGAATGCTTAATTGCGCCGTTTCGCGCAATAATTCGGGTTGATTGGAGGCCCGACCCAAAGTTGAAAGGCCTTGCAGTAATGCCAGCAGCGCATAAGCCGTGTGCACCGGCTCAACACCGGGGGCAATACTGCCATCTTCGATGCCTTGACGGATCAGTCGTCGGAACTGGGACTGAATTTCTGCCATAGACGATTGAATCAAAGGCAGGGCTTCGGGTTCTGCACAAGACAACTCCGCCGCCAATACCCCCAAACCACAACCCAAAACCATTCCCTGGCCGGCTTTGTGTTCATCCGCCTGGTCCAGCCACAAGCTGAAAAACGCCACCATACGGTCACGCCCCGTTTCGGCCGAGGCCCGGGCTTGTTCCAATGATTGCCTTTGCTGTACTGCAAGTTGCTCCAGCACCGCCGCTAGCAGAGCTTGTTTGCTGGGGAAAAAATGATAAAAGCTGCCTTTGACCACGCCCGCTTCGGTGCAAATGGCGTTGATACCCACGGCCTGATATGCGCTTTTGTGAAACAGGCGCTGAGCGGCATTTAAAATGCGTTGCCGGCTATCGGATGGGCCGTCAGCGCGCTCATCAGATTGGCCATTAGTTTGCGTGGCGGGCTTGGAATCAGACTGAGCCATGACTGCAGCATAAATAGAATAAACCGGTTTGTCTAGACCTTCTGGTCAGGTGCTTTCCCAGTGCTATTTAGTGACCTTGCCAGCATTGGGTATCTGGCAAACATCCAATACCTTGGGTGGTTTGTTATGAAAGAATTTATGTTTACGGATACGTCGGTCTTCCAGCATTTGCTTGAAGGGCTTGCTTTCACTGTCCATAACCAGTGCTTTCATTTGCTCTTGTTCCGGCAGTTCACTACCCAGCCGCATACTGCGAATCCGACTGCGTGCTGTATCAGAGCTGATAATGCCGTCCGCGCTCGGCGAACCACGTTGGATGTTTTGCACCACATCCATGCCCTCGATAACGCGGGCAAATACATTCATGTTGCGGTCCAGGTACCGTGGTGCCTGTCCAATCACAATATAAAAGTCAGTGCGCGAAGAATCGGCATCTTCGTTGCGCGCCATGGCTACCATGCCGGGGCAGTGGCTTAACCAGAGCATGTCGGTTTTCAGTTCACGCGCTACCGGGAATGCGTCCACAAAACCAGTTTCGTCGGCAAAAAAATCCGGCTTCTGAACTGAAGTGAAAGGCATTTCCGCATCCCAGGCAATGGCAAATTCTGCATCGAGTTCGGGTATTTCACTGAGCTCTCCCAGGTCGGACTCATCCCCACCCTGCGCTACAAAGCCATCGATAACCCGGTAAAAGCTCAAGCCGTCGTAAAAGCGGCTCAGCACGAGTTGGCGGAACTGTTTTACAGTTTTAGGCGCAAAGCGTGGATTGAGCTCCAGCACAAAGCGACCGTCCAGCAACTCAACAAAAACCAGATTGTCTGGTTCTACCTGGCGCCAGATCATGTCTTGGGCTGACGCACCAGCACTGCTGAGAAGTAATACGCCGATGACGAAAAGTGTCTGGATTGGCCGCATCTGAGACTGTCCTTTATAAATCAAGAATCAGGGAATCTGAATCTTACCACCGCCGCCCATGCCACCCAGGCCGCCGGAATTTCCCCCGCCTCCGGGCACCACAATGGAGGATGTCTGCTGACGCTGCATTTCGCGCAACTCTTCCATGGTCTGCTCAAAGGCCTCCTTGGCAGCAGGCCCAAAGCCAGCAATGGCTTCAGTCAATGTCATGGCCTCAATTTCAAAGTTCAGTGGCATAGGCCCTGCCTGGGTCATAACCTGAGTACTGCCGACATAGGTCTGTTTGCGGCTGCTGTCTGGCTCGCCGTTGCTGGTTACTGGGGTCATGCGACGGATTGTGCCCACGGCATTATCGGTAAACACATCTTCCCGATACATGGCATCTGCCTGCATTTGGATTTCTTGCTGGTTTCTTGCCTCATTCATTGCTCAATTCCTGTTTGGCTTGCGTTTAAATTTGGGGACGGACCGCTGCCAAGGCAAGATCATGTTAAGCCTGACAGGCTCCAAGGGGTTAGAATAAACGACCCTTTCAATCAACGGAATGAGTGCAGGACTATGAGCGATATTCAAACCCGGGAAGTTACTTACCAGGCAGGCGATTCCAAAATGAAGGGCTTTTTGGCCTGGGACGGCGCTGTGACCGGGCAGCGCCCTGGCGTGTTGGTGGTGCATGAATTCTGGGGTTTGAACGATTACGCCAGGAATCGGGCAGAAATGCTGGCCGAACTGGGTTATACCGCGCTGGCGGTGGATCTGTACGGTGAGGGCAAAGTAGCAGCCGACCGCGATGAAGCCGCTGAGTTAATGAATCAGTTGCTGGCAGACATGCCGGAATGTCGCGCCCGCTTCGGCGCCGCACTGGATTTACTCAAGGCGCATGAGACGGTAGATGAAAATTGTACTGCCGCCATCGGTTACTGCATGGGCGGTGGCATTGTTTTGCATATGGCGCGCTATGGTCTGGATTTGGATGTGGTTGCTTCCTTTCACGGCAGCTTGCCGCTGGCAGTGGCGCCTGCAGGTGAAGGTGCTGAAGTCACCGCGCGAATCGTGGCCTATAACGGTGCAGCCGACAGCTTCATTCCAGCCGAGGCCATCACCGCGTTCAAGGCAGAAATGGAAAAGACCGGCGCGGACTATCAATTCATCCAGTTACCGGGCGCATTGCACGGCTTCAGCAATCCCGAGGCCACTGCCAAGGGTGAACAGTTCAACATGCCTTTGCAGTATGACGCTCTGGCCGACACATGTTCCTGGGCCCATATGCGCTTGCTGCTGCAGTGGACTTTTCAGCAATGACGCATGAGTTTTTCACGGAAGTAGCAGGGGCAGAAGCATGAGCAACAATGGCGAAGGCAAACACGAAGGGAAACCTGCGAACAAAGCCGAAGGCAAGGCATTAGGTGTAGGTGGTGTGTTTTTTCGCTCGCCCGATCCGGCTGCTTTGGGCGCTTGGTATGCACGTTATCTGGGTTTGAAAATGGAGTCCTGGGGCGGTACTCAGGGCACCAGTTTTCCTCCTGATGATATGCCGGAGCATTCATTTACTGTGTGGAGCATCTTTAAGGACGATACCGAGTACTTTGGTGAAAAAAAGCAGGGCTTTATGTTCAATCTGGTGGTGGATGACCTGGATAAAGCCTTACGCCGTGTGACTCTCGGTGGCGCTGCAGTGTTGCCGGATCGCGAGGAACACGATTATGGCCGGTTCGGCTGGTTCGTTGATCCTGATGGCAACCGGGTGGAGTTGTGGGAGCCACCTACAGAACTACCCGTTGCTGATGCCGATGATGATGATGGGCAGCCTGCGGCATGAGCGATGCAGAATCTCAGCGCATCGATGAGTTGGAAAGCCGCCTGGCATTTCTGGATGACACCGTTGAGCAACTCAATGCAGTGACTGCACGACAGGATCGTGACATCGGATTGATGCAGCAGCAGTTATCGGAGCTGACAGCCAAATTGGCTGATTTGGGCGGATCAGCAGGTGAAGAGGGCGAAGGCTCCCAGCACGAAGTCCCACCGCACTATTGAAACCTAATAAGGAAGTTCCAAGGCCGGCTCCTGCATGGCCGATAACTGTTCACGCAGCGACAGGATCAGGTTTTCGCCGTAACGCGGTTCCCCAAACCAGGGAAAAGCGACTGGAAAAGCCGGGTCTTCCCAACGGCGCGCCAGCCAGGCTGCGTGGTGCAGCATGCGCAAGGTGCGTAAGGCTTCGATCATTTGCAATTCAGCCATGTTGAAGTGATGGAACTGGCGATAACCCTCCAGCACATCGGCCAGTTGTATTTGCATCTCCTGTCTGTCACCCGACAACAACATCCACAGGTCCTGGATGGCTGGGCCTGACTGGCAGTCATCCAGGTCAACGAAGAAAGGCCCATCACGCCAGAGCAAATTGCCCGGGTGCAGATCGCCGTGTAAACGGATTGAAGCGCAGTGACTGCAACGCTCATAAGCTGCGCGGATATGCACCATCAGATCTGCCGTCAGGCTACTGAAAGCGTCTTCCACATGCGAGGGTAACCAGCCGCCTTCCAGAAGCGTAGCAATGGATTCATCACCAAAACGCTCTGCGCTCAGCGCCGGCCGGTGTTTGAACTTGCGCACCGAACTCACCGCATGAATGCGGCCGAGGAATCGGCCCAGCCATAAGCGGGTTTCCTTGTCGCCCAGCTCAGGAGCATGGCCACCCTGGCGTGGAAACAGGGCAAAACGGAAGCCGCTGTCATGATGCAGGCTGGCGCCGTTGATCAGCAACGGCGCAATCATGGGAATTTCAGCCTCGGCCAGCTCCTGGGCAAAGCCATGTTCTTCGAGGATTTGCTCATCGCTCCAGCGCCCCGGTCGGTAGAACTTGGCGATGAGAGGTTGCTCCTCTTCGATGCCTACCTGGTAGACGCGATTCTCATAACTGTTCAGCGCCAGCAGCCGCCCATCAGTAAGCAAGCCCACTGATTCAATTGCATGCAACACCGTATCCGGGTCGAGGCGGTAATAGGGTGCCAATTCCTCGGCCATGTCATCAGGCGGGTCACTGGCCGGATCGTTAATATGAGAATTCATCACCGCATCATACCCGTAAGCCTTCGGTCCTGATGGCAGCATTGAATAAATGAACCACACAGCATTTGAGGATTCCGTTAAAATGTCCCGCATCATTTTCGGATCACTAAAGAACCGGTGAAAATCCCGCAATGGGACAGAGTCGGCATCACCAGCCCTTTGCGGGCGGAAGGACTTATGGCAATCGGCACCAAGAATCTGGCTTTATTCTGTGACTTTGAAAACATCGCGCTCGGCGTGCGCGATGCCAAATTTGCACGTTTTGAAATTGACGAAGTACTTGAACGATTGCTGGTCAAAGGCAACATCGTAGTCAAGAAAGCCTATTGCGATTGGGAACGCTACAAGGATTTCAAAGGCGCGATGCACGAGGCATCCTTTGAGTTGATCGAAATTCCTCATGTACGGCAGTCGGGCAAGAACTCGGCTGATATACGCATGGTGGTAGATGCCTTGGACCTCTGCTACACCAAATCTCACGTTGACAGCTTTGTGATCATATCGGGTGATTCGGATTTTTCACCGCTGGTTTCCAAGCTGCGTGAAAACAACAAGGAAGTGATCGGTGTTGGCGTAAAGAACTCAACCTCTGATCTGCTGATCGCCAATTGTGACGAATTCATTTTCTACGATGACCTGGTGCGCGCCTCTGAACAGCGCCGTAATCCGCGTAAGAAGAAAACTGAAAAGAAGGAAGTTGAAGACAAAAGTGGGACGACGGCCGCCCAGCCGGAATCGAAAAACGACAAGGCTGAGAGAGCCTACGAATTGGTGCTTGAAACCATCGATGACTTGTTCTCCGAACGTGGCGATGAGGACAAAATCTGGGGTTCCATGGTCAAGCAGGCCTTAAAGCGGCGTAACCCTGGTTTTAATGAGACTTATCATGGTTTTCGATCTTTCGGCAAATTGCTGGAAGAAATGCAGAGCAAGAAAATGCTCACCATGGAGCACGATCAAAAGTCCGGTGGCTACATCATAACCGCCGTCAACTGATTGATTTGTTGGCACATGCTGGGTGGTGAGTGTATGATGCGTTTGCTGCTTGACGTGGCGATACTTTGGAGTGAGGGCTCAGAAGTTACCGTAGATTCTCATATCCGTTCCAGGTTCCGCTTCGTTCTAATCAGTAGGTCACCTGTTCTGGGTGCGATCCCGGGGTGTAATTTCAGATTTATGAAGTGAGTTCTAATAATGTCAGATGCAGTTACAGGCACCGTTAAATGGTTTAATGACGAAAAAGGTTATGGTTTCATCGCTCGCGAAGGCGACCGTGACGTGTTCGTACACTACCGGGCTATTGAAATGGAAGGCCGTAAAACCCTCAAAGAAGGGCAACAGGTAAAATTTACGATTGGTGAAGGCCAGAAAGGCCCCCAGGCGGAACACGTAAGTCCCGTCTGAACCAGAGTAAAAACAGGCAAAAAGAAAAACAATCCCCGGTGAGCTAACGCTTCCGGGGATTTTTTTTGGCCTTGCTTGTGAAATATCGCTAAGGTATTGTCTTGGCAAAATGGCTGGGCTCGCCCGTTCGCTGATAGAATTTGCTGCCTTTCTCCAATACAGGTGGCATCCCGGCCTGTCTTCAACGGACATTCACTCACTAAATTCATAGGATCATCTGTCTGCTGAACCCAGTTCAGCTCGCAATTTCTTCAGTTCTTTGTAGCGCGTTGGAATATCGTCACGCTTAGCGGCCAAGCGTAAATCCCGCAGTTGTTCCAGAGAATTCAGCAGCACGTGCAGCGGCGGCCCACTGGCAGTGATGTTGTCCAGCCCGTCAGCCGGTAACTGAGCTGCGGGTTGCTGGATGTACTTCTCCACCAACCGGTTGTGGTGTTGGGCTGCGGCGTGGCCGTGGGCGTCCACCGTAGCAAGATAAGCCCGCAGGTTTTTCTCGAAGGTTTCTGGTCGATTGCGGGCTCGGGACAATTCCAGGAATTGCGTCATGAAGCTTTTGCGCCGAGAACAGTCTTTCAACATCGCTTGCTCTTCTGGCAGCATGAATAAGTATTTGTCAGTCAGAATCTGCGCATAGGTTGGATTGTCTGCATTGCACACACCCAGCAGCAAGTCGATGACGTTGATGCCCGCAAAGTCGCCGGCATTGGCTCCGCGGTAAACTTTTGGCCCTACGCGATAGGGTTTGTAGTACGGGCGGACACAACTGAAAAAGCGCGCCGGGTCCAGTTCGTTGAACAAACGATCATTCCACTTGGCCACATCGTCCAGTGCGGATTTGGCATCCTCAAACAGATAGCAGGCCAAGGGGTGCGATACACCCAAAGGCAGTATTCGGCGCAAGGTTTCAGCCGCACGCTGGTAAGCAAATACACCCAAAGAATTGTAGTCCAGGAAAATTCGTTCATCCTCGAGCGAGGTAAAACTGCGGTATTTGCCATCAACTGCCAGGTTATGAGTGGTGAGATGGCTGCTGGCGAATCGCGGACTGACGCCCAGTGTGGTTGAGATGTGCAGCGCCAGCGCTGATGCCTCAACCAACGGCGAAGTAGTCTCGCGCGACGGTTCGGTGATGTCATGTCTGCGACACGCGGCCATATACAGGCCAACGCAGCCCAGCAGGTTGTAAGCGGCATCAAAGCCCTGGTCGGTGCTGCCTTCCTTGAGCAACGGCCTGATCAGGGCACGACCGCCTGCCACCAACTGCTCGCGAATGCTGGCCCCAGCTTCCGGTACCACGTGTCTGGCTTCCTGGGCGAAGTAGATTTCCTCAAGCTCCGTATTCATCTGGCGGAAATCCGTGCGGATCCAGTGGTCCAAGGCGCGGGCTTTTTTCGACATGGTTCAATTTCCTGAAATTCTTCGGGTTAACGGTCTGTCATGGCTTGAACAGATTTGCCTGATCGGAAGGCTATTCTAGCTATTCAATCTGTCATTAGTTCGCTAATATCGCTATTAAATAACGATAAGTTAGTGGAAAGCACTAAGATATTCAGATTTGGAAATAAAAATGACTAATGAACTGGACGATACCGATCGCCGCCTTTTGGACTTGCTGCAACAACACGGTCGATTGACCAATGTCGAGCTGGCGGAGCGCTTGAATCTGTCGGCCACACCGGTTGCCCGCCGTTGGAGGCGATTGGAAGAGCAAGGCTATATCAGCGGATACATTGCACTGATAGATCAGAAACGGGCCGGCTTTGATGTAACTGCCTATGTATCTGTGCGCTTAAGTGCCAACGAATGGAAAACCGCAGAGGCGTTTGAGCTGGCGGTAAAAAATCTGGCCAACGTGATGGACTGCAGTGTGGTAACCGGTTCCAGCGATTACATGCTGCGTGTGGTTGCTCGCGACCTGGAAGACTATGAGCGTTTTCTCAAACGTGAGTTGGCGGTGATTGATGCCATCAATACCATCGATTCCACCATCGTGCTGAATCGTATCGTCAGTCGCACCCAGTTGCCGCTGTAACGCCGCAGCTATTAATGATAAACCCAAGAGGTGATCTCTAAATACCAGTCAGTGCCGTGGCAGCAAGCTTGATGTGCGCGTTGTTTCAGAAGTGAACACGGCAAAAAAACCCGGCCAGTGGCCGGGTCAGTGAGCATGATGATGTTCTGAATCATTTGAGAAACAGAGTCCATCTATTTTTGGATCCGGCCAAGTTCCCCCTCGACCTTTCTCCTTTCTTACCTGTCCCCCATGCATTCTGTTGCAACATGAACAAGCTGATAAACCTGTACTTTCTCTATCTCTGCCAGAGGCAGTACAACTGATCTTTTAGTCAGTTTGCAGGTGGCGAATACTTTCCAGCTCAAGAATGACCAGCACCAAATCGCCTGTCCTGCGAAACTGTCATCCTTGCCATAAAATCGTTGTGTCACTTCCTCCTGGCAGTTCCATTTAAAGTCGGGAAGAGACGGAGCCTCGTTTGGGCAAAGAGGGGCGAGGATCCGTCTCGTTCCCACTAACTGCTACCAGTCAGTTAGTTCGGGAGTATTAAAGCAAGAAGTGGGCCAAGCTAGGGAGAATTGTTTATGTTGTTTAAAAACATGAACATAGAGGATATGTGTTCAAACATAAACCCGTAATTGCGGCGGGCTCAATGTCCGTGTGTGTCATGCGCGTGACAATAATTGTCACTTGCTTGAGTTTATTTGCGACAGCGTAAATGTTAGATCGTCATCCCGGCCAAACCTGCATCGTCATCCCTGCCATAGCTGGATCGTCATCCCGGCCATAGCTGGATCGTCATCCCGGCCATAGCTGCATCGTCATCCCGGCCTTGATCCGGGGAATCCATCGCCCATAATGTGCTGGTGGATTCCGGATCAAGTCCGGAATGACGGCGAGCATTTCAAATAGGCCTCAACCAATTCCATTGATCCGGCGTCTGGCCGTTGAACAGGCCAAAAAACGCATCCTGGATTTTGCGGGTGATGGGTCCGCAACCCCCTGCTCCGATGGTCATATGATCCACCTGGCGCACCGGTGTTACTTCTGCTGCCGTACCGGTCATAAAGACTTCATCGGCTGCATAGAGCTGCTCGCGGGCAATGGTCTGCTCTTGCACTTGCAGGCCCATCTGCGCAGCCAGCGTCATCACGGTGCTACGGGTAATGCCCGCAAGTATGGAAGCCGATCCGGGCGGGGTCAGTATCCGCCCCTGCGAGACGATAAAAATATTCTCGCCAGCGCCTTCGCTGAGCAGGCCGTCATTACCCAGCGCGATGCCTTCTTCGAAGCCACGATCACGGGCCTCCATGCCAATCAACTGGCTGGAAAGGTAATTGCCACCGGCTTTAACGCCCGGTGGAATGGTGTTTGGAGCCAACCGGTTCCACGAGGAGATACAGGCGCGAATACCGTTGCGCAGTCCTTCTTCGCCCAAGTAAGCACCCCATTTGGTGGCGATGATAATCACGTCTACCTTGCTCATGTCTTTGGGCAACACACCCAGGCCGCAGTTGCCACGCATGACCAACGGACGCAGATATGCACTCTTCAGGCCATTGGCCTTAACCGTGTCGCAGCAAGCCTGGCTGAGCTCTTCGTTGCTGTAGGTCAAAGGAATGCGGTACACGTCGGCCGAAAAGCGCAAACGCTTGATGTGATCTTCCAGGCGGAAAACTGCCGTGCCTTGGTTGGTTTCGTAAGCACGAATACCCTCAAACACCGAACTGCCATAATGCAGGGCGTGACTGAGTACGTGTACTTTGCAATCATCGGCATCACGCATTTCGCCGTTGAACCAGATTTTCTGAATATCGCTCATGGAATTTACTTTTTTGAAAGGTTGAAGGATGTAAGTATCCTTGTCGGCATGTGCCGAATCAACCTTGGCATGCAAATTTTCAGTGTCGATACGCAGCAACAAACCCGTAGCTTCAAAACGAATACAATTCGGTTTACCTTAATAATCAGGATCACAGCATGGAATGGAAACTGTTTGCCACGATATTTGCCAGTATTTTCATTGCCGAACTGGCGGACAAAACCCAACTGGTTACCATGCTGTTTGCGGCGGATAAAGCCGTCAGCAAGTGGGTGGTTTTTGCAGGCTCAGCTTCAGCACTGGTCGTGGCCAGCGCTATGGGTGTAGTGGCTGGCAGCCTGCTCGCGCAAGTGGTCAATGTCAAAATGATGTCCATCGTGGCTGGTGCTGGCTTTATGCTGATTGGTGCCTGGACCCTTTACCATGGCCTGACCACCAGCTAGAGATGGAGTCCACTCTGACCCCACAATTAACTCCACAATTATGAACCGACAGACCACGCACTCGCATCACCACGCACCGCCGGATTACAGCCGGGCATTTGCGGTTGGCGTAACGCTCAATGTCGCATTCGTCATTATCGAAGTGGTTTTTGGCGTGTTGTCCAATTCGTTAGCGTTACTCACGGATGCCAGCCACAACCTCAGTGATGTCATCGGGCTGCTGCTGGCCTGGGGCGCAGCAACACTGGCCAAACGGAGGCCATCGACCAGGCGTACTTACGGTTATTCCCGCGCAACCATCCTCGCCTCCTTATTCAGTGGCCTGTTGTTGATGGGCGCTGTAGGCGCCATTGGCTGGGAAGCCATCACCCGATTAATGACGCCGGCACAACCTGCCGGGGTAACCATCATGGTAGTAGCCGCCATTGGTGTGGTGATCAACAGTGTTACTGCCCTGTTCTTTTTCAAAGGCAAGGACGATGATCTGAACATTCGGGGTGCCTATCTGCACATGGCAGCCGATGCAGCTGTTTCGCTGGGTGTGGTGATTTCCGGTGCCCTGATTTGGAAGTATGGCTGGTCATGGGTGGACCCGATCATCAGCCTGGTAATCGCTCTGGTGATTTTGCTTTCCACCTGGGGACTGTTGCGCGATTCGCTTAACCTTGCGGTGGACGCTGTGCCGAGAAATGTTGACCCGAAAGGCGTACGGGCTTATTTAACCGGTTTGCCCAACGTTACTGCCGTTCACGATTTACATATTTGGCCCATGAGCACCACCGATACGGCTTTAACGGCGCATTTGGTGATGCAGCCTTTACCTGCCGATAATCGTTTCCTGCACGATGTGGCGCATAAGCTGGAACATCAGTTCAGCATTGAACATGCCACCCTGCAGATTGAAAGGGCGGACAGCGAAGTGGTTTGCCACCAAGCCGGGCATTGCGCTGAATAATACGGCTCTGGTTCTACCCGAGAGGCACCAAGGGCCAGAACTTCGGAATCAACCACACCGAAACGATTAGCGCCAATATGTTCATGGGCAAGCCAATCCGCAGAAAGTCGGTGAAGCGGTAGCCTCCCGCCTGGTACACAAAGGTGTTGGTCTGGTAGCCGATGGGCGTGGCGAAACTGGCGCTACCTGCCAGCATTACAGCAACGACGAAAGGCTTGGGATCCAGTCCGGCTGCGAGGGCTGCACCTATCGCGATGGGTGTCAGCAGGATGGCAGTCGCATTGTTGCTCATGAACTCAGTCAAAAACGACGTCACCACATAGAGCGTAATCAGTAAACCCATGGGCCCCAGGGCGATAGCCCATTTGGCCAGGCCATTCACCATCAGCGTCATGGCCCCGGTTTGTTCCAGCGCCAGGCCAATCGCCAGCATGGCGAAGATCAGCAGCAGGATGGGCCAGTGTATGGCCTGGTAGGCTTGTTCCGCTGTGAGACAGCCGGTGATCACTACCGTGGTTGCGCCAATCACCGCCAGTGTGACTATAGGCATCATGTCGAAGGCAGCCAGGAGCACCACCAGGAATATGGCCAGCACGGCGATCCAGGCTTTGTCCCGATTCAGCGGCCGGTTTTCGGGTATGGCAATGTTGATGAAATTTCGGTTGTCGTAAAGGGACATCAGGTCCGCTGGAGCCCCTTCCAGTAATAAAATGTCTCCCACTTTTAGCTGCAGCTCCGAAATGCTGCGGTTGAGGCGTTTTTTGTGCCGGTAGATGCCCACTACATGTACGCCAAAACGGAGATCGAAACGCAGTTCCTTGGTGGTTTTGCCGAGGATGGGTGCCTCCGGCCCAATGATCGCTTCAACGATTTGTGCCTGCTTTTGGGCCAGAGTTTGCAACGCACCTTTTTCAACCCCCGCCAGTTTCAGGTTTTTGGTGTTGCGCAGGTTAATGACCTCGTCACGCTCACTCTCGATGATCAAACGATCTCCGGCCTTGAGCACCGCGCCCGCCGTGTTCCCTCGCAGCACATGCTCACCGCGGTGAATTTTGAGCACATGGTGACGAGCCAGGCTGCTTTCGCTGACTCTCTGGTTAATCAAAGGTGAGCCTGCGGGAATCACCGCCTCGGTAAGAAATCGCCGTGTGCCGGTGGGAAGCCGGACCGATTGTTCGGGGCGATCCGGCAGTAACCACCAGCCAAACAGCAGCATATAAAGAATGCCGGCTATAGCCAGAAGAACGCCAACTCCGGTGATGTCGAAAATGCCAAAGGCTGCCATCCCTTCACGCTGGGCGATGCTGTCAACCAGCAGGTTGGTTGATGTGCCGATCAATGTGCAGGTGCCGCCCAGAATGGCTGCGAAGGACAGTGGAATCAGGTAGCGGGATGATGCATGGCCTTGCTGCCGCGCCAGTGCGATGACCACTGGCGTGAGTACCACAACAACCGGGGTGTTGTTGACGAAAGCCGACAGGAACGCAACCGGTATTAACAGCAATAACATGGCGCGCAGCCAGGATTCGCCAGCGAGGCGACTGGCCAGTGCACCCATGCCGGCAATGACACCGGTATTCTCCAGCGCCTTGCTCAGTACAAACATGGCGCCGATGGTGATGGGCGCACCATTGGCAAAGACACCGAGGAATTCGTTCGAGCTGAGTGCACCGAAGATCAGCAACAGGCTGACGCCTAAAAGGGCGGTCACATCGGGCGGCTGGCGTTCCCGCACGAAACCGAAAAAAACGACCACCGTGATCGCCAGGACCAGGATCATTTGCAGCGACATTGAAATCTCCAATAAACGGACTGCGAACCAGGTCCCCACAACCTCTTGCTGCAGAAAATAATGCGATAAGAATCGTTATTACGCAATACATATCGCTATTAGTGTGGCGGCGAGGCTGTCTCCTACATAAGATAGACCAGCACCCATTGTAGGAGCGCGCATTGCGCGCGATTGGGCCGGAATGTCGCCCGAGAGCGGCCATTGTGCAGGGATCCACCGGTGCCGCGAATTTGCGCAGGGATGCGCACAGATCGCGGAGCACACGGATGTGCGAGAGCGATCAAAGGATGCCCGAGAGCGGCCTCCTACAAGACAAGGGAGTAACTTATCAGCCACTTTTTCATACAGGCATTTCTCTATCTCACGGCCACCATCGTTGCCGTGCCATTGGCCAAGCGGCTGGGTTTGGGCTCGGCGTTGGGTTATTTGCTCGCCGGCGTGGCCATCGGTCCGTTCGTGTTGGGCTTGGTGGGTGAAGAGGGCGAGGATGTATTGCACTTCGCCGAATTCGGCGTGGTGATGATGCTGTTTATCGTTGGCCTGGAACTGAAACCGGCATTGCTGTGGCGAATGAGGGTTTCGATTCTGGGTTTGGGCGGCGCGCAGGTGTTGCTAACTGCCAGCGCGATCGGATTGTTGGCCTGGTATTTCGGCCTCACCTGGCAAGCCGCTTTGGCCATCGGATTGACCCTGTCGCTGTCATCAACAGCCATGGTTTTACAGACTCTGGATGAAAAAGGTTGGATGAAAACCCAGGCGGGCAAAGCAGGCTTTTCGGTTTTGCTGGCTCAGGATATCGCCGTAATTCCCATGCTCGCCTTGCTGCCGTTCCTGGCGATGAGTGGCGACGCCAGTGTGGCGGCAGATGGCAGCGGAGCTGGTTGGGGCGAGGCGCTGCTGACCGTTGGTGTTATCGCAGGAATGATACTTGCGGGGCATTTTCTCACCAAGCCCTTGTTTCGCTGGATAGCCGGCTCGCACAGCAGCGAAGTATTTGTCGCCACCGCCCTGGCACTGGTGATTGGCGCATCGCTGTTGATGAGCCTGATTGGTTTATCACCGGCCCTGGGTACGTTCCTGGCCGGTGTGGTGTTGGCGGACAGTGAATATCGCCATGAACTGGAAGCCAATATCGAACCCTTTAAAGGTTTGCTGCTGGGGCTGTTTTTTATATCCGTGGGCGCCAGCATCGACTTCTCGCTGGTGATGCAGTCGCCGCTGCTGATCGCTGCTTTGGTATCGCTGCTGATCGCGGTCAAATTCCCGGTGTTGTTATTGCTGGGGCGCATCTTTGGCCTCAAGCTGGCCGACAATCTGATGTTCGCTTTTATTCTGGCCCAGGGCGGTGAATTTGCATTCCTGTTGTTTTCCTTTGCCACTCAAACGCTGGTGCTTACTGCGGATTTGGCCAACCTGATGATTGTGGTGGTGGCCTTGTCCATGATCATCACGCCGTTGATGATCATTTTCTATGAGCGTTATGTGCAGCCGCGCTATGTGGATTGCGTTGCACCACCAGACGGCTCTGAAGTGCAGGACCTGAAAAGTCCGGTCATCGTGGCCGGATTTGGACGATTTGGCCAGGTGGTCTCACGTTTGCTGAAGGCCGATGGCTATCCCACCACTTTGCTCGATCACGACGCCAGCCAGATCGAGCTTTCCGGACGTTTTGGCAATAAAGTGTTCTATGGCGATGCCAGCCGAGTTGATCTGTTGCGCGCTGCCGGAGCGGACAAAGCACGCCTGTTGATCGTGGCCATTGATGACCGGGAGAAGAGCGTGGAGTTGGTAGAAACAGCCCGCATAAATTTTCCAAATCTGAAGGTGCTGGCACGAGCCTATGACCGGCCGCATGCCTATCAACTCATGGCCGCCAAGGCGGACGGCGTGACGCGCGAGACTTATGGCTCGGCTTTGTTGATGGGCGAACAGGCGTTAGAGCTCCTGGGCAACGATGCCGCCCGGGCGCATCGGGTGATGGACCTGTTCCGCGAGCACGACGAAGCGGGCCTGCAGAAAATGTTCCAGGTTTGGGGCGACGATCACGCCTATGGCTTATTGGTCAGCGAACAACTTGCCGAGTTGGAAAAGGTGCTGCAGGACGACATCGATGATGCGGTTGAGGCCGTGGAAGATTCGGTGTCGTCGCCAACAAGCTGATGGCAGCGCTTATTCTGAAACCCGCCAGAGACAAAGTCTTGTCCAGAAGCCTGTCGGGCTTTCCGCACGACTGCAGGAGGTATGAGTTCAGGGATGGACTCAGTAGAGCGCAGCAGGATGCCCGAGTCGAGAGTAACGCAGGAGCAGTTTACCGAGTAGATCATGTTAAGTCCGACAGGCTCCTAGGCCGAATTTCCGCCATCAATCGGTATCGCGGCACCGGTGATTTGCCGGGCTGCATCTGAAGCCAGAAACACGACCAGTGCTGCGACTTCATCTGGAGTTGTGACTCTGCCGGTAAAGCTACCCTGATCGGCTTCTTGCATGGCTTGCTGCTGATTCAAACCTCGTGCAGCACCTTCAGAGTACAACATGGGTGTTTCCACATCGCCGGGACAGATGGCATTGACCCGGATACCTTCATGGGCATGATCTAATGCCATCGCCTTGGTCATCAGCACCATGCCGCCTTTGCTGGCGCAATAGGCTACGGCTCTTTTGCCGCCAACCAGTCCCCAGTCTGAAGCAATGTTCAGAATCACACCGCTGGTGGCACGCAAATGTGGCATTGCGGCGCGACTCAGAAAAAATGGGGCATTCAGGTTAGTGGCAATGGTCTGCAGCCAGTTTTCATCGCTAGTGTCTTCGGCTGTCGCGGCCTCAAAAATACCCGCGTTATTTACCAGCGCATCCAGCCGGCCAAATTGAGCGATGGTGGCTGCAACCAGTTCCTTGCAGGCAGCTGCAGAGTTGAGATCACCGACCCAGGTTTGGACCTTTTTCGATTGATTCTGCAGCTGCTTCGTGCGCTCGCGGCTACGGCCGGCGGCCATTACGGCGTAACCTGCCGCCTGCAAATTTGCAACGCATGCGGTGCCGATGCCCGAGCTGGCACCGGTAACCAGGGCGACTTTGATGCTCACATTAAAACTCCTTGCCCAGCAGTAAAACCATTCCCACCAGTCGTTTCATGTCAGCGCTCCGCTTGGTTTTGCCGGTTTCAGGGTTTGAAGTTCTTACGCGCGTAATGATCGACTATCACTTGTGCCACACAACTGGTGAGCTTGCGGGCAAAGGGTATATGCAGGAATTCATTCGGGCCATGCGCGTTGGAATTGGGGCCCAACACACCGGTGATCATGAATTGCGCTTCGGGGAAAGCATCTCCCAGCATGGCCATGAACGGAATGGTGCCGCCTTCACCCATATACAGAACACTTTGTTTGTATGCAGCCTGTGAAGCACCTTCCAGCGAAGCGTGCAGCCAGGGAGCAACCGCAGGGGCATTCCAGCCGGAAGCTGCCTGGTCGGAACTAAACTCGACTTTGGCACCAGAAGGTGGGTCGGTTTCAAGGGTTTTCTTCATCTGTGCGGTGGCTTCATCGCCATCAACGGTAGGTGGCAAGCGCATGGATAACTTCAAAGAGGTATAGGGCCGCAATACATTGCCGGCGCTCTCCAGCGCTGGCATGCCTTCCACACCGGTGACGGACAAGGCAGGCCGCCAGGTACGGTTCAGCAGTCGATCGACGTTGTTGTCGGCCATGGGCTCGGTACTCCCAATAAAGGGATAGGACTGGAATACCTTGTCGCCCAGCACCTCGGCCATTTTCCGGGTTTGCTCAAGCCGTTGTTCAGGGATTTCAGCATGCAGATAGTCGGGCAGCACCCGACCGGTTTTTTCATCTTCCAGTCGGCTGAGCAGTTGCCGCAACACGCGGAAACTGGAAGGTACCGCGCCCGAGGCATAGCCCGAATGCACGCCTTCTTTCAGCACATCGGCCCGCAGCGTACCCGCGGCCAGGCCGCGCAGTGACACCGTCAACCACAGTTGGTCGTAGTTACCTGCACCGGAATCCAGGCAAACCACCAACGAGGGCGTGCCGATGCGAGCCTGCAAATGCTCAATATATGGCGGTAAATCGTAGCTGCCGGATTCTTCACAGGCCTCAATGATCACCACGCAGCGGGCATGAGGGAGCTGTTCACGCTGCACCGCCATTATTGCAGTGAGTGAGCCATAGGCAGAGTAGCCATCATCAGCTCCACCCCGTCCGTATAATTTGTCGTCTTTGATCACCGGTATCCAAGGGCCCAGGCCATCGGCCCAGCCGGTCATCTCGGGTTGTTTGTCGAGGTGGCCATACAGCAGAATGGTGTCTTCGTCGTCGCTGCCTTCAGTGCCAGGAATTTCCATGAAGATGACGGGAGTGCGGCCGGGCAGCCGGACGATCTCGGCTTGCATGCCGGGAATATCCTGCTGTTGGCACCAGCCAAATATGTGCTGCACCGCATCTTCCATGTAGCCATGCTCTTCCCACTTAGGGTCGAAATGCGGCGACTTGTTGGGAATCTTGATGTATTCGACGAGTGCGGGAACGATTTCGTCATTCCACTTTTCATCCACAAATTTCTGCCGGGCTTGCTGGTCCATGCGGTGTATTCCTGCTCAAATTTTTCGAGGTTTGTAATTATGTCATGGTGCTCGCGGGCATGCAGAGGATTGCCTTATTAAACTCGTCATCCCGGCCACCGCTTGCCCTGGGCTCGATCCAGGGAGCCGGTATCCAATTCCCAGCGATTTATGGTTCCCGGATCAAGTCCGGGATGACGGGTGTTTAGATCCAGGTTACGGCGCTAATACAGCTCAAATGGTGCTGAATAGACCCAATCACCAAATCCTCTGCTATGCTTGGCGCACTTCCGCCAGCGGTGATTGAGTCGCGGTGGTAATCAAACCGAACCAGGTCCAATAACAACGGAGGCAGACAGTGAGCACACAGCCCAACGTGCCCGGCGTTCCCGGCATTCCCCCCGGTGATTTTTTAGGACATCCCAAAGCCCTGTGGCAATTATCCAATATCGAAATGTGGGAACGCTTTGCCTTCTACGGCATGCGCGCCCTGTTGGCAGTTTATGTAGCTACCACCTTCTTTGGTCACCTCGGTGACCAGGCAAACTCAGAGGCCAGCCTGGTTTACGGCGGCTACACCGCACTGGTTTACGCCACCGGCATCATCGGCGGATACATTGCCGACCGGGTGCTGGGTTATCAACGCTCCATCTTGCTCGGCGCGCTGGTGATGGCGGCCGGTTTGTTCGTACTGCTGATTGAAGACCTGCACTGGTTCCTGGTGGGCTTGTCCTTGGTGGTTGCCGGTAACGGCCTGTTCAAACCGAATATTTCCGTGATGATCGGCAAGCTTTATCATCAGAATGACGTGCGACGGGATTCAGGCTTCACCGTGTTTTACATGGGCATAAATCTCGGGGCGTTTATTGCGCCTTTCATTACCGCTGCCTGGATCGGCGCCACCTATGGCATGAAATACGGTTTCTGCGCGGCCGGTGTCGGCATGATACTGAGCATGTTGTTCCTGGAAATTGCCAAAGGCTCGTTGGGCCCGATTGGCAGGCCGGAACCGGGCAAGGATGGCTGGGGGCGCTTTTTCGCTGTTGGCCTTGGCGTGTTGGGCCTCGCTTTCGTGGTGTACTTCCTGCTCTCGGAAAGTGCCATCCTGGGCTACCTGCTGATCACCACCATGTTGGGACTGGCAGCCTATTTCATCTACTCCGGTATCCGCAGTGGCGACAAAGTCCAATTGCACCGCTACATTGCCATGTTGATTCTGTTTGTGGCCAATGCCTGTTTCTGGGCCTTGTTTGAACAAGCCGGCTCTTCGTTGAATTTCTTCGCCCGTGAACACACCACGCCCATGTTCGGTTCCATGGAGCTCTGGCAGGCTGGTGGCTTCGGTGTATTCCAGTCCGCCAACCCAATGTTCATTCTGCTTTTTGCTCCTTTGTTCGCAGCGCTCTGGCCCAAATTGGAAACGAAGGGCCTGAACCCCTCCATTCCGCGAAAATTTTCCTTCGGTTTGATTCAGGTCGCGCTGGGCTTTCTGCTGTTGGTATTCGCCATCAACAACTTCCAGAACGCTGCCGGTTTGGTGCCGTGGATCTTCCTGGGTCTGTGTTACATGCTGCACACCACTGGTGAGCTGTGCCTGTCACCCATCGGTTTGTCGATGGTCACCAAGCTGGCAGCAGAGAAGGAAACCGGGCTGGCCATGGGTGGCTGGTTCCTGTCCATTGCCATGGCGCAATATGTGGCAGGTTTGTTCGCGGCCATAGCATCGGGCGGAGGTGGCCATGGTACCGAAGCTGGGGCGGGCATTGCGCAATACGCCGATACCTACATGCTGCTGTTCTGGATCGGTTTGGGTTTTGGTGTGTTCTACTTCCTGGTGGCACCGTTGATCAACAAGCTGATGCATGGCGTGAAGTAACCGCTTAAATGCTTTGTATGAAACCCCGGCTTGCCGGGGTTTTTTTTAGTTTGTACAACTGCAGAGCCATCACTCCGGCTACGCTGGTAAGATGAGTTGCTGCCCAATTCAAATTTGACAGGAGTTTCCGAATGCGGCCTTTGTACTTCGCCCGGTTTCCCAAAATCCTGCTTTGCTTCACTTTGTTGGTTTTGGTTGCCTGCCAGCCAGCGGATCAAGCTGCAGAACAGATTTCTGCAATCAGCTCAGCGCCCTCTGCAGCCTGGAACGATTTCATCGATGAGCAAATCGAAGCCTACCTGAAGGCGCATCCGGCCTGGGCGGTGGTGCAGGGTCGGCATGAATTTGATGGCCAGTTGCCGGACTGGAGTGCCGATGCCATTCAAGCCGAAATCACCCGCCTGAAGGCCAGCCGTGAAGCTGCCAAAGAATTCACGGCTGATGAGTTGGGCGCAACCGGTGAATACCAGCGTGACTACTTTATTGCCACCATGGATCGTGCCTTGTTCTGGTTGGACAAAGCCGAATGGCCTTTTGTGAACCCAGCCTTCTATTTCGACTGGATGTCGGATTCGCTGGACCCGGGCCCTTATATCGCTCTCGATTACGCGCCGCTGGAACAGCGCATGAGGGCTTATACACGCTATGCCGCGAATATTCCCAAGGCTGCCGCGCAGATTCGTGCCAACCTGCGCATGCCCATGGCGCGCACCAGGCTGGAGTATGGCATCAGTTCTTTCGGCGGTATGGCGGAATATTTTGCCAATGATGTGCCGACCGTTTTTGCCGAAGTAACAGACGAAGCCTTACAAGCGGATTTTGCTGAGGCCAATGCTGCCGCTGCGGCCGCGATGCAGGAGTTGGCCGACTGGCTGAAGTCCAATCGAGCCACAGCAACCGAAGACTATGCCATTGGCCCGGAACTGTTCAGCCAGATGGTTTATGACACCGAACGAGTTTCTGCCAGCTTGGCTGAGTTGGAAGCCATGGGCCGTGAAGACCTGCGTCGTAACCAGTTGGCGCTGGGTGAAGCCTGTGCCGAATTTGCTCCTGGTGAGTCGATACGCAGTTGCTTTGCCAGAATGGCCAATCGCAAACCCCAGGGTGGAGCGGTGGAAGCTGCACGCGAACAACTCAAAGAGACTCGTGCCTTCCTGGTGGAGCAGGGCCTGGTAACCATTCCCGGTACCGAAGAGGCCCTGGTGGCGGAGTCACCACCCTATGCCCGGTCGAATTCGGCCTACATCAGTATTCCTGGGCCTTACGAAAAAAATCAGCCATCTGTTTACTACATCTCCCCGCCTGACCCCAGTTGGACTGAAGAAGTGCAGCAAGCTTATGTGCCGGGCGAGTCAGACCTGCTGTTCACTTCGGTACATGAAGTCTGGCCGGGTCATTTCCTGAATTTCCTGCATGCCAACCGGGCTGACTGGAAGTTCGGACGCTTGTTTGTCAGCTATGCCTTTGGCGAGGGTTGGGCGCATTACACCGAGGAAATGATGATGGACGCGGGTTTGCGCGGTGGTTCAGCTGAAACACGCATCGGGCAGTTGTCCAATGCCCTGCTGCGTAATGCGCGTTTCCTGTCGGCCATCGGTTTGCACACGGCTGGCATGAGCGTGGCTGATTCTGAAAGAATGTTTATCGAAGAAGCCTACCAGGATGAAGGTACCGCCAAACAACAGGCAGCACGCGGAACTTATGATCCGGGTTACCTCAACTACACCCTGGGCAAATTGATGATCCGCCAGCTGCGCAATGACTGGACGGCAGACAAAGGTGGCCGTGAAGCCTGGCGCGATTTTCATGACCGGTTTCTGTCCTATGGCGGGCCGCCCATTCCATTGGTGCGCGCCCAGATGATGGGCTCTGCATTAGGGAGGTAGGAAATGGATATTGAATTTTTTGGCGCAGCGGGTGAAGTCACTGGCTCCTGCCACATACTGAGGGTCGGCGATCAGACCGTGCTATTGGACTGCGGCCTGATCCAGGGCAGTCGTAAGGATGAGGCGCGCAACCACGAACCTTTCCCTTTTGAAGCCAGCAGCATCGATGCCGTGGTGCTTAGTCATGCTCATCTGGATCATTGCGGACGCTTGCCCTTGCTGGTGCGACGCGGATTCCGCGGCCCGATTTATGTGCAGGAAGCAGCGGGCGAACTGGTTGCAATACTCCTGTCCGATGCTGCGCATCTTGAAGAGCGTGATGCGGAGCGCGAATCACGCAAGACCGGCAAAAAAGTAAAACCCTTGTTTACGCTGGAGGATGGCGAAGCGGTAATGCGCCAGCTCGAGGGCAGGAAGTATCGCCAACGATTCGAAGTGGTTCCAGGTATCGAGGTTTGTTATCGCGATGCCGGCCATATTCTCGGTTCCTGTGCGGTGGAGGTGTTTGCCAGCGAGCTGGGCCGTGAGCGCAAACTGGTTTTTTCCGGTGATCTTGGGCAGTACGACACACCCATCCTGAAAGACCCGGAGTGCATAGACCAGGCTGATTATGTGTTGATGGAATCAACCTACGGCATTCGGCGCCACCGCGCCCGTGATGAAACCGTCAAGGAAATAGGCGAAATTCTGAGTGAAGTTCGAGCGGGTAAAGGGAATGTGCTGATTCCGGCATTCGCCATTGGCCGTAGCCAGGAAGTGTTGTATTTGTTGGGTAAACACTATGAGGAATGGGAACTGTATCGTTTCCAGATTTTCCTCGACAGTCCCATGGCGATCGAAGCTTCAAAAGTTTATTGGGATAACCACCACCTCTACGATGAAGAAGCGACCAAGCTGAGAAAAGAAAATGGCGGCATGCCATTGTTGCCCAATCTTAAGCTTTCCCAGGCTACTGAGGACTCCATGGCCATCAACCGGATTCGTTCGGGCGCCATCATCATCGCGGGCAGCGGCATGTGCAACGGCGGGCGCATTGTCCATCACCTCAAACATAATCTGCCAGATGCGCGTAATCACGTAATCATCGTTGGTTACCAGGCGTATGGTTCAACCGGTCGTCGGCTGGTAGACGGTAACGATACGGTACGTATTCATGGTCAGGACGTACAGGTTCGGGCCAAGGTACATACGGTAGGCGGCCTCTCGGCCCATGGTGACCAGGATGACCTGGCGCGCTGGTACGAGTGCATGCAGAACCGCCCGCCGGTTTGGCTGGTGCATGGCGAGCGTGAGTCACAACTGGCGTTCAAGGACTATATGGGACAGCGCAATGGAGCACAGGTAAGCGTACCCGATCCGGGTGAGCGATTGACTCTGTAGGAGCGAGCCATGCTCGCGAAATCCATTGGCTTGAAATAACAAGAAGGAGTGTATGCCCATGTTGTCCTGGTTTCGCCGTTACCTGCTACCTGGCCTGGTGTTTCAGTCACTGTGTATTGCCGGAGGTTATGGTACTGGTCGCGAATTGGTCGAGTTTTTTATGCGGTTCGGGCCCGGAGGTGGTTATCTGGGAATGATTCCGGCTACCGTCGTGGTCAGCCTGGTTTGCATGGTAGCTTTTGAACTGGCGCGCATGACCAGAGCTTACGATTACCGCAGCTTTCTTAAGGGGCTACTGGGCAGAGGCTGGTTTGTCTATAAGATTGCATACTTGCTGATTATCTTACTGGTGTTGGCAGTTCTGGGGTCCGCAACCGGGGCCATGTTTACGGAAAATTTTGGGCTGCCGCCCATGGCGGGCACTATACTTTTGTTGGGCTCGATCGCCTTTCTGGCATTTACCGGTTCGCGCGTGATCGAGAGCGTCATGTCTTTTTGGTCATTCGTTCTGTATGCCGTTTACCTGACCGTTTTTGTGCTCAGCATGAAGCTTTTCGGGCCTGCGATCGTTGAAGCCGTCCAAACGTCAAGTGTAGAGCCAGGCTGGTTGTCTTCTGGTATTCGTTATGGATCACTACAGTTAGGACTACTTCCGGCTATCTTGTTCGCCACGGTGTACATTCAGTGTCGCAAAGAAGCCTTTATTGCAGGTGCCTTGACTGGGCCTCTTTTGATGATTCCCGCAGCTTTGTTTTATGCGGCCATGGTTGCACACTATCCAGACATTCTGGCTAGATCCGTTCCCATGAGTCACGTGTTTGAAGCACTGGGCTCCCCCGCCTTACTGCTGCTTTTCGCTATCGTTTTGGTGGGCACCTTCATTGAAACAGGTACCGGCATGATTCATGCGTTCAATGAACGTGTGGTCAATGCATTTGCAGCGCGGGGAATAACGCTGCATAACTGGGTGCGGCCACTTATTGCCGTGGGCTTGATTGTCTCAGCCATCTTGATGTCGCGCTGGGGCCTCATCGACTTGATCGCGGTGGGCTACAACGTGATGGCCTGGGTGTTTGTGTTGGTTGTCGTGGTGCCTTTGCTGACCGTTGGTTTGTGGAAAATCACCCGATTCCAGAACAATCATTGATGAAGGAGGCCGTCTTGCGGCGGATTAGTCTGTCGCGCCCGCCCAGAGGAGATGGCGCTCCTACAAAGTCAGGATCATAAAGCGGTTACAGGCGCTGTGGCCCGTATTGCCCATGGGCCCATCGTGGACTTTGAAACCATATCGCTGATACAGCAGTTGCGCATGAGACATGGAGTCCAGGCTTTCCAGATAGCACAGGCTGTATTCCGCTGCACGCGCAGCATCGAGAATCTGGCCTAACAGCCGCGCACCCTGGCCCTTGCCACGTAGCTCCGGGCGATAGTACATCTTGCGTAATTCACACACATCGGCGGCAGCATCGGTCAATGGCGCGAAGCCACCACAACCCAGAACCGTGCGGTCTTTCTCAATCACGAAGAAACCGGCTTTGGGTGCCGGGTAAGATTCGAACATGCTATCCACCTCAGCGTCCTGAATGGAAAAACCACAACCCACAGCACCGAATTCCGTCATCACATCGCGAATGATTCGCGCCACTGCCGAATTGTCACTGCAGCGTATCGGGCGGATGTGGTATTTCGCGTCCATCTCCGCATAGCATAAATCCCTGGCTGTGCCTGCAACAGTCATTCGAACATTACCCATGATTCAGCAAGGGCTTTCCGTACCAGCCATTTGTTCAGCTCTTCCGCCGACATACTGATCGAAATGTCAGTAGGTCAGGCAGCTTATCCATGCCTGCTGTGCAGATTAGCGATGATCCTGTTTAACGGCAAATTTCTGGCACGAAGCATGACCAGAACATGATAGATCAGGTCTGAAACTTCATTGCAGACTTCATCATCATCGCCGCTGCTGGCGGCCAGCGCAGTCTCCACGCCTTCTTCACCGATTTTCTGCGCCATGCGGCGCAGGCCGGATTCCAATAGCTCGGTGGTATAGCTGCCCTCAGGCCTTGTTTGGTCGCGGTCCGCAATCAGCTTTTCCAGTTCGGCCAGAAATGCGAGATTCGGAATCACAGATTTATCTTCGTCATAACAACTGGTGGTTTCGCGATGACAGGTAGGGCCAACGGGGTGAGCCATTATCAGCAGGCTGTCCCGGTCACAATCGGCGTGCACCGCTTGCAACAGAAGATGATTACCTGAGGTTTCACCCTTGGTCCAAAGCTGCTGGCGTGTGCGGCTGAAAAATGTAACCTTGCCGCTTTGCAATGTTTGTTGCAGCGCCTTCGGGTTAACCCAGGCTTGCATCAGTACGCGGCCATCAAAGGCGTCCTGAACAATGGCCGGCAACAGGCCGTCACCCTTGTCCCAGTCCAATTGCTCGATTTGTTCTGGCGTTTCTATGTGCATGGTCGTACCTCGATACCGGCTGCCGCCAGTTCGCTTTTCAATACAGGAATCGGGATATCTCCCGAATGAAATACTGTGGCGGCCAGTGCTGCATCCACATCCGCTTGCTGGAACACGTCAATGAAATGCTGAATGCTGCCGGCGCCACCTGAGGCAACCAGTGGTATCGGCAATACCGCGCGCGCCTGTGCCAGTTGTTGCGTGTCGAAACCGTTGCGTGTGCCATCGGCTGACATGCAGTTCAGTACGATCTCTCCAGCGCCGCGTTCTACCGCTTCGCGCAGCCAGCTCATGGTCTCACGACCGGGATTGCGCATGGCATCGGGTGTGCCGGTATGCGACCGGACGGTATAAACCGGTTGCTCATTTTCTTTGGTGCTCGCGACCGAATCTACACCCACCACCACACACTGGCTGCCAAAGGCCCGCACCAGTTCATCGATCAGGCCGGGTCGTTCCAGAGCAGGAGTGTTGATGGAAATCTTGTCGGCACCCTGGTTCAACACGCGGCCGGCAGCGGCAACCGAACGGATACCGCCCGCCACGCAAAAGGGAATATCGATGGCTTCTGATACCTGTCTGACCCAATTCACATCGACGCTGCGACCTTCAGGGCTGGCAGTGATGTCGTAAAACACCAGTTCGTCTGCGCCTTCATCCCGATATCGGCCAGCCAGCTCCAGAATACCGCCCATCACTCGGTGATCACGAAAGCGCACGCCCTTCACCACCTGGCCATCCCGTACATCCAGGCAAGGCACCAAACGCCGTGCCACGCTTCGGGCCATGCTTCGGGTCATGCTTCGGGTCACGCCTTGGGCCACGCCTTGGGCTAGGGATGGAGCACTCATACGCCCAATACCTTGATGGCTTCTGCAACGCTAAAGCAGCCTTCCAACAGGGCTTTGCCGGAAATGGCTGAAGCGGCGCCGGAGGCTTTCAGATCTTCCAGGTCACGCAAGCCGGAAATGCCCCCGGAGGCTTGTACCTGTAGTTGTGGATAGCGGTCTGACAATTGCCGATAAAGCTGGAGGTTGGGCCCTTTCAATGCGCCGTCTTTGCTGATATCGGTGCAGAGTAAATGCTGCAGGCCCTGGCCGGTTAATTCATCCAGCAGGTCCCACAGATTGCGGTCGCCTGCTTCGGTCCAGCCATAGGCTTGCGGCCAGGGGACACCGTCCTCGTCTATAGCCACATCCAGTGCGCTGACCAGTTTTTCCGGGCCCAGCTCATTCAACCAGCCTGCGAACATCGAAGTTTGCTTGACGCAAATGGTGCCGACCACCACACGCTCGGCCCCACCATCCAGGCGCTTGCGGACATCTTCAAGTTTACGCACGCCTCCACCCACCTGAATGCGTTGACTTGCTTGTGACAGCAATTGCAGCATGGGTTCCTGGTCGGCTTTGGCGCCATCACGCGCAGCAGCCAGGTCAACCAGATGCAGCCACTCCGCGCCAGCTTCGGCATAACTGTTGGCAATTTGCCAGGCGCCACCGGGGTAGCGTTTGCACTCATTGAAGTCGCCATGGCGCAGGCGAACTACGTCACCATCCAGCAGGTCGATGGAGGGAATCAATTGCATTGGTCTGGTAATCCTTTTTGTAGAACTGATAAATCGGTATTAAGAAAACCCGCCAGCAATCGTGCGCCAGCAGCAGCGGATCGTTCGGGGTGAAATTGTGCACCGTAGAAATTACTCTGCCGCACGATGGCGCTGAAAGCTGTTCCATGTTCAGCACTGGCCAAAGTCCAAGGACCTGGTGGCGCCGCATAAGAATGTACGAAATAGAACCACTCGCCATCAAGCGGATCACTGAATGGATCGGATCGTTCTGCTTTGATGGAGTTCCAGCCCATATGCGGTACGCGCAGGCTGGGGGATTCAGCGAGTCGTTCCAGCCTCGCCGGGATCAAGCCCAGTAATTGCGCATCATCTTCTGCCGATGATTCAAACAGCAGTTGCATGCCAAGGCAAATGCCAAGCACAGGTTGTGTCAATTCGCGGATCACATCGACTAATCCATGATTTTGCAACACTTCCATAGCCCGTCCGGCGGCGCCTACGCCTGGCAGCAGAACCCGATCGGCATTGCGTATGGTGCTGGCATCGGCAGTGAATTCCGCCTCCACGCCCAAACGGCGCAAGGCATGTAGCACCGAAGAAATATTCGCCCCGCCGCTGTCGACCACTGCCAAAGACATCAGAGTGTACCCTTGGTGCTGGGCAAATCATGGCCGCTTCGAGCGAGAGCTGGGCGCAATGCCCGGCCTGCGCCTTTGAACAGGGCTTCGATCATGTGATGAGTATTCTCGCCTTTGACTTGCATATGGATTGCAGCACGCAGCGATTGGCTTAAGGATGCAAAGAAATGTCGCACCATCTCAGTAGATAACTCGCCCACCTGGTCGCGGCCAAATGCTGCATCAAATTCGAAAATGGGGCGGCCGGACAAGTCGATGGCAACCTGCGCCAATGATTCGTCCATGGGCAGGGTAAAACCGTAGCGGCCAATGCCACGTCGATCAGCCAGCGCCTGGTCCAATGCCTGGCCGAGTGCCAGAGCGCAGTCTTCCACCGTGTGGTGCTCGTCAATTTCCAGGTCACCGGCACAGCTCAGTTCCAGGCGGAAGTTACCGTGGCTGGCCAGTTGATCCAGCATGTGATCAAAAAAGCCGATGCCGGTATTGCAGTTACTGCTGCCGCCCGCGTCCAGATCAACCAATACACGAATATCGGTCTCGTTGGTTTTACGGCTGATCATGGCCTGGCGCGGACGGTTAATGAGTTGGTGTTGAATTTGCATCCAGTCCAGTTTTCCTTGTTCCAACTTGAAGCCGCCAATGCCCATATTACTGGCCAGTTGCAGGTCGGTATCGCGATCGCCGATCACCCAACTGTCCTGCAGGTTCAGCTCGCCCGATTTCAGATAATCCAGCACCATGCCAATTTCGGGTTTGCGGTTGGGTGAACCCTCGTGCGCGAAATGCTCATCGATATGGATGGCTTTGAATGTGATGCCTTGTGAATCAAACAGGGAAAGCATTTTTTCCTGAACCAGATCGTAGTCCGCCTGCGCGTACGAAGCCGTACCCAGGCCATCCTGGTTGCTGACAATCACCAGTTCATAACCGGCTTTTTGTAAGGCCAGCAAAGCGGGTATTATCCCGGGCACCAGCTCCAGCTTTTCCAGGCTGTCGATCTGATGATCGGGTGGCTCGATGATCAGCGTGCCATCGCGGTCTACAAACAAAATGCGTCGCTTGCTACTCATGCAGAATTTTCCTTCCAGTCATCCAGCGCGTTCTTCAAAGCAGCCAGTTCACTGCTGCTGCCTATCGAGATGCGCAGGTGGTCGCGCAGATTGGGGTCGGCGGGAAAACCGCGCAAAACAATATTGTGTGCAGCACAATGTGCCAGCAAACCCGCAGCATCATCCACTTCCAGCAAGACGAAATTCGCTTCGCCGGGCCACAGGCGTTTGATCCAATCACGATCCTGCAGTATCTGCAGCAGGATCTTTTTGTTGGCGCTCAATTCGCGCAACAGCTTCTGTTGTCGCAGGCGCATATCGGGTTGCAATACGCGCAGGGCCATGGCGGTGACAGGTGCAGCCAGAGGATAAGGCGCAATGACGCGACGCAGCAACGCCAGTACTTCGGCCTGGGCCAGCACGCTGCCACAACGCAAACCGGCCGAAGCCCAGGCTTTCGACAAGGTGCGCAGCACCACCAGATGGGGATACTGGGCTATCAGTTCGCAGGCAGAAGCAGTTTCACTGAATTCGGCATAGGCCTCGTCCACAACCACCACTGCCCGGCCGGTTGCTGCTGCCAGAATACGTAACAGTAACTCCCGGCTGATAACGTCACCAGTGGGGTTATTGGGTGAAGTAAGAAATACCAGGCGGATACGATCGTCGCCCAGCAGGGTTCCGATCAGTTGATCACCATTCAGCTCGAATCCCGACCCCGCGCTGCGTTGCACGGCAACCACGGCAGCACCTTGCGCCTGTGCAGCAACGCGGTACATGCCAAAGGTGGGCGGGCAATGCAGGATGGCATCCTGGCCGGCGCGGCAGAATACACGGGTGAGCAAGTCTATGCCTTCATCGCTGCCACGAGTTACCAATACCTGGTTGTGGGCAACTCGGTAAAGATCAGCCAGTCCTTCCAGCAATGCTTCCGGCTGCGGCTCCGGGTAGCGGTTAATGTCAAGGCCAGACAATTCCTCATCCAGTAATGGCCAGGGTGATTCATTGGCATTCAATAAAATGCCTCGACCCGGTGCTTCCAGCCGAGCGGACGAATAGGGTTTCATTGCGACGATTTCGGGGCGAGCCAGATCGGTGACGCTTTTGCCCTCGCCCTTGCCCTTAGTCTCACCCGTATTCATACATCGCGCTCCTGCGCGCTGGTGATTTGCTGCAAGCGCGCGCTGACCGCCATGCGGTGTGCGTCCAGGCCTTCAAATCCAGCCAGTATTTCCGCGCAGGGGCCGACCATCTGCAAGGCGGAAGCACTGGCTTCCTGCAAAGTCATGCGGCGCAGGAAATCCGTAACGCCCAGGGCACTATGCGAGCGCGCCCAACCGTAGGTGGGCAATACGTGGTTGGGCCCGGAGCAGTAATCACCCAGTGATTCAGGAGTCCAGCGGCCAATAAAGACGGAGCCTGCTTGCCGCACTTGCTGTGCTCTTTCGCGGGCATCAGCCGTGTTCAGAATCAGGTGTTCGGGTGCGTAGCGCTCGGATACTTGCATGGCCACAGCTAAATCCGCAGTCAGAATGATGCGGCTGCTGCGCAGCGATTGGTCGAGGATAGTAGCGCGAGGTGAAGCGGGTGCCAAGCGGTCCAACTGTTCAATTACCGCATTCGCCAGCTCGCGACTGTCGGTCAGCAGCAGGACTTGAGAGTCCGGGCCGTGCTCGGCTTGAGACAGCAAATCCCAGGCGATCAGCTCTGCGCCATTACCTTGTAAGGCTGCTGCATCCGCAATAACGAGAACTTCGGATGGCCCTGCTGGCATATCGATGGCCGCTCCGGCCGGATCCTGTGAAACCTGTTGCTTGGCTTCGGTTACCCAACTGTTTCCCGGACCAAAAATCTTGTGGCAACGCGGTATTTGCCTGGTGCCATAGGCCATGGCGGCAATGGCCTGGGCGCCGCCGCAACAGAACACTTGGCTGACGCCGCACAAGGATGCCGCCGCCAGAATTTCAGCGGGAACGTGACCTTGCGCATTCGGCGGTGAACACAGGATGATTTCACTGCAACCGGCAATCTGTGCCGGAATGGCCAGCATAAGCACGGTGGAAACCAGTGGCGCGCTGCCGCCCGGCACATACAGGCCCACTGTTTGCAGCGGTCGGTAGACCACACTGCAACGCAAGCCCGGGGCAGTTTCAATCTCGATATTCGTCGGCACATCGGCCTGGTGAAAAGCTTTAATGCGTCCAGCTGCGTCTTGCAGTGCTTGGGCCAACTCCGGGGAAATGGACTTCCAGGCTTTCGCCAATGCGGCCGCATCGTAAGAATAAGTCTGCGGTGAAATTCCATCCAAACGTTGAGTCAGTTCCTGAACGGATGCGTCACCGCCATTGCGCACAGCGCCGATGATATCCGCTACCGCTTGTTTGCGATTACCGGAATCCATGGCCGGTCGCGCCAACAGTACCTGTTGCTGTTGTGGGTCCAGCTCAGACCAGACCATGGTTTTTAATCCATAACGACTCATGCCAGCATTTTCTCTACGGGCAATACCAGGATGGCTGAAGCACCTTCGGCCTTCAGCGCTTCCAGGTGCTCCCAGAACAGCGTTTCCACACAAACAGCATGGATGGCGATTCGGTCCGAGCCTTCCAGCGGCATGATGGATGGGTGTTCTACTCCGGGCAGCAGGGCAGTAATTCTTTCCAGTGCCTCACGGGGCGCATGCAACATTACGTATTTGCTTTCCGCCGCTCGCAGCACACCTTCCAGGCGCGACAGCAGGCGGTTAAGCAGGACCTGCTTTTCTTGCGACAACGGCAGGTTATGGCGGTACAGGGCTGCCTGGCTGGTAAACAGCACTTCCAATTCGCGCAGGTGGTTGGCGCGCAGGGTAGAGCCGGTGGATACCAGGTCGGCAATGGCATCGGCGGTACCCAGGCCGGGTGCAATTTCGACTGAGCCAGACAACTCGACGATGCGTGTCTCCACACCTTTCGCGGCCAACAAGGAGCGGGTCAATGCGGGGTAGCTGGTGGCAATGCGTTTGCCATGAAGCTCTTTGGCACTGGAAATTTCCAGGTCTTCAGGCACGGCGATGGATAAGCGGCAGCCGCCGAATCCCAGGGTTCTGAGGCAGGTCAAGCCAGACCCGCCATTGCGCTCCAGCATTACTTCCTGGGCGACGTTTTCTCCCACGATTCCCAACTCGCAGACACCATCGAGCAGCATGCGCGGAATATCGTCATCACGTACCAGCAGCAGATCCACCGGGAAGTCCTGACCGTACCAGAACAGCTTGTCTTTGCTGTGCGCAAAGCGCAGGCCGCAGCTTTTGAGGATGTCCAGGGACTTGTCCGACAAGCGGCCGGATTTTTGAATGGCGATGCGTAAGCGGGTCATAGAGTAATTCCTTTTGGGGCTATTCTTTTCACTGATTCTTTCCTTTCATGCGATCCAGCACCGTGCGATAGCCGCCGGTACCCATTTCCATAAAGCGTGCGACTCGGCCAATGGTCGTGACGCTGACTTCTGTGAGTTCGCTGATCTCGCGATAGGGTTTGCCCTGATCGAGCAACTGCGCCACGCGCCAGCGATCGATCATGGCTTCGAACTCGGCGGGAGTGCATAAGTCATCCAGAAAAGCCTGGGCTTCGTCCGGTGAACGCAGGGAAGCCATGGCTTGGCACAGCGATAGTGCAGCGGTGCTCAGCTGGTATTTTTGTGACTGGTCGTGGTGTTTCATCGTATTAATGTATCAGCGTACTAGTGCGTTAATACAGAATCATAATCGCCAGACTCGATGACTGCAAGCAAAAAGTAGGTGACGGCCAATGCGTTGCCTCGATAAAACGACAATATCTGTGCGTTTTGATGGCCTGGCTTTTGGCCCTATCTGAGCGGTTTCAAATGGCCTGACCTTTGGCCCTGGTTTAAACCCTTTCACCCCGGCCATCATCCAATCAGGGTGAGCAACACTTTTGTGTACATCTTCAACTATGGGTTGGCAGCAGAAAGGCTACTTTCTCCGCGAACAGCAGGTCAGCGCTGTTCGCAAAGCGTCTGTTTCTTTATTCCATGGCTGGATTTTCTTTTCTCAACTGATATATCATCCGGATATCAAGCATTTCATCCGCCAGAAATATCAGTAAGGGTCACTCATGAGTCAACATTTATGGCAGGGCGTTTTCCCTGCGCTTACCAGTAAATTCAGCACCAACGATCAGCTTGACTGGGCTGCCATGGAGCAGCATCTGGAATTTCAACTGGATGCTGGAGTGCATGGACTGATCGTGCTGGGTTCCCTGGGTGAGAATTCAACGCTAAGCGATAAAGAGAAACTGGAAACGGTGAAGTTCTTCGCCGCCCGCAAGCGCAACCATATCCCGCTGGTGGTGTGTATTGCTGAATGTTCCACCAAACATGCGCAGGAATTCGCCCAGCAATCCACCGCCGCCGGCGCCGATGGCTTCATGCTGTTGCCACCGATGCGCTACCTCAGCGACAAGCGCGAAACTCTGGCCTATTTGAACGCGGTAGCAACGGCTACCGAACTGCCCATCATGCTGTATAACAATCCGGTGGCCTATGGTATAGATTTGACGCCTGAAGACTTTGCCCGCCTGGCCGATCAATCCCGTTTCGTGGCCATCAAGGAATCGTCCGCCGATACCCGGCGCATTCCGGAAATTCGTCGCCTGACAGGCGATCGTTATTCCGTATTCTGCGGCGTTGATGATCTCGCTTTTGAAAGTTTTGCCCTGGGTGCCAACGGTTGGGTAGCGGGCCTGGTCGTTGCTTTCCCGCGCGAAACTGTGCGTATCTGGGAATTGATGCAAGCGGGCAAGTGGGACGAAGCGCGGCAAATATACGAATGGTTTTTGCCGCTGCTGCACCTCGATATCGGCCCCAAGTTTGTGCAGCAGATCAAGCTGATAGAAGCCTTGATGGGTGTAGGTAGCGCCCGAGTACGCGCGCCACGTTTGCAACTGGTCGAGAAAGATGCCGCCTGGGTGGAAGAAATTCTGCAGACGGCCTTGGCAAATCGCCCAGCTTGCTAAGCTGGCATTCAAGCCGCAGTAAACATTCAAATCCTTATGAATGCAAGCGCAGAAACAGCCACCGCCAGCCTGGCCCAACAGGCCTATGAATTGCTGGAAGAGAAACTGGTGACCCTGCAATTGGCCCCGGGCGCATTGATTTCAGAAGGTGAGCTTATCGAAATGACCGGCATAGGTCGCACGCCGGTGCGCGAAGCCATACAGCGCCTGGCCAATCAGGACTTGTTCCAGGTCATACCGCGCAAGGGTTTGATGGTGACACCGGTCAGTCGCACTGGCATGTTGCACATTCTGGAGGCGCGTAAACCTCTGGAGCGGCTGGTGGTGCACCGCGCCGCACTCAATGCCCGCGATGAACAACGCAGCGCTTTATCCGCCATTGCCCGCGATTTGGCATTGGTGCATGAGCGGTTGGATGATTTTCTGCGGCTGGATTTCGAGCTGGATCAGTTGGTTGATGAATGTGCCAGTAATCCATTTGCGACCGCCGCACTGGCGCCGTTTCGCAGTCACAGTCGCCGCTTTTGGTATTTCCACCGACAGCAGGTTAAATTGGCTGATGCCATAACGGCACATGCTTCGCTGGCCCGCCTGATCGCCCGCCGCGATGCTGTGGGTGCAGAGAAAGCATCGGATGCCACCATTGCCGTGTTGGAGAGGCTGGTCAGTGGCATTGATCGTATCAGTTAACCAAGGTAGCCCTCAGCGTGTCACAGACAAGAACCATTCAACGAGTTGAGAACGTAACGTGAGCCAGCAACATCCCCATTGCATTGTGATTGGCGCTGGCATCGTCGGCTCTTCCTGTGCCTGGCATCTGCAACGCCGTGGTGCCAGGGTCACCTTGATCGATTCGGAGTTGCCCGGCCAGGCCACCAGCTTTGGTAACGCCGGATGTATTTCACCCTCATCGATTTATCCCTTCTCTTATCCCGGTGCCATCAAGCAAGTGCCGGGTTGGTTGCTGGATCCGCTTGGCCCCATGAAAATACGCTGGAGTGATCTGCCCGGTTTGCTACCTTGGTTCTGGCGCTTTTGGCGCGAGGGCACGGAGCAGCAGATTCAGGCCATATCCGCCGCGCAATATCGGCTGATGCAATCCGCCACGGCTGACTACGATGACATCCTCAAGGCCACCGGCAGTGAGTCACTGCGCGCGTCCAAGGGTTTGATTCTGTTCTACAGCGACCAGGCCGAATTCGACGCTGATCGCTGGCATTACGACATCAAGGACCAGTTCAAGCTGCCGTGGTCCAAGCTCAGCCATGCCGAATTGCACGACCTGGAGCCCGATGTAAAGCTGAATCCGGAAGGCGTGGCCGTTAAGGATCACAGTTGGCAACATTTGTTGTCGCCTGCCGATGTCACGCGGCGCATTGCCGATGCCGCCATGGCGAATGGCGCGCAGTGGCTGCGAGAGCAGGTGACTCAGGTACAAGCACACGAAACAGGCACAGAGATCACCACCGGTTCAGGCCGAAAAATCAGCGGCGATTACCTGGTTATGGCAACCGGAGTGTGGACCAACACATTATTGAAGCAACTGGGCCACCGCGTGCCACTGACTGCCAAGCGCGGTTATCACAGCATGCTGCTGCAACCCAACGTGAAGCTCTCGCATCCGATAATGCAGATCAAGGAATACATCGTCATGACGCCGATGCGCGATGGCCTGCGGGTGGCGGGTACGGCCGAGTTTGCCCATATCGATGCCAAGCCCGATTACCGCCGCGCCAAGGTCTTGCTGCAACATGCGCAACGTTTCCTGCCCGGACTGAAAGGTGAAACGGTGACCGAATGGATGGGCCAACGCCCCATGTTGCCCGACTCCATTCCGGTGTTGGGCAAACTACCCGGCCGTGATCGGGTGCTGTGTGCTTTTGGCCATGGTCACTACGGCATCACCCAAGGCCCGACCTCGGGCCGCATCATCGCTGACCTGGTGTTTGGCCAGCAGCCGCATGTAGATATCAAACCGTTTTCCATCACGCGCTTTGGCGGAAAGACCAGTTGATGCAGCCAACGACTCGGCACGATTTTGATTGCATCGACGCGCACACTTGCGGCAATCCGGTACGCCTGGTGGCTGCAGGTGGTCCGGAGCTTGAAGGTGACAGCATGGCTGCACGCCGGCAGCATTTTCTGCGCGAGTACGATTGGATACGCACTGCATTGATGTTTGAACCGCGCGGTCACGCCATGATGTCGGGCAGTATTCTTTACCCCAGCACGCGCGATGATTGCGATATCGGTGTGCTGTTTATCGAAACTTCAGGCTGCCTGCCCATGTGCGGCCATGGCACCATAGGCACGGTGACGATCGCGATTGAACACGGCCTGGCCACACCGCGTGAGCTTGGCTTGCTGGTACTGGAAACCCCGGCGGGCAAGGTTGAAGCACGCTATGTGCAAGAGGGAGGAAAGGTTAAATCGGTGCGGCTGACCAATATCCCCAGCTATCTGCACGCCACGGGTCTTGAAGTGGATTGCCCAGAGCTGGGTGGCGTGCTGAAAGTCGATGTGGCCTATGGTGGGAATTTTTACGCTATTGTCGAGCCGCAAGTCATCTATAACGATCTGGCTGATTTGACAGCCGCTGATATTGTTCGTATCAGTCCGTTGCTGCGTAAGCGCTTGAACCAACGCTATGAATTTGTGCATCCTGAAGATGCGCGTATCAATGGCTTGAGTCATTTATTATGGACTGGAAAGCCCAACAAGCCCGATTCCCAGGCGCGTAATGCCGTGTTCTATGGCGATCAGGCCATTGATCGTTCACCTTGTGGCACCGGCACCTCAGCCCGCATGGCGCAACTGGCAGCCAGAGGGGAATTGCAGCAAGGTGATGCCTTTGTGCATGAATCCTATATCGGCAGTCAGTTCACAGGCCGGGTTGAAGCCGTCACCCGTGTAGGCGACTTTCCGGCCATCGTCCCCAGCATCGAAGGTTGGGCCAGAATCTATGGCCGCAACCGCATCAGCGTCGACCCACAGGATGATCCCTACTGGCAGGGTTTTCTGGTCAGTTAATGCCTGCCAGCCTGCAACTCTGGCGCTTGAAACACTGGATGGGCACACCGCCGACTACAGCACCATGTGCGGCCATGCCATCATAGCGCGGGTAACTGCTGCAGTGCTGAGCCTCTGAGAGCATAGCCAGTAGCAACAAACAACAGTTACAAAGTGTTCATCTGGCTACGGCAGCGGCCTGCTCCAGCAAGTAGGCCCGAATATCCTCGACATTACCCGCGTCCAGGTCAGCGGAAAATCCCACCATACCGCGCTCAGCGAGCAAGCCGTCCAGTACGATGCTTTGAAATGTATCCTGGCTTAACAGGGCCGCAGAGTAACGCAGATCGGGCACGGATCCAGCGCTCAAGGCGGCCGGACCATGACAGGTGGAACAAAAGCCGAAATACTGCAGCCCACCCGCAGTGGCGTTGCCTTTGGTAGACGTTGTGGTCAGGTCGAGCGGAACAGATGCAAGCGGTGTGGCTGCAGCAAGTGGGGTGTCAGCGCCGAGCTTGAACGCAATCAATCGGCCATTAAGAAAGCGCGGTCGATTGCCCGATAACAAGCCCAAGGCCAGGGGTGTCGCGCCACCCTGGCCGGCCAGCGCCAGCACGTACTGCTCGCCATCAAGCTCATAGCTAACCGGCCCTCCGAGGATTGCGTCTCCCACCTCATGCGCCCAGTAGGGTTTCCCATCCTGCGTGCCATAAGCGTGGAAGGTGCCGTCTGCTGATCCCTGGAATACCAACCCACCCGCTGTGGCCAACGTGCCACTGTTTCCCAGCACCGGGTAATCCACCTGCCATGCCGGGCTCTGGGTGACTGGGTTCCACGCGATCAGACTGGCAGGGGACATGGCCATAGCGCGCGCAGCTTCTTCAGGATTACCGGGTTCACGTGGCGTAAGGTCAAGGCCGTGATTCCAGCCCACCTTCAAAATCTTCATGTCGCCCGAATTGGCATAGGGAAACCAGGTGTTTTGTGCGGGTATGAACACATAGCCGGTGACTGGGTCGCGCGACATCGGATACCAGTTGTGGCCGCCCGGCGGCCCGGGGATGACCACCGACGGCTGCTCCACGTACCGTGACCCGTCTGCTTCTATGGGGCGTCCGGTTTTCGCATCCAGGCCCGCTGCCCAGTTGACCTCGACATAGTTGTTGCCGGAAATGAACTGGCCATTGGTGCGGTCGATTACGTAGAAAAAGCCGTTTTTGGGGGCTTGCATCAGCACCTGCCTCAGGCGGCCATCGATCTCAATGTCAGCCAGAATCATATGTTGAGTGGCCGTGTAATCCCACGACTCGCCCGGTGTGGTCTGGAAGTGCCAGACATACTCGCCGGTATCGGGTCGTAACGCCACGATGGAGGACAGGAACAGGTTGTCACCCTCGCCCGCTGAGCGGATGACGTGATTCCACGGACTGCCGTTGCCCACTCCGATATACAGCAGATTCAGCTCTGGGTCGTAAGCCATGGAGTCCCAAACGGTTCCGCCACCGCCGAGCTTCCACCACTCACCCGCCCAGGTTTGAGCGGCCATCTCCATTGCCGCGTTCTCAAAGCCATCGGCAGGATTGCCGGGCACGGTGTAGAAACGCCAGAGCATTTCGCCGGATTCTGCATCGTAGGCTGAGACATCACCGCGCACGCCGAATTCGGCACCACCGTTACCGATGATGACACGACCATCAATTACCCGCGGCGCGCCGGTAATGGTATAACGCAGATCCGGATCAGCAGTCTGTGCCGACCAGACCACTGCACCGCTGTCGCGCTGCAGGGCAATCAGGCGACCATCAATGGTGCCGAAAAACACCTTGTCCCCCCAGGCTGCCAGGCCGCGATTCACCACGTCACAACAGGCATTAACGGCATAGCGCCCCGGCACCTCGGGATCAAAGCGCCAGAGTTCTTTGCCACTGCGGGCATCGACTGCGAAGGCTTTGCTCCAGGCCGAGGTGAAGTAAATGCTGCCATCGATCACCAATGGCGTGGCTTCCTGCCCGCGGCTAGTATCGAGTTCAAAGGACCATGCCACACCCAGCTCAGCCACGGTGTCATGGTTGATCTGCGTGAGCGGACTGAAGCGATCCTCTGCATAAGTACGACCGTGGCTCAACCACTCGGCGTTATTATCAGCCGCCATTAGAAGATCATCTTTGGCAATCAGTCTGAGGGCTGCATTTGTTTGTGTTTCTGCAGTGCTTGGTGCGGGCTCGCCTTGATGCGATGTAATTCCGGGCTCCTGCGAACAGGCTGTCAGAACCAGCATCGCTGCCAGCGCTAATACGACGTTTACCAGATTGTTGGTTTTTGGCGGCGTGAAAGTTCTGACGGTTATCATGATTGATCCTCACGGCTGTCGAGCATTCATTTCCGGCCAGCAAGCCCGTGACCGGGGTCTGCAATCCGTTGTGTCGCTGGTAAGGGCGGCACTGCTTCCGCACATTGCCCTTAAGCGCACTGAAGTGGAATCCGAAGACTAGGCAAATACCAATAAGGCCAGCGACTCAGCGACCACGGCCGGCTTGTCCTGGCCCTTAATCTGTACCACGACTTCGGAGGTCATCAGCACTCGGTCCGATGCAGGCGAACTCACTTTCAGCAAGGTTGCTACGGCTCGGATTTCGGAACCGACTTTTACCGGGCTCGGGAAGCGGACGCGGTTTAATCCGTAATTCACAGCCATAATCACCCCCGCGGGGATCAAGGGCACCGATTCCATCAGCTTGGGAATCAGCGACAAAGTCAGAAAGCCGTGTGCAACCGTTGAGCCGAAAGGCGAAAACTTCGCTCGTTCAGGGTCTACATGGATGAATTGGTGATCAAAGGTTGCATCGGCAAAGGCGTCGATCATTTTCTGGGTGATTTTCAGCCAGGTTGACGACTCGCGCGGTTTTCCGAGGTAGTCTTCCAAGCGGTCGCGGCTAATGGCAAGCTCAGTTTCTGCGTTCATTGCAACTCTACCTGCGTAAATTCCTGCCTTCACAGAGAATGCTATTGTGTTTATGCATCGTAACTTGTATAAATAGATTCGTCCACTTGTATAATAAGACTTACCACCCACTGCAGTGCCAACAGAGCACGGAGGAAACATGCACACGAAAACCCTATCCCGAATAGCCATCGGTCTTGCTTTAGCTGGGTGTCTGCCCAGTATGGCATTCTCTCAGACCGACACATCCACCGTCACTTCCGATCGACCACTGCTCGAAGAAGTGGTGGTTTCTGCCCGAAAAGTTACGGAAAACCTGCAGGATGTGCCAATCGCCGTCACCGCGTTCAGCGGGCAGGAGCTGGCCGATAACCAGATTTACGACATCATGCAGCTCGCCGGGCATGTGCCAAGCATGACGATCCAGTCGCAAGCCAGCATGGAGTCGGAAATCTTCATTCGCGGCGTCGGCACGGTGCGGCTGAATGGCGCTACTGCGGACGCCTCGGTGGGCTATTTCCTCGACGAGGTCTACATCGGCCGGCGCGGCTCGGCCACGCCGCCGATTTTCGATCTGGAACGCCTGGAGGTCCTGCGTGGGCCGCAGGGTACGCTGTTCGGTAAGAACGTTGTTGGCGGCGCGCTCAACCTGACCACGGCTAAACCGCAGTTCGACCGCGGCGGCTCCGCCTATATCGCGGTGGGCGACTATGGCGCGCTGCAGACCGGCGGCCATGTCACCGGCGCGATCACTGAGAACGCCGCGGTCCGCTTCGCGTTTTACCAGAACAAACACGACGGCTACGCCGAGAATATTGTCCGCAATGAAGAGATGGAAGACCTCGAAGCCTATGCCGCCCGCGGCTCGCTATTGTGGAACCTGAACGACGACGTGCGCCTGGAGGTGATCATCGATGGGAGCAGCGACACCGGCAACGGCCAGTCGCGGCATGCAGTCGATAATCCCCATGTGCCCGGTTTCGGACCGGTGACACCCAACCTGATTTCACAGAACCCGCGGACCAATGAATCACCGTACGACCAGTTCGCCAATAAAGATACCTCCGGCATCACCGCCCGGCTCGAATGGGATCTCGGCCAGGTCACGGCCACTTACCTGTCGGCGCTGCGCAAGGGCGAGGCCGGCGCGCGCTGGACCCAGGCCGGCGCAGGATCGCCGCCGTCGCTGACCAGTTCCACGTTGACCCAGGCTGAAGACCACACCGGCCTGACCCAGGAACTGCGCTTCGCTTCCGGGCAGGACCAGCGGCTGAGATGGCTGGCCGGGCTTTACTATCTGGACGACGACACCAAACGCTCCGTACGTAACACCGCGACATCGTTTCTGCCAGGAGGCGCGGGAAGTCTGCGGGACATTCTTGACGGCGACTACGAGCAATTCGGCCGTGGGATATCCAAGAATTACGCAATCTTCGGCGATGCAAGCTACGACCTAACGGATGACCTGACCCTTAGCGTTGGTGGCCGTTACACACGCGATGAAAAGGATTGGGATCTCGATACGGTAGTCTATGGCTTGGGACCCCCACCCAGCATTTTTCCGACAGCACCAGTGCGGGGGCCGTTCATGGTTACTGACTCCGAGGTATGGTCAGAGTTTACACCTAAAGCAACAATTGACTGGCGTTTCGGCGATGGCAAGCTTGCATACGCATCCGTGGCCAGAGGTTTCAAGGGCGGTGGCTGGCAGCAAGGGGCCGGGACTGCCGCGGGAGCCCAGGTTCCCTATGATCCCGAATTTGCCTGGAACTACGAAGTGGGTCTCAAGAGCGAGTGGCTCGATCGCCGGGTGCGCGTGAACCTGGCAGCGTTCTACACCGATTTCACGGACCTGCAGGTCGAGTTGCTGGACGACGTGAACCTGGTGCTGGTGGTTGCTAATGCGGCTGATGCCGTGATCAAAGGTCTTGAGGGCGAACTGCAGATAGCGCTGCACGAGAACGTGACGCTGTTCGGTTCTGCCTCTTTTATCGAAGCGGAATACAAGGATTACATCGATCCACTGCGCGGCATTGACTACAGCGGCAACCGCATCCAGCGCACACCCGAGTTCCAGGGCAATGCGGGTATTGATGTCAATATACCGATTTCTGATGGGCTGGAGTTGATCGGCAATATCCAGTATGGCTATCAGGGGGAAATGTTTTACGGCCCGGACAACACCAATGATGAGCCAGATTACGCCTTGCTGGATCTGCGCGCCGGCTTAGGCAGCCAGGACGGCAGGTGGCAGATGTATGCTTACGCGAAGAACGTCACGGATGAGTTGTATCGTGTCAGCATCATTCCATTCGCTGGCGATGAGTTTTCCGTGTACGGCCCGCCCAGTACCTATGGGCTGCGTTTCGCGATGAATTTCTGAGCACGCAATGGCTAAGCATATTGAGTCATTGAAATCGCTGATTGGTGCCTGGCGCAGACTGGACGTCGAGGGGGTGCTGGTGCACCTCCACGACGATTTTGTCTGGTACAACTCGGGTGGATTAAAGCCACCCCTGCAAGGTAAAGCGAATATGCGCTCAACCCTGCAGACCATGGCCAAAGGCATCAAGCAAGGTAAGTGGCGGTTGTTTAACGTTGCCGAGGTTGGCAGCACGGTTTGGATGGAGGGTGTTGACGAATTCATCAGCACCGACGGCATCCGTGTCGCCATACCTTATGCCGGTACGCTGGAATTCAAGGATGGCCTGATCTTCATATGGCGTGAGTTTTATGAGGGTCGTCTGATTGAGCAACAGATGGCAGGACAGGGTGTCTCAGCCGAAGTAGAAGCCTTGTTGGATCGCCCGGAGGTTTAGGGCGAGGTGCGCGTTTTCCGGGTGTTGCCGGGGAGACAGTTCCGGGCTCAGGAACAGCTATGTTCCTGACGCCCCAGGCGCGCGTCGACGACTACACCGCCAGAGGTTGGTGGGGTGATTTAACCCTGGATGATCTGCTGCAGCGGAATCGAGCTGTACATCCCGATCGTATAGCATTGCTTGACCCCGCCAACCGAGTTTCGCTTGATGGCAAGCCTTGCGGTCGATTGACCTGGGGTGAGCTGGGTGATGAGGTTGATCGCATGGCGGCAGGCTTGTTGGCGGTGGGCCTGGTTAAAGACGATATCGTCACTTATCAAACGCCCAATGTGGTCGAAACCGTTGTCCTTGCAATGGCCTGCTCGCGCATAGGCCTGATCATCAGCCCGGTGGTCATGCCGTACCGGTCCTACGAGCTCAATTACATCCTCGCTACCGTCAAGCCCAAGGCCTTCATCACGGTGGCACGCTTTGGTAATCACGACCATGCCCAGACGGCCCTGGATCTGGACTGGAGCGGCCGCGAGGCCAAAGTGCTGATCATCGGCGGAAATGCGCCAGCCAACGCAATCGATTTCGATGCAGTGGTGGCGAAGGCCGACCCAGCCCAGGCAGTCGATTACCGCCGTGATCATCCGGTGTCCGCTGCCGAGTTGTTCACCCTATTCTGGACCTCCGGCACCGAAGCGCGCCCCAAAGGCGTGCCACGCGATCACAACCATTGGATCGTCAATGCGCGGATGGTGGTAGAGCTGGCGGAACTGCGGGAAGGTGAAACCCTGCTGAACCCTTTTCCGTTGGTCAATATTGCTTCGTTCGGATTGATCACCCCCTGGCTGTGGCGTTGCGGAACACTGGTATTGCACCACCCTTTCGATCTGGCTGTGTTCCTTAAACAGATTGGCGACGAGAAGGTCAATTACACCATCGTGGCCCCCGCGATTCTGAACCAGGTTTTGAAAACGCCGGAGTTGCTCGATAAGGCGGACCTGTCATCAGTCCGTGCCATCGGTTCCGGTGCGGCACCTTTATCGCCGTGGATGATCGAGCAATTCTGGACCCGTTTCAACATTCACATCTGTAACATTTACGGCTCTAATGAAGGGCCCACATTGTTCAGCAGCCACTACCATGTTCCTGAACCCACAGACCGTGCGCGATATTTTCCGCGTATGGGTGTGGAAGGAATTCACTGGGACGGTGATACTGCGTCCATGGTACTGACGCGATTGGTAGATCTGGAAACGGAGGATGAAATCACCACTACGGGTAAGGTGGGCGAGCTACGCAGCCAGGGTGCACATGTGTTTAATGGCTATTACAACCTTCCCGAAGTGACTAAGAATGCTTTCGATGAGAAAGGCTACTATCGAACCGGTGACTTGTTCGAGCTTGCTGGGGAGGGCGAGGTGCCACGCTACTACCGCTTCGTTGGACGATGCAAAGACATCATCGTGCGTGGCGGAATGAATATCTCGCCAGCTGAACTGGACGATTTGCTAGTGGGTCATCCGGCTTTCAAGGACGCAGCTGTGGTCGGTATTCCAGACGAAGTGCTGGGCGAGCGCGTGTGTGCGGTTGTGGTGCCGAAAGGCGAAACCTTGCCCTCGGTAGCTGAACTGGCTGACTGGTTGAAAGCCAAAGGCGTGGCTACTTTCAAACTGCCGCAGCGGTTGGAAACCATTGATGTATTGCCACGCAATCCGATGAACAAAGTGATGCGTCCGCAACTTCGCAGCAGCATGTTGCAGAAACTCGGTATCAGCGAACAGGACAAAGCCGGTGGCTGAGATACTTCGGGAAAACCTGTCTGTGGCGGCGGAAGATTTCGCTTACCCCAAACCGACCCTGGCCTGGGTTACCGTGGCTGCGTTGTTCGTTGCGTATATTTTTTCCTTTATCGACCGCATGATCATCGGCCTGCTGGTGGAGCCGATGAAAGCGGATCTGGGAATTTCCGATACGCAAATCAGCCTGCTGCAGGGCATGGCCTTTGCTGTGTTCTACACCGTGGCAGGAATTCCCATTGGCCGTCTCATCGATCGCACCTCCCGCATACGTATCGTATCCATCGGTATTTTTGTCTGGAGCCTGATGACCATGGTATGCGGAATTTCGTCGCAATATTGGCAGCTGTTCCTGGCGCGGATCGGCGTCGGTGTGGGCGAGGCCTGTTTGTCTCCGGCAGCCTATTCCATTATCAGCGACAGTTTTCCGCCCAAGCGCCTGGGCGTGGCCATGGGCGTCTACGTGCTGGGTTCAGCTGTGGGTGCGGGTTTGGCGTTCATTCTTGGGGCAGCTGTTATCGCTTTAGTGGCGAGTACCGGTGAAGTCATCATTCCCGGGCTAGGCGAGGTGCGCTCCTGGCAGGCGGCTTTCCTGTACGTCGGTGCGCCCGGGTTGTTGATCAGTGTGCTGTTTCTGCTGATTCCTGAGCCGGTGCGGCGCATCACTGAAGGATCTACCGGGGTTGCTTCCACCACCCGCGAGGTATGGCAATTTGCCAAGGCCAACCTGCGCACTCTGATGGGCATTTGCGTGGGCGTGGGTTTCGTCAACCTGGCCGTATTCGCAGCAATTTCCTGGCTACCAGTGCTCTACATTCGCTCGCATGGAATGGAAATCTCCGAAGCCGGATATCTGGCGGGCACGGCTCTGATCATCGGTGGTCTGATCGGCATGTTGGGAGGTGGCTGGATCAGTGATCGCATGGGCGGCACACCTCGCGTGCGCCTGTGGGTGTGCGGTATAGCCTCCATCATCGGCATCATTTCCGGCATCCTGTTTCCTCTGATGGCTAATCCTGTTGCTGCAACCGCCTGGTTTGTGGTGTTTTTCTCAGCCTGTTGTGTACCCTCCGGCGGAGCCGTATCTGCGTTGCAGCAGATTGCTCCAAATGAAATGCGCGCTACCCTGTCGGCCGTGTACATCTTCTTTGTCAGTATCATCGGCATGACACTCGGACCCACGGCCACTGCAGTGATAGGCGATGTGTTCTTCCCAGGAGGCGATGGCATTCGTTATGCTGTTTCCATTGTGGCAAGTATCGGTTTTGCAGTTGCAGCGGGGTTGTTTTTCTTTGCCTCAACGGGTTTGACGCGGATCGAGAATGCTGCGGCGAAGCCAGGGCAATAGGAATTGACATCGAGAGATGCCACTCGAGATCTCTCTGGCATCTTGCATGGATAAGGAGTTCGGTTTGAGTACGATTCGTTTCGATGATCAAGTAGTCATCGTCACCGGCGCCGGTGGCGGCCTGGGTCGCGAGCATGCATTGTTACTCGCTGAGCGCGGTGCCAGTGTCGTGATCAATGATCTGGGTGGCAGCGTGCACGGCGGAGGTGCCGAACATGCACCTGCTGATCGGGTGGTTGAAGAAATCACCGCTGCGGGTGGCAAGGCTGTCGCCAACTACCACAGCGTCGCAACACCAGAAGGCGGCAAGGCCATCGTGGCCAGTACTGTGGAAGCTTTCGGCAGGCTGGACGCACTGGTGCACAATGCCGGCATCCTGCGCGATAAAAGCATACTCAAGCTTGAACCTGCGGACATTGAGAGCGTGCTTGATGTGCATCTCAAAGGCGCATTCTGGCTCTGCCAGCCAGCTTTTGCAGTGATGAAAGAGCAGGCCTATGGCCGCATTGTGCTGACGTCTTCCGCTTCAGGCCTGTTCGGTAACTTTGGCCAGGCCAACTACGGCGCGGCCAAAACCGGTTTGATCGGCCTGATGCGAGTGCTGAGTATCGAAGGCGCGCGTTACGGTATCCAGATAAATTGCGTGTCACCGGCAGCGCGCACCCGCATGACCGAAGAGTTACTCGGGCCACTGGCCGAGCACCTTTCCCCGGAACATGTTGCGCCAATGGTTGCCTACCTGTGTTCAAGCCAGTGCGATTTCACTTCTGAAATCATTACTGCTGGCGGCGGCCGCTTCGCCCGCGTTTTTCTGGGGTTGGCGCCTGGCTGGTACGGCGGCGCAGAACCGGTGTCACTCGAAGAACTGGCAAGCCATATGAGCACCATATTCGACCCGACCGGGTTTACAATTCCTGAAACCAGCCTGGATGAAGCGCAGATCCTGCTGGACATTCTGGGCGTTAAACCAGCTTAAGCGCCGCGTTGCTTCGCACCAATTATCAAACTGTTAATTCGGAGAATTGAAATGAGCTCTGCCGTTATTGTATCCACCGCCCGCACACCCATCGGTAAAGCCTTTCGCGGGGCCTTCAACGACACCAATGGCCACACCTTGGGTGCTCATGCCATCAAGCACGCAGTTGCGCGTGCCGGAATAGCACCAGAAGAAGTTGAGGATGTGATCTTCGGCTGCGCCAACCCGGAAGGTGCAACCGGTGCGAATATTGCACGCCTGTGCGCACTCAAGGCCGGACTGCCCGTTACGACTTCCGGGGCCACCATCAATCGCTTTTGTTCATCGGGATTGCAAGCGATTTCGACGGCTGCAGGCCGCATTGTGAACGAAGGTGTTCCCATCATGGTGGCAGGAGGCGTTGAATCTGTCAGCCTGGTGATGACCGAGCACTACAACAGGTACCGCTTGCAGGATGAAGAGCTTATCGCCATGCATCCGCATATCCATGACAGCATGATTCAAACCGCAGAAACCGTGGCTGCGCGTTACGGAATCAGCCGCGAGGCGCAGGATCAATATGGTTTGCAAAGCCAGCAGCGCATAGCTGCTGGCCAGGCGGCCGGTTTCTTCGATGACGAAATTGTACCGCTGGCCACCACCAAGAAAGTTACCGACCGCGCCAGCGGCGAGGTGAGCTCAGAAGATGTGTTATTGAAAAGTGATGAAGGTGCCCGACCCGACACCAACATTGAAGGCCTGCGCAGTCTTAAAACGGTTATGGAAGGAGGCTGCATTACTGCGGGTAATGCCAGCCAGCTTTCCGATGGAGCCTCGGCCTGCGTACTGATGAATGAGAAGCTGGCTGAAAAGCGCGGTCTGGAACCATTGGGCGTGTTCCGCGGTTTTGCAGTGGCCGGCTGTGAGCCCGATGAGATGGGCATAGGGCCGATTTACGCCATACCGCGCTTGCTGGAACGCACCGGGCTGAGCATGGATGACATTGGCCTGTGGGAATTGAATGAAGCCTTTGCCGTGCAGGTTATTTATTGTCGCGATTTTCTGGGTATTCCCAATGAAATTTTGAATGTCAATGGCGGTTCGATCGCAATAGGTCATCCGTTCGGCATGAGTGGTGCCCGCATGGTGGGACACGCGCTGATTGAAGGTAAACGAAGAGGTGTGCGCTATGTGGTGACCACCATGTGCATCGGCGGAGGTATGGGCGCGGCAGGATTGTTTGAGATTCTCTAGCACCCTGTCGGACTTAACCGATCGTAGCGAGGGAAAGCTGATTTGAGGCAGATTTTTCGTTCTTTTGAGGTGAATAGCACGGCTATTTAACGAAAAAGAACGGGAAATATGACCAAATTCGGCTTTTCCGCAGTAGAT
>JAWXBM010000059.1:0-52532 GCA_034440115.1 Lysobacterales bacterium | reverse complement strand
TGGACTGCATACTTGCTCATCTCGGAACTCCTATTTGTTCAGGGAGTTACGACGTTATACTGGGACCTTATCAATAGCTGAGAAACATGGATAATCAGGAAGATATAAGCTTGCTTGTCGGTAAACGAAATATCGTTTTTCAGAATACCGTCGTGTTCCAGTGCGCTCAACGGCCGGGTTGCATACTCAATTACATTGAGCGGCAGCGTTGTTCTGCTTAACTGCGGATGAAGTTGTGCGTTCCCTCCATTGGCAGCGATTAACACCCGTTTGTCCGAGAGTAGACCACTTGCGGTTTTAAGTTGCCACTTTGCACCAGCCTGGCCGATCGATTGCACAGCGCTGCATGCATGAATTGAAGCTCCCAATTTCACGGCTGCAAAAGCCAGCCCTCTGCGCCTTTATACGCTTTAAATGTCTATATTGGCCAATTGGTGACTTTCGAAGTCGGCTCCAAAATGAGGCGGCTTGGTAGATTCACGCTGAATCGAATTCATTAGGCGCCCAGCAATCTTTTGTCAGGATGGATGCTTCATGATGTTGCGGAGTAAGTATAAAACTGATAAATTGAAATGATACCTATATTCGCGCACATAAAAACGTGAACATGGGTACAAAATCATAATCCACCAAATTTAGGGAAAGTCTCATGAGAAAAAGGCCAGTTCTCCACGGGTTCATTTTTCACGCAATAACCTTCATTTTGCTGATGTTTGTCGGCTGCCCGCCAGCTTTCGCACAAGCCGATAACGATAATCAGTCATCGAGCACGGACGCTGGCGTTCTTGAGGAGGTTAAAGTAACTGGCTCACGTATTGCGCGTGAAGACGTTGACAGCGTAGCCCCGGTTATTCAAATAAATATTCAGGAATTTACCGAACGGGGTGCCATGAGGTTCGAAGAGTATCTGACGAGAATGCCGCAAATAACGCCTTCGCAAGGGCAAAATACCACGGGAAATCCTTCGGGCACGGCCGAGGTAAATTTAAGGGGGTTGGGCGCCATTCGGACTTTGGTTTTAGTCAATGGTCGTCGTTTGGCTTATGGGTCCCCAACAGACATTCCCTCAGATATTAATCAGGTACCAATGGGCTTGGTTAAGAACGTAGAAATTTTGACTGGCGGCGCGTCTGCTGTATATGGATCTGATGCTTTGGCCGGTGTTGTGAACTTTACACTTAGAGATGATTTCGAGGGAGTAATGGTGGAGGCGACAGCTGGAACTTACCAGCACAATAACTCCAATAATCGTATTCAAGACATGACAAAAATCTGGGAAGAAAATAACCCCGGGCAATATACACTCCCAAGTAGCAATGTCTGGGACGGTTGGTCGGATAAAGTAACGGCAATTGCTGGAAGAAATTTTGATGAAGGAAAAGGCAACATCACAATTTATGCAAGCTATGCAAGCACTGAAGAAGTAAAGATGAGCGAGCGAGATTATACGATTTGTCAACTTGCATCCGCTCCCAGTTTGCCATCTGGGATTAATTGCCGGCCTTCGCCTGTTGGAGCACCTGCCGCGTTAGTTAATGTCGGTGCAACAGGGCTACCCAGTCAATTTCGCGTTGCAGATAACCAGTTCTTACCCAGAAACTCTCTTTTGGATCAGTACAATGATCAGCCTTTTGATCAAATGTTAAGAGATCAGAAACAAACAAATTTCGGTGGGATGTTCAAGTATGATCTCAGCGATCGAATGACCGCATTTTTTGAGGGGAATATTTACCAGGTTGATACCGTTGGGGATTTTTCACCCACAGCGGTGCTAAACAACGGGATTGTTTCAAGAGTGGGTGGTTTTAATTGCGATAATCCATTTTTCAGTGATCAGCAGAGGAACTTTCTATGTGGGAACCGTGGGCTAAGCACAGGTAGTAACTATGACCCAGTCACCGGTGCTTATTTGGGACCTGATGACGTTGCCAAAGGCCTGGTGATAAATCGGCGTACCGTGGAAAATGGCACAAGACGTGAACAGATAGATCTGGATAACTCACGTTTCGTGCTCGGAGTTCGCGGTGATATTTTTGATGGTTTGAAGTATGAAATTGCCGGAATTTATTCAGACGTCAAACTCAACCTCATTAATGATACGATTCAGGAATCTCGGGCTTCGCTGGCGCTGAATGCAGTAGTAGATAGACGAATCAATCCCAATGGCACCCCGGTCAATCCGAGCACATTTGGGCGTCCTACTTGTGCAGTAAATGCGGATGCCACTGCCGCAAATGATTCTCCTGGATGTGCACCCATCGACTATTGGTCTACAAATGGACCTTCTCCTGAAAGTGTTGCCTTTATCAATTCAGAAGCTTTTGCTATCGGTAATACGTCCTTGCACAATATTGTGGCGTCAATTTCCGGCGACCTGGGAAACTATGGAATAAAGTCCCCGTTGGCTGAGAGTGGAATTGCGTTTGCTCTCGGAACAGAGTATCGAAAAAACACGCTCACCATGGACTTCGATGCGGAGTCTATTGCCCGAGGTGGTTTTGGTGCCCCTATCGATAATGCTTCGACCAAATTCCAGGAGTATTTTGGTGAACTAAATGTTCCTCTGGTTCAAGGCAAAAAGCTCGTCGAACAGCTTTCGGTCGAAGGTGCTTACCGTTACACCGATGTAAAAGATGCAGATTCGATAAATACCTATAAGCTGGGTGCGGTTTGGGCGCCTTCTTCCGACTTTTTTTTCCGGGCTAGTTTTCAGGAGGCGACGCGCTCGCCAAACATCATTGAATTGTTCACTGGCCAATCTCGTGCAGTAACCCTCCAACTGCAGCAGAATGCAAACGGATCATTTGACCCTTGTTCCGGTGCGGTACCTTTTTCCACCTTTGAGCAGTGTGCAAGAACTGGTGTAAAAGCCGCAGACTATGGAACAATTGCAGACAATACGTTCGCTGGTCAACTGAGCGGTGGAAACCCTAATCTTCAGCCTGAAACCGCAACTACGCAGACCCTTGGCCTGGTGTTTCAGCCTTCTTTTCTAGCCGGATTGACGGTAACTCTTGACTACTTCAATATCGAAGTAGAAGACCTGGTAGGAACAATAAATGCGAATACGACATTAAGGGGTTGCTTGAAGGATGGCAACCCCATTTTTTGCAACCTGATACGACGCGGGCCAGGCGGGACGTTGTTTGCAAGCACCGACTCATACATCGCAACCCAATTGGTGAACACTGGCTCACTGGAAACCAGCGGTTTGGACGTGAAAGTAGCCTACAGCTTTGATATGTTTTCATTCGGAAGCTTGGATACCAGTCTGGTCGGTACCTACCTCAGCGAGTACATAGTAAAACCTCTTCCAACCTCGACTCCCGAACAAACCTTCGATTGTGCTGGATACCATGGGTTCCAATGCAGTAATCCTAAACCAGATTGGAGACACGTAATGCAGTTCGGGTGGAACACACCTTGGGATCGCGTGCGGCTTGGCGCAACCTGGCGCTATATTTCAGCCGTGGACATCTCAACAAGGAGTAGTGAGCCTGCTCTTACCGGCAACCCTATTGTTTTTCAGGATCTATCGTCAGCTAATTATATTGACCTCTCAGCTGCGTTTCTTGCGACAGAAAAAGTTACCGTCCGAGGCGGCATAAACAATGTGTTTGATAAGGAGCCGCCCTTGACTTCAGTTATCGATCGTAACGCCGGCGGTAGAGGAAATACATATCTTGGTTTCTATGATGGATTGGGGCGTTTTCTTTTTGCCAGCGCCTCTTATCATTTTTAGGAGCTGATTATCTCTGGACTCAAAACCAAATAAATACTCGCGAATGGTTTTTAAAGCGATTGGGAAAAATATTGGATTTGCGCGAGGCCTGGAAATTTGCCGGTTGGAAAGCAAACCAGCCGGCCTCTTAAAGTAGTACTAGTAACCCGAGATTGCTTGCGCATTTTGCGGCTTGCAGGTTTATTTCGTCTCGCAATCCCCATAATCAGGAGTCTAGAATGAAAAACGGCGCTTCCGTAAAAGTTTATTGCAAATCAAATTCTCAGCAAATGTGTTATCGCGAAGTTTGCGTCAGAATTTTGTCTCCTGTGAAGCAGCAGATTGCCTTTATGATTGCTTTAGTGGGCTTCCTTTTTACAACGGGTTCAGGTGCCTCGGATATTTCCAAAGTAGAATTCGGGCCGCAGTTGCCACCTTATACTAAACCCCAGTTTCTGGCGATAACTGGAGGATTGCTGATTGATGCAACAGGCGCGGCTCCGAAGACGGGTCAGACAGTTCTCATAAAGAATGGCCTCATTTATAAGATAGGATCTTCAGAAGAAATTGAGATTCCAACAGGAACTCCAGTTTTTGATGCAAACGGCATGACCGTAATGCCGGGCTTGATCTCATCAAATCAGCACATTCAATTGAATCCTCTTCATCCTGCCCCAGTAGCAGACATTCCCTACGACGAACTTATCGAACGGTGGGAAGAAAATTTTCGTGATATGCCCAAAAAGGCTTTTGTGACACTGATGCAGGGTGTTACAACCATGCGCCAAACCAGTGGACCCTGGAAGCGTATTCTTCCTGTAAAGAAGCAAATTGACAGAGGTGAAATTCCCGGGCCACGTATTTTGCTTGGGGGGGCACTAATAGAGAGCCCGCAAGCATTTGAAGCATATTTGAAAGAGCAAAAAACGCCACCGGAAGCTGTCGACTGGCTTCGCAATGAATTTGCTTTCTTTGTTGTCGATGACATTGAAAAAGATCTTGAAGTTATTTCCGGCGAGGACTTCACTTATTGGAAAATTCTCTTCGGGCATGAATCTTTTGATGGCAGCAACGATTTCACCGATGATCAAGTTCGGAGAATTATCGAAAAGGCACATGCTGCGGGAAAACAGGTTGATATTCATGCCAATTCAACGCCCGAAGGATATGCTCGTCTACTGAAATTCGACTTTGAAACCTTGCAGCATCCTTTTGTGACTGACTTTTTACAGGATGAGGAAGTTATCAGTGAATTTGCAAAAAAAGGAATCATCGTAGCGACTCTGCTGCGGGTAAGGATCGCAGGTGCTGAGCATGCAAATGACCCGAACCGTTTTACAGAGTCGGACTATATAATGTCCATGGATCCAGATGAATATTTTCTGTTGATGCGGTATCGGGATAAATTACTGTCTAACTTGAGGAACCCTGAACAAAAAGGCCTTTCGATTTATGATAAGGGCGATTCAGGCTCAAATGATTTCGGTATGCAAGGGCCTTCATTTGTAGAACAACAAAAAGGAATGGAAACGGCTCGGGAAAATATGAGACGTTTTATCAACGCTGGAGTTAAATTATCCATGGGTACAGATGCACCCACTTTTCTTAACTTTCTTCAAGACGATCCTAATGCAAAGGAGCTTGCCTATATGGTGGAACTAGGCATGACCCCTATGGACGCCATAATGGCGGGGACGCGAAATGGTGCTGAAGCCATAGGGATGCTTGATAAGTTGGGAACTTTGGAGGAAGGTAAAATTGCTGACATCATAGTGGTGGCGGGAAATCCTCTTGAGTCAATGGAAGCGATGAAGCGAGTTGCGGTGGTGATCAAGGATGGGATTCGTTACAAATGAATCCCTTGTCTGCTTTCCCCGAAAGATCGAAAGGTGAATGGCTCTCAAGATTCAGTAAGATTCAGTCCATGAGTTGCCCAGGTTCTGGATCGAGGTGCTATTCATAAGGGTGGCGTCGCGGGGTTTACGTCTGTATACAGGTGTTGGCAACAACAACCTGTTTCTACTTAAATTGTAGTAGTGGCGACTTGATCTGAGTCACTCCTGGCGTGGTTCTGATGGCTGTAGGGCAGGCCTTCTTTTCCGTCAATGTCGCGTTCAGGGCGCTGATCACCTATGGGGCGTATATGCCGAAACACTCATTCCTCGTGTTGCAGGTGTAATCTCGGCTGTGGATACGTGCGCTGCGCTTATGATGGGCTTTATCATTTTTCCGCTGGTATTGAGCTGTGAGCTAACACCCAATAAAGGTCCTGTCCTGGCCTGGCCTTTGTCACCCTTCCTATAGCTTTTGGATAGATGTCGGCAGGCTTAGTATTCGGGTGTCTGTTTTTCGTCTTAATGTCCATTGCCGCATTGACTTCCGCCCTGGGTATGTTGAAGTCGGCGGTTTCGTGGCTGGCGGAGCATCGTGGTCCCAAACGCACCTTAGTGGCCATAGTTGAAGGTGAATTTATCTGGTTGTTTGGAATACCTGCCTTGTTGTCGTTCAAAATCTGGTCCGGTTTTACGCCGCTTAATCATATTGCAGGCTGGGCGATCTCAAAAGAATCGAGAACGAATGAACTGAGTATCTCGGTGGATTCATACACCGTCAAGGGCTGGAGCTTTTTAGTCGGCGATGTGGCGCCCATCACCATTTTTTCGATTTTTATATTCAATATTACAACGGGAGCTGTGGATTGATTCGCGTGCAGTTCATATCTGGGGCATTTTCCCTCGCAAAATGTCTATCAAGAATTCGCTTTCAAGGTTTCCACCGGAAATCACACACACCACTTTGCCGCTTCCACCTTTGCCTGCCAAGGCTGCGGCAATCGGCGCTGCTCCTGCTCCTTCGACAATGACCCGATGTCGCTCAAACAATATTCTTATGGTATCGGAGATGTCGTGCACACTGGCAACGACGGCGCCGTCAATCAATTCTTTAACCAGCGGCCACATTTGATCCAGAACTGTCCCAACACCAATCCCTGAGATGAACGTCCGGGGGATGGGCATCTGCACGGGATGACCCGCAGCAAGAGCCGCAGTCAATGGCGCACAATGTTCAGATTCTGAACCCATTACCTTTACATTCGTTTTCATCCCACGAAAGGCCGAAGCAATACCACAGGCCAGGCCGCCTCCGCCAAAAGGGACCAGTACGGTATCTACATCAGGCAAGTCTTCAAAGATCTCCAGGCCCACCGTCGCATCGCCAGCCAGAACATCCTGGCTGGCTACAGGATGGATAAACTTGCCTGGAATATCCGGATGTCCGTGTTGATTGATCACCTGCCACCATTCATCATCTGGCAGAAATCTTATTTTGGCATTCAATCTTTCCAGCGCCGCCAGTTTGTTTCTTGCGGCATCAAATGGAAGCAACACCGTGGCCTCGATACCGAGTTGCTTTGCGGCGTAAGCTACACCTTGCGCCATATTGCCAGAACTGGCGGTGTAGACTCCTTGAGCGAGCTGTTCTTTTGTGGCACTAAGTACTGCGCTACCTGCGGGACGAATCTTGAATGAACCAATCGGCTGAAGGTTCTCCATTTTAAGATAGATTTCGGCAGGTGCGTTTTCCACATTTAAACGTACCAGCGGTGTCCTTATGGCTAAGGTCTGCAACCGCTCTCTCGCCGAATGTACTTCATTCATCGTTGGGGGTCTTAAACTGACCATTCTCTAGTCCCGACTCAGGGTATGCCGGGCCAGGAACGTTGTCACACCTTCCACGAACTCCGGTCTCTTCAAAGCGTGCCCGTAATCGGCATCGGGAACGACGACGACCTCGAGAAGGCTCATGACTTTAGCCAGAGTGTTTGGACCATTACCCTCCATCATGCGATGGTTCCGCTCTTCGATTTCCACTTCGATCGCGGTAGGCTGACGATTCGCTGCGAATGTCCAAAGCATCCACTTGAAATCCCCCGTCTCCTCGAGCGCCTCCACTAACTCCAGCCCGGTGATGCCGGGTAACACAGTACCCCCTTCTTTTGCCGACCGACGCCACTTAGTACGGTCGCTTGTACGCGATCGGAATAAAGCTCGCGGACTTTGTTGGTAATGGATCGCCCCTATCGAGTAGCCGACCACGTACGCCTTCTCAATATTGAGGTGGTCCAAGCGCCAGACGACGTCTCGCGCGATCTCGTCGCCGTACGCTAAGGGATCGATCAGTTTGTCGCTTTGGCCTTGACCGCGACAGTCGATAATTCTCCAGATCAGAAGGAAACTCCTGCCGCGCTTGTGCGTGGCGTCGAACCACCTCATCGGCAAGCAGCGGGAAGAGGGAGCATGACAAAAATCTTGCTTGGGGTAAAGGGAAAGGAACGCGGTGAGCTTACCCGGCGTCCAGACTCGCACCCGGGTGCAGCTTCCAAGCTTGGCGGGTGTAATGGTCAGTTTTTCATTGCATGCAGGGGTTGCTACCAAAGGGCTTTGTCAAAGCAAAATGGCTTGCGCTGGCAGAGCGCGTTCCGTAGTCCCCGCTGATACCTAATCCGTGGACCGGAAGACCACTACCGGATGGCGATAGGAGATAAAGAAGCTTGCAGGCGATCAATCTCGAAACCCGAAAATTGTCCTGGGCCCACCGCTAACGGGTTCCGCGAACCAGTGGCCAACTGACCACTGCTGGCACGTTGGTTTTTAGCGGTGCTCTACAGCGGAATATGACAGTGTTTGTTGCAACGTAGTGGATTTTTGAGTTGCCCGAACCAATACACGGGAAAACTCAGGTATTCTGAGTATTCGTTGCGCTGTACCCCTGCGGGTGTCGAGGGAATCTTGTGAGGCTGCGCCCAAACGAGATTTGTGTCGGCCGTGACTGGCCATTGCGGACCTGATTCTCCGGCACAGATCCTTCGCCGTCAGATGCGAAACCAATTCTGGCGCAAGCCCCATCATCTGAGCTTCACCCAATCGCATTTTCAAGTCCAATCATACTGTTCAGATTTTGAGCTCCAAATTTTTCTGCCGCCTAAATTCGCAGGGATATCGGATCGAACAAGAAACGTGGGCATTCACTTTTGAATGACTTGAAACTTGAAATCAGATATCGTAATGTAACCACATTCGCATGATTTAAACTATCATATTGAGCATTAACGGAATGTACCCGTTGTCACGCGCAAGCAACGGTTAATATCAGCAAATTCCTTGATGGCTAACTGTCCTTACACTTTTTTCACCATGTAACACAGAGGCTTATTATGAAATGGCCCGCTTCAAGAATGAAAAGCCAGGCAGGGAAAGGCTATGGTATGTACGAGACCGCAGCAACCCTTCAGAGCGCAGGAATAGACGTCATACATTTGGAAGTAGGACGACCCTCAAGCGTCACACCGGCACATATCCGAGAGGCCGCCAAAACAGCTCTGGATAATGGCATTGTTCACTATGGTGATTTACAGGGCCTTGCTCCACTGCGTGAAGCCTTGGCAACGAGATACTGCGAGGAGCGCAATGTAAATTATGAAGCAAGTGAAATATTGATCACCAATGGGGTTACCCAGGCATCGTATGCTGCGTTTATGTCAGCCTTGGATGAGGGTGATGAAGTCATAGTACTGGACCCGTTTTACCCACAGCACAACTCGAAAATCAGACTCGCTGGCGGCACAGTGGTACAGGTGCCCTTGTCGATGATCAAAGGCATGTATCGACTCGATGCGAATCGCCTTGAGGACGCCATCACAGCAACGACGCGGATGATTGTATTGATCAATCCCGCAAATCCCGTTGGCACGGTCTACACCAGAGAAGAGCTGGAGCAAATCGCCCAATTGGCTGAACACCACGACCTTTTGGTGTTGTCGGATGAAGTGTATGAATACATCATTTTTGATGATTGCACACATATCAGTTTTGCCAGCTTGCCCGGTATGAAAGAACGAACAATCACCGTTAATGCGTTCACAAAGGCATACGCAATGGATGGGTGGCGCATCGGTTATGCCGCCGCACCTGAGCATATGATTTCGGTTATGCGCCAGGTGACCATGAATACAACCACGCACCCGTGCGTATTTGCCCAGGAAGGCGCGCTGGTGGCCGTCACGGGGCCACAGGACTGTGTGCGGGCTATGGTTGCAGAGGATTGTGAACGACGAGACTTGGTGGTGGAAACACTAAATTCGATTAAGGGAATAACTTGTAACGTACCGCAAGGCACGATATATGCTTTTCCCGACATCAGTGGATTGGGTATTGGCTCGGATGAATTGGCTCTGAAAATTCTGCAATCAGCCCACGTCGCTGTGGAGTCCGGGGCCTTTTACGGGCGACAAGGTGAAGGGCATTTGCGAGTCTGCTTTGGCTCCGAAAAGTACGAACGATTGGCACAGGGCATGCAACGTCTAAAAGCATCTTTGGGCTGAGCGCAAATTCCAGATTCAGTGCGCCAGAGTTTGGCTCATGATTCAATTTCTTCAATGGAGAGTACTATGAATGAAGCAGTAAGGAACGCGGAGAAAGAACGAGAATACCTGATACAAAAATATGTATCGGACGAGCGATATTCTGGAATAGACACACAGGCCTCAGGAATCAACCACCTGGCCTTTTTTGCCGATGATCTTGATGCGACAATTGATTTCTATACACAGGTGGTCGGATTGAAGCTGTTGCGAGTAAGGCCTTTGGATGGTGACCCAAAGTCCACGATGGTCTTTTTCGATTTGGGAAGAGACGAATTTCTGGCCTTTTTGCGGGTCCACAATGTCACTCAAGCTGTTAAGGCGGGAATTGGCGGCGTGAACCACTTCGCGCTGAATATCAACAAAGAGCAATACCAGGGTTTCAAGAGCCGTGCAGAAGAAAGGGGCATTAAGTACAAAAGCATTTCGCACGAAATTCTGGACAGCATTTCAGCCATAGATCCCAATGGGGTGGAAGTTGAATTGTCTGTTTGGAATATAGCGCCAAAGGACATGTTGCAGCGGTCTTGATTGTTGACCAATGGATAATTTGCGGATCCGGCCACCTGCATTTCGCGGCGCTTGTTAGACCAGAAAGGTCGGTACTGATTTCTAAGCAGCAGAGGGCGGCACTGCGAAAGGCAGTTAGACCTTTGCAGCAGTCTAGGAAAGAGCGACTGAAGCCCTGTCGTCCTTGAAGTCGCTCTCACGCGCTTCGGTTTTTGGGGCAATTTCCACCTTGTGCAAAGTCGCTTCCCCTGCCTAGATTCGGCGTGCTGCCGTAGGCCGTAGGCAGGAGAGCACGAAATGCAGGCGAAGGAAGCGATAGGTAGGGCGATGCATGGCGCAATCGCCCGGGGAAGCGAGACTCCTGATCACTCTTCCTTCAAATATTTATCGAAATGTTCGACGACTTTTGTCAAGCCGTAACGTGCGACATAGTCATTTACAGACCATTCGTGAACAGCCGCTGGCAGCACAACCAAATCGAAATCCTTGCCCGCTCGCATGAGTTTTTCGGCCAGCTCAACAGAATCTTTGAAAAGGACAATACTGTCTTGCATACCGTGCATCAGCATCAGGTGATCTTGCAGATTTTCCGCGTAGGTGTAGGCAGACGTACTGTCATAAATCTCGGGAAGTGTGTTGGGTCGCCCTGCGACATTCACTTGCCCGGTCAGGGCATGCCGAACATTGGTTGCTGGTGAGGATGCGACGCCGGCCTTGTAGACTCCGGGTTTCTTGAACAGGCTCATGGCTGTCATCAGACCACCATAACTGGTTCCCCAAAGACCGACGTGGTTCCCGTCCACATAAGGGAGGGTAGTCAAGTACTGGACGCCACTGTAGAGGTCTTCGATATCGATGCCGCCATAATCACGAATCAGCTGATCCCGAAGTGCATTACCGTGACCGTAACTACCGCGCGTATCAACCTGAAAGACAATATATCCCCCTTCCAGCACCATGTATTGTTGAATCAAGTTATTGAGACCTCGCCATTCCTGCCTGTCTCCCCAGCGCTTCCTCGCCGTATTGGGATAGACCGGACCGAGGATCACGGGATATTTCCTGTATGGATCAATATTGCGGGGTTCGAGAATTTTTCCGTGCAGGGTCGCACCATCAATATGGCTTTTAAACGTTACGTACCGAGGTTCGATCCAATCATAATCGTCGAATTCGGGCGGCGGTGAATGGGTGATGCGCTGTTCTGATTGTGTTTGAATTGTCCCGGCGATATATAGCTCGGTTGGAGTCGTGTCATTGGAATGAAGTAAAGCCAGGTGTGTCCCGTCAGGTGATAAGGTCGGATGATGAATCCCCTCAAGATCGGTGATGGCCTTCGGGGTGCCTCCCCGTTCAGGGATCTTGTATACCTGCCGTTCGTACAGGCTTTTCTGCGTTGATACGAAAAAGATCTGTCCTTCATATCTGGACATCCAGGCGGCACCAGATTCATTCACAACGCTCCATTCGCCCTCGGTTAATTGGCTGGCCTTTGAATCGCCCAGGCGGAGCGCGTAGAGGTGATGACGTCCATCCTTGTCAGAGATAAACACGATGCCTCGACCATCGCTTTGCCACAGCGAATTCCAGGCCTGACTTGTTCGCGTCGCCCGATAGTCGTGCCAGACTTGCTGGAGCTTTCTCTCTTCGCGGTCAACGACATAGATCCAGCGGTGCTTAGCGCTCTGCGGACATTGATCTATCAGCAACCGGTCTCCGTTCGGTGACCAGGTGAAACTGGCCACATCACGATCGGTGTTGTCCGGCAAATCGAGTCTCCAAACCCGACCCTCACTTACTGAATAAAGGGCCAGATCGCGAACATGATCGTTGTCCCCAGGATAGTCGCGCCGCAAGGGTTCAGCGCGGGTTTCTTCTCCCAGGTAGTTGGGAATCAGTATCCGGCGAACCCCGCTTCGATCGTCGATAGACAAGGCCAGATATTTGCTGTCTGGCGACCAGGAGTATCGGCTGATTTCGACATCAGGTCTTGAAAATCCAGGCCCGCAGCAGGTATTTAATGGAGAGTTGCCAATTTTGGGCTCGGCGATCTTTGTGGCTTGTGTTAGCGAACCCGAGGTCTGGTCCAAAAGCCAGAGGTCACCCTCTCGCAGGAAAGAGAGAAATCGTCCATCTGGTGATAAAGCCAGCGCGGAGGCAGGTGATGCACCCGAAAGAATCCTTTCAGGAGTACCTCCCAGCGGTTCGATCTGGTAGAGCTCATTTCCCGCCGCGAAGATCAAGGCGCTGTCTCCTGACCCCCAGGCCAGATCGGAAACGGAAGCAGGCCCGGCGTCATTCCTGCTGACAAAATCGCTGAGCTTTTTCAGGTTGCTGCCATCGGCGCCAACAAGCCAGACGTCCCGGCCCTGAGTCGCTTGGTCGTTCCACAAAAATGCCAGTTGCTGACCGTCGCGAGACCATGTCGGGTCGGTAGGAGGCACCCCACCGAGATATGGAGCGGACGTGATCCTCTCAATGCTCAGTTCTCGAGCGGACGCGAGTGGGCTAAGGCAGCCACTGATCAACGCGAGCCCGAAGAGACCGCCCCTAAACCAACGCTTTCCGGATAATTTTCTACTGCCAAGTCCTGTACGCATGTTAAGTCCTAATCCCAGTCGTGATGCATGGACGATCTTTGTGCTAATACCAGGGCAAGCTGTCGCCAATCCCTTCAATGCTGGGATAGTGTTGGTCCGGGGCTGGCATGGAAGTCATGGTATGTGAGTATCAGCTGGCCGAGTTGGCCGTACTTAATGCAGAAAATCCAAAAGTATTGTTCAAGGCGCTGGTAGTGGCGCCAATATCGAGTCAGATTCACTTTGGTCCCGGTCTCGCGCTAAAACATTATTGTTGCGGCAATATACAACTTATTGTATTGTGAGTCCACCCAAAATCACATGAATAAGTAGATACCTTCTACTTCACATAAAAACTCAACGGAGGTTATAGCTGTGTCATACAACTACAAACAAAAGCCCCCTGTGCAAGGTCAATACAACGGCAAACCTATTACACGCGGTTGTGCTGTGTTACTAATGGCTGTTCTTTCGACGACTCAGCACGGGCAAGTTTATGCTCAGAATGAAGAAGGTGACGAGGCAGCTATCGAACAAGTGATCGAAGAAGTGGTGGTAACCGCACAGCATCGCGAACAGAATGTCCAAGAAGTAGGCATTTCAATTCAGGCGTTCAGCGGCGACGAATTGGCGCTGTTGCGAGTGCAAACGGCAAAAGACTTGTCACGTGTCACTACCGGTTTGTTTATGAATGAAAGCCCGTTAAATCAGACGGACCCTGAGTTTACTCTGCGCGGCGTTGGTACCAACGCCGGAACCAGCAATCAGAATCCGGCAACCTCACTTTACGTTGGCGGCGTATCCGTGCCCTACAACGCAATGGTGGGCCATGCCTTGTTTGATCTGGAGCGTGTCGAGGTGCTTAAAGGCCCCCAGGGAACGTTATATGGTAGAAATACTACTGGTGGCGCCATCAATTTTGTACCACAGGCACCGGGTTCTGAATGGGGGGGCTACTTCAATGCTTCTTATGGAAATCGCAATATAACCAACCTTGAAGGTGCGGTTGACGTGCCCTTGAGTGAGACATTCAAATTGCGCTTTGCCGGCGTAGTGGCTCTCGAAGACGGATGGCAGACGTTAGATACAACAGGCTTTTTTGTGAACAGCCGTAGCGCGATCAAACGCCGCAATGGCGATGTTGAAAGGCAAGCCATCAGAGTCTCGGCCCTTTGGGAGCCCACTTCAAATGTGGAAGTATTGACTACCTTTGATGCCGGTTGGAACAACTCCCAAGTCATTGCTATGGAGCATTTTGGAAACGCCCTCAGATCCAATCCGCGCGCATTGTGTTCATTTCCGCTGACAGGTGTCAGAGATGAAGCGAACTGCGCTTCATTTGCCTATGACTCCAGCACTGCGACACTGATTCCAGTTACTTTGGGTGGGCGAAATTTTACCGTTCAGGATCCGAACAATCGCGGTACATTTGTCATCGTATCAGATCAAAATACGGGGCCACGCACTTCTATAAAGGACTTTGGCATTGATAACGATATAGATGCTGAGGCCACGGGAATAACGAATCTGATTAACTGGAGCCTGGATCGGGTAGTGGTAACCTCGGTAACAGGTTACAGGACGTTTGAAAGAACGACAGGAATTGGGCAGCAAGGTGGTCCATTCAAAACCATTGGTGGCTCATCGGCACAGGACATCGATGTCGTGACGCAGGAGGTACGCATCGCGTCTGATGATTCCTGGGGTAGTTTTAATTGGCAAGTTGGCGGTTACTTTTCGAACGAAGATGTGAACGATGTCCTTATTGCTGACTTGAGCGAACACCATCTATTTTCCGAGGTACTTCTTTGGGGTTTCAACCAGGAAACAGAGACGTTTGCGGGCTTTGGCCAGATCGAGTGGGATCTGAGCGAGCAGTGGCAATTGATCGGTGGCTTGCGTTACACGTCCGAAGATAGAGCTTTTGACGCGTTTGGAGAGACAGTAGGCTATGGTCTGGTAATTTTTCCGAGTTACTCAAACGAAGTGGACGGTAGTAAATTAACCTGGAAGACCGGCATCAATTATCGACCGAGCGACGATTGGCTTGTTTATGGCAGTATTGCGACGGGTTTCCGCGGACAAGGTTTCCCTGCCTCGATAGCGTTTAGCGCAAATCAACTGATTCCGTTCGACGAGGAGACAATTACCGCCTATGAAGTGGGATTTAAGTCAACTGTGTTCAATGGCAAACTTCAATGGAATACCGCTTTGTACTATTACGACTTTGAGAATTTCCAGGCCAGCGCAGGTATTGATCGGGCGGGCATACGTTTGATCGTGTTAACCAACGCAGGTGATGTCAAAGTAAACGGTGTAGAGTCAGAGATTGTATTTGTGCCGAATGCCCAATGGATGTTTCGTCTGGGTGTAAATGTCATGAAGTCGGAAATCATCTCAGGCGATTATGACGGTGACCGCACAGCGAGATCGCCAGATTTTTCCATGACGGGCCTGGCGCGATATGATTCACCTAAGTCCTTTGGGCCTTTCACGCCCTTTGCGCAGGTTGATTTCAATTACAACAGCAAGGTGCAATTTCAACTTCCCAATCGTCCTGGTTCCCAACAGAATTCGTACGGAATCGTGAATGCACTTTTCGGTGCGGCATTGTCTGGGCAATGGGAAGCCTACCTTTGGGTCCAGAACATTGCCGACAAACTTTATCGCACGGAAGCTTTTGGTCCTGGATCCACCTTTCTTCCTGCAGGAATACTTTACGGAGCTCCGCGCACATATGGCGCGAGCGTTTCGTATAAGTTCTAACCGCAGGCTTTCAGGATTGCTTTAGATATACGGAAGTAGCTTCTGTGACAATGACACGGAAGTTATTTCCGGCTTCTCGAATGGCAGGGCGCACTATTTATAGCGAACACCTCCCTTTATGACGGCATACACTTGCTTCAAGGCATCAAGGTCAGCAAGCGGATTCCCGGCAACAACAATTACATCCGCAAGTTTTCCCTCTTCAATAGTGCCCAACTGGTCTTCCAGTCCCAGAGCCTCGGCGCCGTTTCGGGTAGCGGCGATGATGGCATCCATTGGGTCCATGCCCTCATCCACCATATAGCGATACTCGATCGCATTGGGGTCGTCCTGCTGAAAATTCAGGAATGCCGTCGTGTCCGTGCCAAGTGAGAACTTTGCACCCGCGCGAATGAAGCGCCGCATATTCTCATGTGACGTTGCTCGCTGGGCCTGCATTTGGTTGTAAGAGGGCCCAGTCACACCGAATATATCCCCTTCATCCTTAATTCCGCCCAATGTTGCCCCATCACTTTTGTAAATGGGAAGGCCCGAACGGTCGGGATGCCTTTTGTTATAAAGCATTTTTTCGCGGTAGCGCATGAGCAAGCGATACTCTTTCGGCTCCATGGACATAATGTAAAGTGATTCGTTGAAGCGCTGTGGATCTTCAGCATGCTCTGCGCCAGCAACCATAACCCGGAGTAAGGTGTCGATTATCACGCCATTGTCCACATAGGTACGAATAATGTCATCCTCTATGAGGGTATGTCCATAGAAAGGATGCTCGAGTGTGTCCACGTCGAATGCCATCATGCGGCGCAAGCCTGCGTTATGCCCACCCGCATGTACGTCGACAATTTTTCCGAGTTTATGTGCCTTATCAATAATATAGCGCAATTCCTCATCTGAAAAATCGTTCTTGCCATCGAACTCTTCTTCGGACATAACCAATTTCCAGAAGTTATATTCAGGGCCCACATATGGTTCGGTGCCTTTCTCAACATCCGCAATCACATTGTAGGCGAATTCGTCTCGCAACCAATTCACTGCTGCTTTTGGCGTGTTGTTCTTTTTCAGGTAATGCTGAAAGTGCGCTTCACTCATAAAAAGTGCGCCACCTAGAAAAATGCGCGGGCCGGCAATCTCACCTGCGTCGATGCGTTGCTTGACGGGAAGAATGCGCTTTGCCGGCCCGCTGGTATGGCGCATGCTCGTAATACCTTGCATCAGGTATACGTATGCCCGGCTCGGCATTCGTGCAAATGTTTCCTCCCAACGCCCACGAAGTTCCTCCAGACTGAGATCAGCTGTGGGCGCCGGGTATAGCGGGTTAAGTTGAATATGCTGATTGGAATTGATTATTCCCGGCATGATCGTCATGCCTTCAGTATCAATTACCTGGGCCCCGCGGGGAATGGTTACATCTTCCGAGCGGCCAACTTTTGTGATCTTTTCACCTTCGATGATGACCGTGTATCCCAACTTGGGTGGCGCACCGGTAGCATCAATCAAAAGCCCTCCGACCAGCGCAATCGGATGGCTGGGAATAAATGGTGGCTCCTGTGGCCCCAGAAACTCTGGAAGTTGGTCGGACTGTGCATTCGCTTGACCCAGCAGTAACGGGCAAATTGCGATACTCAAAGCGAGTGCAAGAAACTTCTTGCCAACAGTACTCATAATCATGCCCTCCGGGTTACGGGAAAAACAGGGGTTCTACGGATCAGACGCCACCAAGCGTATGAACCGGTCGAATGTTCAACCAAGATTATTCAACACGTCTTTCAGATTGCAGATTCCACTTAATCTGAGCGATGCCTTTTCCGGCCACCGATCTACTAAAGAGTCCAGATGCCCGGGCAGATGAGCATTGGCTCGGCCAAACCTGCGCCTTTCAAACAGCCTCGAAAATGGCGTACTACTTGTATCTTATGCCGTCTTTAATGACCACCGCAACGCGCTTCATCGCCTCCATGGAGATCAAAGGATCACCCGCCACGACAATGATGTCTGCGATTTTTCCGGCCTCTATAGTCCCGAGATCGCTTAGCATCCCAATTGCTTCGGCGCCATTTCGAGTTCCCGCAATTAGCGCATCCATTGGCGACATCCCCAGCTCGACCATGTAGGCCAGTTCAGTGGCGTTTGGGTCTTCTTGCTGAAAATTCAAAAATGTCGGCGCATCAGTACCCATCGAAAACTTTACTTTGGCTTTGATAAATCGCCGCATATTTTCCCTCGCCATTTCCCGGCCTTTCTGCTGGTCTTCGTAGGATGGTCCAGCCATACCAAAGGCGTCAGATTCTGTAGCGAGTTTGTCGTAAATTGAGAGACCACCTTGAGTCGGGTTCTGCAAGTTGAAAAGCATTTTGTCGCGATACCTCATGAGCAAGGCAAATTCATCGGGGGACATTGACATGAAATATCTGGATTCGGTAAAGCGATTCGGATCACTTGCTGCTTCTGCCCCGGCGACGCGCATGCGCAACAAGGTATCAACAATGATCCCCTTGCGTGCAAAGCCCGCAATGGTCTTTTCGTCCTGCAGAAAGTCTGTGGTGAACGGGTGCTCTAAAGTGTCAAAATCAAACTTTAATAGTCGGGCATAACCCTCGGGGGAAGATTGTGAGTGGATGTCGACGAACTTGCCTGCTGCCCTGGCCTTTTCAATAATTCGGTGAACCTGTTCATCGGTAAAATCGTTTTTACCATCAAACGGCTCGTCGCCGAGTGAGATTTTCCAATAATTAAAGTCAGCTCCAGTCAGTTCATTTAGGTCGTTCTCAATATCATCAAGTACAAACCAGGCAAAGTCATTACGCAACCATGCAACGGATTCAACCGGAGTTCGGCTCTTTCTGATATGCGCATCAAACCTTTGAGGGCTTATGAGTAGTGCGCCTCCCAGCATGATACGCGGACCGGCTAGTTCGCCCGCGTCAATCTTTCGCTTTACGGGCAGTATTCTCCCGCGAGGACCACTCGTCTGACGCATTGTGGTCACGCCCTGCATCAGATAGTTATAAGCCTTGCGCGGCATATCGGCGAAATTGGCTTCCCAACGGGCGACCAAATCGTTGAATGGCAAATCTGCGACAGGAGCAGGATATAGCGGATTGAGTTGGATGTGTTGATTTGAAGCGATCAGACCAGGCATAACCGTCATCCCGCTTGCATCGAAGCGCCTTGCATTTGAAGGTATCACGATTGTTTCCGAAGGCCCTACTGCCTTGATTCGTCCCTTGTCGATCAGTACAGTCTGACCGGTGCGGGGCGCTGCCCCAGTGGCGTCGATCAGTGTTCCACCGGTAATGGCGATCGGACTCTCAACGAGGTAGGGTGGCTTTTGAGGCCCAAAGTGCTCGGGCCGTTCTGCAGCCGAAAGATCTTTATCGCAATTGAATAGAGTCAGAAGAGCAAGCAGCGGTAGCGCCGCAAATGTGTTTGTGTTGGTTCCGCGCCGCCTTGCTGACGTTTCCGTTTGTTCTAACTTGACCAGGCTAGGGAAGTAAGCTGTGTCATGTGAATGGGGGGCGAGCTCTAGCCCATTTAAAATGTACATAATCGGTATCCTTTCGAGGCCAAGATTTGAAATTGTGCTGAGTGTATATTTCAACACAAGCAGAAAGAGCGAAGCGCTATCCATATTCGCCCCGACTCGCAGGGCAAAGACGAACCTTGCCCTGTTGGTCGAACACTTTATTGGGCATGATTTTCAATTCGAGCGATTAAAATTCCATCGAAACGTTTAGAAACAAAAGCCGACCGAGGTTATCGTGAAAACCTCCATAGGTATTCCCCAATCCGTTGGCCGAAGCAATCGTCTCGGTTGTCAACGGCGGATCCTTGTCAATACGTTGTTGATACCGGCCCGAAAGGTCAGATTGTCCCATAGCGAACACCTGTGACGGAACCTCTCTCATTTACCGTTTAATATTATTTTTTCAGTTATTACAGTACGATTCATATGATATGTCAAGTGAATAACGGTACATATGGCTCCACCCAACCAGTTTTAACTCGATTTGCGTCTGGGCACGGCGAAGTGTAATTGCGTCCTGAAATGCGGGGTTTTTTCTATACCGCCTTTCCCGCTTCAGTCGGTTTTAGTACCAATACCAATATCAGCCCGAGTACACTTATGCAACTACATATCCAAAGGGCCGGTTTATAACCACCGCTGTTGTCATAAACGTATCCAGCTATAAGAGGTCCTGCGGCCCCCCCAATCGTGCCGAAAAAGGCAATAATTCCAAAAAGTGCACCATGTGCTTTCACGCCGAAAAACTCAGCAACTATGGGGGAGATGACTGTGAAAAAGGAGCCGTGAGCGAGGCCATATATTGTGGCAAAAACGTAGAGCATCCAAAATCTATCAACCATCTGCAGCCACAGAATTGCCGTGATTAGCAGGATTAAGCTGATGGTCATGGCCCTTTTGCTGCCGACCCGGTCAATTGCGCTTCCAACGATAATTCGACCGGCCATGCTCACCCCGGCGATGGTTGCAAGAACACTGGCTGCTTTGGCTGCGGATACTTTCAAATCCTGCGCATATGGGACAATATGGACCATGATGGTGAAGACGGAGAATGCTGTGGCTAAATTGATTGCGCAGATAATCCAGAAGCGGCCTGTTCGAACAGCCTCGTGGGCGGATAGCCCTTCGTTGGTGGAGCTTGAATTTTCCGTTTTGCGCTTTAGCCCAGAAGCATGGCTCGATTTCAACTGCGAGGGGTCCCGGCGCAGCACTTGAGCAATGAATATGAGTGTAAGGCTGACTGCAACCGCCACAATGGCATAGGCCTGTCTCCAGCCGAAAGCGGTAATCAATAGGCTTACCATGATCGGGATCGTAAATGTCCCCACATCGGTCCCGATCTTGACGATTCCGGTCATCAGCCCTCTTCGCCGGCCAAACCACCTCACAATGGTACTAAGTGCAATTACGTCGACAGAGCTCAACCCCGTACCGATGATGACTCCATAGAACACATACAATTGCCAAACCTCCTCCAGGCGAGACATGAGAAATAGGCCTGCGCCAAAAATGAGCCCGGTAACCGTCATCATGACTTTGGGGCCAATTCTGTCATTCATTCTGCCTACGAATATTCCCATAATTCCCATGCACAGAATCGCTACTGACGCGGCCCCGGAGATAGTAGCCCTTGACCAGCCGAATTCATTCATCAGCGGACTGAAAAAAACGCCGAATGAAATGTGGGTACCAACTCCGACGGCCTGGATGCCGAAGCAAGTAGCGGCTAGGCAATAGCGGTATTGGGTTATTCCTTCGTTTTCTTTTTTCATGCTTGGCGGCTTGTCGACTATTAATACAGTTCAAACCATTCCAGAAGTCAATTGAATTTTCAGGAAGGATCGTTTAGGAAATTGATGAGATGGTTAATCAACATGACGTTGATTAACCAAGACAGGTCTACTCTGTTACCAGTCGAATCATGGTGGGGAGCTGTAGCGCGAAGTCATTGGATGGCCGCACCGTCTACTGTTGATTTCTTCCGCCCCGGTGGATTCATTAAATACCATCCTGGACAGAACTTGCACAACGAGAGCCCTATTCATTGCGCGTCTTCCAGCAATAAACCATCATTGCTACGATAACTATCGTCGGCAACACAAACAGCATCACAAAGCTGAGCCAAGGTAATCCCAGTATCATGACTGACTCCCGAGAATTTTTTCCAGCGGCCGTGCGTTGTTGCGCACGGAAAAATACTGAACGGCTGCCAGTACAATTCCCGAAGTGAGGATTCCGGGCATGACCGGATGCGTCACCAGAGCCCAGTCTGCTTTTGTGATCGTAAAAGCGGTCCATACGACTGTAACAACCGTTCCGAAGATTGAAGATAACAACGCGGCCTTGGCCGACGTCAATTTCGAAAGCATTCCCGCTATCAAAGGGAAGAAGAAAGCCGCCGCCATCACGGCGAATGCATAAGAAACTATCTGCCAAATCAGCCCCAAATTCATCAGAGAAAGCAAAAAAGCCAGCAGCCCCACAATGACTGTGGTATATCGAATAATTTGTAGGTAGTAAGACTCAGATCGAGTGATCCCAAATGGCTCATGGAAGCACTTTCGGATCAAATCGTGTGATATTGAGGCACCACTCATAAGCAATAGGGAGTCGGTTGTAGACATCGTCGCGCTGGCCACCGCAGTAAATACGAAGGCCGAAATCCACGGGCCAGCCAGGAGCGCAACCAGCATCGGAAATGCCTGGTCCGGCGTTGTAATTTGATCCCAAACCAATACGCGTGCGGCGGCACCCAAATAGAGCCCTCCAAACAACAAGAAACCAATCATTAGAAAGGCCGTTGCAGGAATGCTCCATCGGGCGACGCGAATGTCGCGTGCAGCAAATAGCTTGGTTACCAGCTCCATACGCGTGCTATATCCAACAAAAACTAGAATATACCAGGAAAGCAAGAAGCGCCAATCCCAAGTCGTTCCCTGAACTGAAGTCCAGCCAGGAGCTTTTTGCTCCACAGACACAAGTAGTTCAGACCAGCTCCCTATAGCTTGATTGATCACCGGAACAAGACAAATTAATGCCAGCCACATGACGACAAACTGCGCGATGTTGGTCCACATTACTGCTCGCAATCCGCCCATTGCCACATACGCAACGAAAATAAAAGTGCCCAGTAATTTCCCCCAAAACGTCGGTAGCCCAATCAAGGATTGAAGAATAAATCCCATAACGTTAATTTGGCCGACCAGATAAAGTACGCTGGTAAAGGCTATGATGATTGCGCTCCATCCTCGCAATGCGCGGCTGTTAAATCTGTAGGCAAGGTAATCCGGTAGTGTCATACCTCCGGACTTCCGAAGTTTCTTTGCGTACACCATAAGTATTACCGCAAATCCGAGTGCATACGAAAGACTGGTCGTCACCGCCACACCGCCAACCTGAGCCGCGAGCCCCACATGACTGACAATTGCACCGCCGTGAATCATGGCTGCAACATTTCCAATGATGAGCACACCAAGGCCGATACTTCGACCGGCCACCAGAAAGTCTTCAGAAGAATTTTGATTGCGGGATGCGAGCCAACCAATGGCCAGCATTAGAACCAGATAAACTGCAAAAAATCCTGCACCCAGTGTATTGATCGGCATTGCAGATGCTTGCCTATTGTCTATTCATATCTGAGTAGATTGCGGAGAAGAAGTTTTCCAGTGCGCTCAGGAAGGAAACAGCAACCACAAGACTTTCGCAAATACCCGTAGGCGTTGCGCGCTGAACCATCCACGACCCTGAAACCAGCGCCAGGTCAGGTTCAGACTGTATGCTTTGCCGTGCCAAATCGGGGCGACAACAGCCCATTCACTGACGCAATGTCGACACTTCAGATTTCAAACACGCGCTCGGCATTTTCATGCAAAACATTATTGGCCATGACTTCACAGTCGTGCAGTGTCCACCCATAATTTTGATGGTAATCGCTCAAGACCTTTGCCAGAACGTGTCTTACATTCCAAGCGCAATACCCAATTTCCTCCGGCACATTATTGGAGTCGCTGCCGTGCATTATTTTCTGACTAGGTGCGAGTGCCAGAAATGCACGAAGAGTTTCTTCAAGAACGCCGGGGAACTTTGAGTAAAATGACAGATCAGTGTAAACGTTAGGAAACTGACTTAGTATCGCAGCGACAAAATGATGGTATGGATAACCGGTGTGTATTAACACAAACTTTGTTTCCACACGTTTGATGTCGTCGTCCAGAAAAACGCGATGGAGTTCTGTGGGATTATTGAATTCGAATCTAAGCGCAGGGTGGAGTCCAACAGCGGTGTGTATGATGACAGGAGTGTTCAACTCTCCCGCTTTAATGAATATGTGCCGCAACAGGAAATCCTGATAATTTCGGAATGCCGCTTTTAATTCGGTCTCCTGATAATCGGGAATGGTTGGCCTGCCCGCTACAAATTGAGTGGGCGGGTTTTCCAATAGGAGTTGTAACGCAGCGTTGGCCGTTACTTTGTCAACCATGTTCATGCTCAACGGTCGATAGTAAGCGACACTGCTCTTAAAACCGGAACAACCATTTGCCACACAGGCAACCAGGTGGTCAGCAATTGCCGTACTGACCGCCTCTATGGAAGTTAGGCCTCTTTCCGTGGCCCACTGCGGTTGAATCAGGTCAACGATCGGAGAACTCCACACGAACCTGCCATTTGGAATCGGACCATCAGGGCGCTCTGGTGTAGGATCTCTTTTCTCAAAGACAACGGCAGAGATATTTTCACGATCAAGAATTTCGGTAATATAGTTGGTGAAACCGCGATCGATGCCAGCGCGTACGACACCATCAATTTCAGCGATCTCCGGGGCGACGCCATACACTCTTGCAATATAGTTGTTGTACCCGGTCTGTCTGGGCATGTTGTAGATTTGCTGCATAAAGGTGCTGTCTAGTTTCTCGCGCAGCGCTGCCTTCCCTTCGTATTCGTAGGTTGGCATCATTGCGTCGACAAAGGAAGAATTCCACATCTTATAAGACTCGGACAACGTCACGGGTCTCGGAGGATGTACATGGGTATCAACTACTCTGATTTGCGAAATATCGAGGGATCCAACTCTTGGAATCATCAAGCCGCTTTCGACTGTGGCCGCTTCTTCGACTTTAGTATTGCAGGCCCCAATTAAAATTACCGGAGCTGCCAAGCTCACTGACTTCAGTATGTCACGTCGTTTCATGCCCAGATATTTTCCGTTTTGACCAATTGGTATCCGAATTCGCTCTCAATTCTTAGTTCTGAGCTTGATCCTGATAGAAAAAATCCTGTTACTGCTTGAGATAGCGCCTTTCTCTTATCTCCACAGCTTCCAGAATCAACTAAATCCCACAAATCAAGCTCCGAGATTGACTCGCCTTATCCATTTTTCACCCGAAATTCTAACCGTATTCACGTATTATGTCAAAAGAATCTGGGCTTATTATTTGACCGCACGGAGGGGAAAGTCTATGCACCCTCTTTGTGATATGAACAAATACTAAGTCAAGCGAAAAAACTCAAGCTCAGCTCACCTCGGAGTTCGATTCGATGTTCGTTCATTCGATCTGTAATCGACTCAAATTTCCGACAATGCGGCGCAATGAACTGTCAAATTGACGAATTTCGGCGCTGCTTAACCCGTCCATTGCGCGACGAAGCTGTCGGCTCGCCACTTCTTGTAATTCCGAAGTGATCTTAAGCGCAGCCGGCGTCAACTCGACATCCGTCACGCGACTGTCTGTGGCATTCAAAGTCGTTTGTACCCAACCTTTTTCCTTCATACGCTCAATCGCTCGGCCCCCAGTGGAGCGCTTCAACAAAGCATGCTTGCACACCACTTTGATATTCGCCGGACCTTCCTGTTTTAACACGGTCAACAGGCGATAGAATGTGCGGTCAACGCCATGCTTGGCCATCACTTTGTCCAAGTCTTCATGATACTTGAAGTCCGCGTGAGCGATGAGGTAGAAGGGAGAGGCGAATAGATCAAAATCTGGATCCGTATGATCCATAAGGCGTCGTATTGTCATTTTTACTGGTCCTTAAAGCAGTTCTTGGCGATAAGTGAAACGGTGTCGCCCTGGATACACAAAGGCAGATTTTGTCCTTCACCGAATATTGAGTCAATTCTCAGTCCTTGCTTAGCCAAAAGCGCAAGACACATAACAGTTGAATAAATTCTGGTCACTAGGGGCATCCAGCAATAGGCCAAATCGTGCAGCTATGGCAGCGACCCGTAGACAGTCTTGCCACCCAATACGGTTGCAACCACTTTGATATCCTTGATTGTGTCAGCCGGAACGGTAAGTATGTCATCAGCCAATACGACGAAGTCCGCGTATTTGCCAGCCTCCACTGTGCCTTTTACGTTTTCCTCAAAGCTGGTATATGCTCCCGTGGCCGTGGCAGCCCGAATGGCCTCCTCCCGCGAAATCTCCTGTCCTACCCCAAGCACGCCACCCCATCCAGTTTTACGGGTTACCGCAATGGTGATTTGCATCAACGGTGTTGATCTGGGGGAAACGGGTCGATCGGCGCCTAGGGCCACTATCAAGCCGTTATCAAGCCAATCCCTTAGTCGATAAGATCCTTCGGCGACAGGTCTGCCCCAAAACTCGATAAACTTGTCGCCAATGATATAGAGATGTCTGGGCTGGGCATTGATAACAAGCCCCAGTTGCTTGACGCGATCATATTGGTCGGGCTGCAATAGAATGGCGTGATCAATCATCCACCGTTTTTCCAGAATTGACTGCTGGGAATTTGCATACTCAAACGCTTCAAGTGCCTGGTCTATGGATGCATCACCGACAGCATGGGGCCCCGGTCGCCAACCGTACTTTGCTGCAGCTGCCATGAACATGTTCAATTGGTCCTGCGGTACCAGGCGCAAGCCGTGATAGTCGGCTCGGTTGGCATAGTTTCCGCGCAGCTGGCCGGACTCCTCAGCACCATCAAGAAACAGCTCGGCGAGCCCATCTGCTCGAAACATTCCATCGCCCCAGTGATCGCCTGGTGGGCCAAGGCTCTGGAATACTGCGTCGATTTCCGTTTGCGGTGTGTTTGGATCAACGTCATATGCCCAATCAAAGCGAACGGTGAGCCTTCCCTGATCATAAAGCTCTCGAAGCATTTGAACCTGATCCTTGCTTCCGCCGGCCTCACGCAGACTGGTCATGCCCCAGCTATTGACACGCTTAATGGCCTGGCTGATCCCTTCGAGTTGTTGATCACGTTCTAAAACAGGAAAGTACTTGTGAGTCGGCTCATGCGCCGCCCTGAGAAGGAAGCCAGTAGGCTCCCCTTCCGCGTCGCGCCAGATCTCTCCGCCAGGCGGATCCTGCGTGTTCTTGTCATAGCCGATTTGTTTCAGCGCCTGGCTGTTTACGATAAAGTAGTGGCCGCCGCGCAACACCACTGGATTGTCCGGAGAAACCAGATCAAGGTCATGACGATTGGGCAAACGCTCATCAGACAACATAAATTCCCACCAGCCTCCCTCGCTGAATATCCATGCGCCGGCATCCGACTGCTGAACTCGCTCAGCAACAACTTGCTGAATGTCGGCTATGGATTCCACAGAAGAAATATCAATGGTTGCTGGTAGATTGAGACCCATCTGTACGGCGTGACTATGCGTGTCATTAAATCCCGGAATCACCGTCATGCCGTGCAAATCAACTACCCTGGTACTTTTGCCGACTTTGGCGAGAATTTCATCGTTGGTGCCGACAGCAGTAAATCTGCCGTCTTTAATCGCTACGGCCTGGGCGATGGAGAACTTGTTATCCACGGTGAGTATTTGCGCATTGTGGAGTATCAAGTCTGAACTATTGACTGCGGCTTGAGACTCCGCGGGTACCGGTAACTCGGCGCGCTTGTCGCAAGCTGCGAGTGCCGTGACGGCTGCAAGCGATATGATCCAATTCAGGGTAACGCGAGTTGCCTTGCCGAATGTGTTGGTATGGTCACTATATTTCATTGGTATTCCTCAATTGTATCAGCACACATTTGCACAAATAAACCCAGGTTGGGACAGGCTTTACCCAAGCAACCATTCGCAACAATGTCGGTGACACTACTCGGGTGGAAGCTTTTTGAAAAATTCATGAGTATTTATCCCTGTTCTGTTCAGTATCGCCCGTTCGCGAGTATAAATTAATGTCGCGATCGTCATTACAATGAGCCAGACAGGTGTGGAATGAAAATACCACTCTTGTACATCGGACGATAGGTCTTTCCAAATATGGATACAAAGAAATGCGCTTAATATGAAAATACCCGTCCAGGAAAGTGCGAGCTGCACTTTACGACTGGAAACCACTCTTATTTCTCTATATAAATCTGGGTTATGTTTTGGCAGCGCGACAACGGTGATGCACATCAACAGAAAATTGACCAGCATGGAGGTGACCATGATGTCTACTCCGAGGAAAAAGTCACCCGCAAAATGACTCCCCAAAATACCGACGGATGCCATAACTCCGCTGGCAACAATGGCAACGACAGGCGTATGGCGCGTGGCGCTGACCCGTGCAAGAGGCTTTGGAAATATTCCGTCTTCCGCCCAGGCAAACATCAGTCTTGATACAGAAAGTATCATGGCTGGCAAGTCATTAAGCAGAGCGATAGCCGCGCCGAGCACGATAACAATTGCCCATCCTGAGGGAAGTAAATAACTGAGCATCCCTGCAGCAGTGATATCCCGACTCATTGCCTCGCTGGCGATAAACTGCCAGGGAATGGCGTGGTACACGGCCGATGTAAACAGAAAATAAAAGCTTCCCACTGTTAGAACTGCAATGCCAATCGCCTTAGGCAGGGAAGAGGACGGATTTCGCGCTTCCCCCCCAGCCTGTGCTATCGAGTCAAACCCAATGAAACTTGAAAAGAGAATGGCCGCGGCAGAAAAGAGCGTGATGACATTAAAATCGACGGTCCTGTCCGAGATTTCTTTCGCGCTCGCGATGGCGTTCTTGAAGTCTTGATGGTCAAATGAAAATCCAGCCACGATTACTATCGCGCCGAGCGCGAACATCAACACCATAAGAGGTACCAGGGTTCGCTCATAAACTTTGACTCCGAGTATGTTAACGACCACAAAAATCCATAACACGCTCAATGCAAGCATGACCCTTACGGAGCCATAATCCAGAACTTCGGCGAGGCCGGTCATCCCCATCTGCTGGGCTATATCCCTGAAGAAAGGGATGATGACGTAGGCGATTACCCCAATCACGATCGAAAGCCCAAACCACTGAGAGAAGCTGGCGACAAAGCCAAGAAAAGGGTTGAGCCCTCGACTGGCGTAAATGTAGCTTCCCCCGGCCCGAGGCATAGCGGATGCCAAAATGCTGTAAGCCAGAGCAGCTAAGATTGCGGGCACAGCAGCAATTAGAAACGCCGGCAACACATAGGGCCCGATACCTGGCACATTGCGTTGAATCATGAATGGGACTACATAGATTGAAGCCCCCAGCATGGAGCATATGCCGGTGGAGGCCAAACCCAGCAAACCCATGTGTCGAGCAAGACTGACTTTACTCATATTTTCTTATCCCTGAATTCTGATTGGGAGCGAAAGCGGGATCAATGGTGCATCCTTACCGTAATATCGACAGCGACCAAAGTTTAGTTGATCTGACAACTATCATCTGATTTTGCATCATACAACCTGTCACGAAAAGGTGCTATCGAAACCGCGGCCGCTGTGCCGAGCGAACAGAGGCTCGGCACGTGATTGACCAAGAAACCATATTTCGCCAAAAAGTCAGTCAGCGGCGTCCAGGCTTATCTCGTTTCGTATCACCTTGCCGCCGGCGATTACGAGCCTTACATCTTGAACACGCCGTATGTCAGCCAGCGGGTTTGCACCCACCACCAAAATGTCCGCCAGCTTGCCTCGCTCAAGGGTGCCGAGCTTGTCTTCCATCCGCAGAATCTCTGCGCCTACGCGGGTTGCGGAGGCCAGAACCTCTTCGTCGGACAGGCCGGCACTCTTCAATAATTCCAGCTCCGTATAATAGCTTTGCGGGTAGCGCTTCTCAGCCTGAATGGGCACATCAGTGCCGACGCCAATGCGGACGCCTGCAACGCGCGCTGCGTTGACAGCATGGAGATGTTGCTCATGGCTGATTGGAAAACGGCGTGCCATGGTGTGATAGAATCCGCCCGCAGGAATACTCATCGAAGGATATCCTTCGACCATCATATTGTAGAATGTCGTCAAGGTCGGAACGAAACCAACACCGTTTTTCGCCATTGCTTCAATGGTTTCCTGGTCCATGTCCAATGGATGTTCAATGCTGTCGATGGATGCTTCAGCAGCCCATCGACTGAACTTGCCGAAGGAGTCAACAGCAACCGGAATACCGTGCAGGTGGGCTTCGTCTATACCCGCCTCAAGTTCCTCTTTTGTGTAAGGGGCGGTGATCTTGATCCAGTCTGCCTGTTGGCGGATTTGCTCACGAACGGCGAGTCGCCATTCCCAGGGTCCGTTGGCAAGTCGCTCCCGATCACCGACTTCCAGGCTTTTTGGCCGGCCGTTCCCCACCCCTACAATCTCATCCCCGTGGCCTGATCGGATCACGATACGCTGTCCACTCCACAATATGCGCGGCCCGGAGATCAGGCGGCGCTCGATGGCTTCTTTGAGGCGCAGAGCCACATCGTTTCGAGTCCCTGTATCACGGATGGTTGTTATGCCGGCATCTCCAAGCTGACGAAGTAGCAGGGTTCCCCGGATAGCCGCTGCGGCGTCAGAATCCCGATAGCGACCAGCGTCATCGCCGCGTTGAGAGGTCATGTGTACATGCAAGTCAATAAGACCCGGCAGAATATAAAGGCCTGATGTGTCGATCGTGGTGTGCGGCGCGGAAGGTACTTCATGGCCGGCCGACGAACCTGCATACAGAATTCGATCTCCCTGCGAAATTAGCAGGGCGTTTTCAATGGGGGGAGATCCGGTGCCCAGGATCAAGGTGCCGCCGCGCAAAACGACAACTGGGTCGTTTGAATAATCGTGCGGTGGGACAGGAACGCGTCGCGTATCATTTGTGGTTGCACCGATTCCGACATTTTCGGATGAAAATGCCTGGGTCGAGAAAAAAGTGAAGCTTATCAATGATCCCAGCGCCGCCAGTAGCTTCACTCTTCGCGCGCGATTCAATTCATTTGTCACCAATGACCCCCCAAAGTTTTCGAGGAATATTCAGCATAGCAGCACCAAATCTTTCTCGGTGCCAGCTAACCTAAAAGCTCCAAAAAGTATGTGAAATATCGCGCATCCTAGCACATGGAAATATATAATTCGAGTGAGTCACCGCTCGCAAATGCCACTAATTTAGAACCATAATCGCTTGACAATGCGCGTGAACAATGTCTCAATCATGCAACAAAACGGGTGCAGATTTGTAGGTAATTTGATGACCAGCGACAGGTGCCCCGCCGAATGAAATCAATGACATCCGCAGATTGTTGCATAAAATCGAAAGGAAATAGTATGTCAAAAATACGGTTGATACTGGTTGCGCTATTTTTGTTAGCTGCTGCTCGGACAAATTTCGCAGACGCGATCGAAGGAGCGTGGCTTTTGGAGAGCTACCAGCTAGAAAACGAAAGCATTCCGGTAAATGGCATCATCATCTTCGCGAAAGGTTACTTTTCCACGGTCTACAAAATGGATTACGAGGGCAGCTCCGGCCGAAGTCATGGTGGAAGATACAACCTTGAGGGCGACGAAATTACCTATACGATTCCATGGTGGGTTCAGAATGTAGCTGGAACGCCGGAGGTGATGAAAAACGAAATACTGGCCAAGGGTCGAGTCGAACTTACAGGAAACCAGTTGATAATAAGATACGCCAGTGGCTCCGTCCATAAATTTACAAAGCTTACCTCGGGTGAAGCAGGTGAGCTAGGTGGAGCCTGGCTGATGGAAAGTTATGAGAGCCCTGCCAAGACCGGTCCTGCCTCGGGCATGATGATTTTCTCTGGAGATAGATTCGCAATGATATACACGATGAAGACCGAAGACGGCCTGGACGGACGGGCTCATGCTGGAGCCTTTCACCGAAACGGCGGGGCGATGAGCCTGTCGGTAGATTGGTCGATGCAAGCAGTGGGCGGCGTCGGCTCTGTGCAGGAAGGGTCGGTGGCGCGCGAATCGAAGGCCAACGTGGCGGGAGATTTGTTGATCTTGGAACTCGGCGGTGACTCGGTCCAAAAGTTCCGGCGCGTGAAAGGTGCAGATGCATCCAGGTGAGGTTCGACTCCAGTGAGGTTTGATCCACCGGGGTCATCAGTCGTTGATCATTCGACACGTACCGCCTTTCCAAGGCGCAGGGGAGTTTTAGCGAACGGATATCGTGACTGATAAATGTTTTTTAGACCGGGACGGCCATGCCTTCCAAGCGGACTTCCAGTAGCGTTCCAAAGCTATATTGAAGGTTGCTTTGTCGTTAAAAATGCCCTAGCATAATGTAACCAAAGTCACACGATAATTTGTGCATGTCAAACTGCTAGTATTTTTTCTGACAGTCTGCTGCAGGTTTTTGTTTGGCCGTCAGATTCAATACGACTTGCTGTGCACTCAAATGGTAGTCGAGCACGAAGTTTGATGAAGTCCATCCGTTGAGGTTTCGTATTATGTTAAGAAAACTACTGGGAATGACTCCTGTTCTATTGATGGCATGTTTGCTGGCGCAAAGCGCTGCTCGGGCCCAGGAAATCGCTTGGCGAACTTCGGACGACACCCGTCGGGTTCCGCTTCCTCCTGCCGACACCTCCAAAGATGAAGTGCTGCTTATCACCGGCGGAACACTGATTGATGGCCGGAAAGGCGCCCCGAAAAAGAATGCCGTGGTTGTGGTTCGGGGCGATCGGATCGTCGCGGTTGGCCAATCCCCGAATGTCGAAGTGCCCGCCCACGTTGACAAACAGATTGACGCCAGCGGTCTTTATATTGTGCCGGGATTGATTGACCTCCACATCCATTTTACCCAGCAGCGTGGCGAAGATTTTTCACGTTACCGGGACACCGATGTTGCTGCCGCAATACGTGCCACCTTGCTTTTGGGTCAATTTCTAGATGCTGGAATTACTGCAGTCAGAGATGTCGGCACAAGTAACGACGTCGCGCTTCGCATCAAGGAAGCGGTGGAACGGCATCTCATTGATGGCCCCCGTGTTTTATGGAGTGGACAGTTGATAGCGTCCCGCGGCGGCCATGCAGATGAAATTACGTCAACAGCGACCGGCAGACCCAAGAGTTTGGCGGACAACGATCGAGTACGCGTGGCCAATGGTCCCTGGGACTGGCGGCTGGCCGTGCGCGAGCAGATCCGAATGCAGGCGGACTGGATAAAACTTACAGCGCCCTACACACGCGAAGAGATTGACGCGGCGGTAAACGAAGCACATTTGCATGGTATCCCAGTGGCTGTTGATTCCTTTGGCGAGTTTAGCCAATGGGCCGCTGAAGTAGGCGTTGATAGCATTGAGCACCCGCTGGACCTCAATCAGGACATCATCAATAGCATGGTGAGCAATAAAACTGCCTTGGTGCCCACGCTTACCGCGTTCTATAACGTAATTACAACGGGGTATCCGTCCGCGGGCATCCCCGCAGGCGGATTTTACTATACGATGTCGAGAAGATTCCCAGTGGACCATGAACAACACATCCAAATGGTTCGGGCCGCCCACAAAGCAGGCGTGCCGCTGGGCGTGGGGACCGATATTCCGTTCGAAAATGAACGCCGCTATCCGGAAGATTATTACGTGGAACTCGGCTTTCTAAAGGACGCAGGACTTAGCGATGAGGAAGTGCTTAATTCAGCCACAAGCGTAGGTGCTGAAATTTTGGGGATGGGCGACAAGCTTGGCACAGTGGAAGTGGGGAGACTTGCAGACTTGCTAATCGTAGGCGCAAACCCGCTGAGCGATATCCAAAATCTCAGAGATGTTCGTCATGTTATTGCGGATGGGCAAGTGGTGCGTTAACGCCTGTTTGGAAATTGCATGAACAAAGCACGAGGCAACTGGGAATTTTGATATGGCGCAATCAATGCGGGTTCCACTCGACGCTCTAAAAAATGGGTAAGAAAGCGGGAATTTATTTGCAAACCAATCAGAAAAGGCTTCAGCAGGAAGTAGGTTTCATAGGCAGTTTTCGTGCTTTTCCAACTCTTGGAAATTCAGACAACGAATGAGGATGCATAACATGGGCTCTATTGGCAGCGGTATTAAACGAACAGGAACGACCGGACTTTTTGCACGTCTGGTAGGTGTACCCCAATTTCGATTGGGTCATCAAATAGACTGCTGCACTGCCAGAGTAGGCACCGGGCGGCGCGGATATCTAAATAAGTACTCATTCGCACTGGCCATTACCATGTGTCTGTCGATAATGGGCGAAGTTGTGGCGCAGGACGAAATGATCCCCGAATTCCTTGGCCCTCAGGAACCACCTTTTTTACCCACTCATCCCATTGCTCTTGTCGGTGGACTCTTGATCGATGCCACCGGTGCACCTCCGAAATTGGGCTATACCGTTCTGATTGAGGGTGAAAAGATCACCAAAGTTGGGCGAACGGAAGACATTCAAATTCCTGATGGCGCGCAGGTGATTAATACTGACGGCATGACTATCATGCCTGGAATTATCAACTCCAATCAGCATATTCAGCTCAATCCGCTCTATCCGGCTCCAACGGCTGATCTTCCATTAGATGTTCTCCGTGCCCGTTGGGAAGAAACTTTCGCCAGAATGCCTGATCGTGCCTATGTCTATTTGATGCAGGGCATTACCAGCATGCGCCAGACGAGCGGCCCTGCAAAGCGCATTCTTCCTGTAATAAAAAGAATTGACTCAGGTGAAATTGCTGGGCCTCGCATCTATTTGGGTGGCGCACTATTTACCAGCGAAAAACATTTTCAACACTATCTGAAGGAAAACAATACGCCCAAAGGGGCAGTGGATTGGCTGCGAAATGAATTTGCCTACAATGTTATCGATGACGTGAAAGAGGGGACTGACCGCTTTATTGGCCCCGAGTTTAATTACTGGAAACTGTACATGTCCGATGAGGTTTTTGATGGTCAAAACGATTTTACGGACGAAGAACTGCGCTACATTATTGACAAAGCGCATAAGCACGGCAAAAGCATAGATGTGCATGCGGGGCCCCACAACGACGGGCTTCGTCGAATGTTGGCCTTCGACATCGATACGCTCGAACACCCGTTTTATGGCAGTCAGTTGATAGAGCAAGACATTATTCGCGGTTATGTTGAGAAAGGCGTGATCATCGACACGCTGCTGCGTGTCATGGTGACGGGAGCAGAGTCCGCAGAGAACCCCCATCGTTTCAATGAGACTCTTTACATCATGTCCATGGAGCCGAAGGAATACCGCCTGCTGATGCGCTATAGAGATAAGATGATTTTCAACAAACGAAATCCCGATCGCTCTGGTCTCCCCATTTATAAAAGCGATGCAGCGACTTTGGAAGGGATCAATAACGAAGGCGATATCTTTGGTGTGGCTGGGCCGTCCTATAACCAGATTCAGGCTCGCCGTGCGACTTCGCATGAAAATATGCGGCGTTTTATTCGGGAAGGAGCGAAATTTTCGTTGGGAACCGACACGCCTTCGTTCCTTAATTTTCAACAAGAAGATTCGAATGCGGTCGAGTATCGCTACATGGTTGAGGAAGGCATGGCCCCCATGGCGGCAATCATTGCTGCAACCCGAAATGGCGCTGAAGCACTGGGTATGGAAGATCAGTTGGGGACCATTGAGGAAGGCAAACTCGCAGACGTTATCGTTGTTGCGGGCAATCCGCTGGCTGACCTGGGCGCCTTGAAACGGGTTTATGTGGTCATCAAAGGTGGCGTTCGATACAAGTAGAAGATGGCCGATTTGGCCATCAGCATAGTTGCACTGGAAAGGCAGATTTAATATGCGACAGATTTTTCTTACAGAGCCCGTTTCTAAACTTGCGGCTAAATGCGACCTGCTGGATGACAAAGCCCCGAAATCTGCGGAGTTTCTTTGGCAACTTTCTCAGACAAGGTCAAGTTTCGAGGCGATGCATGCAATTTGGACTGGCCCGGAGCTCTCTTGCCCGCTCCCGGCCAGCGTACTTCCCGGTAAATTGGCTCAAATGGAATTGCCGCAAGAAAATGCAACCTCTTTTCCAGAGCCGGGAGAAATTGTTTTGGCTGGAATTCTGGCTAACTCCATCAAAGGATTACCCCCCGGCAATTTTTTTGATATCGGGCTTTTTTACGACCACGGCAGCAGGTTGCTCATGCCATTTGGATGGTTAATGGCCAACGTTTGTGCCAAGGTCGTTGCTGAAGATCTGGAACATTTCCAAGCCAGCATGCGGTCGATTCGCCGTAATGGCGCCTGTCAACTATCAATTGTTCCTGTGGCATGACCTAAATCCATCGCTGGCACCCTAATGTGAACGATAATAAAAACTCTAAGCTACCAATTCGATTTGATGCCTCAGCGCCTGAGTTCGATCTTTTTCAATCCCCTTTTTATCTCATTGCCCATGCAGATTACAGGTACCACGAAGACCTTGACTTGGTGATCCAAAAGTTTGGATTGGATCGTACCACCTACCGCTTGCTGACCATTATGATGCGTGGCAGCCCTATCAATATCAAAGACCTCGTATCGTTATCACTCATTAAGCGCGCCACGACAAGCCGAGCGCTCGAGCGGATGAAAAAAGAAGGGTGGATCACTCAAGTCACAGACGCCAACGACAATAGAATCACCAATGTGCACTTGTCAAAGACAGGGCGCGAATTAGCCGCAAAGGTGATGTGTTTCGGCAGCCGACAGTTGCAAAGAGCCGTGAAGGGCTTGGAACAGAGTCAAATTGAGGAATTGGTCAAATTGCTTAATCATATGGTTTCGAACTTGAGCAAGCTGTCAATCGAGTAACATCACCGCCGGACACACACCGTAACATCTCGGACAAACTTCGAAGCCTTGTGAATTCGGGGCTCATAGACCTTTTGGGATTACAGCCAGGTTCAAAACCTTGCGATTGTGGTAATTGAAAGCTTATGCAAGCATTTTTTGACGCCAGTACTGCACCGCGGACAACCCTATGGGAAGCCACTGCGGCGCCCGGCCCCAAACTCGAATCTATCGAGGGTGAACATAAAGTAGACGTTGCGGTCATCGGCGCCGGAGTCGCGGGCCTGTCTACGACCTTGCATTTGGCTGAAGCCGGATGCTCGGTAGCGCTTTTAGAGGCTGCCGAGCTGGGCAGCGGTGCAACGGGAAAAAGTGGCGGACTATTAGCGCCTGATTTCATCAGGCACAGCCCGCTCGAAATTAATCGTTTACTGGGTCCGGACAATGGCCCGCGCCTGGTCGAGATGGTAGGGCTCAGCGCCAAACAGTGCGTGGAACTGATCGAAACTCACAGTATTTCCTGCGACGCCAAATTGGATGGGTTTTGGGTCCCCGCCCATGACCAGTCCACTTCGATCAAACTTCTGAATCGCGCAAATGAATGGCACGAAGCAGGTTTCAATGTTGCGTGGATCCCAGCAGGCGAAACCATAGAGAGGCTTGGATCTGAACGATATTGCGGCGCAGTTCGTTTCGCTGAAGGTGGCTCACTCAACCCATTGGCGTTCAGTCGTGGATTGGCGGAAGCGGCAATCAGACACGGAGCAGAGATTTATACCAACAGCCCTGTTAAAGAGCTCACACGCCAACTTGATGGCTGGCGTTTAACTGCGCTTAGCGGTCAAGTTGATGCAAAGCGTGTTGTATTGGCGGCAAATGGCGGTAACTCCGCATTGCACGTTGGGATGCGAAGGACTGCCCTGCCCTTGAGCGTTTTTCAGTACGCAACCCAGCCGCTTGCTCCCGAACAGAAAGCTGCAGTATTTCCGGTGGGTGGGTCGTTTACTGATAAGCAACCGTACATATTCAGTGCCCGCTTCGATAGAGATGGCAGGCTGATTTCAGCACTTCCGGATTTTTTTATTCCACGCAGTGAGAAATCTCTTATCGCTGAAGCGAACCGCAGGTTGGCGAAGCATTTTCCAATTTTAGAAAATGCTTCGATCGAATATTTGTGGCGAGGTACAGCATGGATCAATCCAACGCTCCTGCCCAAAGTATATGATTTGAGCGATGGTGTTTTTGCAATACAAGCGTGCAACGGGCGAGGAATTGCATTGAATGCAGTACTGGGAAAAGAAATGGCGAACGCATTAACCAAAGGCAAGCAGTATTCACGTGTTGTGAAAACTGAGCGGCCCAACCCGATCAAAGCACATCGACTGGTACAAAACTTACCTTCAGTGTTGATGGCGCTGGCATATTTCAAAAACCGGTTGGGGCTGTAGTCAACGTCTATGGTAATGTTCCCCTACCAAGTTTGCTGGCGCATTTTGAACAAGCCAGGACTCGGCTCCAAGCCCTCAATGCAGATCAATAAACCAGGCGAAAGACCGCTCAGCAAGGCCACGAGGCTGTTGATGCCACTAGCGATTAGCCTCTTTGAATCGTGTGGATTACTCAGAACCAGGTGAGTTTTCTGGCTGGCGATGCCGGAAAAAAATTGGCAGCGATCGGATAAATACAATATATTTAATACAAATAGTAGTGTCTAAGTTAGGTTACAATCGGATATAAATAGGTAAAAGCACGTCAATTCCATCGAAGCAAACCACAAATTTTTGTAACTGGGGAATAAAACAATGAAATCTTTTAAAGGAAATGATTTAGCGAATTCTCATCGAATTCGGGAATTCGGAAAATTACATAAGTTTATTGCTGCCGTCGCTCTGGCGACTATGAGTGTGCCTGTCTTCGCCCAGCAGGAAAATAACCGTCTTGAAGAAGTTATTGTCACCGCCCAAAAGCGCGAGCAAAGCATTCAAGATGTTTCCGTATCCATTACGGCATTCAGTAATTCGGATATCAGGGAATTAGGTATCGGCCGGCCTAGAGACCTGGCGCGCTACACGCCTGGGCTGGTAATGAATGCCAGCAATGGTGGGGAGACAGATACTGTGTTTACGCTTCGTGGCGTCGGAATGAACGATGTCGCCAGCAATCAAAACCCGGCTATCAGTGTTTATATTGATGATGTGGCTCTGGCTGCAATCTCGATGCTTGGTTTTCAGATATTTGATCAGGAGCGCATTGAGGTCCTCAAAGGACCTCAAGGAACGCTTTATGGCCGTAATACCACCGGCGGTGCCATTAAATTCATATCCCGCAAACCGACCCGTGAATTTGACGCTTTCGGTCAAGTGGATTATGGCTCGTATAATCGCATTGGATTTGAAGGCGCGGTAGGCGGCAGTTTGGGGCCCACACTTTCCGGCCGACTGGCTGTGGGGATCGTAGAGCAGCCAAAGGGCTGGCAGACATTGGATCTGAGGGGTCTTGGCCAGTTCGGTCCAGGCGTAGACGCCAATAATGGCGCTATTAGCACACAAGGTATTCGGGGTTCTTTAATGTGGGAACCGAGTGATAAGGTCGATGTCCTGCTGGTCGCTGATTACGGCGAAACCGATTCAGAGTCACAGGCATTTCAACATGCGGGAAACCGCTTGATTGATAACAGCGGTTTTTGCTCATTCACTACCATTGGCGTGCGTGACGAAACACAATGTGCGTCATTCGGCCAGGTACGTGATGTGATTGGTGGTACTCCACTGACCCCGCAACGTGAAATTTATTCGGAAACCGGCAACGACCCCAGAACCGTAGGTTCGAATTTTGGCCAGGGCAACGACATCAAGGGAGAGTCCTGGGGATTATCGGGAACTATTGATGTGGGACTTCAGCGCTCTACGTTTACTTCAGTAACCGGATTCCGGAAAATGGATCGCCTCTTGGCCCAGGATCAGGGTGCGTCACCATTCCAAATCCATGACCTCGAAAACATCGAGGACATTGAAAGCTTCTCTCAGGAAATCAGACTGGCATCAGACGATAGCTGGGGCGCACTGACCTGGCTGGTTGGTGCCTATTACAGTGATGACGATATCAATGCCAAGAACAACACAGATTTTCGGGACCATATATCTTTTAATTCCAAATTCTTTTTGGACTATACCCAGAAAACAAAACTCGGGGCTGTCTTCGCTCAGGCTGAATGGGCCTTCAATGATAATTGGCGGTTGATTGGCGGGTTGCGATACACCGATGTAAGTCGTGATTTCCGCTATGACAGCATAACGGTTGGAATTTCACCGAAGGCCGTCACTGGAATCCGCAACAATATCGATGATTCCGAAGTAAGCGGAAGGATCGGCCTGGATTATACCGTCAGTGATGATTTGCTTCTGTACGCGAGTTTCAACAGGGGATTCAAAGGCGGCGGCTTCTCCGGTTCGATCAATTTTAATCCAAATGGCTTTACCCCCTACAAATCTGAGACTTTGGATGCGTTCGAAGCTGGCTTCAAATGGACGCTGGCGGATGGAGCCCTCAGATTCAATTCTGCAGTCTATTATTATGATTGGATGGATTTTCAAGCAGCAACTGCGGTTGACATCGGGGGCATCAGAATCATTGTGCTTTCCAATGCCGGTGACGCTGAAATACTGGGCTTAGAGTCCGAAATAAGCTGGTATCCAACAGAGCAATTCTCCTTGAATCTCGGCTTCAACTGGATGGATGCGGAGATCGTTTCGGGGAATTTTGATGGGGACACGCCCGCGCATGCGCCGAAAGTCTCCTTTAATGGCATTGCCAAATATGAATCTACATCATCAATCGCTGGTGTCAGACCGTTTGCCCAGGTCGGTTTCAGCTATCAGGATGACATTCAATTCATTCTGGCCAATCACCCTGGAGCAACGGAAAAAGCCTATACCCTGTTGGATGCCCGGATCGGGTTTAAGTCAGAAGACGGACATTGGGAATATGCTGCTTACGGACACAATCTCACCGACAAGCTCTATCGAACAGAAGTATTCGGTCCTGGCTCCGGCTTTTTGCCCAGTCGAATTTTTTACGGACCGCCACGGACTTTTGGTGTCAGCGTAAGTTATTTCTATTGATTGAGTAGTCCATTGATTTGATTTGTTTGAAGCGCCGCAGAAAGCGCGATTCACGATGTGCGTGGAGCCCGGCCCTTGTTGACGGGCTGGGCTTTCACAAATACAGGTACTCGCAATACCGGCGAAAGTAGGTTTTCTGTAGCCACGCAATTTTTCTCATGAAGACGTAACGGAAAGGAGAGCAGTCATGCATAGATCCAGGAGAGTTTTGGTCATTGTGTCAGGGTGGATGCTGGCCGTTTGTGGTGGTCTGGCAGTCGCTCACGAAACCAATGTTCAGACCCTCAATCCTTATGGTCCTGTTCCGGCCGATGAAGCGGCGATGCTGGATGCGCGGAAACCAATCACGGAATTGGGCCGTCAACGGTCAAACTATCTCGCTGGAAGCGAAGAGCTGGGCAAGGATGAAATAAGAGTGATCGCCCTTGGTTCCGGCATGCCGCGGGTTCAGCGTGCTCAAGTGGCTGCCTGTTGGTTGATACAAACCGGCAATGGCGATTCCTTCCTGTTTGACATCGGGTCGCGTTGCACCATGAATATGTCTTTGCTGGAGGTTCCCTGGGATACCTTTACCAAGGTGTTCGTCTCGCACTTGCATGCGGATCACATCGGAGATTTGCCCGCACTATTGGCCGACGGCTGGGATATGGGACGGAGCATACCCATCGAAGTCTGGGGGCCCAGTGGAGCCGAGCCACAGCTCGGGACGAACGCCATGGTTGAACACCTAATGGGAATGTATCGCTGGGATTACGCTTCCAAACTCGGGCGTGGCGCAATGTCGTCGTACACCATCAAGGTGCATGAGTTTGACTATTCGAAAGAGCAGATCATTTACGAAAGAAACGGTGTAATAATCAGGAGCTGGCCGGCGGTTCACACCATCGATGGGGCGGTCAGTTACAGCCTTGAGTGGAATGGGCTGAAAGTATCTTATTCAGGCGACACCGTTCCAACCAAGTGGTTTCTGAAAAATGCAAAGGATTCGGACATAGTGATCCATGAATGCTCCGACCCGATCGAGGTTTTGATCGAAGACCGTGGCTTTCCACCGGAGGCGGCATGGATGATAACCTCGACGGCGCATACGCAACCGCGTTTGGTGGCGGAGATATTCAAGGAGTTGAAGCCACGAATGGCCGTTTGCTATCACTATGTCGCCAACGGTATAGACCGGTCAGAAAAGCTCTACCATGCAGTCAAGCCCAATGTTCCTGGTCCATTTATGGTCGCCAAGGACATGATGGTATGGAATCTCACCCCCGACAACCTGACCGTCCGTACGGTCGTTGGCGGTGAATACAACAGCAAGAACCTGCCTCGCGCGCAGGAATCTCCTGACAAGAGTAAATTAATTGAGCCCTCAGAATGGCTCGATGCCGGCAGATGGGAAATGACCGAAATTTACCAGGAAGTTCTGGACGGTCTTAAGCCTGAGTATCGGGCAAGGATAATGGAGCACGTGTCCAAAGAGCATCTTCCGCACAATTCAGAGGATTAGCGCGTTGGAGGCACCTGCCGCCAGGATATAAATGTGAAAGTCCAAACTTTTACTTGTCTGTTTTGCGCCTTGTTTGCCGCCTCCCAGGCCACCGCGAACGAGCCTTTACTTTCTGACGACAATATCAAGACCGCAAAGAGCCTCGCAGCAATTGCGCTGGCCAGCGATCATGCCTACATTCTGGTCCGGGACTTGACGACAAAGGTCGGCCCGCGCCTCGCAGGCAGTGCTGCAGACAAGCGTGCCGTTGCGTGGGCAAAAAGCAGCCTGGAAGATGCTGGTTTTGATTTGGTGAAACTGGAGCCGGTAGACTTTCCGGTTTGGAAACGAAAAGTGGAGTCGGCACGTGTCGTAGCTCCCTATCCGCAAGAATTGAAGGTTTCATCCCTGGGATTTGGTGGTTCCACCCATGGCGAGTTGGTCGCTCCGGTCGTCAGTTTCGGGTCACTTTCTGAACTGGAGGTTGCCGCTCCCGAACAAGTTGCCGGAAAAATAGTTTTTATGAACCGGCAAATTGAACGCAGCCGAACCGGGGAAGATTACGGTGATGCAGCTCCGATTCGTTACCAGTCAAATAAGTTTGCAAAGGAAAAGGGAGCAAAAGCACTGCTGATCAGATCGTTGGGGACGGGCCCCGCCCGTTTCGCGCACACCGGCGCCATGACCTACGACGAACACAACACCAATCTCCCGGGGGCAGCGCTGTCCAGACCCGATGCCGATCAGCTTGAACGAATCCTGGAAAGTGGTCAGGAACTGGTGTTGGGCCTGAATCTCGATACAGAACAAAATAACGAAGGCGGCTCGTTCAATGTCGTCGCCGATATTGTTGGGAGCGAGAAGCCTGAAGAAATTATTCTGCTTGGAGCGCACTTGGACTCCTGGGACGTCGGCACCGGCGCATTGGACGACGGCGTAGGTGTGGCCATCGTAATAGGCACTGGGCAACTCATTGCTTCTTTGCCAAAGCGTCCCAGCAGAACGATCCGTGTGGTCTTGTTTGCTAATGAAGAACAAGGCGGATGGGGCGCCAAACAATACGCGAAAGTACACGCTGCGGAACTTCAAAACCACATTGCGGCAGCAGAGCCTGACATGGGGGCCGGACGAATCTGGCAGTTCGAAACACAAGTGCCTGCAACCTGGGGATCCATGCCAGAAGAATTGGCAGGTCAACTATCCTTTCTAGGAATTGAGCGAGGCGGAAATGAGACTCGGGGCGGACCGGATCTCAAGCCGCTGAAAGACATGGGGGTGCCGATAATTGGGCTGAACCAGGATGCAACTTACTATTTCGATTATCACCATACCGACGACGACACGCTGGACAAGATTGACCCTGCGGCTTTAAGGCAGAGCGTTGCCGCTTACGTTATCGTCAGTTACTTACTGGCCGACATGAAATGATGAACCGACGCGGTTTTACCAAAAACCTTCTTGCAATGGGTTCGGTGCTTGCTGCCCCTTCGGCTGTACGTGCCGGCACAAGTCAAAAAGATAGCCCGAAATTACCGCCAAATCTCGACGCCTATCAGGCCGGCGATTCAATTTCGCCGGAAGTTTTTGTTACAGACAGGAATCTGAGCAATCACAGTTTGCTGTCCATTCTGAAGAATAATTCCCCTAACGAGGTGAATGTGCTCTTTATCTTCGGCGGTGGCGCAATGGGTCACAATAGCCCGGGCGGCATCTGGTGTCCTGATTCCTTTGAAGATCTGCATATGTTGCGCACGCTCAAGGACGCATACCAGAATACCCAGGTTGGTTTTGTCTTCGTGGCTTGCGCGCCGGTTTTTCATAGTAAGTACCTTGGGTTCAGTGACCGCCTGTTTCTTGATCAGCCAGACGACTCCATTGAGTTCATCAATGCAGTGAAGTTGTTCATTCACACCACACAGGCGGCTCTGGAAAACGGCATCATTCCACAACAGCCTTACTATGACTTGCGCCTGCGGCTGATGATGGACAGGTCTCCGGGCAAGACGCCGACTGCGGGTACGATATATGACTGGCAAGGAAAGTTTCGTGATCCAGATGAAAATCAGAAATATGGCGTACCGAACATCTGGTTGCTGGATAAACAGGGCACCGCACTGACGGCGCCTTTTCGCGGCAATATGTATCATCCAAAACCGGGCGACAGCTTCCAGATCAGCTATACCATTTCGGATGTTGATCAAGCGATCAGGCAACAATTGGCAAGAGCACGTTGACAACAATGACCGTCGTCTGAAATTGGAGTAGAGATACGGTGCCAATTACAAATGCTGTGAATCAGATTCGGAAGGTAATTGGTGAACGAATTACGGTAAATTCCAGCATTCTGGAACAACACGGACACGATGAATCCTGGCATGAATGGCAGCCACCTGAGGCAGTTTGCTTTGTCGAGAGCACGGAGGAGGTGAAGAAAATCGTCAGTATCTGTAATGCCAACAGCGTTCCGGTTATCCCGTTTGGAACGGGCACAGGTGTTGCGGGGCTGGTCAACGCAGTATGCGGTGGTATTACCATTGATCTGTCCCGGATGGACAAGGTATTGGCTCTGCACACCGAGGATTTTAATTGCCGGGTTCAGGCGGGATTGACCTATAAACGGCTCAATCAATACCTGCGTGATACTGGCCTGTTTTTTTCCGTCGATCCCGGTGCCGACGCTTCGCTGGGTGGTATGGCGGCGACCCGTGCATCGGGCACCAACACGGTGCGATATGGGACCATGCGTGAGAATGTTGTCTCATTGACGGTGGTGCTCATGGACGGGCGTGTCATCAGAACGGGTTCACGCGCACGAAAATCCGCAGCTGGGTACGATCTGACGCATTTATTTGTCGGTTCTGAAGGAACACTTGGTGTCATCACCGAATTGACGGTACGGTTGCATGGCCGTCCCGCTGCATCATCATCCGCCTGTGTTCAGTTTGTGGATTTGACGGCGGCGGTGAATGCGGTGATCGCCACGCTTCAATGCAATATTCCAATGGCTCGCATCGAGTTGGTCGACGAACTTCTTATCGCGGCAATCAATAATTTTTCCAAGACAGCATTCGAGCCTGTCCCCTGTCTTTTTGTGGAATTTCACGGCAGTGAATCATCGGTCAAAGAGGATGCCGAGCTATTTGGAGATATTTGCAGGGAACACGGCTGCACAGATTTTCGCTGGACAGCAAACGAGGAAGAAGCCAATACCATGTGGACCGCGCGTCACAATGCTGCCTATGCTTTTTTGGCGATGCGTCCGGGTGCCAGGAATTACGCAACTGATGTTTGCGTGCCGATTTCGCGCCTGGCTGAATGTATCACTGAAACAAAAGCAGATGCGACTACGAATGTCGATGTGGATCATGTCATCGCCGGTCATGTCGGAGACGGCAATTTTCACGTCGCGTTTCTTATCGACCCGGCGGCAAAGGGCGAGCTTGAGCAGGTTGAATCGTTTTATGACCGATTGGTGGCGCGCGCCCTTGCAATGGACGGAACCTGCACCGGAGAGCATGGAATTGGGCTGCAAAAAATGAAATATATGGCAGATGAGTTTGGGGAAGATTGCCTGAGCGTCATGCGGGACCTCAAACTCGCACTCGATCCCCGCAATTTGATGAATCCGGGCAAGAAAATACCCAATCAGCAAGGCCCTGCCTGATGGGGCCGAATGGAATTCCAAGGTGCTCACCCAGGGTGCCTGAGAAATGAAAGAGCGTTTGCCTTTCATCGGGGCTGAATCCATTGCAGATTGTTTGTCCTATACGGAATTGATTTCATCCATGAGGCTTGCGCTTAAACAAGGCCATTCTTTGCCCGAACGGATGCACTACGAGATTGGGAAACACTGGAGCATCGACGCCAGGCTGCTGCTCATGCTGGCCTGGAGAGACGATTTTTATCTGGGTTTCAAAATTGTCACTCTGTATCCGGACAATGTCAGCCGGGGGTTGCCGAATCTGTCGGGAGTGTATGCCCTGTTCAATGGCCGGACTGGTGAACCGTTGGCGCTGATGGATGCCGCGGAGCTCACTGCCTATCGAACCGCAGCAGCATCCATGCTTGCTGCCCAGTGCCTGGTCGCCCGGCCGGCAGAGAATGTCCTGGTCATCGGGGCAGGAAACCTGTCGCGTTACTATATCAATGCCTATGCGGAAATCATGAGTCCAAAAAGCATTTCCCTGTGGAGCCGTGACATAAGCAAGGCTGAAAAGGTGATCGAGAGTATGCAGTTGACCGGCGTGGATCTGCGTGTTGCTTCAAATCTCGAATCTGCGGCCGGAGAAGCGGACATCATTTCAACGATAACTTCCTCGATGCAGCCAGTGCTTTTTGGCGCATGGTGCAAGCCGGGCAGTCATATCGACCTGGTTGGCGGTTATCGGCCGGACATGCGAGAAGCAGATGATGAACTGATCAGGCGCGCCTTGATTTTCGTGGATACCTATGAGGGAGTGCTGAAAGAGGCCGGCGACATCACTGAGCCATTGGAACGGGGCATCATCAGCAGGATTGATATCAAGGCAGATCTGGCCGAACTGCTGGCAGGCTGTTTACCGGATAGTACAAACGATAAAGATCTGACGGTGTTCAAGTCCGTTGGCGCAGCATTCGAAGACCTTGCTGCGGCTGTGCTGGTGTTTGAAAAAACGAATCAGCGCGACAGCAGACCGAAGGCGCGACCGCCCGTCCACTGTCAATGAGTAATCGTGATATAGATGGAGTCACATTAAGGAGGAAAGCAGGGTGATGACCGGAAATCTTATGGGTAAGACAGCCTTTGTTACGGGTGCGGCACAAGGCCTGGGCGCTGCGATCGCACATGCGATGCATGCCGCGGGCGCTCGAGTGATATTGACCGATGTCTGTGAGGCTGTCGAAAAGACTGCTGCAGAAATGAAAGACACGGGTGCAGACAGAGTATTCACAGCCAACCTGGATGTACGTGATATCGGTGCGTTTGAAAAGACCTTCACCTCTTTTGCTGAGCGAACCGGTGGTATCGACATCGTGGTCAATAATGCTGCGGTCACGGTCATTCGAAATATTTGGGAAATCGACTTGCAGGAATGGGACGATGTACTCGCCACCAACCTGCGCAGCGTTTTTTTTGGTTGTCAGATTGCAGGCCGGCACTTAAAGGATAAGGGCTGGGGGCGCATCATTAATTTAACCTCCCTCGCCGGCCAGCAGCCGAGCCGGGTGGCCGGCGCACACTATGCAGCGTCAAAAGCAGGAATTATTTCCATTACCAAAAATTTTGCACAGGCGCTGGCTGGTACCGGCGTCACAGTAAATGCGCTTGCGCCAGCGGCCATCCGGACGCCCATCATGGATACCTTGCCAACTGACCGTATCGAGGCTTTGACAAAGGCCATACCGGTTGGCCGTGTTGGCGATCCTGCCGAGGTTGGCGCTGCGGGTGTTTTCCTGGCTTCCGATCACGCATCATTCATTACCGGTACGACCATCGACATTAATGGTGGTTTGTACATGCGCTGATTTAGCTATGAAATCTGATCGTCAACAGAGTTAGAAATGAGGAGAAAGTTAAAATGGCAGTAGACTTTAAAGCACCAAGCATTCCAAAACCATACCGGGTTATTTTTCTGGGTGCAGCTGTCGATGGTTGGTTGAAAGCGGATGATGATGAACGGCGGGAAGTTGTTCTGCCAAGAGCCATGGCGATATTCAATGAAGAGTGGCCGAAGCTGGGTGCCCGTGTTTTGTGCACGCTGGATGACGACCTGTTTAACGTAGGACCTCCGGCGACATCTGATTTCACCTGGTATCTGATCTACGAACTGGATGATCTCAACATGATACCGGCCATGCTGCATTGCCTGCGGCAGACCGTAGATGGCGCGCGCCTCGATCGCTACTTGCGGATTGAAGCCAAAGTTGGGCGACCGTTCTTCCTGTTGGGTGGCGTTTAATGCCAACAAGCCCATGACCAGCTGGCTCCTGCCTCGCCTGGATGGTGCACCGGCCAAAATCGGAACGTTTATCCAGATACCGTATGCCGGTATGGCCGAGTATATGGCGACTCTGCCATTTGATTTTCTCTGTTTGGAAGCAGAGCATTCCCCATTTGACGTGACAGCCATTAACACCGCTGTTGCCGCAGCGGAATCACGTGGAATGCCCTGCCTTGTCCGGGTGGCAGGACTTGACCCGGTTCTGATCAAGCAAGCTTTGGATGCCGGGGCCGCCGGAATCGTTGTGCCCTGTATAGAAACTGCTGAACAAGCAAAAGCAGCTGTCGCAGCGGCACGATTTCCCCCGCTAGGCCGACGTGGTTGTGGGCCGGGCCGCGCCACCGCCTATGGCCGCGATATTGCGGACTATGTCCAGCAGGCCGACAAGAACACCGTGGTCGTCATTCAGATTGAAACGCGGGCAGCAGTAGATAATCTACAAGAAATTCTGACGGTGGAAGGGGTGGATATGTTCTTCATCGGCCCCGGTGATTTATCGATCGCCTGCCGTTCAGCTGCAGGTGAGAGTCCTGCTGATCCTGCGCCGGTGGTGAAACGCATTACGGAACAGTGCCAGGCGGCGGGCGTGCAGATCGCTACCTTTGCGGGAAGCATTGAAAACGCAAAACTGGCTTTGGAGCATGGGATGGATGCGATCATTCTCGCATCCGATATGATGTTTGTTGGCCTGGGAGCCAGCCAGGCGCTGAGCGCACTTGGACGCGACCTGAAAGCACCAGATACAACTCGTGGTTCCACATTTGCATACGGGGATATGTCCAAGTGAGCATGCGCAAATGAAAAAAAAGCCGCAACACGCAGACATTCCGGAAAACGCACGCACCACTGTGGAACATGAACGAACGACCACGGATGCTGATGTAGACTTCCCGAACCAACGATACGCCTGGTACGTCGTCAGCATGCTGACCGTCGCCTATACTTTCTCATTCATTGATCGTCAGATCATCAACCTGCTGGTCGATCCAATTCGGCAAGATCTGCAGCTCTCGGATACGCAGATATCTCTTTTGCAAGGAATGGCCTTTGCCCTTTTTTACACCATCATGGGGATTCCCATTGCGCGATTTGCAGATGTCGCAAACCGCCGCATGATTATCGGCATAGGTGTATTTCTCTGGAGCCTGATGACTTGTGCCTGTGGCCTGGCAAAATCTTTCACTCAGCTGTTTGTCGCGCGCGTTGGAGTGGGCGTCGGTGAAGCCGCACTGTCGCCCTCAGCCTATTCCATGATCAGTGATTATTTTCCGGCTGACAAAGTGACCCGGGCAATCGCTGTTTATACCGGAGGCAGTTTCCTTGGCGCCGGATTGGCCTATGTCATCGGCGGTTTTGTCGTTAATTATGTGACGAGTATCGGATCGGTTCAGTTGCCGCTCCTGGGGACGGTTCGAACCTGGCAAATGGCATTTGTTGTTGTTGGCTTGCCCGGGGTTATTTTGGCGGCGTTGATTTTTACTTTACGCGAGCCGGTACGCAAGGGTGTCCTGGGAATTGATTCAGGCGCCAGACCAAAAAGCATCCCCGTCAGGACGGTGCTTGCATTCCTGCGGGGGCATTGGCGTACCTATGCGAGTCACATGGTCGGCGTCTCCATTTTCATCATGCTGGCTTATGCAATCCTGTCGTGGACGCCTGCGTTCTTTGTGCGCGTACACGGTTGGACGGCAGCTGAAGTCGGGGTCATCTACGGATCGATATTGCTTGTGTTTGGCACATCGGGTGTAGTGGGGGCCGGCTGGATTTCCGAAGCATTACGGCGGCGTGGCTATAAGGACGCCAGCCTGCGTGTGATCATCTTTGGCGCGCTATTGTCTACACCGTTCGGCATTGCCGCCTTTTTGGTGAGTAATGAATGGCTGGCACTTGCGTTGGTGGTGCCACTGACATTTTTCTGGAGCTTGCCCCACGGAATCGCCCCGGCTGCATTGCAGCCGATTACGCCCAACCAGATGCGCGCGCAAGTTTCAGCTGTCTATATGTTCACCATTAACATCATTGGGCTCGGGCTCGGCCCGACACTGGTCGCAGTGTTCACTGACTATGTCTACGGAGAGGCGGCTTTAGTGGGCTATTCGCTGGCGACGGTCGCAGCAATTACCGGTCCGCTGTCAGCGCTCATTATTGCGGTGGGTCTGAAACATTACCGGCGCAGCCTTGCGGATGCGGAAAGCGGATGGAAGACCGCAGCACTGGACCTTCGGAATCAAAGTTAATGGCCGGCTATGACAGCAGATATCCGTCTATATTCGACCTTGAAAAACGCGCCGGCCGCAGAATCCCCCACTTTGCCTTGGAGTATCTTCAAGGTGGAATTGGCTGTGAAATCGGTTTGAGGCAAAACCGCCAGGCTTTGGACGCTGTGCAACTGGTACCGCGCTACCTGCGCGATATTTCAAACTGCGATATCTCCACTCCCTTGTTTGGCAAGCGCTACGCCATGCCGATTGGTATCGCGCCAGTGGGTCTTGCCGGCATGATTTGGCCGGGATCCGAACTCATGCTTGCGCGTGCTGCACAACAGGCTCAAATTCCTTTTGTATTGAGTATGGCTGGAACGACTTCGATGGAGACCGTCGCCGAAAAAACAGAAGGGTGGTCCTGGTTTCAACTGTACCCGACTCATGACTGGTCAATAACAGAAGACTTGATCAAACGAGCCAGCGCTGCAGGCTACCGGGTTTTGGTGGTTACCGTCGATGTACCGGTCGGCGCTAAGAGGGAGCGTGAGCTGCGCAGCGGATTGACGCTTCCGTTGAAATTGACAGCACGGAATTTGCTTTTTTCGGCAATGTGCCCCCAATGGACCCTGGGGCTGAGTCGCTATGGATTGCCAAGATTCGAGACATTATCTAGCTATGCACCACAGGAAATGACAAGCCTTGGGGGCATGGCAGGATTTGTATCGAAATTGCTGGTAAAGGGAGTGACCGAGGAGCATTTGCGCCGGATCCGTGAGCTCTGGGACGGAACACTGGTGATAAAAGGCGTGCTTGGGGCTGAAAATGCGGTGAGCGCATGTGATTTGGGCGTTGACGGGATCATCGTTTCAAATCATGGCGGCCGGCAGATGGACGCTTCACCGGCTTCAATTGAGGTTCTGGAATCAATAGTTGCAGCAGTGGGCGAGCGTTGTGCTGTGATGCTGGACAGCGGCATTCGCAGCGGCACCGATGTGTTGCGCGCGTTCGCCAAAGGGGCAAAATTCGTCTTCGCCGGCCGCTCATTCTATTTTGCTGCAGCAGCGCTCGGCGACCGGGGCGGGGAACAGGCCATTGAAATCTTTCGTGATGAGATCACCCGCGGGCTTGCCCAACTGGGTTGCACCGCACTAAGCAGGCTGGATAAAGGCTGGTTACGGTGAGAGTGGAACGGACAAAATTTCCGGCGGGCCAGGCGCCACTATTCATCTGATCCGGATTAAAGGTGCAATGTGCGGAATTGTAGGAGTACCGAATGTTAATACGCTCGTTTGTAATCGGCTGTTTTGCATTGGCAAGCACAGCCACTGGATTCGCCAATGGGGTCGCTGGCAACTGGTCTCACATCGCGCTGCAGGACTTAAATGGGAAGCCTGCATTGTTTGGAGAGATCCTGTCGGGCAAGCCGGTCTATCTTAAGTTTTGGGCCACCTGGTGCCAAACCTGTTTGCAGCAGATGCCGCATTTTCAGGGGGCGACTGAAAAGTACAAGAATGAGTTAGACATTTTCCTCATCAATATAGATATCAATGAGGATGTCCATCGCATTGAGCAAGTCAAGCAGCGATTTAATCTGGACGCGCCAATTTTTCTGGATGTTTCCGGTGAATTTTCACGGCAAGTGGGCTTGGTGGGTACGCCCTACCATATCGTGCTCGACAAGCAGGGGAACATGCTATATCGCGGGCATGAGGCCAACGAAGCGCTCAATAGTGCTTTAGCCGAAGCGGCCGCAGGTCGTGCCGGAAAATCAGAGGATCGAGCCAGCGCAGATGAATTTGATGTTCGACCAACGGCCTTGTCTTTGGAAAACCGCGATGAAGCCGTGTTTTTTCTAGCGCCCTGGTGTGATTGGTATCTTGAAGAGACCCGGCCAGAAGTTAGTAAAAACTGTATAGCGGGCCAAAAACTGATCAATGAATTATCCGCCAAATATCCTGCCCTGACCTGGCGGGGAATCTCTACGAGACTATGGGTCGGAGAGAAAGAACTCATTGATTACGAAGAGAAATATAAAGTTCCGTTTGGCCTGGAAATAGACAAATCCAATGAGCTGCACGTCCGATATAAAATCAAGTATTATCCAACCTTAATTGTATTTAAAAACGGAAAAGAAGAATTCAGAAGCACCCTTTTTGAGGACGGCGCAAAAATCGATGCGATGTTGCAGGGGTTATTTAGCCCTACCTGATTATCCATGTTTCTCAGCTATTGATAAGGTCCCAGTATAACGTCGTAACTCCCTGAACAAATAGGAGTTCCGAGATGAGCAAGTATGCAG
>JAWXBM010000058.1:0-4993 GCA_034440115.1 Lysobacterales bacterium | reverse complement strand
GGCATGACGGCGGCCTATGGTGAGTTGCACAACAAAAGCAATGAAACTGTTCGACTGGAAGCTTATGACAGCGATGCTTTTGCCAACGTGAGCCTGCACCGGAGCGTCATCGTCGACGGTGTGAGTCGTATGCGCGCGCAATCAAATGTAGAAATTGCGCCAGGAGAAAGCTTGGTGTTGGAGCCGGGAGGGTTGCACCTGATGCTGATGCGGTCAACGCGGGCCCTGAGTCCCGGCGATGAGATTGAAATTGGTATCAGCAGCAGCGGCGTTCGTTACACATTCAATCTTCTGGTGGAGACGCGCTGATCACCGACCGGCGATTCCGGCGAATTCAGGCAGATTTTCTTTGGGCCGACTTTTCCAGCATACGCGCCAGGAATTGTCCGGTATAGGAGTGTTTCATCAGGGCTACCTGTTCCGGTGTTCCCTGGGCAATGATTTCACCACCGCGATCACCACCTTCTGGGCCGAGGTCGATAACCCAGTCAGCGGTTTTGATCACATCCAGATTGTGCTCGATGACGACCACGGTGTTGCCGTGATCACGCAGGCGATGCAGCACGCCCAATAACAATTCAATATCCTGGAAATGCAGCCCGGTGGTTGGCTCATCCAGGATATACAGGGTCTGGCCCGTGTCGCGTTTACTCAGCTCACGCGATAACTTGATGCGTTGTGCTTCGCCGCCCGACAAGGTCGTAGCGCTTTGCCCCAACGTGATATAAGACAGGCCCACGTCGGTCATGGTCTGCAGTTTTCGAGCAATGGTGGGCACCGCGCCGAAGAACGTCAGAGCATCTTCCACCGTCATTTCCAGCACTTCATGAATGTTTTTGCCCTTATAAAGGACACTCAGGGTTTCACGGTTATAGCGTTTGCCGCGGCACACATCGCACGGTACATAAATGTCCGGCAGGAAATGCATTTCCACCCGGATCAGGCCATCGCCCTGGCAAGCTTCGCAGCGCCCGCCTTTGACGTTGAAACTGAAACGCCCCGGTTTGTAGCCGCGAGTGCGAGCTTCCTGTGTGCCGGAAAACAGATCACGGATGGGCGTGAACAGGCCGGTGTAAGTTGCAGGATTGGATCGCGGTGTGCGGCCAATGGGCGACTGATCAATATCCACCACCTTGTCGAACAGGCTCAGATTTTCTACCGACTCAAAAGGCGCAGGTGCATCACTGCTGCCATAGAGTTCGCGGGCTGCCAGCCGATGCAGGGTATCGTTGATCAGAGTGGATTTGCCCGAGCCCGACACGCCGGTAACGCACACCAGTAATCCCGCCGGAATCTCCAGGGTAACGTTTTTCAGGTTATTGCCACTGGCACCCAGCAAGCGCAACTGGCGCTTTTTGTCGATGGGGGTGCGCTTTCCAGGTATAGCAATGCCGCGTACACCGGACAGGTATTGGCCGGTCATCGAATCCGGGTCGGCCAACAGGTCTTCCGGTGTGCCGCTGAAAACCACGTTGCCACCATGTACTCCGGCTCCGGGGCCAATATCCACCACGTAATCGGCCGAGCGGATGGCATCTTCGTCGTGTTCTACCACGATCACCGTATTGCCAATATCGCGCAGGCGGGTCAGCGTGGCCAACAAGCGTTCATTGTCCCGCTGGTGCAAGCCAATCGACGGCTCGTCGAGGATGTACATAACGCCCACCAGGCCTGCGCCTATCTGGCTGGCGAGTCGAATGCGCTGCGCTTCGCCGCCAGAAAGGCTGTCGGCTTTACGGTCCAGTGTCAGATAGTCGAGGCCGACATTGACCAGGAATTGCAATCGTTCACGCACTTCCTTGACGATTCTGGAAGCAATTTCACCGCGTGTGCCTTCGAGCCGCAGTTCAGCGAAAAACGCCAGACACTGCAGGATCGGCCAGGCGGTAATGGTGGGAAGATTGGTGTCTTCGATGAACACGTGACGGGCTTCGCGCTTCAAACGTTGGCCGTTGCATACTGTGCAGGGCTTTTGGCTGATGTACTTGGCCAGTTCTTCGCGCACAATTCGTGAGTCTGTTTCCTTGTACCGCCGCTCCAGATTGGGAATGATACCGGCGAAAGGATGGCGACGTTTTTGTTTGCCATTTTCACCAATGTAGTGAAACTCGATGATCTCGTCACCGCTGCCATAAAGCACCACATCACGTATCTTTTTGGGCAGGTTTTCAAACGGTGTATCAACATCGAACTGGTAGTGCTTGGCCAGTGCCTGAATGATCTGGAAATAGTATGCATTACGACGGTCCCAACCGCGCACTGCACCGCCGGAAAGGCTGACCTGGGTGTTGCTGACCACCCGGTCGGGGTCGAAAAACTGTGCAATTCCCAGACCGTCGCACTCGGGGCAGGCACCGTTCGGATTGTTGAACGAGAACATCCTTGGTTCCAGCTCTTGCAGGCTGTAATCGCAATAGGCGCAGGAAAAGCGTGCGCTGAGTAATTTCTCCTCAATGCCGGATTCATCTTCCATGGGCGCAATAATGGCCAGGCCATCGGACAGAGTAATGGCGGTCTCGAAAGATTCTGCCAGGCGCTGTTTGAGTTCGGGCCTGACCTTGATGCGGTCGACCACCACTTCAATCGTATGGTTCTTGCGTAACTCCAGTTCTGGAACTTCGTTGATGTCATAAACGGTGCCATCAACTCTTGTTCTTACAAAGCCCTGGGCGCGTAGCTGGTCGAATAATTGCAGGTGTTCGCCCTTGCGATTGCGCACTACCGGGGCCAGCAACATCAGCTTGCTGTCTTCCGGTAAAGCCAACACGTGGTCCACCATCTGGCTGATGGTTTGGGCCTGCAACGGGATATTGTGATCCGGGCAGCAGGGCGTGCCGACGCGGGCGAACAGCAAGCGCAAATAGTCGTAAATCTCGGTAATCGTGCCCACAGTGGAGCGTGGATTATGCGAAGTAGACTTCTGTTCAATGGAAATGGCAGGGGACAGTCCTTCGATGTGATCCACATCGGGTTTTTCCATCATGGACAGGAATTGCCGCGCATAAGCGGACAAAGACTCGACGTAGCGTCGTTGCCCCTCTGCATAGATGGTATCGAACGCCAATGACGATTTTCCGGAACCAGAAATACCTGTAATAACAATCAGTTGATCTCTGGGCAGGTCGAGATCAATATTGTTCAGGTTATGGGTCCTGGCCCCTCTTATGATGATTTTATCCATGGGTCCGGCAAGCGTGTCCAAACCGGCAATTATACTCCTTGGGCTGAGCTCACGGCAAAATCATTCAGGGTGTTAGCAGGCTCTGTGAAAGAGATGCAATCAGCGGATTTTGACTAAGCTTCTGATATCCTTGTCTGATGGTTTTACATGACAGCAAATCAGCAGTTGAGCCCAGTTCCATGGATGCCCACCAGGTCGTGCGGGAGGGCATGATCAATCCGAAACTGGATTTACCCGCTTTGGCAGAGCGTTTTGCCGCCGATGGCTTATTGCAGATTGAGCAGGCCTTGCGCCCGCAGGTGGCTGAACTTTTGCATGATTGCCTGGCAAAGCAAGTGCCTTGGGCGCTGGCGTTCCGGGATCCTTCCGGGCCGCGAAAATTATGGTCGGAGGAGTTGGCTGCGATGAACCAGGCTGACCGCGAGGCATTGGATGATCAGATCTACCGAATTGCCCGCAAAGAGTTCCAGTTTCGCTACGACAGTTTCATGATGGTGACAGCTTACAAAGAAAAGCGACATCCGGAACTGGTGCTGCACCGGGTAATCGAGCAAATCAACAGTACCTCCTGGCTGGATACCTTCAGAGCCATCACGGGATTTGGTCAGATACGTCGTGCGGATGCGCAAGCGACTCGCTATGTGGCCGGGCATTTTCTGCGCCGCCACAATGACCTGAATGAGGATGATGGCCGTCTGTGTGCCTATGTGATAAACCTCAGCCATGGCTGGCAGGCAGATTGGGGTGGCCTGTTGCAGTTTCTGGATCAGCAAGGTGAGGTGGTCAGGACCATGATGCCCCGTTTCAATACCATCAGCCTGTTCCGTGTTCCTGCTGAGCATTGTGTGTCGCCAGTGGCACCGTTTGCCAGTGGCGCACGCTATGCCATTACTGGCTGGCTCAGAAGCTGATTAGCCGAAGAACCTGAGGTAGAAATTCAATGTTCATTATTCCAGATCTGCTGAGTTCGGAACAATGCCGTAATATCCGCGAGTTGCTGGTCAATGCGCAGTTTCTGGATGGCAAACAGACCGCTGGGCCCGGATCCAGTCGGGTAAAAAATAATCTGCAAGGCAGTCCCGCTGATCCAGCCATTCAACAGGTTCAAATGCTGGTTCACGAGCGTCTTGTAGCTCATCCACAATATCGGATATTGGCGGTGCCGCGTATCGTCAGACCGATGACGGTGAATCGCTATGATGTCGGAATGTATTATGGTGACCACCTGGATCATCCCTTGCTGGCCGGCGAACCGCCTGCGCGTGGAGATATTTCAACCACAGTATTTTTGTCATCGCCGGAGGAGTATGAAGGTGGTGAACTGGTGATCAACAGTATCCACGGCGAGCCTGTCAGCATCAAGTTGCCGGCTGGCCAGGCGGTTTGTTATCCGGCAGGTACTTTGCATCGGGTAAATCCCGTTACCAAAGGTTCGCGCCTGGCAGCGGTGACCGTGGCTGAAAGCCGAATCCAGGATGATACCAGGCGGGAGCTATTCAGTGATGTCAGCCAGTTAACGCGCTGGGTGCAGGACATAGCTGCCGGCAGCCCACAAGAGCGCCTGGCCAACAAGATTTACAATAAACTGATGCGCATGTGGTGCCAGCCCTGATGCAATGCTAGGCCCAGCGTAAAGTGCCAGAGTAAACTGACCTGGCTTGGTTGTTTAAACAAATTTTACTCTGGCACTTTACTCTGACCCCAGATTTAAGGAGTACATTCCAATCGAGGTTTGAGTCTGAGCGAACAGGTTTTGTCTTGTATCTGAACTTTGTTCTGATTCGGTCTAACTCATAGGTGCTTCTTCGTTTT
>JAWXBM010000057.1:0-9434 GCA_034440115.1 Lysobacterales bacterium | reverse complement strand
TGAGGCAGATTTTTCGTTCTTTTGAGGTGAATAGCACGGCTATTTAACGAAAAAGAACGGGAAATATGACCAAATTCGGCTTTTCCGCAGTAGATCAGTGTTAAGTCCGACAGGCTGCTAGTAGTGGTTTGCTTACCTGACCCGTGAAGGAGTATGAATCGTGTGGAGCCTTGAAGTTGTAAAGATACTGCTGATCAACTGGGGCATTATGCTCGCGCTGGTTAGCTTGTTGTGGGTCTTCTGTACCTGGCGCAAGGATGCCAGCATTATCGATCGCTACTGGGGCCCGATGTGTGCCGCACCCAGTGTGCTTACCTTCATACAGCTCGAAGTTCACTCCACAATAGCCTTGCTGCTGGTTTTCCTGTCCTGTATCTGGGCCGCGCGGCTGTCCTGGCACATCACGCGCAGGAACTGGAATGCCGGTGAAGACTTCCGTTATACAGAGGATGCCAGTCCGGCCCTCACCCATGCTTCAACACCTCTGGCGGCGCTGGTAAAGGTATTTTTTGGCCAGGCAACTTTGGCGTGGGTCATCTCCGCGCCGGTGCAGTTTGGTCAATTCTATTCATCCGGAATAGAACTTTCTTTGTTGGGCTGGCTGGGAATCGCCGTGTGGATAGTTGGCTTTTTGTTTGAAACTGTGGGCGACTGGCAGTTGCGGCGTTTCAAAGCCAATCCCGCCAACCAGGGACGCATACTGGATCAGGGGCTTTGGGCCTGGACCCGTCATCCGAATTACTTCGGCGACAGCACGGTCTGGTTTGGACTGTTCCTGATTGCTGCTGAAAGCCCGTTAGGGACTTACAGCCTGTTCGGCCCGCTGTTGCTGTTGTACTTCCTGGTGCGCGTCACCGGCAAAGATCTCACTGAGAAACTGATGCTGGAACGCCGTCCCGACTACCGCGCATACACCCAGCGTACCAGCGGCTTCTTCCCGCTACCGCCAAAGCGCTGATCAGCCAGAGGTCGCGGTCCAGACAGGCTTGAGTTTCGTCGCAAGTTCTCGCAACTCGGCTTTGAGCACTTTGCTGCCGACATTACGCGGCAGCACCTCGATCTGAAAGATGGCCTTCGGCACCTTGAAGCCAGGTAAGTGCGCACGGCAATGCACAAGCAAAGCGGCACAATCAATCGGCTGAGCACTGCGGCTGACCACGAATGCGGCCGGAACTTCCACCCAGTGCGGGTCCGGAATCCCGATAACGGCTGCTTCGGCTATATCGTCTGAAGCCTCAACCACACGTTCGATCTCGGAAGCTGACATGTTCTCGCCACCGCTACGAATCATGTCCTTGGTGCGGTCCTGCACGTAGAGATAGCCTTCATCATCGAAACGGCCTACATCGCCGGTATGCAGCCAACCATTGCGTAATGCCGCGGCATTGGCTTCGGGATCATCAATGTACCCCGCACAAACTTTGGGGCCGCGCAACAGGATCTCACCGGTCTCGCCGGCGGGTAGAGGCTGGTCGTCAGCATCGGCCACGATGATCTCCATACCCTGCACCGCCAAACCTACCGAGCCGAGTTTCTCCCGCAGATGGGCGCGATCCACGTAAGCCACACCACCGCAGGTTTCGGTCATACCATAGCCTTCGGTGAGTGCTGCGGTTGGGAATAATTCCAGCGCCCGTTCAAACAATTCGCGGGTCACCTGGCCGAAGATAATCCAGCGCAGCGATGAAGTATCAAAGTCGTGCCGATTCGGTAGCGCCAGGATCAGGTTCATCATGGTGGCAACCAGCGTAGTGCCGGTGATGCGCTCTTCGGCCAGGGTTGCCAATGTGGTCGCGGCATCAAAACGGCGCATCAGCACAATGGTTCCACCCACATGTATCAGGGTGAGTCCGGGAATATCAAAGCCGCCCACATGGTAAAGCGGTGCGACGATCAACAGGCGGTCCTTATGAGTGATGCTGAATTCCACCGCATGGGCGTGCATATTCGCCCAGCAGTTACCGTGCGTGATACGCACGCCTTTTGGTTTACTGGTGGTGCCCGAGGTATACATCACGCGTAACAGGCTGTCGGCCTTGCATGCCCAGTCTTTCACCGTTTCGCCCTGGTGCTGCGCAATCAAGGCCGGAATGGGAATGAAGTCGGTCGGCAGGCCGGAGGAAAAATCCAGACAGACTTTCAGCCCCTCGAAATCAGCGACTGCCGCGTTTGCGAGAGGTCCGAATTCAGTTTCGCTGGCCAATGCCACCGCTCCGCTGCGACGGATCAGTTCGATCAATTCGTGTTGTTGCAGGCGATAATTGAGCGGTACCAACACCGCACCCAGCCGTGCCAATGCCAGGGCCAGAATTAAATATTCGGCGCTGTTCATCGCTACGGTAGCGAGCCGATCTCCCGGCCCGATTCCTTGCCTGTGTAAGCCCGCGGCCAGGGCATGCACGTCCCGATTGAGCGCGGCGTAGGTCCAGCGGCGCTGTTCAAACACCAGCGCCTCGCGTTCGCCAAAACGCTCTGTAGCCCAGCTTAGACTGCGGCTGATATTCAGAATGGGTTAACACCTCTATCATGGGTTGAAACCAGAATGAATTGATAGTCTAATAATGAAAGTCACTGGGCGCAAGGTGATCGTCCCATGCTGGCAGCATCCGCGCCAACCGTGGTAAGCGAGGCGCCAAAAGGCGATCCGTGGTGGATGGTCAAAGCACAAATTCAGCAGGGAAATCAAATTGAGCTGGGAACCGGAAATTGCAGAGTTAAGACGTCGCCAGGAACTGGCGCGCGAAATGGGTGGTGCGGATAAGGTCGAGCGCCAGCACCAGAACGGTCGCCTTACCGTTCGCGAACGCTTTGATGCCTTGCTGGACCCGGGTTCCTTTCATGAGATCGGCTCCATCACCGGCAAAGGCAGTTACGATGAAGCCGGCAAACTGACCGGCATGACGCCGACCAATTTCCTGTTTGGTCGTGGTCGCATCGAAGGCCGCAGGGTTGCAATAGCCGGTGACGATTTTACCGTTCGCGGTGGCGCCTCTGATGCCTCCATCATCGAAAAGCAGGTTGCGGCAGAGCAAATGGCCCATGAACTGCGCTTGCCGCTGGTGCGACTGGTTGAAGGCAGCGGCGGTGGCGGTTCGATCAAGTCGCTGGAAGATATGGGCTATACCTATGTACCGCAATTACCGAGTTGGGATCACGTCACGCTGAATCTGGCAACCGTGCCGGTGGTCAGTCTTGGTTTGGGTCCGGTAGCCGGATTTGGTGCTGCCAAGATGGTGGCCAGCCACTATTCCCTGCTGGTACGTGGTCAGGCGCAGATGTTTGTTGCCGGCCCGCCGGTGGTCGCTGCCATCGGCCAGAATTTCACCAAAGAAGAACTCGGCAGCAGCCGCATTCACGCGACTAACGGCGCGGTGGACGACGAAGTTGAAAGCGAATTCGAAGCCTTTGAAAGAACCCGGCGTTTTCTTTCTTATCTGCCGCCATCGGTGTACGATTTGCCACCGCGCGGCCCACGCAAGGATGATCCCGATCGACGCGATGACTGGCTGATTGGCGCGGTGCCACGCGACCGGCGGGAAGTGTACCGAATGCGGCCCATTATTGAGTCGCTGGTCGATAAAGGCAGCTTTTTCGAAATCGGCAAACTACACGGCTGCTCTATCATCACCGGGTTGGCGCGCCTGGATGGTTGGCCGGTTGCACTTGTTGCCAGCGACCCCTTTGTCATGGGCGGGTTGTGGACCTCGGCCAGTGCCACCAAACTTGAGCGTTTCGTCAGTTTTGCCGAAACCTTCCACCTGCCGGTAGTGCATTTGGTGGACAATCCGGGCTTCATGATTGGCAAGCAGGCAGAACTGGATGGCACCATCCGCTTCGGCGTACGCGCGCTTTCTGCTGTTTATCAGGCTACGGTGCCGTGGTGTACGATAATTATTCGCAAGGTATTTGGCGTTGCAGGTGCCGGCCATGGCAATCACGCGCGCTTCCAGTACCGCTATGCCTGGCCTTCGGCAGACTGGGGTTCCTTGCCAATTGAAGGCGGTATCGAAGCTGCCTATCGGTCAGAACTCGACGCTGCCGAAGACCGCCCGGCCATGATCAAGTAGATTACGGATCGGCTCAATCGCATACGTTCGCCATTCCGTTCGGCGGAACGTTTCCAGATCGAAGAGATGATTGATCCGCGCGATACGCGGCCGTTGTTGTGCGAATTCGCTGATCTGGCTGCACCCTTGCGTAAAGTAGGGCCAGCGGCATTTGGCTATCGACCCTGATTAAACACTTGTCCTTTCCATGAGCGATGCACACTGCAACCTGATTCCCCACATGATTCCGCGGCGTGAAGACTGCGTGGTGGGCCCGTTGCTGGAACGTTGGGCCAACGAACGGCCCGAAAAATCATTTCTTGAGTTCGACGATGGCAGCAGCTGGTCTTTTGCTGAGATGCTGCAACGCACCCGCCGTGCGGCTGCCGGTTTGCAGCAACTGGGAGTGCGGCGTGGCGCACACGTGCTTTGCTGGATGCCGAATTCTGCCGAAGCGGTGCTCACCTGGTTTGGTGCGAACTACCTCGGCGCTGTTTTTGTACCACTGAACACGGCCTATCGCGGCAATCTGCTGCGCAATGCCATTGCTTTGTCCGATGCAGAAATTCTGGTTGTCCATGCCAGTCTGCTGCCGCGGCTGGAAACTGGGGACATTGCCCGGCTGCGTGATGTGATTGTGGTGGGTGATGAAGTGTCTGCTGACAATCGGCTGAGCGATCACCTGAGCTACCACTCAACCACGGTGCTGACCGATGATGCCGTAAGCATTGAAGTTGCAGAGCCCGAGAATCCAGTCCAGCCCTGGGATATCAACTTCGTCATTTTCACCTCCGGCACCACCGGGCCGTCGAAAGCGGTGCTTTGCACCTACCTGCAAACCTGGGTGGGTGGCGCTATGGCGATGGATTACTTTGGTCCCGATGATCGGCTGTTAGCCAATCTGCCCTTGTTTCATGTCAGCGGGGCGGGTGCGGTGATGGACCGGTTGACCAAGGGCGGAACCTGTGTGCTTTACGATGGTTTTCGGCCCGACAGTTTCTGGGACACCGTGCGGCGCTTTCGCATCAGCGGCTGTTGCCTGGTCGGCGCGATGACCCAGTTCCTGCTCAAGCAACCGCCCAGCGACCGCGACCGCGACCATACTTTACGCTCCGTAATCACGGTACCCTGGAACCAGGATTCGCTGGATGTGGCCGAGCGCTATGGCCTGCAGATGTACACCGCGTTCAACATGACCGAAATCGCCACACCCATTCGCTCGGTGGCCAATGCGCCCATGTTGGGAACCTGTGGCAAACCCCGCCCAGGTATCGAAGCCCGTGTGGTGGATGTTCACGATTTTGAACTACCGCACGGTGAGGTTGGAGAGCTGATCCTGCGCAGCAGCCGCCCATGGGAAATCACTCAGGGTTATTACCGTAATCCGGAAGCCACCGCTGAAGTGTGGCGCAATGGCTGGTTCCATACTGGCGATGCCTTCCGCCGCGATGAAGAAGGCTATTTTTATTTCGTCGATCGCATGAAAGATGCCATCCGCCGCCGTGGCGAGAACATCTCGTCTTTCGAAGTCGAATCCGAAGCCACCGTGCATGTGGCGGTGCGTGAAGCCGCGGCGATTCCGGTTCCTGGCGAGCTGAGCGAGGATGAGGTGATGCTGGTGATTTCACTCACCCCCGGTCATTCCATCACACCACTCGAACTGCTCGAATTCATGCAGCCACGCATGTGACAAGTAAGTCATGGCGCCCATGTTAATGCGTTGGTCGGATTGCAGCTTTTGCCGGGAGTTTGTCTGCGACACCAACCAGGTGCCTTCAGCACCCAGCACGCGGTTGCCATCTGCATGATCGAAATGCCAATGGGTGTTGACCGCAAAATCGACACGCTGGTCGCCCTGTTCAAGCATTGCTGCACGCAATCGCGGCATCATCAGCGGGAACTGGTCGTCAATGATCAGCACACCGTCAGCGCCAGAAGAGACCAGGATATTACCGCCGATGCCGAACAGCACATAAAAACCACCACCGAGTTGCTGCACGGTCACCGGAGAGTCCGGATCTATTCCTACGGTCTCAAACAAGGTTTCGAGCGAAACGGCTTCGCGGTCCGGTTCTGCGTTGTGAGCCGATGCAGTGCCGAACAGACTCGTTGTGAGCAGGAAAATCAACATTCCGTTCTGGTTCATGCATGCCTCTGCATTTTTCGGTGATCTGAGTCATGATGAGAATACCCGAAAAGCAGGCAGGTGCAGCAGGGGTATGCTGATCGCGCTCAAGCCTGCCAGTGTCCAGGCAGCGCTGGATTCAATTAGCTGGCATCCCATCGGTGCGAAAACAGGTAGAATTTTGGAACCATATTCAAACCAAAATCGTTACAAGAACGGGAAATCCATCATGCCTTATGCCGTCTCAATGAAAGCAGGGTTGATAGCTGTGCTGGTGCTGCTTGCCAGCAGTTTCACCACGGTTGTTGCAGCCGATGACAGCGCAGCCTTCAAGAAAATCTATGAGCAGGAGTGGGCCTTCAGATTGAAAGAATTTCCCACGATGGCTTCAGCCACGGGCAATGACGACTATGCGAATAAGCTCGGGCATGTCAGCGAAGCGGATCAGAAGCGCCGCTTTGATTACTGGAGCCGGGTGCAGCAGCAGTTGCAGGCATTGTCCTGCGAGCAACTCTCGCATGAAGATTGCGTCAACTTCCGCCTGTACGAAAAGCAGATCAGCGACTTTCTGGCCGATTATGTAAGCAAGGCTTATCTGATTCCGTTCAACAGCGATTGGGGCTTTTACATGGAGTGGGGGCGTCTGCCCTCAGATACCGACTTCAACAATGCCGCTGACTACAACAATTACCTGTCACGCCTGGAAATGATGGGCCCGGTTATGGAGGAGTACATCGTTTTGATGCGTACTGGTATCGAGTTGGGAATAACCCAACCCAGGGTGATACTTGAAGGGCGCGATGAGCCGATCAAGGCGCAGTTGGTCAAGCGGGTCGATGCCAGCCCGTTTTTTGCACCTTTCATGGAAATGCCCAGCTCGATTCCCAGCCCGGAGCAGGCAGCTTTGTTGGCGCGTGCACAACAGGTCATCACTGAGAGCGTTATTCCCGCCTACCAGCGCTTGTTTGAATTCTTTCACCAGGAGTATATTCCGGGCGCACGTGAAACCTTGGGTGCTTACCAGTTGCCCGATGGCGCAGCTTATTACCAGGCGGCGATACGCCGCTATGCCACGGTGGATATGAGCCCGCAGGAAATTCATGACATCGGTTTGAGTGAGGTAGCCCGCATCCGTGCGGAGATGGATGTCATCATTCAGCAGGTGGAGTTTGCCGGCGATTTTCCGGCCTTCCTGGAATTTCTGCGTACCGATGCGCAGTTCTACGCGCGCAGTGCCAAGGAATTGCTGGCCTTCGCTTCGTATTACGCCAAGAAAATCGATGGACGATTGCCCATCCTGTTCGGCCATCTGCCCCGGCAACCCTACGGCGTGGCTCCGGTACCGGACGACATTGCACCGTTTTATACCGGCGGCCGTTATGTTCCGGCTGCGTTGGAATCGCATCGTGGTGGTTACTACTGGGTAAACACCTATCAACTGGAGAGTCGCCCTTTGTACAATATCCCGGCTTTGACTCTGCACGAGGGTGCGCCGGGCCACCACACACAAGGTGCTTTGGCGCTGGAAATGCGTGACCAGCCGGATTTTCGTCGTAATGATTACATTTCAGCCTATGGCGAAGGCTGGGGTTTATATGCCGAAAAGCTGGGCGTAGAGATGGATATTTACGAAACGCCCTATGAGCATTTTGGCCGCCTGAGCTATGAAATGTGGCGCGCCTGCCGTTTGGTGATCGATACTGGCGTGCACTCCATGGGCTGGACGCGGGCACAGGCGCTGGACTATCTGGCAGCCAACACCGCCCTGTCGGTACACGAAGTCACCACCGAGATCGATCGCTATATTTCCTGGCCGGGACAGGCCCTGAGTTACAAGCTGGGTGAGTACACGCTATGGAACCTTAGGCGCGAAGCAGAGTCTGCTTTGGGTGAGAACTTCGATGTCCGGGCTTTCCATGATTTTGTTTTGGGCCTGGGATCGGTGACGCTGGATATTTTGCAGGATGAGGTACGCGCCTGGATGGCCAGTCAATTGGCCAGTCAATTGGCCAGTCACTCAGACGAGGCTGCTTAGACCTCTCAGGTTTCTAGCGATATGATTCACGGCCACAAGCTTGTATATGTGCCGTAACAAGAATTTTTAAACAGGAGATTTTGATGAAACCGTCTTTTAAATATGGAGTTTTGGTCGGAGCAATTGCTTCACTGATGGCAATGGTGTCGGTATCCGCCATGGCTCAAACCGCTCGCACCCCCTCACCTGAAGGTGCCAGCGTCCGTATCAGCAATATTGAAGATAGAGCCACCTTGCCCAGCACCTTTGTGGTGAAGTTCGAAGTCACCGGTATGGAAGTCGCCTCAGCCGGGAAGGACGTTCCAAACAATGGGCACCATCATTTGTTTATTGACGTCAGCGAGCTGTCCAGTGCCAGCCTGCCTTTGCCAGTAAGCGACAAAATCATTCATTACGACAAGGGTGAAACTGAAGCTGAAATCACTTTGAAGCCCGGTAAACACACGCTGCAACTGATGTTTGCAGATTACCGACACATGTTGTTTGATCCGGTGGTGATGTCTGATCAAATCGACATTACCGTGGTCGACGAAACTAAAGAAGCAGAAAAGAAGTAAGCTATGGAACCAGCCAGCTCTTCAATATGAGCTGGCCGGTTTCCCTGGATTGTTGATTTGGATTAATAATTCAGGCGGGCGAAGCAGCCAATGCTTGCCCGGCTAATTGGAACTCACAGTATAATCGCAGATCCCTTTTTGCGGCCTTTACCCATCATGAATATCAGCGAACATTCGGTAGTCAGTTTTCACTACACCCTGAAAAATTCCCAGGGCGAGCAACTGGAGTCATCGCGTGAAGGGAATGCCATGACCTACCTGCATGGCTCCGGCAACATCATCAAGGGCTTGGAAAAGGCCATGGAAGGCAAGGCTGCTGGTGACAGCTTTGCAGTAACCGTGGAGCCGACCGATGCCTATGGCGAACACAAACCAGCCAATATTCAGCGTGTGTCCGCCAAACATTTTCGCAATTCCAAGGCCTTGAAGCCTGGTCAGGTGTTGGGTTTACAGACCCGGCAGGGCCCGGTGCAGGTGACGGTGGTGAAGGTCGGTCGTTTTAACGTGGATGTGGACGCCAACCATCCTCTGGCCGGACAGACTTTGACGTTTGCTGTGGAAATCACTGAAGTGCGTGCAGCCAGCGATGAAGAAAAAGATCATGGCCACGTGCACGGCCATGGTGGGGTGGAGCACTAGAAGCGGTTTCAAAAATGGTCTTTTGCTCCCCT
>JAWXBM010000056.1:0-49422 GCA_034440115.1 Lysobacterales bacterium | reverse complement strand
GGTGTTCGCCATCGTGCCTGTGTTGCTCGGTCTGGTCGGCAGCGCCTACGTCGCGAGGCTGGCACAACTCGCGCTGATCACCGTGACACTTTGCGCGGCGCTCAATCTGTTAACCGGCACAGCCGGCCTGCTGGCACTCGATGCCACTGTATTCTATGGGCTCGGCGCATACGTCGCAGCCATCGCTTCGGTGCAATTTGGAATCGGTTTCCCTTATACCTTGCTGCTTGCCATGGGGGTAGCCACCGCCATTGGCGTGGTGATAGGCTTTGCGCTGGTGCGGCTGGTCAGCATATTTTTTGCCGTGGCCACTATGGGGCTTGCGATCTCGTTTAACACCATTGTTTTGAACTGGAGTGATGTGACCCAAGGCCCTATGGGCTATCGCGGCATTCCCGCCCTGGATTTCTTCGGACTACCCCTGGGCGAGAACCTGGGCCCGTATTTCGTGACTGCGGGCTATGCCTGTGTGGTCTTGTGGGTGGTCCATCGTTGCATGCATTCGTTTTACGGCAACGCTTTGCGTGCCGTGCGCGAGGACGAAGAATGCGCACGCTCCATGGGACTCTCACCGCGGCTGCTAAAGGCCCAGGCCTATGCACTGCATGCCTGCCTCATCGGCGGCGCCGGTGCGCTCTACGCCCACATCAACCAATTCATCGGCCCGGACAATTTCGTGTTGCTGGAGTCCGCGCTGATTCTCACCGGCATTGTCGTGGGTGGCTTGGGTAGTTGGCCTGGTGCGATAATCGGCGGCTTGCTGATGGCGCTGCTGCCAGAAATGCTACGGGAATTCGGACATTTCCGCATCATGATGCTCGGTCTCATTCTGTTTTTCGCCATCTTGTTATTGCCGCGTGGTCTGTATTCCGAGGTCCGTGCTCTTGCCCTTGTCCGCCGGCTATTGCCTAACACTACCTGGTCACGGCGACAGTAATGGCATTGCTGGATGTTGTCGAACTGGTCAAGCAATTTGCCGGTCTGCGCGCTGTAGACGATGTTTCCTTCACAGTCGCGCGCGGTGAACTGGTTGGGCTGATCGGCCCGAACGGCGCAGGTAAAACAACGCTGTTCAATTGCATAGCTGGGGCGCTTCGCCCAACATCTGGTCGGGTCCACCTGCTTGGTCGCGACATCACCGGACTTGACCCCGTCGACATTGCCAGGCTTGGCCTGGCCCGCACATACCAGAATCTCCGTGTATTTTCTGACATCACGGTTTTCGACAACGTCTCAGTCGGCGCCGTGGGATGCCATGGAGTGAGTCTGACCGCTACGCTTCTGCCCTGGCTTAGCCGAGCCCGCGACGAGCGCATTGCCGAGGCGACGCTGGAAGCGCTGCGACGCTTCGACCTGCTGGACCAGGCGGACCAGCCTGCAGGCAACCTCGCTTACGGCGAAAAGAAGCTGCTGGAAATTGCCCGCGCCTGCGCCCTGGAACCGCAGTTACTGCTGCTGGATGAACCGGCTGCCGGTCTGAATGAGGGCGAGACAGCAGACCTCTGCGAACGCCTGCTGGCGCTGCGCGCCGGTGGTCTGACGATCCTGCTGGTGGAGCACGACATGCCTATGGTGATGCGGCTGTGCGACCGTATTGTGGTGCTGGAAACCGGGCAGAAAATTGCCGACGACACTCCCGCCGCTGTGCGTGCCGACCCGGCGGTTCAGGCTGCCTATCTGGGCACTGCGCCATGACGCTGCTGAACGTAGTCGATCTGAAAGTCGAACTGCAAGGCCGTGGCATTTTGCGCGGCATAGATCTGGCCGTTGCTGCGGGTGAGATCGTCACCGTTCTCGGGCGCAATGGCGTTGGCAAGACCACGCTTCTACGCACGATCTCCGGCCTCTATCGGCCGACGTCCGGCACCATAGATTTCGACGGTGGTCCGATTGGCGGTCTGCCGCCTCACACCATAGTTGCCCGAGGACTGGCCCAGTCCCCTGAGGGCCGACAACTTTTTGGCGACATGCCGGTGATCGAGAATCTGCGCGCCGGCGGACTCACCCTTTCAGCCGCGGCATTTGCCGAGCGGCTGGACGAGATCGAAAGGTTGTTTCCCGTGCTGCATGAACGCCGGGCGCAGCTCGCCGGGTCTCTGTCGGGCGGCGAACAGCAGATGTTGTGCATTGGCCGCGCCCTGATCGGTCGACCGCGCTTGCTTGTACTCGATGAGCCCTCGCTGGGCCTAGCGCCGCGCATTGTCGGGCAGATATTTGCGCTCATCGCCGAAATCCGCTCCCGCGGCACAGCCGTTCTGGTTGTCGAGCAAAATGCTCGTCTTGCCCTCGGGCTGGCGGACCGCGCATATGTTCTCGACCAGGGCCAGGTGGTGCTGTCCGGACCTGCCAGCGAGCTCGCGGCCGACCCTCGGGTGGTGGCGGCCTATCTCGGGGCTGTGGCTTGAGGATTGCCGCGAATTTGAGTTACGCCGGGCTGACCTTGGGGAGCATGAAAAAGCGCAGTTGCTCAGGCCCCTCATCCAGGGAGGATTCGGGACCGCTGAAGCGTGAGGCCAGTTCGGTGGCCAGACGTCGGGCTTCCGCGAGACTGGACGTGTAATGCGCAAAACGCTCCGACCGGCTCAGCGCGCTTTGATCAGGCCCGCAGCATTCCAGCGCAGCGTCCAGCGAGAATGATTCCAGGGGAACGTGGTCCTGCTTGTGTCTCCAGGCACCGGTCATAAGATCGAACCCATACAGTGGCAGAAAGTGCTTGCCTTGTTCGGCCACGAACTTGACTGCATTTGTGATGAAGTCAACTTCGATGTCATCCATTACTTAGTGCAGGATGACCCGGCACCAGCAAGCCTTATGCCCGAGTAGTCCCGGCGAATCCATTTGCGATACTCCTCGGACTTTTCTTCGCCTATGCCCAGCAGGCGGTGTCCGTAAGGGCCGGCGCAGTAACACCCGGCTCGCGATTGAATACCAAACAGATCATTCAACAGAGTGGTGACGAACTTGGGGTGCAAATATAAACCGCAGGAATTGCGAATATTGAATGAAACGATGGAGATGCGACGCTTTGGGTCAGGGTTGCCAAGGATTTCGATTCCAGGATGCCCCAGCCAGCTATCGACCACGCGCTTCAATATCTCGTGTTCGCGACTTTCGATCACTGCTACACCAATTCGGTCCTTTATACCGAAGACCAATCCTGCCTTCAGAATCTGCAACACGCCCGGAGTGCCGGGCTTCTCCCGTGCTTCGATGTCACGGATGAAGTCCTGATTGACTGGCCCGACATAATCCACAGTTCCTCCTTCCTCCTGCCGCAACAGTCGGAGGTAGTTCGTCATGGTAGAGCCGTTCATTAAAAACCAGCACACCACTTGACCCCGGTCCACCCAGAAATTTGTGCGGTGAAATGAATACCGCATCCAACGCAGCATCTCCAGGGCACTTCCCCAGGGGCGGATTCATGTCAATCTCAACATAAGGCGCGCTTGCAGCAAAGTCGAAGCAGGCGAGGGTGTCATAGCGGTGCAGCAGGGCAGCGATCTCGTGTACCTGCGAACGCATGCCGGTGACGTTGGAGGCAGCAGAAAAGGAGCCGATGCGCATGCGTCCCTGGTATGCAGGATCTTTCAGCAAAGCCTCGAGGGCACAAAGGTCAGTACATCCTTCCCGATCCAGCGGAACGTCGATTACGCTGGCCAGCCCCTGGCGCCAAGACACCTCGTTGGAATGATGCTCGTATGGCCCGTCGAATACCACGGGTTGATGGCAACGTACAAAAGTATCAAACGTCAAACGATCAGCTTCGCCCAAGGCCCGCCCGAGCAAGTCATCAAGACGTTGCCGTGTGGCGGGTGGTAGCATGACTCCGATGATTTGCTGGAACTTGTCGATGGCGCCGGTGGCGCCGCTACCAACCGGTACGATCCGCCCATGGGATCCGGCATTGACAGAGCGCTTGATCACAGCTTCAGCTTCCTCCAGCAAATGAGTCATGGAGCGACCGCTGATGTCATCCTCGGTGTGTGAGTTTGCATAGATACGTTGCAGGTTTTGCATATATCGTTCGACCAGGAACAAACAACGTCCGGAGGCGGTGTAGTCTGCATAGCCCATGATGCGCTGGCCGAACGGAGTGCTAACCAGCGTGTCCGCACCCACAACCTCTTTACGCAGGAATTCAAAACTCAGATTTAGCTATGCCACGTTCAAAATCTATAAGTGGAGCTGAACTGAAGATGGTCGCGACGGCCCAGGCCAAGCTCGATGAACATCATCGCTTTGGGGCTGAAAACATGGCCCACGCCAAGACCCGCACTCCATGGGTACTCACCAGCGAGAACGAGAGAAACAGGGATTGCGCCCAGGGCGGGCAATTCAACCGAGCCTTTGTGCTCCTCATCGGTTTTCAGATAAATGGCGCTGACCCAATAGGTCATCTTGCCTTTGACCAAACCCAGCCTGGGCTGGATGGTCAAGTTTCTGACCGATGACTCAATGTCACCATTCATTCTGGATTCGGTAAGCGTGGCATTGAACGAAGAGAACCAACTCTTGCCACCACGCGCCAGGGTGAAACCTGCGCCGAAAAGCGTACCTTCAGAGGTGATTTTCAACGGGTTCGCTGAGCTTACATAGTCCAAGTCAATAATGGTATCAGCATCGGCGCGCCCCAGAATTCCAAAGATATTGAGATAACGCGTCGGCCAGAAATCGAGTTTGAGACTTAATTGTTGCGTGTCATTGTGCGCATCGATTTGCGATAAATCCATGATGGCCTCGTCCTGCGATCCCAGCATGAACTTATTTACTTTGTAAGCCTGATCCATGTTGAAATAGTCAACCGTGATACCCCAGCGTCGGTGTGCCTTGGGGTCATCTGGCAGCTGCTTCATGAAGCGATGTCCGGACTCGGCGATTGCACTCAACGGCAGTAAGATCAAACAGAAAAGAGTGATTCGGAGCATCATGTTATCGGGTTACCCTCGGCAGACCACCCGGAATCCGGTAGGCGCCCAGCCATCGGCAATTTCTGGCGCTTGCAACGCCAGCCGCGCATCCACTTCCCCATAAATTTGTAAAGGGAAGTGGATGCGGTTAGTTTTAGCCCTTGCTGACCAGCTTGGCCTGCATGACTTTTAACTGAGTAACCCCTTCCTTATTCGGACTCATGAAAGACTCGGTCAAAACCATTTTATTGAAATCCAATATGATGGTGATCAGATAGTTATCGTCGTAGAAAGTGTCCGAATCGCCATGTGAACTGGGGTTTACCCAAGTGACATAGTAAATGTTTTCAGCAATTTCGAATGCCACATAAGGGGTTGCTTTTCCTTCCCTGTCTGGACTGCTGATGCTCTGCCAAGCCAGATTTTTACCATCCAGAAAGCGGACTCCCATTTGCGATTTGGGATAGTGCAGCTCAATTACTTTGCCAGCCAGTTTGTCCGTGACAGGGTGAGTATCGTCCAGAAGCAAGACTACGGCGGGAGCTTTCAGGTTCTCACCGAGGTAGCTGAGATCTTCAGTGGCCTGTGCAACGATCGATCCACAGATCAATATGGCGAACACACCCAAGGGTGCAGCTTTTCTAAATATCCTTGATTTCATTTTCCATCCTCTCTGGTTAACCTTGTTAACTTGTCAAAATTGATGCTTCTAAAGCGGAATCGTACCGCCTCGATAAAAAATGGTTCTGACGCCTAAAATTTCCAGGCGATTGCGGCCCCTAGTGTTGGCTGCCACATTCAATTTCACTTACCGAACCGGTAACGCCCTTCAATCAGCACAGTCCGGGGCGGCTCGAGATAACCAACTGCGTAACCGAGTAAGGTCGTGGAGCCTCCCAAAACCGCTTCATCAGTAATATTGCGACCGATCAGCATCACGCTCCAGAGATCATCGGCTGCTGCAACACCCAGTCTCAAATCAACCCGTGTCCATCCGTCCTGGAGTCCAATCGGATCGAGTGTAGGATTGGTGAAGTACTCATCGCTGAAGGATACTTGCACTCCGGATTTGAACACCAACGCGCTGTTGATTGGCTGCTCAAAATCAGCAAATACATTACCTGACCAATCCGGAGCGTAAGGCAATTCCTGACCACCAAGGTCGCAAAGGCGGGAGACAGGATCGGCAGTAGCTGCGTTAGCAGAGTTGCAGCTTGAACGATTAAATTCGTCATATTGTGCATTCAGGATTGCAAAAGATGCGCCCATGGTCAGAGCTTCAGTAACGGCCCAAGTGCCGTTAATCTCGACACCCTCTGAGCTTGCCTTCGCGGCGTTACCTACGATGGGTGCAAAAGTCACACCACCATTCGGCAGGTTGACGGTTGCGCTTGTTTTGACTTGAAGGTCATCGAACTCGGTGTAGAAAAAAGCGAGATTGAGCTGCCCTCTGCCATCTGCAACCGTTGACTTCAGTCCTACTTCATAACCCGTAGCACTTTCGTCATCGAATTCGACGCCATTGGGACCGATGTTCGTATCACTGGCAAATCCACCGCCTTTATCACTGCTGGCCCACTTGGCGTAAAACATGTTGTTCTCATCCACATCCCACTGCCCGATAATCTCAGGCATCCAGTGTTCCGAACTGCGATCAGCCATAAAACCGTTTGAAGACAATGCATTGGGACAACTCGCATTAGGGGGTGTGCCGATGCTTGGCACGAATCCAACATCCGGGAGATATACTCCACAGAGTCGATTTCGCTCGACAGATTTGCTCTCATCCACGTAGCGGAGGCCAGCTGTTACACGAGCCCGCTCATGAAAGTTGTAGGTGCCCTGAGCATATGTTGACCACAAATCTGAGTCCAGATCATAGTATGAGGTATTGTTACCAGGCGGGAATGGGAGTCTCCTGGCTGCAAGATTCTGGATGGTAATATTCGCATTATAGAGTTGGCTTTCCTGATAATACGCGCCGACAAGATATTCAAAACGACCCCCAGTGGCTGACTCAAAACGCGCCTCGAAGCTGGTTTGGTCGTAGCTTTCTTCAATCGCACCTGCGAGAAACGGAACGGGGCTCCGATCGACATCAAGTACCATGTCATAGTCCAGCTCGGTATAACCTCCCAGCAGGGTCAGTGTGTTTTCTCCAATGGCTATGTCGACTTTGGCGGAAAGGTTATGCGACTCGGCAAATACGCCCGCCTCATTTCCTGAGCGAAATGCATGATCGCCATACGCTGTAATCAACGCCAGATCCGGCGAATTTCTCCAATTGAGAACGCCATCATTGGGCTCAAACGAATTTGTCGCTGGCGTGCCAAATGCCTCGCCCGGGGTGTCATCGACGTCGTAACTTGCATACTCATATTTTGCGTCAACGCTTACTTTGTCGCTGGGCTCCCAGATGCCGCTGATGCGCAGAACTTGCTGACTCATATCCTGCTCATCGCGACCACTGGTAGCATTTTCGAAAAAACCCTCCCTTTCAGTAACTTGAGCAGCGATGCGAAGACCCAGGGTTTCGTGCGGCGAACCACCCATGACGACAGTAGCGCTCGGGCCGCCGTACTCAAGCTCATAGTCGGCTGTCAAATCAGCAGTAAAAGCATCCCCCGGACGAGTCCGTCGATTCACAATACTGACTGCGCCTGCAGTGGAGTTGAGACCGAACAATACAGCCTGCGGACCTCTCACTACTTCCACGCGTTCTATATCGAGGAACGGCCCGCGATACTGTCGTCCCCTGGGCATGTAAATCCCGTCGATGAACATTCCGACAGATTGTTCGAAACTGCGTTCCTGACCAGAACCGAAACCGCGCATCGTAATTGACTGCATGGTTAGGTTCTCGCCGACCGTAAAGTTCGGAATTGAAGCAGACAGGTCGGTCAGATCGACGATGCGAAAATTCTCGATGTGTTCCCCCGTTGCAACTTCAATGGACAGGGGTACGTCCTGCAGGTTCATCTCGCGTTTGGTTGCAGTCACGAGAATCTCTTCCAGGACACCCTGCGCAATTACAGCGCTACTTTGAAATGCAAGCAGCAAGATGGCAAAAAATCCGTGATGTTTGTTCATAATCGTGCTCTTCGCCTTTAGTTTGGTCAATCGGAGTACCGCATTTTCTAATCTATTTTAACTCATTCAATGAAATGACTAATTGCAAAGTAACCTAAAAATGTCGTCTTTTCTAGCAAAGTAAACTAGACTTTGCCAATAGCTTAGCATGCATGTTCTAATATACTAGTTTGGCGCAGCGACTAAGTTTGGCTTTTACCTTTATTTTAGCTAGTGAGCCGTTCTTGCGTTCATAAAGGAGTTGCGCGCAGCCCGAACCTAAAAGCTTCATCAGCAATGGGAGAACGTCGATATGGATAGCATTGATAAAAGCATCCTGCAGTGCTTGCAGCAGGATGTGACTCTCAGCACCGCAACCATTGCAGAACGAATTGGCCTGAGCACCACACCATGCTGGCGCCGGATTCGGCTTCTGGAAAAAGCGGGCGTCATTAAATCTCGTGTTGCTGTGCTGGACCGGGGAAAGCTTAATGTAGGTGTTGACGTATTTGTTTCGATCAGAACTAATCAGCACACCGAAAAATGGTTAGACAATTTTGCAAAGACAGTATCCGCCATGCCAGAAGTCATGGAGTTTTATCGAATGAGCGGAGATATCGATTATTTGTTGCGAGTAGTTGTTCCCGATATTGCCGCCTATGACAGGTTTTACAAGCGGTTAATCAAACAGGTTGAAATCAGTGACGTCAGCTCTAGTTTTGCGATGGAGAGCATCAAGTACACCACCGCCTTGCCTCTCGAATATGCCTGACCCGTGTCAGAGTAAGTAAATTTTTGAATCCGCTACTGAAAAATTGTTATTCATTGTGATGAAATCTTTGCTGATAAACTTCGCTGATGTGGCTGTCCACAACATCATCGAAGCTGGCAAAGTGCCCATATTTGGGTTCGAGAATTTTGCGGGCGTCGTTTGTAACATCCGCTTTGCGCTGGACTAACCAGCTCACAACCGAAGTTTCAGGATTGACGTATTCATAAAATGGCTTGCTTTGGCTCAGAGCGGTGTCAACGGCTGCTTCGACATCATCCAGATAAGCCAGAAATCCTCTGATCGTATCCTTAGTGCCAACGTTGAAGTGACCTCCGTTCAGGAAATCCCACTCCATGGCCAGAAGCTCATTCATGGAGTCCCGGTATGATTTGATGTCGATAACCCCGCCGAATTTGGTAAAAGGCAAGTCATCAGGCTCCACAACATCCACGATATTGATCACTCTCTCAGCCGGCAGATAGAAAAGCGAACTATCGAGTGAATGCAAAAACAATTCAGGAGTGGTCACCTGCACGATCAGGTTTTCAAATTTGAACTCACCAGCAGGGGAGCTGATAACCTCAGTGACGGGTGGAACGTCCGTTTTGGTAAAGCGTTTCAGCTGATTGGCGGTTTTGTCGGTTGCAATGATGCGTAACTCCAGGTTTCGTTTGCTGGCAGCATCTTTAATGACGTTCGCTCCGCCGATATGATCCTGATGGCTGTGTGAATAAACCAAGGCAGTCACAGGAAGATCTGTAACATCACTGATAGCTTGTAAAACCTGAACGGCTTGTCGCGTTCCCAGTGGGTCAAATAACAGCACACCATCTTTACCTACGTAGAACAGCGAGCTATAGAAATTCGTGGAAACCCAGTAAGTATTGTCCGAAAGTTTCTGCAGCGTATATGGTTGGTCGAATTGAAGTTGCAGATAGTTGGCGATATTTTGTCCAGGCTGCAGTGTGTTTTGATGTGACGGCGCGACTTGTTCGGCATGAAGACCAGGTACAAACGCGGCCAGGATAGCCGCGATGATGAAGCGCATTTCATGCCGAAAAATTACTCTACTCATGTTGGAGCCTTTTGCTGTGGATTGAAAAATGTCCAGAAGGCCTCGTCTTTGAGTCGGCCAGGCTTTGGCAGTATCGATCATAGTCATCGGTGTACCGCTGAATGTGGGAGCATCAAGCAGGCTCAGACATCGAGTGACTGGCACCCAAAGCGCAAACGTTACCTCACGGCAGACGCACGGCAACTGGAAATTCCCGCTAGGATAACAGCCAATGGGTTCAGATGAAAAGCGATCGCCAAGATTGTTGTACGGTGACTGCTTCGCTGCCTGATGACGTTGCACTGCCTGGACGAGTTCTTCGCACCAATCTATCACGTCGACGTGATGGAGGAAGCCGACCAGCGCGGCTATCAGAAGGTCTGCCCGTCATTATGACGGCAACCTGAACGTTTACAAGAAGAAGTTGGGGCCGGGAGCGTGGCCCAGATGACCTACCGCGCCACGGGGCGCACCAGATGCTCATCGGGCTGACACCGCAAAGCATGTTTACGCAAAGTCAGGATTTTTCGTTTTCGACAATGACCGATGCGGGTCAGGTAGTGAACAGTACCTATCACTTCGTCTACAGCATCCGTGGCTACTTTCTCAGCGCTGATCCTCCCTCACCCGCCTGAATGCTGGAGCCACCGGCCCGAAGTGACCTTGCGCTGCCGGGTCAGCGAGGAATACTGGCCCGAGTTCCGGGTCAAAGGTGAGGTTCAATTGGGACATCATTTCAGCTTTAACAAGGGGCGTCATCGGGGTCTTGATAAAAACGCCAGTTGGTTGTTTATGAGCTGCGCCTTGGCCAATCGTGTAACAGCCAAGAAAACATTGTTACGACGAAAGCCACCACCACAGGCAAGTTATGCTTGCAAGGCAGGGCTCGGGCTTTGAAACACTCAGAAAACTCGATCCGCTGAAGCAGCCAGTCTGCAATCAATAAAAAGCTCTTGAAGAAATGCTTCTAACGAAAATGGAAGTTCTCAAAATGAGCGCTCTCTAAGGCTGCCTGAAGCTGCATTGTTCTCCATTGGCTTGGCAAATCGGTATTCGTAACTGGCGGTTTGGTTCAAGGCCGTGTTAGGTGCCGACTTGAACAGAAACGCCTTTGGATATTCTATAGGCAAGCGACACCGTAATCGGCTATCCCGGCTTGCAAGGTACCACTGAATCGGCTGTTGCGTGTCATTAGTTGCCCAGTAAACGTCGCAAAGTCGATTGAAATTCCAAGAATGTTTGTGTCCAACCGCCTGATTCTTTTTCGCTGATTAGCTTGGTTTCTGACATAACAGTTCAACAATGTAGCGTTTGCGGTGAGTGCCTTATACAGCCTTTTCTACCGTGGTGTCCAATTGCACCGCAGTCGTGGGCATAAGATCCAAGTGTTTCAAAATACCCACAAACTCAGACAATCGGGCTTTGCGATAAGCGGGCACGTCCATATTACGAAAATCATAAAAGCCTATGCCATCCCTTAAGCCGTTGCGCCCGCTTTTCATATTGTCTTCAACATTTTGCGGGGTTTTGAATCTGTCCTTGTCCAGCGTCTCAGACAGGTAACGGCTGGCATGATACAGAATATCTCCGCCCCCCCAGTCTATGAACTCCACCAGACCCAGGGTTGCAAAGCGAATGCCGAACCCAACCTTGATGGCCTTATCGATATCTTCAGCGCTGGCCACACCTTCTTCAACCATGCGGGCAGCCTCGTTCATCGCCAAAGCCTGAATTCGCGGCACGATGTAGCCCGGTGAAGCCTTCATACATACCGGCACCTTGCCAATGGCTTTGAGCCAACCAAGCAGACGATCTAGAGTATCACTGGAAGTCAAATCGCTGCGACTGACTTCCACCAGAGGCATCAAATAGGCCGGGTTCAACCAATGTGCATTTACGAACCGTTGCGGGTTGCTCACAAAACCGAGCAGATCATCGACCAGTATGGTGGAGGTGGTTGAAGCAATAATGGCATCCGCCGCCACATGTCGGGAGGCCCATTGCAAACAGGTTTTTTTTACAGTCAGCACTTCAGGCACGCCTTCGAAAAACAGCGGAATGCCTTTTACAGCTGCGACAGCCTCGCCCAGAGATACCACTGAAATGCGCTTGGCAATGGTTTCAGCATGCTCACTGGCAAATAACCCCACTTCGGCCATGTGGCCCAGCTCAACTCGTAATTCGCTATGGATGTCCGCAGCCATGGCTTCGAACTGCTCCTTCGTTCTGTCTTTCATATCCAGTAGAACGGTGCGTACACCCGCCAGGGAAAAGGACAGTGCAATTCCTCTGCCCATGCGCCCGGCACCCAGAAGTCCAACTGAGCTGGGTAAAGGATTCACACTGCCCACCCGTTTTGCAGTAAGTCATGCATCTGGCTGCGGCTCAGTTTATCCAGACCCAGAGATTCCAGGGTCCGGCCTTCCTGATAAAGGTCACGACCTACGATGGCTGAAGCAATGGACAGAAAGCCGGCAGCAACAGGTGTTGGAACGTTCAACCACTTCCCCAGCGAAACGAGCAGGGACAAACCGTAGCGGGTATCTTCCAGCATATAACGGTGCTCGGTGAGTACGATGTGCTCGCGCCAGTCTCCGGAGTCTGTCAGCTTTTCATGGGCGCCGCGGCCATACATCCACTCGTCGCCCTCCTTGGCGTAATGGTCAGCCAGTGGAAAATGTGGTGCGTTGTACCCCAGCGCCACTCGCAAAGCGATGCGCTCTGCATCCAGGGCATCGGTAACCCGCCGTATTGAAGGCTGGGTTCCTTCGTTGTGTATATCCCAATGATCAAAGTGCTCCAACGGGCCGGCATTCATCATGATCAGCGGCGGATGGATGATGCCGCCGGCGTTCATCAGTGCGCCGGACAATGCATCTTCGCATTTTTCCATTGCAGGATAGGCTTGTGAAATCACTGACCAAGCGTGCTCGCTATTGCGGACAGGAAATACACCGGTGGGCAGACGTTTGCCATAGCCAGATACCACGACCCGATTGGCCCCATGTTTGCGCGCCAAGTACGGTAGGGTGCCTGTCTCAGCCGCAGACACTTCCGCTCGGGCACCCGCCTGTTGAACTGCTTTTAAGAAAATATAACTGCCGAAAGTGCCGGGTGGCAGGTAGATTACCTGCCCATCGGCCAGGTGAGGCGCCAGTTGATTAGCCAGACTCGCATGTGTTGTTGAAGGCAGGGGTATGACGATCAGCTTGGCACCTGAAACCGCAACTTTCAAATCGCTGGTGATCAAGGGGATAGGCACATCACGCTCACCTTTGAAGTCCACCAAACGTATGCATCCGGATTCAGCAAGTACTGACAGTGCCTCAGCATCACGACGCCAAAAACGCACCCGGTGGCCGTTTTCCGATAACTCGGCTGCTGCAGCGTGGCACCCGTGGCCACCTCCCAGTACTGCTATTTCCATAAATTCACCGGCCAAAACTCCTGTTGATCAGTCAGTATATTTTATACTTAAAATATCACCAGAACCGGGAAGTGACAAGCCATACAAACTTTGCATCAGGCTACTGACTGGAGCAGAGATCAGACAACCAAATGTTTTAAAACTACTTTTAAGCGTTCTGCTCACGCTACTTCAAACGAACTAGTCAATGGCAATCAACGGTCCTTTAAATTATCTCAGTTCATAAACTCGGTCACGAACGGCATATTGCGTGAGTCGGAACCCGGAACATTCTCCAGATGACGTCGACGAAAGGCGGCCGGAGACAGTTTCTCAGCAGCAAGTCTCCGTAGCGTACTTCTGATATTTCGATTGTTCCCAGCCAGCACATAAGTCAGAAGCATCTGAGACTGCAGGCACCGCTCGAGCACTCAATGATGAACACTCACGTACCTGGCAATGCATGATTTGTGGCCTGCACTACGCGGGCGGGCGTGAGACGCCTTTAATCTCGCAGAAGTGTTATTTGGAATAGCGCGGAAGCAGCGAAGTCAACCCGGCAGACACCAGCATCAGGCCTGCGCTGACATACAACACCCAGGTGTAAGAACCCCATAAGTCGTAAACCACACCGTAGGCCACCGGTCCGACCGAGGTGCCAATCAGAAACGAGGTAAACAGAATGCCGTATACCTGTCCAAAATTTGCCACACCGAAATATCGTCCAGTGAGATAGGCCAGCATATCGATTTCCGCGCCCATGCTGATCCCGATACACACAGCGGCAAAGAACGCCAACGAATCAATGGCACCAGTGGCCAGCAGGCTCACACCAATAGCGCTGAGCAAAAAGCACGCTACGGCAACATAAGGCGCAAAGAACCGGTCCATGACATAGCCAATGACCACGCGGGACGCCACCAACGCCACGCCCAATGTGGACATCACCAGCGCAGCACTGCCTGCAGACATTCCACGATCATTCAGCATGGGTACAAGATGTGACAACACGCCGTAGAGCGTGAAGGAAAGCAAGCAAAAAATTAAAAACAACTGCCATAAAAGCCGCTGTTTAAGCACGACCGACAACGGAATGTGCGCTACCGGTGCTGCGCTGAGTGAATTGGTACCCAGTTCATTCACACCTTCGTTATCCGCTTTTGACGGTTTTTCGCGCAACACAAAATAGACCAGTGGGACCGCAACCAGCAACGTCACCGCCGCCAGCATAAAATAGGCCGAGCGCCAGCCATGGGTGTCAATCATGTATTGCACTGCAGGAGGCACATACACGTAACCCGTTCCACTGCCACCCATCGCAATGCCCAGAGCCAGCGCGCGGCGGCGGTCAAACCAGGCTGAAATGGTGCGCAGGTAAGGTAAAGAGTTGGAGCCGGCGCCCAATGAGCCGATCAAAATAAACAGCAGGTACAAGATCCACAAGCGGTCTGCCAGAATCGGGATCAGCGCCAGCAGGATCGCAAAAACGATAAAGGACGGAATCAAGACCTTGCGGCTGCCGTATTGATCAACCATTTTGCCAATGAAGGGAATTGAAAAAGTAAGGGCGATGGTAAAGCAGGTTAGCGCCAGGCTGATTTCTGTCCGGCTCCAGCCAAATTCCTGATTTAGCGGCAGCATGAACAGGCCCAGCGCACCGAACGCGAATTGACCCGGCCCGGTGGACATTCCCACCGCACCGGTCAACACAATCCACCAGCCGTAGTAAAGCCGGGGTGACTTGCTGGTCCGTTCAGTCATTTGAATTCACAGCTTCAGTACCCTGGAGTGCAGAAGATTCAGCGATGCTAGCGGAAATATGGAATGACATGTTCACCCATCAATCGAATGGTCTCCGCCGGGTCCGGCCCCAACGGGCCGCCTACGGACACCTGGGTTACTCCCGCTTCCGCCAACATCTCGATTTTCGCAATCGCTTCCTTGGGGCTGCCAATAATGGCCAGCTTCATCATGTCCTGAGTTACCGCGGCCCGCGCGCCGGCGTAATCGCCTGCGGATACGAGACGCTGCGTCTCTGAGAAATGCGCCTGACTCAAGCCTACCGTCGCCAGCGCCTCTTCATCCAGATAGTTACCAAAGTAGGCCAGAACATCCCTCAGCGTGTCGGTCTGTGTGTTCTTGCCGTTTTCGGAGATGGAAAACCAGGCGCAGCCACAAATATCAAAATCGGCCACATTCTTACCGGCTTTATGTACTCCTTTCAGAATACGATCAGCCATCAGTTTTGCTGACTCTGGTGGTGTCACCATGGGCAAACTGCCATCTCCCAGCTCACCGCTCAGTGCCAGATCTTCTTGCTCGAATCCGGATATGTAGATCGGGATCTGTTCACGAAAAGCCTTGAAGCGCAAATAACATTGGTCAGACCATTTATAAACTTCGCCATCGAATTCTGCATTTTCGCCACGCCAAATCCGCCGCATCAGTTCTGTCGCTTCCCGAATGCGCTGCAGGCGATCAGAAGTATCGTAGCCCAACCAGCTCACCATCTTTTCGGTGTGCATTCCCAGGCCAATAGCGACGCGGCCCTGGCTGAGCGAATCCAGCGTTGCCATGAACACTGCAATTTCGCCGGGAGACATCCCGTACGGTTCGGTGCCGTTACCACCAATAACAATGCGATCGGTATGTTCCGCCAACGCAGCGATGATTGACCAGGCGTGGTACATGAATTTATCACTGGGAAACCAGGCCTGATCAAAACCGGCCTGCTCGGCCAATATTCCCAGTTTGACCACGTCCCTGGGGCTGCCCAGATGCTGTAAAAGTCGAATTCCAAACTTCATTTAAAAACCTCCGTTGTTTTCTTGTGTATATGAATTTGCTGCTTGCTGTCTCAGATAAAACTGAGTGAGCCCGCCACGATTCTGGAGTTGAGCTATGCAAGCACGCATGGAATTTTTCCAGCAAAACATTTCCAGCAAAAATAGTTGACAGGTGAACTATAAACCGTAGATGCTATACCTATACAAAATATTTCATTCGACCGAGTCAATGGATATACCATGTAAAAATCATAATCGAACCGGGAGCCGCTGTGACGAACCGGTCAATATGGCTCGTCCGGGGACAAATCAGATCACTTACAAATAGCGGCCACTAGGCCAAAGGAAGAGGGTGACATGCGCAACTTACTGAATTTGATGTTAATAACACTATTGGTGCCGGTTACCGCGGCGCCAGTGCTGGCGCAGGAAGCCAGCGGAGCACTGGAAGAAATAGTAGTAACGGCACAACGTCGCGAGCAGAATCTGCAAAACGTGCCCATCAGTATTACCGCCTTCAGCGGTGCAGCACTGGAGAAATCGAATATTCGGTCTGCCAGTGAATACCTGATGCAAACCCCGAATGTGAGCTACACCGAGGATGGCCAGACGGGCGCGCGCGGAATAGGGCTCAGCATACGTGGCATCGGCGGCATGGTGTCCGGTGAAAATGCCTTCATCAACACCGTCGGTATTTACATCGATGAGTTCAGCGTCGTCTCCGTACCCAACCAGGTGGCCAACCCGCAGTTGCCGGATATGGAACGGGTGGAAGTTCTGCGCGGTCCGCAGGGCACCTATTTTGGCCGCAATGCGGTGGGCGGTGCCCTCAACCTGGTCACCAAGCGCCCCACGGATGAATTCGGTGGTGAGGTGCGTGCCGGGTATGAAAACTACCAAGGCGCCAACGACGCCTGGGTTGTCACCGGAATTTTGAATGTCCCCGTTTCTGACACCTTCCGCGTTCGTGGTGTGCTCTCGTACGAGGACAGTGGTGGCCTGGTTGACAATATCTGTGCAACGGGCGCCAGCGCAAGCAGTTGCCCGATTGCGGCAGAAAACAACTTTACCCCAAACGGTAGCCAAAACTCAGGGCACGAATCCACATTCTTTCGTTTGAGCGCGGATTTGGATATCTCAGACCAGACTACGGTCAAAACGACTTTCTTCTACACCAAGGAAGAGCAGGGACATGATGAAAATGTGCCCTCCGGCGTGATGGATCTGGACTCCACCGACACGTTTGGTACGGGTGTTGCCCAGGATCCTGGGACCGGCTTTTGGCCGAATAACCAGAACAAGTTGTCTCATGACCTCAGCGAGTTCAACAACAATGAATCCAAGGTAGCTATATTGAATATCAGTCATGCCTTGAACGACACCATGGCGCTGAAATGGGTCACGGGTATCATCGACGCCGATTTTGACCGGTTTTTCGATCAGGATCTGGTCGGTGGAATGGACGCTTTGAAGCGCACCAACTCCTACCAGGGAAAATCCCGGAGTACTGAGGTGCGTTTTGAGATCACCGAAGATCGCTATGATTTCGTTGCTGGCCTGATGTACGCAAAAGATCATCAGGAACAGGACAACAACGTGGCGGTTTCCACCAATGCAACCGCCACCGCCAATGGTGTCGGTGTTCTGCCGCCATTTCCATTGAATCTGGGTCTGGCACGCAATCACAAAGAATTTGATGTAGAAAGCAAAGCCATTTTTGCCGATTACACCTTTCATGCGAGCGAAAAACTCGATCTGACAGTGGGTGCCCGTTACACCGATGACAAAGTTGAAAACTCGGTGCTGGCGTTTGGAATCCGGCCCACCTGCTGCTTCCCGGGCTCACCGGGTTTTCCAGGGGGCCCCGGCTTTGCATTCTTCCAGAGTTTTGCGAACTCACCCCGTCCGGTTGCGGAGGGCAGTTCGAGTTTCAGCGATGTAACACCGCGATTTGTGGCCAATTATCGCGTTACTGATGACGTCAGCGTTTATGGCACGATTTCCAAAGGCTACAAAGCGGGTGGCAACAGCGTTGGCAACAACACCAACCAGCCTGGCAGCCCGGCGTTTACGGTGCCGTTCAACGAGGAAACCCTGTGGAATTATGAACTGGGCTTTAAGTCAGAACTGATGGACCACCGCTTGCGGCTCAATGGCGCGGTATTCCACCTGCAATGGGATGATCTGCAAATGGAGTCGTTCCGTTTCCTGACACCGGGTGACCTGTCCTCAAACTTTGAGCAGACTATCAATATTGAGAACGCAGAAGCCACCGGTGCTGAAATTGAAATCCTGGCGGCGGTTACCGATAACTTCACGCTTAGTGGCGGGCTGGGTGTGCTTGACACTGAGATGACGAGCGACACGGTAGCCCAACTCACCGGCGGATTCTTTGTTAATCTGCAAGGGCTTGACCTGCCCAAGGCGCCCGAACTCACTGCCAGCCTGGCGGGTGAATACCGGTGGACACTGGCGGACAATGAAGCCTGGCTGCGACTGGAATACGCGTATCGCGACAGTCAATACTCGGATATCGAAGGGCTGACCAATCTGCAAACCCGAGGCCCATCGCCCAACTCAGGCGTGGTCCGGGAAATGCCGTTTGGTGAGTTCCCGTATAAAGCGCCCGCTTTTGACGTGTTCAATCTGCGCGCGGGATACCTGATGGGGTCCTGGTCTTTCAATGCCTACGTGCAGAACCTGTTAGAAGAGGAGTATTACACCGGCACGCAGGAGAATTTCGGTTTGAGTGGTATCCGTCTGCGGCCGCACCCACGGGTAATCGGTGGTAACATCAGCTTCAAGTTCTAAACCAAGCGTTTGATTTGAAACAAGCCGCCCGATGTTAATATCGGGCGGCTTTTTCTATGGGTGAAGCTGTTTGATATCGTCGCCGAATGATAAGCTCCGGGCGCGCCTGGAACGCACGGCCAGGCAAAACCAGGGAGTACCGGCAATGTTGCGGATAATCGTAGGGATTTCAGGGGCAAGTGGTGCAATTTACGGAGTCCGTTTGCTGCAGGTTCTGCGCGGCATAAAACAAGTCGAAACCCACTTGATTGTTTCCCGCGCTGCTGCCCTGACCATTGCTTATGAAACAGATTTCAGCCTGCCGGAAGTGAAAGCGCTGGCGGACGTGGTCCATTCCGATAGCAACCTCGGCGCCAGCATCGCATCAGGTTCCTATCGAAGCGATGGGATGATCATCGCTCCGTGCTCAATGAAAACCCTTTCGGCTGTTGCGCATTCCAGCGCTGACAATTTGCTGGTTCGGGCTGCGGATGTGGTGTTGAAGGAACGCCGGCTTCTGGTCTTGATGCCTCGCGAAACCCCGTTGCATACGGGGCATTGCAAACTACTGTACCAAGCATCCAAATTGGGTGCGGTAATCGCGCCCGCGATGCCCGCCTTTTATAACAAACCCGAGACTGTTGACGACATTATCGATCAATCTGTCGGGCGAATTCTGGATTTGTTTGGTCTGGATACAGGCACCGTCAAGCGCTGGGAGGGCTCACCTCCGTGACTGAAAGTGACCAGCGAAAACGCATTGAAGACTACCTCCTCAATCACACCACCATGACTCTTGCTACAGTTGGCAGTGAGGGACCCTGGGCTGCGGCAGTTTTCTACGCTCACGATGCCGATCTTTCACTCTATTTCAAGTCCAATCCCAAAACCCGGCATATACGGGATCTGGCAACATCTGACCAGGTTGCCTTGACCATTCACGACGATGGTCAGAGTTGGAAATCTTTGCGTGGCGTGCAAATTTTCGGTAACTGTAGCAGGGTCAGTGACGACGAACTTCCCCGGGTTGAACGCTGCTACATCGAAAAATTTCCCTTCCTGGGAGCGATTTCCGACGTTTCTTTGGATGCGGAAGAGCGCATTCTGGCGGAACGCCTGAAGAACACACCTTACTTCCAACTACGGCCGCATTGGCTTCGGTTCATCGACAATGGCTTGGGCTTTGGGCACAAAACTGAAATTCGCATGGCCTGAAGCGTTTTGCTGGGTGCCCGGGACGGCTCCACGCTCAACCCAGTTAATCAGCGGCAGACTTTTCGATCAACCTTATGGTGTTTTCAAGTGCGCTGGTTAAATTCCTGATCTGGGCATCCGTTGCTCCGGCAAGCAGCTTTGAAACAATACGGTCGTAATCTTTATCCATTACGTTCCAAAGCCTAAGGCCCGGCTTGGAAATGGTTACAGATTGGATTCTGCGATCTTTCTTGGAAGTTACTTTATTCACCAGGCCGTCGACCTCGAGCCTTCTCACAACGCCGGTAATATTTCCCTTGGTAACCATCAACATAACGGCGAGATCGCCCATGGTGACACCACTTTTGTTCATGGCCAGAGCAGTGAGCACGTCGTAACGGGGCAGGCTTGACTTGTATTCCTGAGCGATGTGCTGCATCAAAACCCGTTCAATGCTGCTGAAACACCTCAACAAGGCAAACCAGGCTCGCAAGTGATGCGCCTCTGTGGGCACGGAATCCAGAACTTTGTCGAATAAAATGGCCTGTGACATAGACTTTACTCAGCTCAACGGAATGGGATAATTACAGCTTGCAGATAACAGATTTTAACTCAGTAAACGCCAATAGTCCTTCGTAGCCGTTTTCCCTTCCCCAGCCTGATTGCTTGTAGCCCCCAAAAGGCACGGCCATGTCGGGTATTCCGTGGCAATTGATCCAAACCAAACCAGCCCGCATTCCCGCAGCCATGCGATGAGCCTTTGACACATTCTCAGTCCAGATGCTGGCAGCCAGACCAAAGCGGCTGTCGTTGCCCAGGGCAAGCCCCTCGTGTATATCAGCAATCTTTGTGGCCGCTAGTACCGGCCCAAATATCTCTTCGCGGATAACAGACATGGTTTGATCCACATCCTGCAACACGGTCGGCTGCATGAAAAAGCCCTGCCCTTGGTGCATCCTGCCGCCGCCCGTTGCCACTTTGGCACCTTGCGACTTGCCCGACTCTACCGCTCGCAACACGCTGCGCAAGTGTGCCTCTGAAATCAATGGCCCCATGGTAGTCTCGGGCTCATGTGCTGGCCCTACCACCAGGTTTTGGGCATAACTTACGATGCCATCCAATACTTCCTGATATACCGGTGCCTCAACATAAAGCCTGGACCCGGCAACACATACCTGACCTGTGTTGGAAAATATGGCTTGCGCTGCTCCCGGAATAGCTTCATCCAGATTGGCATCCTGCAAAATGATAACAGGCGATTTTCCGCCCAGCTCAAGGGTAACTTTCTTGAGGTCAGTCAAGGCCACATTGCCAATGCTCTTGCCGGTGTCGGTAGAGCCGGTAAAAGAAATCTTGGCAATATCAGGATGGCTGACTATGGCTTTGCCCACCTCTTTACCCGCGCCGGTTACCAGGTTCACCACGCCATCGGGAATACCCGCTTCGGTCATGAGCTCAGCCAGTCGCAGCGTGCTTAAAGGTGTTTTCTCATCAGGCTTGATCACACAGCAACAACCGGCTGCCAATGCGGGGGCCAGTTTCCAGGACGCTTGCACCAAGGGCCCATTGGAAGGAACGATCAAGCCAACCACACCGATGGGTTCACGCAGGGTGTAAACATGGAACTCACCTACCGGCGCCAGCGACATCTGCTTGGTGCTTCCTTCAATCTTGGTACACCAGCCTGCATGGTATCGAAAACATTCGGCAGCAAACGGCACCTCACCGTGGCGTGCAGCGCCGTGTAACTTGCCGGCATTGAGCATTTCCAGCTCCGCCAACTCATCCACATGGGCCTCAATCAATTCGGCCACCCGTAACAGAATGCGGCTTTTCTCAGCCGGTGGCTTTAATCGCCAACGGCCATCGTCAAAGGCGGCCCGGGCAGATCGGGCGGCCCGATCTACATCCTGGCTGCTGCAGGCCTGTATTTCGCCCAGGACCAAACCTGTTGAAGGGTTGACCAGGGATAAAACATCATCAGCCGCACCTGGGCCGGGTTTTCCATCCAGATGCAAACTGTTGCGTCGGGTTAGGAACTGCCGGATGGTTTCGCTCATTACATAGCTCATGGGTAAATGTCTCCGCTCCGGGCGAAATATTTCATTCAGGATTTGAGGTAACGTGCCAGCGCGTCAATTACTGCCTCATTGTCGCTGTCAGTGCCTATCGTAATGCGCAACAGCCGTTCATTGTTGCCAGGCCTTGGAATGATGCTGTTCTCTTCCAGGTATGCCGCTGCGGCAGTTGCAGTTTTGCCAGGCAGGTTAGCGAAATCCAGCAGGTAAAAATTGGTCACACTGGGAACCATGGTGATTCCCAGCCGGGCGAATTCCTCCCGGAATCTTTGCTGCCATTTTGAATTGTGTTGCCGGCTTCGCTCAATATGTTCTTTATCACCAATGGCCGCCGCTGCTGTTGCAAGAGCAGGCCCGCTGGCATTGAATGGTGTACGCAGACGATTGATGACCTCGATGATGGCTGGCGGGCCATAAGCCCAGCCGATGCGCAATCCCGCAAGGCCATGAATCTTGGAAAAAGTACGGGTCATAACCACATTTTGCCGCGATTCCACCCAGGAAATACCATCCTCGTATTCGTTGTCTTCGACATACTCTGCATAGGCGCCATCAATGATGATGAGCACGTCGCTCGGAATATTGTCAATCAGGCGTTCCATTTCGGATCGTGGCAACCAGGTACCGGTCGGGTTGTTCGGGTTTGCCACTGATATCAATCGGGTACGCTCAGTGATGTGCTCCAGAATGGCATCAACGTCCACAGTAAAATTGGTTTCGGGCGCCAGCACGATAGTGGCGCCCTGACCTTTGCCGTAGATGGAGCACATCACAAAATGATTCTCCGGCAGCAATACTTCATCACCCTCGCCAACATAACACCGGATCAGAAGACCGATGACTTCCTCGGAACCGTTGCCGCAAACTATTCTGCCGGGGTCGATTCCGTGTGCTCGACCAATAGCCTCACGCAGGGCAGTTTGTGTGCCGTCGGGGTATCGGTGAATGTTCTCTGCAGCCTGCACATAGGCATCGAGAGCAGCTTGTCCAGGCCCAAGGCAACTTTCATTGCTGGACAGTTTAATGGTTAAACCTTTACCCAGAATCTTGCTCTTGCCTTGCTTGTACTGGGCAAAGGTATCCATGCGCGCCAAGGGGCGCGGCGGACCCGGGTTTCGTTTGCCACCTGCGGCTTTTTCTGCTTTTATCAATGTCATGTACTGACTCCCTGGCGGGCCGCACACCACGATATGCAGCCTGAGTAAATTGGTTTAAGTGTAAACATTATAACCTGAACCAGCTAGGTCTTTAAATGTACTGAATGTCCGGCAGCCACTTAACGATGGCTGCTTACAAGTGCCGACCAACAGTGGATTTTTTAAAAGTTTATATATAAACTGGTTTGCGATGCATCGTAGGCTTTGTTGCTGGCAGATGCCCAAAATATACTGAGCCCTGTGATGGCGGGATTGCAAACGCGTTGAGATGAAAATTACCGAAGTCAAAGTCATAGTTAGCTGTCCTGATCGAAACTTTGTGACGGTGAAAATCCTCACCGACGAGAGCATCCATGGCATAGGCGATGCCACCCTGAATGGCCGTGAATTGGCTGTTGCAAGCTACCTTCAGGACCATGTTGGCCCTTGCCTGATCGGGCGTGATCCCCAGCAAAGCGAAGACATTTGGCAATACCTCTATCGCGGGGCCTATTGGCGTCGTGGGCCGGTCACCATGTCGGCTATTGCAGCCATTGATACGGCTTTGTGGGATATCAAGGCCAAGATTGCTGGCTTGCCTCTGTACCAGTTGCTGGGGGGGCGTTCACGCAAAGGCGTGATGGTTTATGGCCATGCCAATGGCCGCGATATAGCGGAAACCTGCTCAGAAGTGGCACGTTATCGCGAGTTGGGCTACAAGGCCATTCGCGCTCAATGCGGCGTTCCAGGGCTGGACAGCACCTACGGGGTTTCGCAGGACAAGATGTTCTATGAACCTGCCGATGCTGATATGCCCACCGAAAATACCTGGTCGACTGAACGCTACATCGATCATGTACCGAAGTTGTTTGCCAAGTTGCGTGAACAATTTGGCTTTGATCTGCATCTGCTACACGATGTGCATCACCGCTTAACCCCGATTGAGGCCGCCCGGGTTGGTAAATCACTGGAAGAGTACCGCTTGTTCTGGCTGGAAGATGCTGTTCCGGCTGAGAACCAGGAAGGCTTTCGACTGATTCGTCAGCACACGGTTACACCACTGGCTGTGGGCGAAGTGTTCAACACCATCTGGGATTGCAAAACCCTGGTCGAAGAACAGTTGATCGACTACATCCGCAGCACCGTGGTGCACGCCGGTGGCATAACTCATCTGCGCCGGATTGCGGACTTCGCGGCCTTGTACCACATCAAGACCGGCTGCCACGGCGCCACGGATTTGTCACCGGTTTGTATGGGTGCGGCTCTGCATTTTGATACGTGGGTGCCCAACTTCGGCATTCAGGAATATATGCGGCACACCGAGGCCACGGACGAGGTATTTCCGCACGATTATCGGTTTGAGGATGGCTATCTGCTGGCGGGCGAAACGCCTGGGCACGGCGTGGATATCGATGAATCCCTGGCCGCCAAGTATCCCTACAAACGTGCCTACCTGCCGGTCAACCGGCTGCAGGATGGCACCATGTGGCATTGGTAATGATTCAAAGGCTGAGGTTTCGGAGTTCATGGCAGATTACGACGTAATTATTGCAGGTGGGGGCCACAACGGCCTGATTTGTGCAGCCGTTCTGGTTGGCAGCGGCTTGAAAGTGCTGGTGGTTGAGCGCAATGACTGGGTGGGAGGCGGAGTGCTGACCCGGGAATTGACTTTGCCCGGTTTCAAACACGATCCGTTTGGCTCTTCGCATGTATGGATACACCTGAACCCGGCGTTCCAGAAACTGCGCCCTGAATTGGAGAAGCACGGCCTCAAATACATCTTCTCTGAAGACCACATTACCGGCCACCCCAACAAGTACGAAGGCCAGGGCATCATTGTGTATAAGGATGTCGATAAGACCTGCGACACCATAGCCGAGTATTCGCGCGGCGATGCCAAACGCTATCGCGAGATTTACGAAGAATTCGGCGAAATCAAGGACGGTGTGGTCAAAGGCATGTTTTCACCTCCGGCACCGCCCAGCTACCTGTACCAGGGCCTGGAGCAGAATCCAGAAGGCATGAACCGGCTACGGAATTTTCAGCTGAGCTCACGCCAATTCACCCTGGAAAATTTCGAAAACGACCATGTGCGAGCCTTTATTCTGGGCTGGGCCATGGCGCCGCAATCACCGCCCGAACAACTGGGTACAGCGGCTGGCTTTTATGTGATGATTCCGAGCATCCACTATTTTGGCCAGTCCATACCCGAAGGCGGCAGCGGTATGCTGGCAGTGTCTATGCAGCGCTATATCGAGGCCCATGGTGGCACGGTGCGTACCGGAGTGACTGTGCGCAGTTTCATTGCGGAGAAAGGTGTCTGTAAAGGCGTGCGGCTGGAAAGTGGCGAAGAGATTCTCGCCGACAAAGCGGTGGTCAGCGGCCTGGACCCTTACCAGACCTATCTCACCGGCTTCGCCGACGACGAATTACCATCCGGTTTCAAGGACATGGTGCGCAGATTCAAATTTGGTGACATCACCATTGCCAGGGTGCACTACGCTCTGCATGAGGCTCCGGAATTCAAGTCCGGTGCCGCCATGAACAAAACCCCATTTCAGCGCATTTTCGGCACCGTCGCCGACATCGACAAGCAGTACCTGGAAATAGCAGCCGGCCAGCAACCCAGCGATCCGTTCCTGTGGACCGCAGCCTGGACCACTATGGACCCGACTCGTGCGCCGGAAGGCAAACACACCCTGATCATGGATACTTTTGTACCGGTTGATCTGGCCAGCGGTGAAGACTGGGAAGCATTGGGCCCGGCGTATTGCCGCGATGTGTTGCTGAAGCAACTGCAGAATTACACCAACAACATGACGCCAGACAACATCATGGCCGAGTATGTGGAAACCGGACCCAGCCTGGCGCGCGCCAATCTGTGCTTCAATCGCGGCGTCACTACCGGCGGCGAACGCACCCTGGCGCAGATGGGTGCCTTCCGGCCATTCCCGAACTATTCGCAATACCGCGGTCCGCTGAAGAATCTCTACATGACCGGCCCATCCTGCCACCCCGGTGGCGGCATATGCGGCATGGGCACTATTGCAGCCGACGAAATTTTGCTGGACCTTGGCGTCCGCGAAGAAGACGACGATTTTGATTTCTGAGCCGATTTTGAAGCTTGGCCGATAGTAGTTTTTGAACTGGCTGGCTAGACCCATCACCTTATTAATCAGGAATAGAGCATGAAACAACAACGAATAGACCCTTACACAGCGCTGATAATCCAACCGGAAGTCACTGTGGTCAGCGACCGCGCAGGTATTCAGAAGAACCTCGACCGCATCAAGAACCTGATCCACTTTGGTGTGGGTTATTTCTGGGAAGTGCCAGTCCGCCTGGTGGTACTCCCCGAGTACTTCCTGCAGGGCGTGGGCACGCCTGGCAAAGGCGAAACTGGCATTGCAGATGCGATGAAAAAGGCCGTCACCATTCCCGGCCCCGAGATTGATCAACTGGGTGAAATAGCCAAGCAGTACGGCATGTACATCTGTGGCGGTGGCGTCATGGAAATGGTACCCGAGTTCCCGGATCGCTGGTTCAACACCAACTTTATCGTGGGTCCTTCGGGCGATGTGGTGTTGAAATACCACAAATGGCATATCCCGGCATCAATCGGCCTGGGCACCAGCCCGCACGATATTTTTGATGAGTATTGCGAAAAACTCGGCGGCGACATAAAAGATCTGTTTCCGGTGATTGATACCGAAATCGGCAAGCTGGGCACCATGACCTGCCACGATGGTTGTACGCCGGAAGTTTCCCGCGCACTGGGCTTTAATGGCGCCGAAATAATCTGCCATCCTGGAGCCATTCAGGAAGTAGAAGGTGTGAACGAGCCCTGGGACTTCTGGATGTTCACCCGGCGCACCCGTGCACACGACAATATGGCTTATCTGCTGGGCTCCAATTGGGGTTCGGTAAACTACGAGTTTTACCCCAAGGCTTTTTGCCCCGGCCGGTCTTTTGCCATTGATTACACCGGTATGGTGATGCGTGAAGCGCCTTATCCGGCGGAACAGGTGTTGGCCTGCACGATTGATATTGAAGCACTGCGCCAATATCGCACCCGCACCAATCACAATTGCTGGGTTGATATGCGTACGGAAGGATTTCGACAGATATATGAAAAGCCCATTTATCCGCCAAACCGCTTCCCCAGCGGCAACCCGCCAAAGACTCTGTCGGAGAAGATCACTATCTGTAAGGAAGTGTTCGACGACCTCTACGCACGCGGCCAGTTCACGCCACCGGCAGGTTACGCCCCAGAAGATATTTCTGAATTGTTGCAGAAACGCATTGAATATGCACAATCCACCGGTCGTTTACGCAAAAGCTAGGGCCCTAACAGGAAAACAGCATGAAGGTCAGAAGCAAACTCGCCGATATTGATTTTGTATTTGGTAAATTCGAATACAAAAAAGATCACCTCATCGTGCATTCAGACCCTGACCAAGCCATGCAAAGCAAAGTCTATGTCAGCCCGGATGATGTTCTTTCCGGGCTGGCAAAGGCACTGGTGAACCCGATGGTGTGGGTCTATTTCCTGGGCTTTCCGTTTTTCCTGATTCGCTACCGTCGCCGGCACCGGCGCAAAGATCGTGTAACGGGCTGAACCTTATAACCCATGCGCGAAAATGCAGCTGACCTCGAGCTATTACAGATTGTGTCGCCGGAATAAGCCGCCATGCTAGCATTGGCGCAGTCCCGATTGCCTGGAGGTCTTCATGCACGCAATTCTCAAACACTTCTCGCGTAGCAGCCTGTTCATATTGATGGTGATTGCCTCACCGTTGCAGGCGCAACAGGATGACATAACGTTTTTCGTCATCGGCAAACATGCCAGTTATAGTCAGGATGATTCTGGCGAGCAGACTCCGGTGGACTTTTCGTTTTTTGCCGAAATATTTCTCAGCCAGGATGGCGATGCCAGCAATGGCCGGATGACACTGCCGGGTGGCGAAGACATCCCTTTTGTGGATTACCGCCAGGTGGAAGGCGGCGAGCGCGACAACCTCCTGAAGATTACCGGTAAAGAGCGATATGCCGATTTCGCGGCCCTGCAGGCCGACTTTCCGGACGGTGAATATCAGATTTCATTTAACACGCCTAGTGGTCCAGTTCAGGAAGCAAAGCTGCTTTTCCGGGGCGATTCCCTGCCCCAAGCGCCTCTGATCATACTCAGCCAGGGGGGCTCCAGAACCTGCTCGTCAATTGACCCGAATCAGGATCTTCAAGTTACATGGAGCCGTTTCGACGAGGGCGGGGCCGACCCCAACGGCTTGCTGGATGACCTGATTTTCGTGATTCTTACCAATGAAGACGGTATCCGGATTGCGCACAGCGGACGTCCGTTCGAGAACAAACCGTTTCTTACCTATGCTTCGGACAAGTTCATCATTCCCGCAGATATCCTTGCCGCGGGGCACATCTATGCACTCACCGTCGAGCACGCGATTCTCGATGATACCCGCACGTACAGCGGCATTATTGCGATGACAACCCGGGCAGTTACCACCAAAATGTCTGTTTCCACCCTGAGCGGAACGGCTGATGAAAACCGGAGTTGCGCTGGAGCAGAAGGAGAAAACCCGGGCTGAGTGATGGGGCAAATCATCACGAAACTGATTGCGCCGGGTCGCAAATTGTTGAGGAGAATTTTGATGAGACTTCTGACCAGCCTGTTGATGCTTGCCACACTGGTAGCCGGGCCGGCCAACGCTGAGCACGATTCGCCCACTGACCGGGATATTCAGTTTTTTGTGCTGGTAAAGTCCAACAACTACGCCCAAGCCGCGAATGGCAGCCTGAGTCTGCTCAACTATCATTTCTTCGCGGAAGTGTTTCCCTACCCGAACGGAGAAATTCTCAGTGCCAGCATGCGCCTGGAAGGGCAGGATGCAGCCGTGCTGGAATACGAGAACCGCGGCAGCAACTTCTATTACGAAGGCGGGCATTTTGATAGCGTGGAGGCCGTAGATGTGCGGCACCCGAATGGCCTCTATGATTTTGCCATCATGACCCGTAACGATGGCAAGATTTCGGCACAGATGTCACTGGCGGGACCGGATGGCCAAACCGATATCCCGGCGCCCATCCGCATCAGCCTGGCGCAAGACGGGCAGGATATCTCACCAGTGGAAATCGACCCTGACATGGACCTGGAGATTCGTTGGAGCGACTACTCCAATGGCCAACTGGACCCCCGTGGTATCGTTGATGACATGATTTTCGTGGTAGTGGCCGACTGTCATGGTGAGCGGCTGTATCACACTGGCCTGCCATTTGGTGATGTAGCCAATATGCAGCATGATGTACGCGCAGTCTCGGTGCCAGCTGAATTGCTGCGGCCGGGTGAACCCTATTCCATGTTCGTTGAGTTTCCACACGTGGTAGACAGTGTCATGGCCGGACAGACTCCGGGCTTTACATCCTATGCAACGGCAACCTATCTGGACATGAAAACCAAAGGCGTGGCCGGTGCTGCCTGCCCCGACAAACAACCCCCCATGGATACAGGACAAACTGACCGTATGGATGTTGAAATTCTGCCGCCGAACCCGCCAGGGTCACAGCTTTTCGATCAGCACTACACCATGCTCTATTACCCGGAACTGGGCCCTGCCACACGCTTTTACGGAGAGATCATGGGGCTTGAGCTTGCTTACTCGGACGACTGGGTGCAGCTTTACAAGACGACCGCAAGTTCGTTTGTAGGCGTGGTAAAAGAAGGTCCGGACGCATTTCACAAGGTGCAGGCCAAGAACTCTGTGATGGTCAGCCTGGTCACCGCCGATGTGAATGCTTTTTACGCGCGCATCCAGCAGCACACAGAAGTAGAAATTGTCACGCCGCTACACGACAACCCATCAGCACCGATCCGTGCATTTATCATGCGCGACCCCGGGGGCTATACCGTGGAAGTATTTCAATGGTTGATTGCTGGCGAATGACAGGTATCGGCAGATTGCCGATAACTGTTTATGGATGAACCGGGAGTAAGCGTCGGTCGGTGTGCCTTCTTGTCCTTCAACTAGTCCTCACTCTTCTCTGATTCAGGTCGCTGCAGATTGGTAAAACGCAGCAGCCAATCGAACAGGTCATTGCCCTCGTAGACGCGTTTCCAGGCGTCGTGATCCATATCTTCATGAACCGTAAAACGTAAAAGAGGCAAACCGCCTTCTTCAAGCGCGCGTGCGGTTTCATACAACCAATGCGGTTTGACCACCTGATCCTTACCGCCGCCGAACATCCAGACAGGAATTTTGGCGGCCGCAATCTTGGCAGCATCTGCTTTGGTTCCTGCGCCTACGATGGGCGCAATCGCTGCCCAACGCGCAGGGTACTTCGCCGCCATGTGGAACGTGCCGAAGCCGCCGAGGCTGATGCCGGTCAGGTAAACCCGGCTGGGATCGGCCTGGAATTGCTCCAGTACCTGGTCCAGCATCAGGATCACTTCGTCGTCTATCAAATGCCAGCCTTGCGGCAGTTGGGCGGGCTCAGAAAAAGGATCGTAGGACTGATGTGGACCGGGAGGAAATTCATCGGCGTTACGCCGCTGTATGGGCATTGCGGACGGATAGCCGTTATTCCGCTCAGGCACGCCCTTCTCCAGCCGAGCCGGCCGCTCATGAATCTTGCGGTCTTCAATGGCTTCAAGTTCACCAAACAATGGCAACTGTGGGCTGATGATGATGAACGGCAGAGGGCGCTTTTGCAGCCAGGCTTCCAACAGTGGGCCATGTCGGAGTACATAATCCAGATCACCCAGACCATCACCCCGTTGGCCATTACCGTGCAGGAACATTATGACCGGCCAGCGCTTTTCCCTGGCAGCTTCGTAGCCAACCGGAAGGTAGACAAAGTATTCACGCTTCTGACCGGTTGCCGCCGAGTCGTAGGCAAGCCGAAGTAACTGATCCGCCGATGCCTGCGCCGCGTGGGCCTGAGGATGAATCATTGCAATCGCCAGCACAGCCGTCATGACGATACCGAACTTATAGCACCAGAGGTAGGGAATGGTCTTGCCGTATTGGGCAATGCGTTTACTCCGAACTGGTTCACTTGCAACTCCGTTAAGCATGATTACCACCTTGTTCCACAACTTGTGCTCCCAAACACGAGATAGATCATTCAGTGATGCGTCAACCTGAGCAAAGAATTTACACAAATGGTCTTTGACAGGACTATACAATCCCGGATATTCTGTTTATATATAAACTAATCCTGTTCGCTTGGGAAGCCCCCCTGCAAAGCCGGTCAAACGTTCAAGAGCCTGTTCAATATGCAGGCTCAAAATCAGGAAAGTAAATGAAAAGAATTTCGGGTGCCGATGCAATCGTGGAATCACTGATTGCAAATGATGTGGATACCGTATTTGGCTTGCCCGGCGGCCAGTTGGATCATTTGTTCGATTCCTTCTATCGGGCGGGTGACAAACTCCGCATTCTCCACACCCGCCATGAGCAGGGGGCCGCTTATATGGCTTTCGGCTATGCCCAAAGCACCGGCAAAACCGGCGTTTATACTGTGGTACCCGGCCCCGGGCTGTTGAATACCACCGCTGCCCTGTGCACCGCCTGGGCATGTAATTCGCCGGTGCTGGCGATTTCCGGACAAGTGCATCTGGCCGGCATCGACAGCGGCTACGGTCATTTGCATGAAATACCCGATCAGCTTGGCTTGATTCGCCATTTGACCAAATGGGCCGAACGGATTAACCATCCGTCGGAAACCCCCCGCATCATGCAGCAGGCATTCACCGAACTGCACTCCGGACGGCCGCGTCCGGTAGAAATCGAAATGCCCATGGATGTGATGGAAGCCCAGGCAGTCGTTGCGAAAGCTGTAAAAGCCAGTAGGGCCGAAGTCCCCCCGGTGGATCCGGATCTGATCAAGGACGCGGCCAAACTGTTGCTGGCTGCCAAGCGGCCCATGATCGTGATCGGCTCAGGTGTGTTGGATGCCGGGCCAGAATTGCTGGCTGTTGCTGAGCGGCTGCAGGCCCCGGTGGTAGCCAAGCGCAAAGGCAAGGGTGTGATCTCTGACGATCATTATCTGAGCCAGAACCTGCCCGCCGGCCACACACTTTGGGGTCAGGCCGATGCGGTTCTGGCTGTTGGCACACGCCTGAAAATGCCCTTGACCATGTGGGGCAAAGACGAAGACCTGAAACTGGTACGTATCGACATTGATCCGTTAGAACTCAACCGCATCACAACCCCCGAGATCGGCATAGTGGGCGACGCCAAGGCCGTGCTCAGCGCGCTGCTTGAAGAGCTGGAAAAGAACGGCTCAGTAGCTGCCAGTCGTAACGAAGAGCTGACCGCACTCAAAGCAAGCATTGGCCAGACCATGCGCGAGAAGGTAGCGCCGCAGATGGCCTACCTGGATGCGATCCGCGCAGCGCTGCCGCGCGATGGCTATTTTATTGACGAGGTTACTCAGGTGGGTTTCGTCTCCTGGTCGGGATTCCCGGTCTACCAGCCGCGTCACTTTGTCTCAGCCTGTCAGCAGGGCACACTTGGTTATGGCTTTGCCACGGCTCTCGGTGTGGCGGCAGCGCATCCCGCCAAGGCGGTGGTGCAGGTCAGCGGCGATGGCGGCTTCATGTTCACCATGCAGGAGCTGTCAACAGCGGTGCACTATCAGCTCAACCTGGTCACCATCATTTTCAATGACAATACTTTCACCAATGTTCAACGCCAGCAGGACGAATGGTTCGACGGTCGTCGTATCTGTTCCGACCTCACCAATCCGGATTTCGTAAAAATGGCCGAGAGTTTTGGCGCCGGTGCTTACCGGGCGAATTCACCAGCAGAGCTGGCCAAAGTGCTGCCCACTGCGCTCAAGCAAAAAGGCCCGAGCATCATCGAAGTCAGCCTGACCGCGCGGATGCCCACGCCCTGGCAGTTCATTTTGATGCCGCAGAATCGAAAATCTCTGTGCGCCTGAAGCTGGGCACAAAGCACAGTGCGGACATAGCCATAAACCAGAGCGCAGACTGCGCATGCTGGAGGCGATTACACTGCCAACCTGAACCGCCACCACCCGGGAGATAACCATGTCATTGATTGCTGCAGATAATGTGTTCGCCATGGGCGCTGTGCTCTTTGGTCTGGCTTTCTTGGGTTTCTGGATCGACAAACACCCCATCGGCAAAAAGACTTCAGGCGTGGTGTGGGTGCTGGCCATTGCCATCATCCTGTCCAATCTTCACATCACGCCTTACAGCTCGCCCACCTACGATTTCATCGGCGGCTACGTGGTTTCACTGGCCATTCCCCTGCTCTTGTTCAAGGCAGATATCCGCAAGATATTCCGCGAAAGCGGAAAGATCATGCTCACCTTTCTGGTCGCCAGTGGGGCCGTCGTCATCGGCGTGTTGGTCGGCTACTCCTTGGTCGACATGGGTGATGTAGGCTCGAAGGTGGCGGGCGTGTATGCCGGTGGCTATATCGGTGGTGCGGTCAATTTCCTGGCCGTCTCGCAGGTAGTGGGAATGACCGAATCCGAATTCGCCGCGGCCATCAGTGCCGGCAGCATCGTCAGCATACTGGCATTGATGATGCTGATTGCCCTGCCGTCCCTGGGCTGGGTGAAGCGATTCCTGCCCCTGCGCATCCATGACAATATTTCCGAGGAGGACAAGCTGGCTCTGCAGGAGGAAAAGCGCCCGCATTTACGCCTGCGTCACATCACCGGTGTGCTGGCGTTAAGCTTTGCCATTTGTGCGTTGTCTGCCGCGATTGGAGACTACACCAATCATCCACAATTCAACATTCTGTACGTCACTGTATTTTCCCTTGTGGTCGCAAACCTGGTTCCCAAAGTGATGGCCAATCTGGAGGGCGAATTTGAATTGGGCATGATCTTCATGTACCTGTTTTTCGCCATGGTGGGATCCTCCACCAACTTCACGGAATTTGCCGGCACTGCACTGTCCATCTTTGTTTTCGGCATGATCATGGTGTTGGTACACATCGTCATCGTGCTGGTTGCGGCGAAACTCATGAAAGCAGATCTGTCAGAAGCAGTGGTGGCCTCCGGTGCAGCACTGGTGGGCCCTGCAGTGACCGCAGCCATCGCTATTTCCCAGGGCTGGCGTTCGCTGGTTACGCCAGCCATCATGGTGGGAATATTCGGCTATGTCATTGGCACTTTTATCGGCGTGGCCGTGAGCGCCTTCCTGGCTTGATCAGCCACAATTTGCTCACTTATCGGCAGTCATGTCTGAGTCGGTCCAGTTGAACAAAATGCCCATTGCCCGTTCGCGATGCAGCTCTGCAAGCGCATAAGCCTGCTGACACTCCAAAGGAGTGAATTCATGGGTCATCAAACCGGACAGATCAAAACGGCCAGACAGCACATAACTGAAAAACAACTCATCAACCTTACCCTGAGTCCAGCCATCGCGGTCATGACTTTCATGAACGGCCTGAATGGTCAATCCTTTGGTCATAAGATCGGAACTGAGGCATTGCCGCTGCGGAAAACCGGTATCTCCCAATAAAATTACCTTGCCAAAACGCGCAGCAACTGCGAGCGCGTTTTGAAAAACCGCCGGATTGCCCGTAGTGTCTACCACCAAAGCCGGACCCAGGCCTGCAGCAATCTGTGAGACCTGCTGCAGGTGCTGGCCAAGATCACCCAGGATCAATGTAGTCGACCCACCTCTACTGGCATGCTGTAATCGGTCAGCGGACTGATCCACTACAGCTATATGTTGGATGTTTTCAACATGTGCCCAGCGCACCAGCATCTGCCCTACCGGGCCTGCACCGATGATGAGCACCTGATTACTGGCTGCAAATTTTCCGGCCCAGGCTGCGCGGAATGCGGTTTTTGCCAAACCACACCAACAGGCAGATGGCATATCAACGCCAGCAGGGATGCATGTGACTGCACTGGCCGGTAAAACTTGATGAGAACCGTGTGCCATGCGGAAAAAAACCCGATCGCCTGCAGCGAGCCCGCTGACCTCTGCTCCAGCTTGCTCAATTTCCCCAACTGCCTGAACCCCGGTCTTGAGTTGCGGGAAAGAAAAGCGCTTCGCGAAATGTGAATCCGGTGCGTATCGCTGGTGCAGGATGGTGGTCTCGGTACCAATACTGATCAGGCTGTAGTGGGTTTTAACCCGCACTTCTGCCGGCCCTGTTGCAGGCAAATCAAAATGCTGCAACTCCACTTTTCCTCTATCTGGAAAAACTATTCGCTGCGGCATGAGTCCGGCCTCAGGATTGAATTGGAATAGTCAAGAGGTTAGCATAGCTGGCAGATTAGTAAACATATAAACTAAATATCTTGTACAGAATTCATTGCCCGGAGAACACGAACAAAAATGGCTGACCAACATGTCTGAGCACTACCAGGTTGCCCTTATCACCGGAGCCGGTTCTGGCATAGGCAAAGCCTGCGCCATCCGCTTCGCCGACGCCGGGGTCAGGGTTGCCCTGACTGATATCAACGCGCAGAAGCTGGAGCGTACTGCTGCTGAAATTGCTGCCAGTGGCGGTGTTGCCATGCAACTTATCCACGATGTCAGCGATGAAGACTCCAGCCAGCAAGTGGTAAAACAGGTGCTGGCGGAATGGGGCCAAATCGACATGTTGGTGGCCAACGCTGGCGTGCAAATTGCTGGTAGTTTGCTGGCAGCGACTGAGCAGGACTGGGACACCATACTGGCCGTCAACCTCAAGGGTGTCGCTTATTGTTGCAAAGCAGTCATCCCCGCTATGCAGCAACAATGTGCTGGGGCGATTGTGATGGTTGCTTCGATCAATGCCGTGGTAGGTTCTGCCGGCATGGCCATCTACGACATGAGCAAAGCAGGCCTGCTGGGCCTGATGCGCAATTTGGCGGTGGAGTTTGGTGCCGACGGCATTCGGGTGAACGCGATTTCGCCGGGCAATACCCTGACCGAATTTCACCTCGACCCGATGATCGAGAAGGGCATTACCATCGATCAAATCAACGAAATGACCAAAGGCTACGGCTTGCTGGGGCGGGTTGCCAAACCTGCAGAAATTGCCAATGCGGTACACTTCCTGGCGAGTGATCAATCCTCTTTTATCACCGGCCATAACCTGATCGTTGACGGTGGATTTTCCATAACCGGACGCGCCTAGGAAGCTCTGATTACTTATGAATAAAAAGATACGTCTGGGAATCCTGGGCACCGGCAATATGGCACGTGCTTTTGCGACGGGCTTAAGTCAGGCTCACAACATCGAGCTGCTGGCGGTTGCATCGCGCACGCAGGAATCAGCCGCGAGATTTTCTGGCGAATTCGGGGTACCCCGGCAGTACGCTGATTACCTGTCGCTGGCCGCTGATCCGGACATCGAACTGGTCTACATTGCCACACCGCATTCCTGCCACATGCAAAACAGCCTGATGTGTCTGGATGCCGGTAAGAGCGTGTTGTGTGAAAAGCCGTTCGCCATCAATGCCAGCGAAACGGAACTTGTGCTCAATAAAGCGCGGCAGAAAAATCTGTTTCTGATGGAAGCGATGTGGACCCGTTATCTTCCATCCGTCATCAAGCTGCGCGAACTGCTGGCGGACGGAGTCATCGGCAATGTGCAGATGCTGCTGGCCGGCGGGGCTTTCATGCCGCCATTTGACCCCGACGCCTATTTGTTCCGCCCAGAGCTCGGTGGCGGTGTGTTGCTGGATGCGGGTGTCTACCTGATATCCATGGCCTCGATGGTATTTGGGGCGCCGAGCAAAGTATGCGCCGTCGGCAGCAAGGGCCAAACCGGTGTGGATGAGCACGATGCTTTTGTGCTTGAGCATGACAATGGCGCCATCGCTTCGATGTTTGTATCGCTACGGGCCAATTCGTCGCCGGACCTTACCCTGCTCGGCGATCGCGGCAAGATTTACCTGCACGCCCCAGTATTTGCGCCTCCCAGGCTTACGCTCAGCCTCAAGGGTCTGCCTGAACAAGTGCTGGACTTTCCCTACGAGGGCAACGGCTATCACTTTCAGGCCATCGAAGCGGCCGATTGCATTCTCGCTGGCCGCACCGAAAGCAGCATCATGCCGTTGAGCGAAACTCTGGCTATCATGCAAACCATGGATGAAATCCGCCAGCAACTCGATCTAACTTACCCGATGGAGAAATAAATGTCCGTTGTCATCATTACGGGTTCCAATAACGGCTTTGGCTATGAAGGCGCACTGGCTTTCGCCCGCAATGGCGATACCGTCTACGCCAGTATGCGGGACGTGAACAAGGCTGATCGTCTGCTCACGGCTGCCAAGTCCGAAAATCTCAATATTCATATCAAGGCACTGGATGTGACCCGGCCGGAAACTTTTGCGGCTTTTTTGCAGCAAGTAGTAGACGAGGCAGGCCGCATCGATGTGCTGGTCAACAATGCCGGCATCGTTTACCCCGGATCGCTGGAAGACGTGCCGGAAAGTGGCCTGAGAAAAGTCATGGAAACGAATTTCTTTGGTCCTTTGTTGTTGACCAGAGCCGTTTTGCCGTTCATGCGTGCACAGGGCAAGGGCATGATTATCATGATGAGCTCACTTTCCGGAATTGCCGGCCTACCAGGTGACCTGCCCTATTCAGCCAGCAAGTTCGCACTTGAAGGCGCAACCGAATGCCTCAGGCATGAAGTCGATCGCTTCGGCATAAAGGTCGCTCTGGTCGAGGCTGGCATGTACGCCACCAGCATTTTCGACTCGGCACTGGCCGATGATGCTGAGCTGCCGGCAGACTATCCACAGGATTCGCCCTACCGCCCATTGGTCGAAAGCAAGCTGCGAGAGGTACGCAACAGCCTGTCCAAGGCTTTCCACCCGAAAATTGTGGCAGATGTGTTTGTGCAGATTGCGCAATCCGACGGCAGCCAACTGCGCTGGCAGGCCGATGAAGTCGCAGTGCATGTCGTTGCTGCCATGTTTGGCCATGACGACAAGGGGCGCGATGACTTCCTGCGCATGGCCTCAGGAACGGATTGGTGGAGCGAGGGCAAAAATCATGCAGAGTAAGCTGGCTCATGTTTGCATCGAAACAGCTGATCTTGATGCCACAGAAGCCTTTTATGCTGTTCTCGGCTTGGAACGCCGCTTTGACTTCCACAATCAACACGGTGATCTGGTGGGTTTCTATCTGGCCTTTAGCAACAACACCTATGTTGAGGTCATCAAAGTCCGCAAGCCTCGTCCGGAAGGCGCAGTGCGACATTTTGCCATCGAGATCGATGAGGTCGATGCCTGGCAGGCGCGGTTGCGACAGGCGGGAATTGAAGTGACAGAAAAGGAATACGCCGGCGATGATAACTGGATGATTACCTGTCACGACCCGAATGGAATCTTCATCGAGTTGCAGGAATACACGGAGAAAAGCATGCAGAAAATCGGTGGCAGCTGCAAAGTCGAATACGTGCCCTGAAACACAAGCCTGCAAGCCTGTTGAGCCTATGGGCCTGAGATTACAAAGCACCCATGTCCATCCCTGCGCCCGCCAATCATTTCAAGCTGATCGTCGTGCTGGCTATTGCCAGCTCCTTGGCCCCGATGTCCATGGATTTCTTTGCGCCCGCGATGCCGGATGCAACCCGTGATCTGAGCTCAACTGCCGCTGCAGTCCAGTCCACCCTCTATATGTTTCTGATTGGCTATGCATTGGCCCCATTTATGTGGGGTGCACTGGCCGATCGAATGGGCCGACACAAAATCATGCTGGGCGGTTTGATGGTCTATATTGTTGCTTCTCTGGGTTGCTACTTCGCATCTGGAGTTTTTGAGCTGGCCTTCATGCGCATGTTGCAGGGAATAGGCGCAGCCTGTGGTGTGGTATTAGCCCGTGCGGTCTTGCGGGACATTTATGGCCCCGCAGGCGCAACCAAAGCCATATCGGGTATGTACATGATCATGGTGTGGATTCCCATTTCCGCACCGATACTGGGTGGCTACCTGAGTGCCAGCTTCAACTGGAGACTCAGTTTCCTGATCATGGCCATGATTGCAGTTTTCACTTTGATGGGCAGCTTGCTGTGGCAAACCGAAACCAAACCTGCCAAACCTGAAAATACTTCATCCAGAGAGGGCAGTTGGCGTTCCGTATTGTCGAACACGATATTTCTGCGCTATTCGATGACCAACACCTTTTGTCTGACCACCATGCTGCTGTTTCTGTCCAACTACAGCTACCTGATAGAAAAGTACTACCAACTTGGCGCCAGTGAAAGCGGCTACGTACTGGCCATCTTCAACGCAAGTCTCTCGGTAGGCGTTTATGTTGCCAGAGCCGTAGTACCACAATTGGGAGTGGACAAAAGTATTCTGGCCGGGCTGATCCTGGCTTTAACCGGCTGGCTGGGCTTGTTGGGCATCAGCATGAATTCCTTATCTGCTCCCGGTTTTTCCCTCATTGCCATCGCATTGGCTTGCCTGGGTACCGGCATGGTGATCAGCCTCACCATTGGCCAGGCCTTGATACCCTTTAGTTACAATGCCGGCACCGCTTCGGCTTTGTTTATTTGCGTGCAATCGCTAGGATCTGCGCTGATCAACTTTTTGGTCAGCCACTCTTTCGCGAGCTCGTTAATCACTATATCCGTCGTGCTGGCGGTCAGTTCCTTGTTCGCCTTGCTGAGCATGCTTGGTATCAGCAAACAGCGGCATGTAAAAACAAAAAAACCGTTTTGAATGTGTTTGCTAACGCTTTTCATTCCTTCGCTAATGTGAAGGATTAGAAAAAATACATTGTGCGCAAATTTACCACAGGGAAAACTGTTCACTCCTAAACTTATTTTGACAAAACAGACTCTTCTAAAGAGTCGTCAGTTCCAGCCAGCCAAATGTGGAGACCTGCTTGATGAACAAATTTTCTCCGTTGTCGAAGTTATCCTGCTTGACACTTGCCTCTTTTCTTGTTGCTCCACTCAGCGGTGCTGCGCAAACTGCAGACGATGACGCTCTGATGCTGGAAGAGGTTGTCGTGACCGCCCAGCGTCGACAGGAGTCTCTGCAGGATGTTCCTATCAGTATTTCCGTGTTTGGTAATGAGCAGTTGGTCAAAACCAACATAACCAATGCTGCCCAATATCTGGTCATGACACCCAACGTCGGCTATTCAGAAGACGGCGAAGGTGGCAGCCGCAGCATCAACATCAGTATCCGCGGCGTCAGCAACGTGACACTGGATGGTGTTGCCTCGGCCAACTCAATTGGCTACTACATTGATGAATTATCTGTTGGCGCCATGGCTCAGGGCACAATCAACCCACAGCTACAGGATGTAGAACAGATCGAAGTACTGCGTGGCCCGCAGGGTACCTACTATGGCCGTAATGCTGTCGGTGGCGCACTCAACATCACCACCGTCAAGCCCAATGAAGAGTTTTACTTTGAAGGCTCATTGACGGGTGCAAATTTTGGCACTTATGGCGCCGAAGCCATCATCAACGTCCCCTTCAGTGATCGCTTCTTCGCACGCGGTGTGTTTGCTTACGAAGAATCAGATACGCCCATCAAGAATGTGAACGAACTGGGCAACGACCCATTTTATGAATACACCACTGGTCGTATTTCGTTCCGGGCACTGCCGACAGACAATGTGACCATGGATCTTTCAGTCACTATGACGAACGAAGATGAGGGCGGAGACATTGCGATTCCTTCAGGCATCGTCGATTTGGACACACAGTCCATCTTTGGTTTCGGGCCTTATGGCGGTATTGATACAGGCCTGGGTTTCTATCCGACCAATGATGACAGGATCGATCGGGATACCATCGAAGCAAATAAAAAAGACTTCACCATCGTTAATGGTCGGATCAACTGGGATCTGGGCAATGTTCAGCTGACTTCCGTCACGGGCTACATCGACAGCACATTCTTCCGCCAGTCTGACCTTGATGGCATTCCATTAACTTTTGGCCCGCTGCCCTTGCGACGCGAAAATGATTACGATGCCACGACCTGGAGCCAGGAATTCCGATTGATGTCCAGTGGTGACTCCAAGGCAGACTGGACCATCGGTGCGATTTATATCGATGATGACAGTAACCGTTCCAACCAGATTCAGAGAATGCCTGACAACATGCCCAGCGGCGAGGAAGTAGGTTATATCAACAATGACGTGCAGAATTATGGATTCAAGAGCACAGCTATATTCGGTGAAGCAACCCTCCCCGTGGTCGGAAATTTTGATTTGACCGTGGGTGCTCGTTTCTCGCAGGACAAGGTATCTACCTCCGCTTTCGATATAAGACAAACGCAGCCCCTGTCCGGCAGTGAAACATTTACCGACTTCTCGCCGCGGATTGTATTGCGCCATATGACCGATTCCACCACTTGGTACGGCTCTGTTTCGAAGGGTTACAAGGCTGGCGGCGTAGATGTTTCTGGTGCTTCCAGAACTCAGCCGGCTCCATTTGAATCGGAAGATCTGTGGAACTATGAAGTAGGCTTCAAGTCGCAGTTTGCTGGCGGCAGAACCACACTTTCTGGCGCCGTGTTCTTTCTCGACTGGTCAGATTTCCAGGTACAAACCATTCGCCTGGATGATCCGAATGACATCGGATCTTCAATATCAACCACGCAGAACGCAGACTCTGCCAGCTCCAAAGGTGCGGAACTTGAATTCAGCACCCTGTTGACCCCGGGCCTGGTATGGACCGCAAACCTCGGTTACGTTGATGCCCAATTTGACGATTACAAGAATGCCGTATTGCGTGGTAGAACCAATGGCATTCCCAATATGATTGACGTTTCTGGCAAACCACTGCCGAGAACGCCTGAATGGACCTTCAACACGTCCCTGCAGTATGACTGGGATATTGGCAGCAACAGCGCCTATGTGCGTGGTGAATATGCCTACACCGACAATCAGTACAGCGATATTGAAGCAATCGGCTCTTTGGTAGGTGAAACTGTCAATGGAGATCCGTTCATTCTGCCTACCTTCCCATACCAGATTCCTGACTATACGGTAGTCAATCTGTTTGCCGGAATGGAAGGTGACCGTTATCGCGTGGTGGCCTTTATGAAGAATGCGCTGGATGAGCAGTATTACACGGGTACCGCAGATAACTTTGGTGCGGCGGGTATCCGTTTGAAACCCCACTTCCGTGAGTTTGGTATCAAAGTGACTTTCAAAACTCGTTAAGCTCGGGCCTTTACCTGAGCACATCCAGACTGTGCCTATTGCCGGGTTGACGAGTGTAAAAACTCCCAACCCGGTTTTTTTTGAGCTGCATTTTTTGCACGAAGATGTATGCTGATACAGATGCATTCTTATTCAATCGCATGCCAGCTGGGGTTACTGTGAATCAACGGTCAAAAGGGAAGTGTTCATGCAACTGAAAGGAACTCGATGTGCAGGCGCTTTGTGGATGTGGTTGGGCTCATCAGCCATGGCTGCCAACAATCCGGTTGACGAGAACTGGTGGCCCAGTGAATTTGGTGCAGACGACCAACGCGGTGCCGTCAACTACATCACGCCGGAAAAGCGCCTGGAAGCAGTAAAGCTGGTCAAACAGGGAAAGACTCTGACCCTAGGAATGCCTTACCACAATGGCATGCCAATGGTTCCTGGCCGCACCTACAGTTTGACCATTCCCGGCGCAGGCCAGCCCATGCATGGTCCGGCACCCTGGCAAGGTGACGAGTTCAAGCACACGTTCAACGACGAATTTCTGGTTTCCGAACTGGGCCAGGTCGGCACGCAGTTTGATGGCCTGGCCCATCCCATGATTCAAGTGAATGGCCAGAGTGGCTGGAAAGACGGCAATTACATGTACAACCGTCGCCGACTGGAAGATTACGGCCATGGCCGCGGCATGCAGGTTAATGGTATTGAACACGTGGCGGAAGTTGGCTTCTTCACCCGTGGAATCATGCTCGATATTCCGCTGCTGAAAGGCGTGGACCGGCTGGAAAAAGGCCAGGAAATTACGCGGGCGGATTTCAAGCAGGCGCTGGAGAAACAAGGTATTGCTGATGCCAGCCAGGGCGATGTGGTGCTGATCCGCACCGGTTGGATACAACTGTGGAAAAGCTATCTGGATGCAACCGGTCACATCAATGGTTCGGCCGATGAAGTTGAAGCGGCTAATCGCGAATTCATGTCGGGTGAACCGGGTGTATCAGCCGAGCTTTGCGACTATCTGGCGCGGAAAAAAATCTCCATGCTGGTCACAGACCAGGGCGCTGTGGAGCCATTAGGCGGGGGAAATCAGTCTCCTGACGCACCATTTGGCTATTGCCATATGAATCTGGTGGTGCGTCGTGGTATTTATTTGTTTGAGAGCATTGATATGGAAGGCCTGTCACAGGAAAAGGTTTATGAGTTCCTGTTTACCTGGGCACCACTCAAGCTGGTCGGTGCGACAGGCTCGCCCGGCAACCCCATCGTGGCCTGGTAAAGGATCATGGCAAGCATCGAAGAACACCTGATCCGTTTGCATCCCGAGGACAATGTTGCATTGGCCCGACAGTTATTGACCACCGGCCTGAATGTGACCGGAACCCCCTTGTCTGCGGATATCCCCGCCCTGCACAAGGTTGCTCTGACCGACATTCCAGCGGGTGGCCGAATCATCAAATATCAGCAGACCATAGGCATAGCATCCCAGGCGATCAAGGCAGGCGAGCACGTACACAGTCACAATTGCGTGGTGGCCAGCATCAGCAAGGATTACGATTTCTGTTCCGTAGTCAAGCCAACCAACTATCTGCCCGAGTCACAAAGATCCACCTTCCAGGGTTATCGCCGGGCCAATGGCAAGGTCGGCACGCGCAATTATCTGGGCATCCTCACCTCAGTGAATTGTTCAGGAACAGTAGCGCATCAAGTTGCCAACAAACTCAACGCTGCATTGAGTCTGCAGCCCGAATCTTCCATCGATGGGGCGGTTGCGCTGGTCCATGGCACTGGCTGCGGCATGCGTTCCAGCGGCGATGGCTTTGACAATTTGCAGCGCATATTACGTGGCTATGCCCTGCACCCCAATTTCGGCGGTGTGTTGTTAATAGGCCTCGGTTGTGAAGTGATGCAGCTCAACTCCCTATTGCAGGAATTTGGCCTGGAACAGTCCGAGTGCTTACGTTATTTGACCATACAGGAAGCCGGCGGCACTCGAGCGGCGGTTGAAAGCAGCTTGAGCATGCTGCAGGAAATGATGCCAAAGGTGGCCAGCTATCGGCGTGAAACCTGCCCGTCCAGCGAGCTGACCCTGGCCCTGCAGTGTGGTGGCTCGGATGCCTTGTCAGGTATCACGGCCAATCCGGCCCTCGGTGCCGCAGTGGACCGGCTGGTCAGTGAAGGCGGGGCCGCCATCCTGTCTGAAACTCCGGAAATTTATGGGGCCGAACATCTGCTGGTCAGCCGCGCCCGTGACCGCTCAGTAGCCGAAGCCCTGATCGAACGCATCGAATGGTGGGAGCGCTATACTCGGGCGACGGGTGATGCGCTGGACAACAACCCTTCACCCGGCAACAAAATGGGCGGCCTTACCACCATTCTGGAAAAATCGCTGGGCGCCGTGGCCAAGGGCGGCAGTACCGAGCTTAGTGACGTGGTGCGTTATGGTGAATTGATCCAGCGCAAAGGTCTGAATTTCATGGACAGCCCGGGCTTTGATCCGGCTTCGGTAACCGGCCAAGTGGCTTCAGGTGCGAATGTGATCTGTTTTACTACCGGTCGCGGCTCGGCCTTTGGTTTCAAGCCGGTACCGTCGCTGAAACTCACTACCAACTCACAAATTTTCCAGCGCATGAATGAAGACATGGATATCAATTGCGGCGATATTCTTGAAGGCACAATCGACGTGCAGGGCAAGGGTGAGGAAATTTTTCAGGCGGTGTTGGACGTCGCTTCCGGCAGCAAAACCAAAAGCGAATTGCTGGATTACGGCAGCAATGAATTTACCCCCTGGCAGGTGGGGGCGGTCGTCTAAAGCGGATCTATTCGCTTGTTGGTATCCAGAAAGGTAAGCCAACACATCTGGATTCCAGAACTCTCGCTGCGCTCGATTATGGAAGAAGGTGAGACCGGGAACCGGTCGAGAAGCTGGCCTGGGCCATAACGGCTTTGCTTCTGGAATGAAGGTTTTGCCACTGGAGTAAGGGCTTTCCTATTGCTTATTGGCCCAATAAGCCACGCTTGGCCAGATTACTCATCAAAGCGGTGATACCGAACTGCCAGGGCGGCGCTTTTGCCGACCAGGTCACCTTGTTCACCAAACTGCCTAATTGCGCTGAAGCCACGGTAACCACATCGCCCGAAGCATGGGTAAAGCCTTTACCAGGCTCTCCACGATCCTGTGTAGGTGCAATCAATGAGCCCAGATACAAGGCAAAACCATCAGGGTACTGATGATCACGCCCGCAGGTTTGTGCCACCAGGTCTTCGGCATCGCGGGTCATCAGTTCCATGCTGCTTTCTTCGCGGAACTCGAAACTATCCTCGCCCTGCAGCTGCAGGGAAACTTTTGCACGGCGCACGGAATCCAGATCGAAATCCCCATCGAACACACGGATGAACGGGCCGATACTGGCTGAGGCGTTGTTGTCTTTGCCTTTGCCCAGCAACAGCGCACTGCGACCTTCAAAGTCCCTGAGGTTGACATCATTGCCCAGTGCCGCACCGATGATTCGCGCCTGACTGTTGCAGACCAATACCATCTCGGGTTCGGGGTTATTCCAGGCGGAATCTTCCCGAATGCCAATCCAGTCACCCCAGCCCATGGCGGACAGCGTGGGCGCCTTGGTAAACACCTCGGCATCCGGCCCTATGGCCACTTCCAGATACTGCGACCACAATCCTTCGGCAATCAGTTGTTGTTTGATCTCCGCCGCTTTAGCGCTTCCGGGCTCTACATTTGCCAGGCGGTCGCCAAATGACTCTTTCAATTGAGCGCGTATTTTCTCGGCGAGTTGCCAGTCACCGGCAGCATGCTCTTCCACCACTCGTTCCATAACCGATACGGCAAAGGTGACGCCACAAGCTTTGATGCATTGCAGGTCTATGGGTGTGAGCAATTTGAAGGTCGGCTTCTGTTCTGCTGCGGGTTCCTGCCAGTCTGGTGCTGCGAATATCTCCACTGCGGCGCCGAGCTTTTTTCCTTTGAAGGAGCGTAACTGCACAGCCAGATCAGGCAGTTCAAACAATTGCGACACGGTGGGCGCCAATCGACTGATGTCGTAAACCACGGAACCGATCACGGCGATCGGTGTTGGGCCTTCAGCTTCCGCACACCAAACTCGTCCGACCAGCAATGCTGTTTCGGCATCCTGCGGCAGCGGGGAATTCACAGCATCAAACAAACTCATATTTCATCTGCACTCAATGATCCAATACCTGTGAGAGGAAGCGTTTGACCCGGTCGTTACTGGAGGCATCAAAAAAACGCTCCGGACTGCAGTCTTCTGCAATGCAGCCTTCATCCATGAACAACACCCGGTTGGCTACGCGGCGCGCAAACGCCATTTCATGCGTGACACAGATCATCGTCATGCCGGACTCAGCCAGGGCAATCATGGTCTCCAGCACTTCGCCTATGGTTTCCGGATCCAGCGCCGAGGTGGGTTCATCAAACAACATCATGCTGGGTTCCATGCACAGGGCGCGGGCGATGGCGACTCGTTGCTGCTGCCCGCCTGACATCTGCGCGGGGTATTTGGAGTCGAAGCCGGTCAGTTTGACCTTGTCGAGAAAATAGCGCGCTCGTTCTGTGGCCACCGCGTTGGAGCATTTGTGCACCACGCGTGGTGCCAGCGTCAGATTTTCCAGCACGGTCAGGTGCGGAAACAGATTGAACTGCTGAAACACCATGCCCACGTTCTGTCGCAGCAGGCGTATTTCCCTGGCTGTCTGAGCTGGTTTGCCGTGAACCTTCAAACTACCGGACTGATGCTTTTCCAATGAATTGATGCAGCGGATCAGGGTGGACTTGCCGGAACCCGAAGGTCCGCAAATCACCACTTTCTCACCGGCGCGGATTTGCAGGTGAATGTTCTTGAGCACATGCAAGTCGCCATACCATTTGTTCAGGCCGTCGATTTCCACCACCGGTATAGCGGCTGCGTCGCCTTTGTGGTTTTCCGCTAAGTTCTGAGTGGTTATCTGTATAGTCCGCTGATTCATTGCATAGAACCTCTGTTCACTCTTGCGGCCCCTGTTGGGGGCGGTCGGCGCCGCTCACCCACCAATCAATTTCCGCCAGACGTTTGATCAACTGCTGGCGCTCAGCATCGCCCAAACCGGTCAGTGTCTGCTGCATCAACTGAGCTTTGTCGCCCACTACGTAGCGGAATTGTGGATCTGGTTCAGCAGCAATTTGCCGAATCAGGCTGGCCACCTCCTGAGGGTCACCACCCGCTGCCAGTGATTCATGCACCTTGTCGCGGCGAAAAGCCAGCAATGAAGCGTAAGGGGAATCCTCACCCGGCGTTGCCTGCTCACTGATTTTATCGCCGATGGATGTACGAAAGGCGCTGGGGCAGACCACCGAAACCTGAATACCAAAACGCTGCACTTCGTATTTCATCGCCTCAAAAGCGGTTTCGACAGCCGACTTGCTGGCGCAATACACGCCATCAATCACTCTGCCCACCAGTGAACCGATGGACGACACGGTGATGATTCGGCCCTGGCCGGCTGCACGCATATGCGGCAGCACCGCGCGTGCCAGGTTGAGAGGGCCGAAGAAATTGGTTTCAAACACTTGGCGAAAGCTTTCCTCAGACATGTCTTCCATGGCACCCAGCAAATGAATGCCGGCGTTGTTGATCAACACATCAATGCGACCGTAATCCTGAATCACCGCAGCGACGCAGTGGGCGATGGAATCCGCATCAGTCACATCCAGCGCGCGTACATCTGGATTTACCTGCGCATCGCCTGCCGCAGCAAGAGGAGCCAAATCGGCCTTTGCGGGGTCGCGCATGGTGGCGATCACCTGTTCCCCTGCCCGGGCAAACTCACGGGCACACAGGTTGCCAAAGCCGGAACTGCAGCCGGTTATCACTACCACCCTTGGGCTGCTTTCCTCGCTCATATCTCCACCCTCACGCTGCCGAACTCATTGCAGACTGGCAACCACGGATTTCAATTCCATGTATTGCTCCATACCTTCCCAGCCGTTCTCGCGTCCCCAGCCGGAAAGTTTGTAACCCCCAAAAGCTATGGCAGGATCAGCAACTCCGTGACAGTTGATCCACACCAATCCGGCCTGAACCTGTGCGGCAAGCCGATGCCCGCGGGCCAGATTGCTGGTCCAGATACTCGCGGCCAGGCCGTAGTCCGTATCATTGGCACGCTGCATCACCTCGCCAATATCGTTGAACTTCATGGCGCAGACCACCGGCCCGAAAATCTCTTCGCGCACCACCGTCATATCGTGATCCACATCAGCCAGCACGGTGGGCCGCATAAAGTAGCCGGGTTGCTCCAAGCGTTTGCCGCCCGTCACCACCCTTGCACCCTGGCCGTGACCATGTTCGACCATGGCCAGTACCCGGTCCAACTGCTTGCGTGAGACCAGCGGACCCATTTGCGTTTGGGCATCAAAGCCCGGACCCACGCGCATCGCGTCAGCGATATGCGCAATGCCTGCAAGCACTTCATCGTAAATCGGTTCTTCAATGTACAAGCGCGAGCCCGCAATGCAAACCTGACCAGCATTGAAAAATATCGCATTGGCCGCCGCCGGAATGGCGCGTTGCAAATCGGCATCGGCACAAATAATCACCGGCGACTTGCCGCCCAACTCCAGCGAAATTTTCTTCAGATTACCACCGCAGTTGCGCACGATTTGCTGACCGACTTCGGTCGATCCGGTGAAAGCAATTTTGCGAATCCGGTCATGAGCGCACATAGCGGCACCCGCCACGTGACCATAACCGGGGATGATGTTCACCACCCCTGCGGGAATGCCCGCTTGTTGCAGCAACTGCCCCATGTACAAAGCCGTCAGTGGCGTCTCTTCAGCGGGTTTGAACACCGTGGTGCAGCCCGCCGCCAGGGCCGGCGCCAGCTTCCAGGAGGCCGAAACAATCGGGCCATTCCAGGGCACAATCTGGCCGACCACGCCAATGGCCTCGCGGCGGGTATAAGCGTGAAAGTCAGAGGGTGATGATGAAACCTGCGGGGTTTTACCTTCGATCTTGGTACAGAGCCCGGCGTGATGACGAAAGGTCTTGGCAGCGGCTGGCACATCGCCTGCCGTTGATGCACTTAACGGCTTGCCATTCTCCAGCG
>JAWXBM010000055.1:0-14025 GCA_034440115.1 Lysobacterales bacterium | reverse complement strand
TCAGCAACCTGGTGCGCGCCCTGCTGCTTGGTCTTACTGGCGGGTGGGCTACGCGCGCACCCATCATCGGGCCAACCGCCGCTTATTATCGCCAGTTGACCCGAATGTGTGCCGCTTTTGCTTTCAGTTCGGACCTGGTTTTGATCACTCTGGGTGGAAAATTCAAATTCAAAGAAAAGCTTTCCGGACGCCTGGCTGACACGCTCACGCATCTGTACATGGGTGCCGCAGTATTGAAAGCTTTCGAAGACGACGGCCGACCGGAAGAAGATCTGCCTTTGTTGCGCTGGGCCATGGATGACAGTCTTTACATCATCCAGGAAAGCCTCAAAGGTGTGTTGCGGAATTTTCCCTTGCCGGGAATCGGTCCGCTGGTGCGCGCCATCATATTCCCCTTTGGTTCGTGCTATTCGCAGCCCAGCGACCGGACCGGCAAAGAGGTTGCGCGACTGTTGTTATCGGAAAATGCCAGCCGCGACCGGTTGGCGGCGGGGGTCTACCTGTCTGATGACGACGATGCTTCCGGGCGGGTACACCATGCCTTCCACCTGGTGCTGACTTCCGCCAACGCCGAGAGCGCTGTAGGTAACGCCCTGAATGAAAAAGTTACCTGGGAAAATTACCAGCGACTGGTCAAGCGTGCGGTGGAAAGCGGTGTGATTACGGAAGAACAGGCTACGTTGGTGCGCATGGCTCAGCAAGCTGCACGTGCAGTAATTGAGGTGGATGATTTTCCACGCGAGCAAATCGAGAACTTTGAGAACCCGGCCTTCAGACCGATGGTCAATTCAAGCTGAGCTTCATCCCTTTGAACAGCTCAGTCCAGAAACGCTTTCAGAGCTTCAGCTTGTTGCATACCGTCTTTGTAACCCAAAGCCATCAGCGCCTGGCAGTAAGTTGGACCAAATAGCAGATAACTGGCAAGTCGCCAATCCCTGCCCCAGCCACCCAGGCTGCGCAGCAACAACCTGACTGATGAAGGAATTTCTGCCACATGCTCGCGCGTTAAGTCACGTAAGTCCCGGCTGGGCCGAATCACTAATGAGTTAATTTTTCGCATGGCCAGTTCGCTACGTTGCTCCGCTGGAATGCGGCTGATCACCTGATTGTTTCGCGCCAGACGTTGCAAGTCAGAGGTCAGCGTATCCATAAAAATGCAATCCAGCAAATAGCCGCCGATTTCGCCCAGTGACGGGTAAAGCATGTCCCGCTGCGGTGCCGGATCGGGCCGTTCGTCACGGGTGCCAATGACCAACACTTTGGTTGCTCCAAGATTTATAGCCGGACTTAGCGGCGACAGCATGCGCATGCCACCATCGCCAAAGTATTCGGCGCCGATTTTCTCCGCAGGAAAGATCAGCGGTAAAGCAGCCGACGCCAATAAATGTCCGGCTTCAATACGTGTTGGCCTGCCTTCGCGACGCGGAAACTTCCATCCCTCCAGGTCACGGCAGCCTTGAAAAAAACTCACAGCAGAAGCGGAGCGATAGCCTGATGCTGTGATTGCTACGGCACGCAGATTGCCAGTATCAATGGCAGTTTCTACACCATCCAATTGCAGGTTGGCCTGCAGCAATTGGCGTAAGGGCTCATTATCCAACAAAGACCTGGGATTGTTTATCAACCTGCCACCCAGGGTCAGTGAACCCATCCAGCGCAAGCCAGTGGATAATACTGTCCAGCCATCGGTGCGATAAATACGCTCACACGACATGCTGGACCAGAACTGCTCCAAGCGGGCCACACCGTGACTGAACTCATGTGCGTGGCTCGCCATGACGGCTGCGTTGATGGCCCCTGCAGACACGCCACACATCAACGGGAAAGGGTTGGGCTTGTCGCCACGTAATTCCACAATCGCTTTGAGCACACCGACTTGATAGGCACTGCGGGCACCACCGCCCGGCAGCACCAGGGCGGTCAAATTTTGCGCTTGTATTAAAGTTTCTGTTGCTGCCTGTGTCATGCGGCAACTATACCGTTTTCTGCACCAAACACGTGAGGCATCCAAACAGGCGGTGCAGCGGCTGCAGTTTGTTATACTCGGCCACTGCAATGGGGTGAGGCGTTTCGGTAACGGAATTGCTGCGCAAGACAATAGACCGATCTCAGACGGTAGAGGGAATGCAGTCATATGAATGACAACGTGATCAGTGCCAGCAATCCAGCGGCTACACTCAGGGAAAAGCTGGTTGCAGCAGAACAGGAAGTCAACCGGGTTTTGCTGGGCAAGAAAGATCAGGTCCGCCTGGCCTTCAGTTGCCTGCTGGCCCGCGGCCACTTGATGATCGAAGACATACCCGGCGTGGGAAAAACCACCCTGGCGCATGCTTTAGCCGCGGTGATGGGCTCCAACTACCAACGCGTTCAGTTCACCTCAGACCTGTTGCCAGCAGACATACTCGGTGTCTCTATCTACAAGCGCGAAAAAGATCTGTTTGAATTTCACCCCGGGCCAATTTTCTGCCAGGTGTTACTGGCTGATGAAATCAACCGTGCAACGCCAAAAACCCAAAGCGCACTGCTCGAAGGCATGGCTGAAGGACAGGTTACGATCGAAAGCCAGACCCATGCCTTGCCACAACCCTTTTTCGTAATTGCCACTCAGAATCCACTGGACCTGGTGGGAACCTTTCCTTTGCCGGACTCACAGTTGGACCGATTCCTGTTGAGCATCCGATTGGGCTATCCGTTACCAGATGCTGAGCGGGAACTGCTCACTTCAGTCAGCCGGGCGGGAATATTGCGTCAAGTTAAAACCATTCTGACTCCGGCCGATATCATTGAGCTGCAAGCCGATTGCGAAGCCGTGCATGTCAGTGCAGACCTGCTGGATTACATTCAGGCACTGCTGGCTGAAACCCGCAATGATCAGTGGTTTGAAAGTGGCCTGTCGCCCCGCGCCGGGCTGGCTTTGCTGCATGCCAGCAGGGCTTTTGCCTTCATGCAAAATCGTGGTTTCGTGTTGCCGGAAGACATCAAGGCCATATTCCCCTGGTTGGCACGCCACCGCCTGAATGCCACTTCCGGGTTCAACACGGCTTCTGAGGAACAAATCGCAGAAATGCTGGAACAATTGGCCATTCCCTGAAACCCTTTTATTAAGGCCCATTTACTAAGGCCCATTCCCTGAGGCTCCTGCCCACAGCAACGGTACCCTGCAACGACAACATGACTTCCCAAGCCCTTACGGCAGACCGCATCAAGTCCTCCACTGGCCTGGGTGCCCGTTTTAACCATTGGATACTGGAAAGGGTGCGCCAACGCCGGGGTAGCCCGACACTGCCCTTCACGCTTGAATACCGGCATATCTATGTCATGCCCACGATGTTTGGTGTGTGGTTCGGCGTCTTGCTGGCCACCACCTTGATAGGTGGCTTGAATTTCAATAACAACATGGCCTTGTTGATTGGCTTTCTGCTGGCAGCCATTGCCCAACTCACCACGCTACTGGCCTATCGCAACCTGGTCGGCATGGAATTGAGCTCGGTACGCGCAGAAGCTGCTTTTGTCGGCGAGACTGCGCATTTTCGTGTTTACTTGAGAAACCCGGAAGCCAGGCACCGTTTTGCCTTGCAACTGAACAGCGCCTTTGCATCGGATACCAGCGATATCGAGGCCAACGAAACAGCTGTGTTGATGCTGAAGCAGAAAACCACCCAACGTGGTTGGCTGGAGATGCAACCCTTCAGCATCGAAAACCGCTTTCCGCTGGGCATGTTTCGCGCCTGGTCGGTCATCATTCCCGCCAGCAAGTGCCTGATTTATCCGCGCCCCAATCCGAATCCACCAACGCTACCTCGCAGCGGCCGGGGCGATGAGGGAATGGCGCGCGTGGGCGAAGGTGAACATTTTCACGGCTTACGCAAATACCGCCCTGGAGATGCGCTTAGAAGTATTGCCTGGCGAGCCAGTGCCCGTCACGACAACCTTTTCACCCGCGAATACGAATCGCCACAACAGGAAGCTTGTGAACTCAACTGGTATTTGATGAAGGAAAATTCCGTCGAAGAAAAGCTATCTATATTGACCGCCTGGATACTCAAAGCCGAGCGACAACTGATTCCCTATTCTCTTGAGTTGCCAACGGATGCACTGCCCGCCAGTCTCGGACCGGAACACCGCGATGCCTGCCTGAAGTTGTTGGCACTGTTCGGACAATGACACCAAAGCGCTTAACCAAGGCCGCGTTATCGCCGTCCCTGAGCGGCGAAAACAAGAGCATGTTGTGGGTAATTGCAACCCTGTCGGTTGCAGCCTTGCCGCAGTTGGCGCTGATGCCTTTACACCTGGCAACGGCCTGCACACTACCCGTACTCTGGCGCATATTCGCTCAGCTCAAACAATGGCAACCATTGCCTTCCTGGATACGCTTTACAGCCGTTGGGCTGGCGCTGGTCAGCCTGGCTATTTCCTACGGCGGTTTGTTTGGCAGGCGTGCATCCGTCAGCCTGTTAACCATCATGCTGGCGCTGAAATTACTGGAATGCCACCGCGTCCGTGATGCCCGCCTGGTGGTCAGCTTCAGTTTTTTCCTTTGCACCACTCAGTTCCTGTTTACCCAGGGATTAATCATGCCGCTGTATGGAGCTATCACGGTATTGATTGGCTTGGTAGCTCTGGCCCAATTGCAACGTGTTGAAGCTTTCAGTTGCACAGCAACAACACCTAAATCCTCTGCCCCGCTAATGGCCGAACTGGGATTCAGTCTGCGCCTGTTATTGCTTGCATTGCCAGTGTGTATTGCTTTCTTTGTGCTGTTTCCGCGTTGGGGTTCACCTTTGTGGGGTGTGCCAGAAACCACTCTGGATGCGCGCAGTGGCCTGTCTGACAGTATGTCGCCGGGCTCTATCGAAAACCTGTTCATGGATGACAGCACAGCCTTCCGGGTTGAATTTAACAGCACCGCCCCGGGCCAGGCAGAACTGTACTGGCGTGGGCCGGTATTCTGGCGTTATGACGGCAGGACCTGGAGCTCCAGTTTTTACGGTCGCAATATTGTCGCGCCTTCATTGCCCGAGGAAACAGAAACGTCGTGGCGCTACAGCGTGCAACTCGAACCCAACGAGCGCAATTGGCTGTTCGCTCTGGACTACCCCACTGCCGCTCCGCGAGATGCCAGGATAACCCTGGATTTCCAACTGCTGCAACGCCAGCCGGTTACCCAACTGATGCAATACAGCATGACGTCGAACCCGAATTTTATCGATAGCCCGGAACTGCAGATGACCCTGCGCAGCATGGCTTTGGAGTTACCGCCGGAGCTGAACCCAAAAACGCGGGAAATGATGGAGCAATGGCGCCAGGAAACTCCACAGGATGGCCCACTGATTCGCCGCGTGTTGGACTGGTTCAACCAGGAACAATTTCACTACGCGTTGAATGCACCTTTGCTGGGAAGCCAGGCTATAGACTCGTTCCTGTTCAATACCCGAACCGGCTATTGTGAGCACTATGCAGCGGCGTTTACCGTAATGATGCGCATGGCGGGTATACCAGCACGCATCGTGACCGGCTACCAGGGCGGCTGGTATAACGCTGCGGCCAACTATTTCCTGATCCGCCAGTCGGATGCCCATGCCTGGTCAGAAGTTTGGCTGGAAGGCAGCGGCTGGACCCGGGTCGATCCTACCGCTGCTGTTTCACCCTTGCGCGTTGAGCGCGGCTCCATCGATGCCATTGATCAACCCCGCCACATGCTGGATTTCATCTGGATACGGTCTATGCGCAATTCCATGGATGCCATGGAAAAGCGCTGGAATACCTGGGTGATCGACTATAACCACCAGCGCCAATCGAAACTTTTCGAGGGGCTGGGACTGGATCAGATGCGACCCATAGGCCTGATCAGCCTGCTGTTCGCCATACTGGCTGTATTGGGTCTGATATTGCTGCCCTTGCTGCTGCGCACACGGGGTCCCAGCAGCCGCGACCCCTTGCAACACGTCTGGCAAAAGTTTCTCAAACGCCTGAAGCAAGCTGGATACCCGGCACGACCTTCGCAAGGCGCAAAGGAACTGGCTGCTGCAGCCGCAGTCGAATTGCCCGAGCAAGCTGAGCACATTTTTCACATCAGCGACCTGTACAACCGTTTCCGCTATGCGTCTGAGCCACCGGCCTTGCAGGAACTCCGACAAGCCGTAAAAAAATTCAAACCCGGGCGATCAGGCTGAAACTTCGCCCGGAAACAGACCCCGGAGCGGGCATGTTGTAAGATATTGCCCAGTAACCCCGGTCAGATATTACCGACCAAACACGAGCGCGGAAGACCATGTATAAACAAATGCCTTTATTGATCGCCCTACTGGCCACTCTGATGATGACGGCCTGCACCTCCATACCCACCCAATTACAAGGTGAATACGCTGACGTGTCTCCTGCCCGCGTAGAGCCAGCAACGTTCGGAACCCCGGTACGCTGGGGCGGCATTATCATTGATGCCAAGAATGAAACCAATCGCACCTGCTTCGAAGTTTTGTCGCGTGAGCTGGACCGATACATGCGTCCCAAGGTTGAGGACATTACGGCCGGACGCTTTATCGCCTGCAAGAATGGGTTCTTTGATCCTGAAGTTTTTGCCAAAGGTCGGGAAGTTACTCTGGTGGCCAATATCACCGGTATAGAAGAACACAAGATCGATGAATTCAATTATCGCTACCCTCTTTTGGAGGTCAATGATCTGGTTTTGTGGGAAGAGCGTCAGGATGTATTGATATACCGGGATTTCTACGATCCATACTGGTACCCTTATGCTTGGGGCTCACCCTATTTCGGTTACTACCCCTACTATCGTGGCGTCGGCGGTATGGGTTACGGGCGCAGCGGCTATGCCGTGACGCGACAAACCCTGCCGGGGCCTGCCAGGCTGGAGCCTAAAGAAAAGTAACACCCAGTAAATACCAACCATTGGAGCAACTCAATTTCGATAATCAACATGTGCACATCGAAGACCTTATACGGAAAAGTTTATAGGTGATGTCTGAAGCATCCCCTCAGTCAGCAGCCAATCCAGGTTTTGTTGACGAGGTCGCGCAAGGATTCATGCGCGCAACGCCCTTGAATCGCTTTGTCTGCGATGCGCTCGAACTGCCGTTCTAGCCGTGATGGAGTGGTTACTTATACTACTGCTATTGGCCTTGATTATTTGGGGAGTTGCCACTTATAACCGGCTGATCAAGTTGCGCAACCAGGTCAAAGAAGCCTGGGCCGGCATTGATGTGCAGTTGCAAATGCGTTATGAACTGGTACCCAACCTGTTGGCTACCGTAAAGGGTTATACGCAGCATGAATCCTCGGTATTGGAAAGGGTCACACGGCTGCGCGATCAACCGGGCATGTCTCCAGAGCAACGTGCTGGTGAAGAAAGCGGCCTGTCTGAATCCTTGGGCAAATTGTTTGCCCTGGCAGAGGATTATCCTGAATTGAAGGCCAGCGAGGGATTTCAACAATTGCACCGCAGCCTGGTCACCATTGAAGATCAACTGCAGTACGCACGGCGTTATTACAACGGCAGTGTGCGTGATAACAATAACCAGGTAGAGGGCTTTCCTTCCCTGCTGATCGCGCGCCTGTTTGGCTTCAAATTGGCTGAATTTTTTGAAATCGAACTGGCCAGCCAACGACAGGCACCGGAAGTTCGGCTGGGCCAGGTGAACTGATGCGAGGGACATGGCTGGCACTTACGGTGTTAATGTTCGTTTCGGCTGTTCCAGCACAAGCCGAAGAACGCATTCTCAATTACCACTCGCAAATCCAGGTCTTGGCTGATGGCGCAATCGTTGTCAGCGAAACCATCAAGGTGCAGGCTGAAGGTAAGGAGATACGCCGCGGAATATATCGCGATTTTCCTACCGATTACAAAGACCCTATGGGCAACCACGACCGGGTCGACTTCACGGTGATTTCGGTACAGCGAGATGGCCAGGACGAGCCCTGGCACACGCAAAACCTGTCCAACGGGGTGCGCCTGTACATAGGCAACGCCGATCGGATGCTGGCGCAGGGACAGCACGAATACCAGATACGGTTTCAAACCCACCGGCAGCTTGGATTCTTCGAGGACCACGACGAGTTGTGGTGGAACGTGACGGGCAACGGCTGGGTATTTCCCATCGAGCAGGCTGCCGCGCGCATCAGCCTGCCCTTCAACATTCCGACCGATGACTATCGCCTGGATGCTTATGTCGGTCCTTTTGGCTCCACTGAGCAAAGCGCTGCCAAATCGGTGGTAGACGGGCAAACCGTTGAGTTCTCCAGCAGCCGTGTGTTGCAGCCTAACGAAGGGCTGTCAGTTGTGGTGGCCTGGCCCAAGGGCTTGATAACTGAGCCGGATATGCAGCAGAAAGTACAGTGGTTTGCCAGGGACAACGGTGCTGCCATCGTGTTGTTGCTGGGGCTGATACTGCAGTTTGGCTGGTATTTCCGCTCCTGGCACAGGGTTGGCCGCGACCCGGAAAAAGGCGTAATTATTCCCCTGTTCACCCCACCGCAAGGCCTGTCACCAGCTGCGGTGCGCTACGTCAAGGATATGTCTTTTGGGCGTCACTCCTTTACTGCAGCCATCATCAGCCTGGCGGTTAAGGGCTATGTGCGGATTGATGAAGATAATAAAGAGTTCACGCTTCACAAGGAAAAAGCCCCTGCTGGCAAGCATAAGTTAACCGCCGGAGAAACCGCTGCATTGAATGAGCTGCTGCCTGGCGCCCGCTCGTCCATCAAGATGGAGCAGGAAAACCACGCCGACTTCAGCAGTGCGCAACAGGCCTTGAAGAAAGCCCTGAAGAAGGAATACCAGGGGCAGTTGTTTCATCTGAATGGTATTTACCTGTTGCCGCCGGTTTTGATTGCGGTGTTTGCGGGCGTGGCAGCGCTGTTTTTTGCGGGCGGCCCGATTGTGTGGATGACGTTTATCCTGGCGAGCGCGCTGATGCTGGGCCTGTTTACCTGGCTGTTGCGTGCACCCACACCGGCCGGTCAGCAGATCATGGATCGCATCGAAGGTTTCCGCCTGTACCTCAACACCGCGGAACAGGACCGGCTGGACCGCATGCAATCGCCCAAACTCACTCCGGAAGTATTTGAGTCTTTTCTGCCTTATGCCTATGCCCTGGGCGTACAAAACAAATGGTGCCAGCGTTTTGAACGGGAATTACCTGAAGAATTACGCCAGCAAGGCTACACCCCCGGCTGGTACAGCGGGCAACTCCATGGTATGAATGCACTGAATCATCTGGGTAATGATTTTGGCAGCTCCATGTCTTCCGCTATTTCCTCAGCCTCTACCGCCCCCGGCTCCAGTTCGGGTTCTGGCGGCGGTGGTTCTTCCGGAGGTGGTGGCGGTGGCGGCGGTGGTGGTGGCTGGTAACCTCTGTAACTCTCTTCTGAGCAGCACTAAAGTTTCATCCCAGACAGCGCTGACCCATTTAACAACGTCGTCCCGGACAGCGCGTAGCGCGGCGATCCGGGATCCACATGTAAATACATAAACCCAACATAAAATCCCGAAGAGTTCGGGACCATAATCACTCCAACGTGGACATTTCACGTGACTCACCGCCAGAATTTTTGCCTGATAGACAGCCCATCAATAAAGGCGTATATAAACACCAAATGGCTTTTGCCCAAAGTGAATATTCTTGGGAATATTCATGTGAGCAGGCCAACGCAGGTGCCCGGTTTCTATCTACTGGGCATGGCGGCTTGCAATGGGCCGTGGATAAATAGGGGTGTGGCATGAATGTCGTTCAGAGGTTGTTGATCTCGTTTGTACTAGTGGCAGTTTCATCCAGCGTGTTGGCCCAAGAGCCAGCCAAGCCAGGTGAGGAGCTCGCCAAACCCGTTATAACCGATCCGAAAAGTCCTTCCGCTTTTTCCAGCGGCGCAGGTCAAGGGGCCATCGATCCGTACGTGGAATACCGCAAGCGCGTTGATGCAGCACAGAACGTCTCCCCCTGAACAACGGGCTATTTGGCGAACAGGTCAGCCTCTTCAACGGCAATACTTCGTTCTCCGTTACCGACATCGACATTCCTGGCAACGGCACTCTGCCGGTGCGGCTATCAAGGCGCTACGCGATTGACCTGCAGCCTCAGGATCAGCTTTTTACCTACGATTCCCTGCTGCGCGGCCTGGGCAACTGGGATGTTGAAGTTCCCTATTTGGCGGCTACCTACACCGTGGCCGCTGGCAATGCCTTGCGCTGCAACGGTGCCTATATTCCAAATCTGGCTGGTACTTTCCGGCGTGGCGAGGTGTGGCAAGGAATTTCGATCAGCGTGCCGGGTAAAGGCAGCTCCTCCGCCATGGGTGTGCAGACGCAGACTCCACGTCCTTCCGGGGGCGCGACTTATAAGCTGTCGACATCCGAGCGTGATTTATTTGATTGCATCCCCATGAAAGTCGGCTTCACGGGTGAAGGCTTCCGCATGACAACGGCATCTGGCGATCGCCACTACTTCGACGTCGCAACAAGCCGAACGGCAGCCAGGCTACTCAAGTACGTGAATGACAGCACCGGCATGCCTGTTCCCGTTATTCTGGATCGTAACCGGCTCTATCTGCTGGCCAGCAAGATCGAAGACCGCTTTGGCAACACCGTCGAGTTCCAGTACAACAGCAACGGCCACCCCACCCGGATCTGGGCCAACGATGGGCGTGAGATCAATCTGGTGTACACCGCGGGGCGCCTCACTTCGGCCACCAGTCACGGGCGCACCTGGACTTACCAATACACCAACACCACCTCTGGCTTGTACGCACGGCTGTCTCAGGTCATCCAACCCGATAGCAGCAAATGGCTGTACTCCTACACCGATGACCTGATGCCACCGATCGATGGGGTTGGACTGCCGCCACTGCCCTGGTACGGCGGGTTCCCGCCGATACAAGAAGCCTCCCTGGCAGTAACGGCAACGCATCCATCTGGCGCCATCGGCACCTTCAACTTCAACAATCGCAGGCATTAACGCAGTGGTGTGCATGCCAGCGAATGCCTGAAGACCAGTAATCCGGCCTACCCGGATTATGAGCTGTTGACGCCCCATTACTTCGACATGATGAGCATCGACAGCAAGCTCATCACCGGCCCGGCCCGGCCATCGCGAACCTGGAGCTATGCCTATGTTCCGAACATCCAAAACTTGTGGGGCCTGCCGACTCAGTCACCCACCTACCCCTGCACCACCTGCACGCCCGAAAAGACGACCACGCTGACCAACCCGGACAATACTGTAGTGGTCAAGTAAATTTAGCCACGGATTTAGAGGAGTTCCAGAAGATTTCCTCGGTTTTATTCGGTGGCAATCCACCGTTGTGTTGATGCGGTCTGACCTGGCTGTAGTAGCCGACAATTTAATTGAAAATGGATCGCTGAACCTCTGCGAATGATCGATAGCCCATTTCTGGAACCCACTCTGTTTTTAAACTTCTGAAGAAGCGTTCCATGGGTGCATTGTCCCAGCAGTTGCCACGACGAGACACGCTGGGACGTATCTGGACTTCAGCCAGTCGTTGTCGATAGGCTTTTGCAGCATAAGGTCGGCCCTGGTCTGAGTGATGGATAAGCCCTGGGTGTTCGCCTCGAAGCCCGATCGCCATTTCCAGCGCCTCTAGCAGCAACTCGGTATTGTTGTGTTGCTGCATGGCCCAACCCACCACTTGCCTGGAAAATATTTGGGGTCAGAATAGAAACTCTGCAGGTGGTTTGGGTTTAGGGCCGCGCTTAAGGTGATATTTTTGCTGGTCGAGGACAGGGCTTATATCCGAAAAGGTCAAATAACGGCATACTCGCTAGACCATATAAGGTATAATTGCCACAATGAGCGCGACCGATAAGGACATTGTTTGGATGGGTGATTCGCTCGATGTGTTGCAGTCATTCCCAAAAACAGTTCGTACGGATCTCGGTGGTGATTTGCGGCGGTTGCAAATCGGTGAAATGCCGCTGGATTCCAAGCCAATGAGAACCGTTGGTGCTGGTGTGCGTGAACTTAGGGCTCGGGATCGTAACCATCAGTTTCGCACTATGTACGTGGCAAGAATGGGTACTGAAATAGTGGTACTGCATTGTTTTATCAAGAAAAGCAGGACCACGTCGAAAACCGATATCAAAGCCGCAAAGGAGCGGCTTAAAGCGTTCAATCAAGAGTGAGAAATTGAGAGCTCAAAAAGGAGCAGAAGTGGTGGATAGAAAGGTAACGAAAGGCAACGTTTTTAAGGACATCGGTTTTACCGATGAGGAAGCTATTGCATTGGCAATGCGTGTCGATTTGGCGGTAGAAATCGAAAAGTTCATTAGGCGTAAAAAGTTCACGCAAACAAAGGCAGCGGCATATTTTGAAGTGCCCCAACCGAAGATCAGCAAAATTATCGGCGGTAAAGTGAGCGGCTTCTCGATTGAATACTTGGTGAAGATGGCGTCGAAGGCCGGTAAGACACCACGCATTTCATTTGGGCGCAAACAAGCCGCGTAGACTGAAGGGCAATAGAAGGGCAATAGTCCGGACACTCACTTCCAATGAAATATTTGGGGTCAGAGTGAGCTCGGCCATGGGTAAAATTCTCTCTGTTTTAGCGCTTCTCCCGGCGCTTGTCCTGTCGATGTATTTTTCTCCCGCTCTTAGAGCTTTGCTGAGCAGACTTTAAGCCCTGTTGTACGAAGGTGAGCCCGCATCGTGGGCGAGAAGCTGGCGTGGGACGTACCCTTGCATGTCGACTGCCTTTCGGGGTCGGCCATACAACGTATCTGATACAAAGTACTTGTATTAATATACAGCACTATATATATTTATACTCGTAACTACTCATCACCGGAGCCCGTCATGCGCCAAAGAGACCTCACCGCCAGACAAAGAGAAATTCTTAAGTTTATCTCGCAATTCATTGATAAAAATAAGTTTCCTCCTACAAGAGCAGAGCTTGCCAAGCACTTTGGCTTCCGCTCCCCCAATGCCGCCGAAGCCCATTTGCGCGCGTTGGAAAAGAAATCCATGATCGGTATAGAGCCGGGTTTGTCGCGCGGCATCACCCTGCTGCCCCTGTCCGTACCCGAGTTGCCGGCCAGCGCCCAGGTGCGCATTCCGCTGATCGGCCGGGTGGCTGCTGGCAGCCCCATACTGGCACAGCAGAATATCGAAGATGAGTACCGTATCGACCCTGCCCTGTTCAGCCACAGGCCAGATTACCTGTTACGGGTGGAAGGCCTGAGCATGCAGGATGCCGGCATACTCGACGGTGACCTGCTGGCAGTACACCGCACGCCGGAAGCGCGCAATGGCCAAATCGTGGTGGCCAGGCTGGAGGACGAAGTCACGGTGAAGCGCTTCATGCGCCGCGGCCATCGCGTGCAACTGCTGCCTGAGAACATCGATTTCCAGCCGATAGAAATCGACCTGCGACAGCAGGAGTTGAGCATCGAAGGACTGGGCGTGGGTGTTATCCGGCCACGGCTGGATCACTAGAAGCGATCTCAAAAATGATCTTTTGCTCCCATGCGTTGTTCTCGGCCCGCTCAAATACTCATGTACTACCGTGTACATTGCGCTTTTCGCGGGCCTAGCCTGGAAACAAAATCTCTGTTTTTGAGACCGCTTCTAATTACTTCAACCAAGCAGCAAATACCGAACACGGATATGCACCATGTCACGCGCTCAAACTTTATCTCTGGCTTTATCCATGACCCCGCCGCCAGACCCATCTCCTGCCCTGGACAAGCTGCTGGCCAGTGCACCGCAACTGTGGCGCGGCCGGGAACCCAATCGCAGCCAGCGCACGCTGGCTACCGGCCATACCCGCCTGGACAAACGCCTGCCCGGTGGCGGCTGGCCGCTGGGAGCGGTTACCGAGCTGATTGCCAGCACGCATGGCCTGGGCGAGTTCAGCCTGCTGTTTCCAGCCCTTGCAGAAATCAGCCACAAAGGCGAATGGCTGATACTGATCGACCCACCCTGGATACCTTACCCGGCTGCTTTGCAGGGTCAGGGCCTGGCACTGGAACGGCTGTTGTTGGTGCGAACAGCCAGCGCCGCC
>JAWXBM010000054.1:0-36804 GCA_034440115.1 Lysobacterales bacterium | reverse complement strand
TCGTGGTGAACATCGCCGTGCGGATTGTCTGGGGATTCTTCGGCAACCATCACGCGCGCTGGCGCCAGATGCTGCCGGGCGGCAAGGGCTACTTCCGACGCCTGCGCAGCTATGTCGTATCGTTTGTCGCAGGCAACCCCGAGACTTATCTGGGTCACAATCCACTGGGGCGCATTGCGGTCGCCGGCTTGCTGCTGGTCATGATCGTGCAGGCGTCGACCGGGCTGCTGCTGGCTGGCACCGATATATATTTTCCGCCTTTCGGCGCCTGGATTGCACAATGGATCGCGGCGCCCGGCGTCGACCCCGCTACGCTGGTGCCGTATTCGCCCGAGATGTACGACAAGGCCTCGTACGCGGACATGCGCTCACTGCGTGAGCCCTTCGCCCTGGTCCATCTCTACAGCTTCTATCTGCTTGCCAGCGGCATCGTGATCCATGTCGCCGGGGTGGTGATCACGGAACTGCGCGAGGGCGGCGGTCTGACCTCAGCCATGATCAGCGGACGCAAAGTGCTGAAGGGAAGGCCGGTAGATACAGTGGATCCGGGGCCCGGCAATGCGGACCGCAGTGACGACTAGTGTGTTTGACCTCGGGGCTCATCCAGCATCCGCACGGTTGCAATGACGCGGGCAGATTACCGCTATGAATCAGGCCATCACGCAGCGCAGCCGATGGAAATAGACCCAGCCGAAGTCGCTCTCTCCGCTGCGGGAGAGCTGTGGTCTTGCTCGCCTTCGCCTGCTTCTCTGTGGTGATTACCGTCGTGCAGGAGCTCAGAGGGCGCTGCTGGAGCTTCCGTTTCAAATGCCTGCCAGGTTTTCCATGGCTATGGAGATGAGGTTTTTACCACCAGCGTAGTGCCCCAGTGGCCAAGCTCCAACTGTTGGGTGGTTGAATCCGGCTATGACAGCGGTGTAGAGGTGGATAACGGCTGCACCTAAGGCAACCTGGAAATCAGCCATGGGCAGGGTAATTCGTGCCTGGTTACCAACTCGGTATTCTTTGAAGGCATTCCTACCATCAATCAGATGGGCATGATCATCATGGCCTTCATGATGCTGGTAGCAGGATGGATTGGATTCAGACGCCTGGCTTGATAATCGTTAAAGCCTGAAAACCTGCAATTGGATAGGGTTCGCGTGGGTAAACCTCGCAAACCGGCTTGTTACACAAGGTGATGCTTTGATTGCGATGGTCGACGACGCTGCCAGGAGGGTGGCTGAAATGAGCCTGGCACGAGATCTGATGCAGATCTACATGGGCCTGTTCATTAGCTGCTTGTCAGGAACTGCTTTACGGTGGCGTGACCAACCAAAGTAAAAAGATTGTTGTGGATGTTCTTCAGTTTTCCCGCGCCTGAGGCCATGGCCCTGTGATATTGCAGGCCTCCCCAGGGCATCGGGTTCTTCGGGCTTTCTTTCCTTAACCCGGCCATTGCGAAAAAGGCGTACATGTCTTTCAGATTCATTCATTTTGCGTGCCTGTTAATTGGCATAGGCCAAAGCACAGGCTAAGCCCAAAGGTTAGTCCTGCAGTCGAAATCGGTAAAGTGTTACATGGCAAAGCAAATTGACTGCGTGGGATAAACAAAAAACCCCCAATAAAGGGGGGGTTCTGCAATGTGGTGGAGGCGGCGGGACAGCTGGTTCCTTATCTTTCGATAAGGGCTGGACTCAGTAGGGTCCCAACGTTTAAATGACGATCTTACATAACCTGCTGATAGTGAGTGCGAAAGATTCAAATCAGGTTCAATTCAGGCGGCATTATCCGGGCAACTCGCCGTGCGCCATCATCAGAAGGAGCAATTGGCTGATCAAATCACCGAACTGGCCGCCCATATCCACGCGGCTACTTTTCGCTTGCTCGAACTGATCCGCGAGTTTGATGCTTGCGAGGGCTGGGCGGGCAAAGGTGTTCTGTCCTGCGCCCATTGGCTGAACTGGAAATGTGGCATGGCTTTGGGTGTGGCCCGCGAACGGATTCGTGTGGCTCATGTGTTGCAGGATTTGCCAAAGATCAGCGCTGCTTTCCGCAAGGGCAAAATCAGTGACCTCAAGGGACGTGCCAAGACTCGCGTGGCAACACGCAAGAATGAAAACTATCTGTTGATGATTGCGCACTTCGGCACTGCCAGCCATGTGGAGCGGCTGGTGCGGAATTATCGTTCGGTGAAACGTAATGAGGCGCTGGAGAAAGCGCAAGAACAACATCTCCAACGGGAACTGAGTTGGTTTGAGGATGATGATGGTTATTGGGTAATTCGCGGCCGCTTGCCGCCAGAAACAGGCAGCCTGATTCAGCAGGTGCTGGAACAGGCTATGGAAGAGTAATACCAGGAACTGCAGGACGTTCCCGCGGGACCGTCAGAAACCGCGATTGATGAGGTTCGAGCCAGACCGGAACCGATTGCCTGGCGTCGCGCAGATGCTCTGGCGCGTCTAGCCGATGGCTTTGGCAACAACTCCAAAGTAAAAAGCAGTTCAGAAAACTATCTGGTGCATATCCACACGGATATGGAAACACTCAAACAGGATGGCTGGGCTGGGGGGCGCATTTTTTTTCGCCAGTCTTGCGCTTTTCCGTCGCTCAATGAGCCTGGGTAGCTGAAACGCTGGCAGTATGTCCAGGTATGTCCAGGCTCCTAGCGCATGGGCCAGGTGTGCGGACTTTCGTGACGTTGCAAATTGATGGGCGTTGATCAGCTCCAGCAAACCGTGGCTTGGAGATCACTGAAAGCTGCAACCAGACAGTCGTATGCCAGCTCGCTAATATCCTCACCCGATTAAACTTGATTGTGTGCTTCAGGAACATCGGCAAGAACCTTGTGCATGCGGTGAATGCAGCTCATAATCTCCGCATGAAAAGCGGTGATTACAAATACATCTGGCAGGCCAGCGATTGGCCAAGCTGGCGCTTTGATTACAAGACACTGGCTGGACCGATGGCCGAGGTGAGCCGTGCGCAAGGGCTTTTGCTGGGCCGCCTGGCTGATGCTGGGATGGTATTGCGAGATCAGGCCAGTCTTGGCGCACTCACCGAAGATGTGGTCAAGACCAGTGAGATCGAGGGTGAGTTGCTGAACGTTGCTTCAGTCCGATCGTCCATCGCCCGCCGCCTGGGCGTCGACATCGGTGCATTGGCACCGGTTGATCGGCACGTGGAAGGGGTGGTGGAAATGGTGCTCGATGCCACCGCAAACAGCCCTGCACCCGTGACATCGAAGCGCTTGTGCGCTTGGCATGCCGCCTTGTTTCCCACCGGTTATTCCGGCCTGTCCAAGCTGAAGGTTGGAGTTTGGCGTGACGATGCCAGCGGCCCGCTGCAGGTGGTGTCTGGCCCCATCGGTCGCCAGAAGGTTCATTTTGAAGCACCGCCAGCAGATCGTCTGGATGGTGAAATGGGTCGTTTTCTTGAGTGGCTGAATGCTGCCGCAAACGAGCCGCCGCTGATCAAGGCAGGACTCGGCCATTTGTGGTTTGTCACTTTGCACCCATTCGACGACGGCAACGGCCGCATCGCCAGAGCCATTGGCGACCTCTTGCTGGCACGAGCCGATGGCAGCTCGCAGCGTTTTTACAGCCTGTCGGCGCAAATTCAGCGCGAGCGTAAAGCCTATTACAACATCCTGGAGCGAACGCAAAAACGTTCAATCGATGTCACGGAGTGGCTGGCCTGGTTCCTCACCAGCCTGCACCGTGCGGTGGACCAGGCGCAACACACCCTTGACGGCGTGCTGGTTAAAAAGCGCTTCTGGCAGCATTGGGCAACCACGCCATTGAACGAGCGCCAGGTGAAGCTGCTCAACCAACTGCTTGATGGTTTCAAAGGTAAACTCACCAGCAGTAAATGGGCCGCCATCGCCAAGTGTTCGGCAGATACCGCGCTGCGAGATATCAACGATCTGATCACGCGCGGCGTGCTGCGCAAAACGGAGGCGGGAGGGCGTAGTACAAGTTATGAGTTGAATGAGTTGCCGGGTAGCCGTGGTGTTAGGAAATGAATTTCTTGGATTGTTCTACGCATCCAGTGACAGTTTATCGCCAATCAGTAGTGTTCGGTTAAAAGTCGAATAAATTTAACTGGTTATGAAAGTCTGTCTGGTTTTGAAGTTGCCCAACACCTGCAAAGGCTTGGTGCAGCTGGGTTTTCTCAAAAACAGACACCGATAAAATCTGTAGCAAAGTGTAGAGTGAAGCATCCAGTTGCAACTCCTTTCTGACAATGGCAATCAGCACATAAGTAGCCACGGCACACCAGATTTGCGTTTTCACTGCGTTCTCACTGGTGCCGATAAAGCGCTTGATGCGCAGATGCTGTTTGATCCACTTGAAGAACAGCTCGACCTGCCAACGGCTTTTGTACAATGCGGCAATGGTCAATGCCGGCAAGGCGGTGTTGTTGGTCAGGAACACCAGGGTCTTGCCAGACTCCGGGTCTTTGAAACGTATGCGTCGCAACTGCTCGGGATAATCCCGCGAAGCGTAGTACCCGTTCAAAGCGATACGCTGGTCGCAGATGATGTCGGTGCTTCGATCTGCTGGCATCGAATACACTCGGCGCGCGTCCATGTTGTGCTTGGCTCTGGTGATAAAGAACGCCGCCGTCTGATGCAGCGTGAACAATCGCCCAAAGTCCAGATAACCGCGATCCATCACATAGAACGCCCCGGCTTCGAAGGCCAACAAATCCAAGACATTGACCTCGTGGGTCTTGCCATCGGTGATATGAAGAAAGGCCGGAATGTTGCCGCGCAAGTCCAGCAGGGTATGCAGCTTGACGGCCGCTTTGGCGGAACGAAACGGCGCCCATGGAAACAACGACAGACACAGATCGATAGTCGTGGCATCCAGCGCGTAGACGGTGTTGTCCAAGTCGACGCCGAAGCTGTCGTTGCAGTAGAGCTTGCGTGCTCGTCGAATGAGCAGCGCTGCCAGGTCCGCCCAGATACGCCAGTCGCGTCCCTCGTTGGCATCGGCCAGCGTCGAGCGTTTGACGGGTGCTCGAAAACCCGTGCTGTACAGTTTCGATTGGTTGGCCAGCAAACAGGTTTCGATGTCCCGCAGACTTTCGCGATAGGTCAGCTGGGCGAAAGCCATAGCCCGAAATTGCTCGCTGCAGCACAGACTGCGCACTCGGGTATCGCCGCCATAACGCGCCACGATACGAGCAAAGCTGGTCCATGGAATGAACTCCATGAGTTGTGCGAACAGTGTCTTGCCCAAATTCATGGCGCGTCTCCAGAGTTATCAACCTCTGGAAATTACGCGAACCTGAATGAGAGTAAACTGATTTCAAATCGACACCAAAATAAATCGCTCTGTAACCCGGACCAATGCTCGGTACTGGCGCATGATTTTGCAAGTTAACCGGACACTACTGCCCCAATTAAGTACTTCAAGCCGTAACAGGCGAAAGCCTGTCAGCGTATCGTCAGCGATAAAATCCAGGCCCAGTGTTTGCATGTCACTCAAGGTCTGGGTCGTCATTGGCAGTGGAATCAGTAGCTAACTGTTGCCGGTAACTCGCCAATCGCTCATCGAATTCGGCCAGCCACTGGGCATCAACAAACGCTTTTATAATTCGCCGTACTTCATAGCTGAATGCACCGGCAGTCGTGCCTGAGCTTTTGAGTTTGTGCAGAAAACCCAATTCAACAACCTTATTGATGGTTATTGAAATCTGGTCAATCAAGCGCGCTTCATTGTTTCCATCGGGCAGAAATACGCGTACCAGCTCTACCAGTTCATCGAAGCTCAACACCAATCGGGTATCGCCGCCGCTGGCGTCAAACTTAGCCAGTTTCTTGCGCAACAGCGCCAACATCAAGCTCAGCGGGAAAGACAAGGGTCTGCGAGCCACCAGGCGGGGCAGGCGAGGTGCGGGTTCATCATCACTGGGTTCGGGACGGCTCTTCAAGAAGGCATAGCCTTCTGCTTCATCCAGCACCAGTTCGAGATCAAGCACCGCCACATAATCACGCACCCGTGCTTGCAGATTCAACAAGGCAGCCCAAAGCCTTTCGTCGGCTTGACGGCAGATAACGCCCTTAAACAAGCCTATAAGCAACACAGACAAATCCGCGGTGGGAGCGGGTTTGTCATCTGCGATCGATATCTTATCTTGCATGTTTGGATCGTGCCCTGTTTTGCGTTCTTATCGAGAAAATATGACCCGCGGTAACAGCGCGCTACGAATCAATTCTCGTTCATCGGTGATGTCAATCTGCCAGTTAATGGGCTCAAGCGTAGCTTCATCTACTACAGCATTAAAGCCTTCACGGCCCAACATCAGATAAGCCACCAGTTCAGCCAGTCCATGCTGCAACGGTTGGGTGGTAACCAACTCACTCAAAGTGATTTGGGTCTGTAACTGCAGGGCTTGGCGTAGGTGACGGCGTAGCCTTTCCTTATCCACTACCACTTGATCGAACAAAGCTGAAGGATCGATGTTTTCATCGCCCGCTTGCAGGGTCAACTGATCAATCACAGGTTTAATGGCAGGTGTGAACAGTCGCCGCTCTATGGTCAACTCGATGTCCATTCCAGCTTGGGCCATCTGCATAAAGACATTGGGTGGTGTGCCTCTATGCCATTGCGCTCGTAATGCCAATGCATTACTTTCAATCCCGTGCAGGATATCCATAATGCGGCGATTTTCCAGCCAGGCCTGGTCATCCAAAAAACGCCGCAATTGCTGTGACAGCAAAGCCACCGTGCGTTGATTGTGTTCGCCAGCCTCCATCCAGTCGTAATGTACACGCCGGGTTCGACTGTCCGGGTTGCTCTCCGCCACGGCGGGCAGGCTTAATACGCGATCGAGCAACGTTGTCAGTTCCTCCTGTCGCTGGCTGGAAAGCAGGAAGTCCCAAAAAGCCTGAAAGCTTTTGCCTTGATCGGTATCAGCGATCGCATCGTGTTCACCCATGATTTCTTCCAGCAACTCACCTTTGCTGCCTTCCCACAAAGCAATCCGCTCGCGGACGCGGCGGTCAAGTTGACGGAAGTTATGTTCCACCTGCCGAAAATCCGTGAGCAACTCGCGAGCACCATACATGAATTGCTGGAAGCGTTCCTTCAACTCGGTGTCGTTCAACAAAGGCATATCACCAGACAGAACCCGCTCCATCTCGAGGTCGATTGCGTCACGTTTTTTCTGTAGCTCGGCGAGACGGATAACGGGATCAGATTCGCTGCCTTCGCTCATTTGTTTGAGCAGGTCAAACAGCGTCAACATGCGGGATTCAGTACCAACGAATGGTCGCTCTGAAAGCTGCGATAACCAGGCAATGGCCTTTTCGGTTACTGGAGTCAGGTCGAATTGTGCTTCGTCGGTGCCGGGTTTGTAGAATTTGCGCAGCCAAGCCTTGTCCACAGCGGCCCAATCGTTCAGGTAATCCAGTGCTTTTTTGGGAAATACATCTTCACCCAGTTGTTGACGCAAGGCATAGAGCTCGTCCTCCAACAACTCAGCCAATTCTGCCGCGGCCATGAGTCGAACGTTGGGTGCCACGATTACCCGGTGCAGAAAACTTGCTACCAGCACTGCATGATCAGACCGCAGCAAGCGCCAGCCGGGGTGGTGCTGTCGTAAGATCTCTAAAGAGGAATAATCGAATGACATTCAGGGATTGCGGACCAAAGTTAACCAGTTTTCCACTTTTAAATCAGGCACCCGTGAAAACTCATGTGTATTTGCAGTGACGAGCGTGAGTTGCATTGCTCTCGCGTGAGCAGCGATGAGCAGATCATTAGGACCCACAATCTTGCCTTGATTGGCCAGGTGCTGGCGAATTTGTCCGTAATGCTGATCGGCGGGTCTTTCCAGTGGGAGAATTTCCAAAGCCGAGAGAATCAGCTCAACGCGAGTTAGCAGTTTCTTGGAAGCCGATTTCTCTGCGCCGAATTTCAGTTCAGCTGCAACTATAATGCTGGTGCAAATACTGGTCTCGCCTTCGGCAGAAATCCGTTTGGCTATTTCGCCGCGTGGGTGCCTGAACAGGTCCGAGAGTATGTTGCTATCAAGCAGGTAGCGCAGCGACAACGCTACAACTCCACGTCATCCAGGTTTGCGAGATCGTCGTCAATATCCGGAAATTCCTCGTCCAGGGGCTCCAGGCTTGAAAGCAAGGTGAGTAATTGTCCCTTACGGATAGGTTCAACAATCAGCCGATCACCCTCTTTGCGAATGATGGCCTCATTGCCTTCCAGTTCGAATTCGCGGGGGATGCGCAAAGCCTGATTTCGACCATTGCGAAAAAGGCGGACATGTCGTTCAAATTCATTCATCTTGATCACCCTCTTACAGGCATAGGCTAAGGCATATGCCTAAGCCAAAAAATAGTCCTGTAATCGAAGCGGGTCAAGCTTCTTGAGGAAATCAAAATAACTGGGGGCATAAACAAATACCCGCATCGCTCCAGGCAACGTTGCTGATTATCTATCGTTCACTAATGAGCCGGGTATTGTTGCTTTGTCACTTTCGGAGCCCAATCGCAGCCACACTTCATGCGGTCCTCCCGTCGAAATTGCCGCTGACTCGATCCGGTTCGAAGCCAGCGGTGTACCGTTGAGCGTGATGCTGGCGACGCCGCGGCTCACGGCATGTGGGTTCTCGACCACGATGTGAACCTCTTCGGCGCCAACGCGAATCCATGCCTCGAAGCCGTTCCACTCGGGTGGAATGCAAGGATCAATGAACAGATGACCATCTTGCTTACGCAGCCCGAGGATTGCTTCGATGCCAAGACGGTAAGCCCATGCTGCCGAGCCGGTATACCAACTCCAACCGCCACGACCGACCCACGGGGCGCTGCTGTAGACATCACCGGTCAGCACATAGGGTTCGGCCCGGTAGCGCTCAGAATCCGCCACGGTCTGGGTGCGCAATATGGGATTGATGAGGTTGAAAACGCGCGCCGCGTTCTGTCCGTCTCCTTGCGCCGCATAGGCCCACCCCAGCCAGGTGGCAGCGTGCGTGTATTGTCCACCGTTTTCGCGAACGCCAGGCGGGTAAGAGCGGATATATCCAGGGTCGTGCACCGTGACATCAAAGGGTGGACGAAGCAGCAAAATGAGCCGGTCCTGCTCATGCACGAGTTGTTCATCGGCGGCACGCATTGCGATAATCGCTCTTTCCGGGTCGCCTACCCCCGAAAGCACCGCCCACGACTGTGCAATTGAATCAATGGTGCATTCGCGCGCGCTTTTCGACCCCACCAGCGAGCCATCGTCATGAAACGCCCGCAGGTACCAGGCGCCGTCCCATGCGTTCGCCTCGATCGCAGCCCGCAGAGATTCCGAACGAGCACGCCATGCCGCAGCTTCGCCCGCTGCGGACCCGGACCTTTCGCAGATGTCCGCAAAACGGTTCATGGTGGCGCACAGAAACCAGGCAAGCCACACGCTCTCACCACGACCTTTTGCGCCAACTTGGTTCATCCCATCGTTCCAGTCGCCACCTGCCATCAGTGGAAGCCCATGAGTGCCCGAGGTTAATGCGCGATGGAGCGCCCGACGGCAGTGCTCCATAAGGGGTTCGTTCTGTTCGGACTGCGCATATTCGGCGTAGCGATCGTGCTCCTTGTCTGCCAACGGTTCGCCCTTGAGGAAGTGAACCCGCTCGGCCAGAATCGATCCATCACCGGTAGCGGAGACATAACACGCGGTGACGTAGGGAAGCCACGCCATGTCGTCGGAACAGCGTGTCCGCACACCGCGCCCGGAAGGCGGATGCCACCAATGCAGCACGTCGCCTTCCTCGAATTGATGGGCTGCTGCTTCCAGAATATGCGCACGTGCCCGAGCGGGTGCTGCGTGCATCAGGGCGAGTACGTCCTGCAGTTGGTCGCGGAAGCCGAAGGCACCACTCGATTGATAGAAAGCCGTCCGACCGAAGATGCGAGATGACAGGTTTTGATATTGCAACCATCGATTGAGCAGAAGATCCATCGCTGGCTCCGGAGTTTTTACACGCACACAGCCCAGCAGGTCGTCCCAGAATGTGCCCAACTCCTTCCATGCCGCGTCAATGACTTCCTGACGTCGGAAACGACCGACAAGCGCAATGGCGTCAGCCCGTGTTGATGCTTGTCCCAGCACGAAGTGGGTAACGATTTCATCATTTAATTCCCCTGCTGCGTCAAGCTCGAAATGCACCTGCAACGCGCCACAGGGATCGCCGCTGCTTTCAATACGACCACTGAGCCCCCAGCGCGTGAGTGCGTCCGGCAGGGCGTAGCTGCCCGAACGGCCCAGGAACTCGGTACGGTCCGTGGTAAACCCATGCAAGTCCCGTTCGGCGGCGAGGAACGCGACCCGGCCGGCGAACTCGGCATTCCAGTCGCAGGTGGCGAGCAGGCAAGCGTTCGCGGGTTCGAGCTCAGATTCGACGTATGCGCTTTGCTCTATGTGCAAGCTGCCCAGTACCCATTCGACATAGTAGGTCGCCGTGAGACGCCGGTGACGCGGAAGCATGTTCTTTAATCGAAGACGCGCAACCTTGAGCGGTGCATTCGGCGGCACAAAGATCGTGAGCTCCTGCTGCAGGCCGTGGCTTTCGCGCACGTAGGTCGTATACCCGGCGCCATGATGAACTCTGGTTTCGACTTCGCCGCCTGCTGGCAGCGGGGTCGCCGACCAGATCGAAGAAGTTTCCTCATCCCTCAGGTAGAGCACTTCGGCAGGGGTATCAAATACCGGATCATTGCGCCAGGGCGTAAGTCGGTTCTCGCCGGCGTTCGCAGACCAGGTCGAGCCGAGTGACGACTCGCTGACGATACAACCGAACTCCGGGTTTGCCAGCACGTTGCACCACGGCGCAGGGGTTGGGTGACCCGGGCGGACAGAGATTATGTATTCCCGACCGTCTTCGGAAAAGCCGCCCAGTCCATTATCAAAGAGCAGTGTTGGACGAGCGCTTACAGGCGGGGAGACTGTTTCTTGCAACGAGGTCGGCTCGAAGCGCGGCAGCACCGGAGGTCGTTGGATGTGCCGGCTCATTTGGTCCGAAAGAGTACCATTGCGTGTGTCGAGGACGACCCGCGCGGTCGCCACAAGGCGGCGACAGGCATCATCATTGAGCTGATCCACGGAGAGCAGGTGCACGCCCCCCCGTTTGTTGAGCCATCCGCTCAGATCCACCTGCGCCAGTGCATGATGCAGAGTACCCACGCCCTCTGTGAAATAGCCGGAGGGCTCTGCGTCCAACATGATGATGTCGAAGGCGAATCCGCACGATCGAAGATAACGCTGTGCCAGCACGAGTTGCTGGACAAGCATCGAGCCTGGATCGGCTACCCGTGTGACAACGAGCGGAAGATCACCGGATATTCCCTGACCCCAGAACGCGTTCTTGCGCGGGCGCGGTGTTGCGGTGTTCGGACTGGCAGCGGGAGCTTCGCGGAACGTCGGGTCGACGAACAGCAGTGCGGAAAACAAACGTTGGACAGGGGGAAGAAGACTCGGGTTGATCCCTGCGCGCGCCAATCGCCCAGCGCTCTGTCTTTGTGCATCCTGAAATGACCACCGGACGGCCTGCATCGTCCCATACTGTGCGGCGAGCGCGACCGCCGCGCTCTGCGAGCGCGCCACCGTCGTGACGAACGCAAAGGTCACCGATTGGTTGGGCGCGAGCATCACATCCGCAGTCAGGGCCATCAGCGGATCGATCACCGTGCCGACGCGGCCCTGATCAGTTCTGGAGCTGTCTTCGAGCCAACGCGGCTCTCGAACACTCCGACAGCGTCCAAAGAAGTCGGAGCGGTCCGTCTGATAGCCACCCAACTTGACCGCCTTTCCTTCACTCACCAGTCGGTGCACCAGAACCGCGCGACCCTCGTTGTCGGACCGTGGTCGGCGCGTGAAAACCAGGGCATCCAGCTCAGCGACGTACTTGCTCTCGATGAACATTCGCGCGAACGCGGGATGGGAGGCAGCATCTGCGAGCTTGAGTAACACCGGCTCGCCCGCGCTCGTCAGCGACAGACGCCTGGGGCGGTCTGTCTCATTGTGCAGCGTGACCCGGCGTAGCTCCACGTCATCTGCAGGTGCCACCGCAATGGCCACGTGAACTGAGATCCCGTGATCGCGCTGATGGAACTTCGCCTTGAGCGCCGCATAGGTCGTCCGCCCTTGCTCTGAGGTTGCAAGCCAGGTGTTGCCGCGGTCCTTATCGTGAACATAGAACCAGATGCCGTCGCCATCGCAGGTGGGGTCGGGTTGGTAGCGCGTGAGCGCAAGTCCCTGCCAGCGCAGACCACCGCCACCTCGATCGGTCAGGATGGTCGAGAGACGGCCGTTGCCGAACACGAACGCTTGCGGTCTTCCCTGCGCTTCAGGTGTCCAGGGAGTGGACGCCGGTAGGGGCGTCGCCGTCTCTTCATCGTTATGGTGGTCAGGTGCCGCCACCAGTGGCCATTCGGCCGGCGCAGTCGTCGGCGCACGTTCGTTGAGCAGCATTTCGCCAGCACCAACTGATGGCTCGGCATGAAAACGATCCACCATGATTTGCTGGTTAAAATAATTGTTGAGTGCAACCAGCACCATGCCCTGGTGATGCGCCATATACGATCGCACCACCGCGTACGAGGTGGTTTCTGTCTCCAATAAGGAATCGGGACGAAAATCGATTGCTTCGAACAGTCCGTATATTCCGCCCATACCCATCGACTCGAACCGTGCAACATTATCGACCACGGTTTTGGGCAGAATGGACATAGCGAGAACCGATGCATAGGGCGCGACCACGAGATCGTCCTCGAGGTCGCGTTTGAAGCCCAACCCGGGGACGCCGAATGACCTGTATTGATAGGTTTCGTGCGCGTCGAGCCGGGCATATGACGATTCGGAGATTCCCCAAGGCACGTTCTGATGTTCACCATAAGCAACCTGAGCTTTGACTGCGAACTCAGCGCTCTGCTGCAGCAAAGTTCCCTGCCGACTGCGCATCAACAGCGACGGCATGAGGTACTCGAAGATCGTCCCGCCCCAGGACAGGAGGGCAGGGCCACCTGCCACAACCGTCATCGGGCGCCCAAGTGCATACCAATGAGACTCCGGTACGTCACGCTTGATGATGGCAAAGTAGCTTGCCAAGCGGGCTTCGGATGCCAGCAAATCGTAATAATGTGGGTCCACCAGATCGGCTGTGACGTTGTAACCGATGTGAAAGAGCTTGCGTTCGCCATCAAACAGCAGGCGGAAATCCATCGCGTAGGCTTCGCGGTCGGCGCGATTCGCGAGACTTGTTAATTCTTCTTGCAATGCCCTGGCACTTTCGCCACCGCGCTCAAATGCCTCGCGCAAGCGTGAGGCGGAGTCCTCAAGCTCGTCAGTCAATTGCCCCAGGCGCCGCTGCTCGGACTCCCAGGTCGCGAGTTCGGCGCCGAGCCGCAGTGCCGTGGCGGGTATCTCGTTAAGCCGCACATGTGCAGACAGATCGAGCGCGCGCGAGGCAGGCTCTGCTGTGAGCGACAGCCACGGAATCAGCGAGTCGATCTCGCGCCGCAATTGGTGCAGGTGTTGTTCGAGGCCACCCATTGCCGTTCGAAGCGAGCGTAGATGGTCGGTTTCGTGTCTGTAGACTCCGGTTTGCAACAGCGACAAGAGGACGCTATTCAGGTTCACTAACGTTTCATCGCATAATGTCATCAGCGTGGCATAGGCAGCGGACATCGACACATCCTGATTGTCTTCAACGTGCGCGTGCATGCTTGTCAGGACTGCCCGTAGTGAATTCACTGCCAACTTGCTTTCAGGACTGACCTGCGAAACATCAGCGCCTGCTTCCAGAGTGATCAAACTCGCCTCGACCAGAGCAAGTGAGTCGCCCAGTCCACGCCAGGCGTGTGCAGGGATGACGTAAGCTTGTGCCACCTCATGACAGCCTTTCTTAAGCGCCAACAGACAACCGGCGAAGTTGCCACTGTCGACCGTGGATACGTAGCGCGGCAGCAGGGGCTCAAGGTTCTTGGTTTCGTACCAGTTCAGCAGATGGCCGCGGTAGTGGCTCAATCGCCCGATACTGTCGAACGAGCGGCGCAAGCGCAGGGCCAGTTCGCTTGGTCCGATGTAGCCGAGGTCATAGGCTGACAGGGTCGAGATCAACATCAAGCCGATGTTGGTCGGTGAGGTGCGATGCGCGGTCTGCTCGCGAGGGACTTCCTGGTAGTTGTCAATGGGCAGCCACTGGTCGGCCGGCCCAACAAATGTTTCAAAGAACAGCCAGGTTCTTCGACTCAGAAGACGCAGACGTTTTTCTTCCTCTGCGGCCAGTGGGGTACTGTGTTGCGGACGTGGCTTGCTCACCCAGCGCGCGATCTCTGGTGCGAGAGCCCAGACGATAAGCACGGGTGCGGCATAAATTAGTGCCGCCGGCCTGAGCCAAATCACCAAGGCAGTAATTCCCACCGCCAACATTGGCGACCCGAACATTTCCCGCCAGAGCGCCCTGCGCAAGGATTGATTTGAATAGCCCAGAGCCGTGTTTGCTGCTGAGGTCCATTGCAGCAAATTCCTGCGCGTAATCGTGGTTCGCACCAGCACTCGTGCGATCGCATCGACCACAACGGTCGCCTCATGCAGCATAAATACGACGGCCAGCACGCAGCGTGCAAGAGCTTCGCGACGCCTTCGTGGCTCAGCAAACGCTGGCATAAGGGGAGCCAGCAAGATAGCCAGGGCCGATAATGTGGTGAGCAGTGGATGCAAAGGCAACACAGTCCAACCCGCCACCAGCAAGACACACAGGCATGGGCCTACAATGCTGCGCCGCAAGTTGTCGAGGATCTTCCAGCGATCGATGGGTGCCAGTCGGTTGCGCAGCAGGCTGCCAGCGGTTGATGGCACGCGTGGCAGCAGCCACGGCCAGAGCTGCCAGTCGCCACGTACCCATCGGTGCATTCGTCGGCAAAAGCTTGCGTAGTGCGAGGGGTATTGCTCGTAAAGAACGATATCGGAAGCGAGAGCGGTACGCCCGTGCATGCCTTCGAAAAGGTCATGGCTTGCAAGTGTGTTCTCCGGCACGCGCCCCTTCAGGCTGCGTGTGAACGAATCGACGTCATATATACCCTTGCCACAATAGATGCCGGAGCCAAACAGATCCTGATAGAGCTCCGAGGACGCGTGGGTATAGATGTCCAGGCCCGCGTTACCCGCGAAAATCTGCGCAAAGAGAGTGGTGAGGGCACTGGTGGGCGAAGTTTCCAGACGCGGCTGGACGACCGTGTATCCGGCCAGGACGCGGCCGGTCCTGGCATCAAAGGTGGCGCGGTTCAATGGGTGTGCGAGAAGGCCAATCAGCCGCTGCGCAGCTCCCAACGGAAGCTCAGTATCACTATCGAGAGTGATGACGAAACGAATATCCTCAAGCCGCGCGTGATCACCCACCCGCCGTACAAAGCTTGTGTCTTTGTCGCCACGCAACCGCCGGTTCAGCTCCTCGAGTTTGCCACGCTTGCGTTCCCACCCCATGAACTGGCCCTCGGCTGGATTCCAGCGTGGCTCGCGGTGCAGCAGCAGGAAAGGTCCTGTCGCGCCATCGCCATGCTTGTTATTCAGCAAGACGATGCCCTCGGCTGCGCTCTCGAGCAGCTCTCCGTCCACCGGTATCTCGGTGGCGTCGAGGTAATCGGTCAGTAGCGCGAACCCAAGCATCGGGTCGGGGTTGGACAGATAGTGCAGCTCAAGCTGCTGCAACATACCCTGCACGTCCTCGGCTCGTGCAAACTGAGTCGGGATCACAACCAGGCTGCGGGCGGAGTTGGGTACCCCGTTGGAGTAATCCAGCTTCGGTAGCCTGCGCGGCGGCAAAAGCTTCGCATACAGCCGTTGCAGGACCATGGCACTCACGGACCAAAGAGGCGGGGCAGCGAGCATGCAGGCGAGCACCAGCCCGACCTTGGACAGTGGAGACCACGTCATATGCAATGCATAGGCGGCATACCACCAGGCCAGCAGCAGCGGCCCGGCAGTGAGTGTCGTCAGCGGCAGAAGATATGCGATTGTAGGAAAGCGCCTGACCAGACGGCGCAAGCGCTCAATCCCTCTGGGGTAAAAGCCGATCTGTGCCTCAAGCACACTCCGTCCTTCGCCCACCAGGTAAAATCCCAGGTGGCCACGGCGAGGATCACCGGCTGCATTGCTCGCCAGAACCACCGCTTGACGCGCAACCTCCTCCTCGGCCACGCCGGTGTTCCAGGCAAGATCTTCAACGGCTTTGCGATAGTCATCACAGGTGTCGAAGTCCATCAGAGGATAGACCTTTGCCGGATCACTGCGCAGCACTGCCTCGACGCAACTGTGCTCCTCGAAGAACACTTGCCAATCCATCTCGGCGAGCAAACGCAGCTCGCGGATCGAACGCTCTACACCCATCGAAGGATCTACCGCTGGGTTGCTGTCTGGTGCCTGATCCCGACTGCGCGAGACGGCCACCCCGTTTTGCTCGCCACCAGGCGCCTGCAGTTCGGCAAGAAAAGATAACAGGCTGCTCAGCACAGCCGCTCGCAGCATCGTCGGCAAGGCCCATAACTCGGCTATGCTCAGTGGGACTGACTTCTGGTATGCGCTGACGAAGCAGTCCAGCATCGAGTGGTCCAGCTCGATGCTCTTCCTCGCGATGAACTCACGCGCCAGCGCATCGATTCGTGGCAGACCCTGTTCGGGCCCAGTTGCGAGTACGGGCAGGCGACGCACGAAGCCAGGTGGAAGGTCTTGACCGACTTGACGCGCGACGCGACGGATAATGTAGTAGTTATCGAGAAACCATTCCGTCGGTCTTTGCAGCGAAGCGTTGTGGACATTTCTCGCTGCCAGATATCGGTAGTCACGCTCGAACGCGGCCCTGAAGGGGGGCAGGGTGAAGCGGCTCCTGCGCATACTAACCGCGCGCCGCACGTTCCGCTGCGATGCGGCAACAGCACTGGCTTCAGTGTCGAGAGCAGGTACCGTTGCGCCGTCCTTTATGTCAGGACGAGCGCTCAAGCGATATCTGGTGGATAAGTGCCACGCAGCGGCGGTGCGTAGCGCTCACCGGACTCACTATGGCAAGGAAGTTCAGACTTCGGCAGATCCTGAAGAATCAGTAATGGAACTTTTGAATGCGTCAGCAGATGCGCGGTCATGCTGCCAAACGGTCGCGCCGGATTGCAGGTGGCGCCATGCGCTGAAAGCACGATAAGGTCTATCTTCTCTCTTGCTGCCAGCTCGACCAGGAACTGGCGCTTGTCAGGCTGGCGCTCAACATGCGTGACCACTTGCGTTTTGTCGAAGCCCACGTGGTGACGCAGTGCCTCCAGGTACCGCGAGGCTTGGGCCTCAAGACGCGTTGCGAGGTCTCGTGCCAGTTGCAGATCCTCAGGCGTGCTGAGAATGCCAGTCCGCAAGGGTTCCGCTACGATATGGACGAGCACCAGCTGCGCTCCGTGAACCTGGGCTATGATCTCTGCGGTTGGCAGTACGCTTTCGGTTCGCGGCGAACCGTCCAGTGGCACCAGGATGCGTTTCGGTGGGACGAAGGTCGGCGGCGCTCCATTCCCGCGCGCGATGAGCACTGAGCTGCGCGAGGCCGCGAGCACTTGTTGCGCCGTGCAACCAAGTTGCCACGTGGGATGGTCGCTCTGTTCATGGCTGCCCAGAACCACGAGATCGGATCCTAGCTTACGCGAAAGCGCAACGATGCGCTTCGCGGGCGCGCCTTGTTCGAGTCGAACGCCAATGCGCCGACCGGACTTCTGTGCGGCCTCTTGTTGCACCTGTTCCAACCTCGCCTTTGCTTCCTGGCGGGTTATTTCCCAACCCAGAGCATCCGTGGTGTGCGGTCCGAAGCCATCGTCATGATGTTGCATCACATGCACCAACGTGACCGTGCTGTCGAAGGTATTCGCCAGCGATAGCGCGGAGGCGATACAGATAGCAGAGTCTGTTGCACCATCCAGGCAAACGAGAATGTGCTGAATCCCATGTCTTGGACTCGGATCGCTGGTGTGGAAAAGCTCTTTCTCCTCCGCAGGATGAGTGACTTGGGCTTTTGTATTCATGGTGGTTCTCTCATGTATGTGTGTGTTTCAATAAATGCGTTACCCGAGCCAGATGCTCTGTCCCAGATCGCGCAAGTCCGATGTCGCGGTCATATTGTGCCGCTCCAGGTCCAGTTGCGGATTTCCGGCATATCCTGACCATGCTGGTTGATGTACTGCTTGTGTTCGATCAGCTTGTCCTGCAGTTGTTGCTTGAGGCGGATGCCCTTGTCACCGGTCTGTGGCAGGCGGTCGATAACGTCCATCACCAGATGAAACCGATCCAGGTCGTTCAACACTGTCATATCGAACTGCGTGGTGATGGTGCCTTCTTCCTTGTAGCCGCGAACGTGAATATTGTCGTGGTTGGTGCGTCGGTAAGTCAGCCGATGGATCAGCCAGGGGTAGCCATGGAAGGCAAATATGATGGGCTTGTCCTGGGTAAAGATTTCGTCGAAATCCAGGTCGTTCAGGCCATGCGGGTGCTCTCTGGGTGGTTGCAGTTTCATCAGATTAACCACGTTGACCATGCGGATTCTTATCTCGGGCAGATGCTCACGCAGGATGGAAATGGCGGCCAATGTCTCCAACGTGGGCACATCGCCACAGCAGACCATGACCACGTCCGGTACGTCATCCTGGTCGTTGCTGGCCCACTGCCAGATACCGATGCCCGCTGTACAGTGCTTGACGGCAGCATCCATGCTCAGCCATTGCGGCGCGGGGTGCTTGCCCGCGATCACCAGGTTGACGTAGTGGCGGCTGCGCAGGCAATGGTCCATCACCGACAACAGACAATTGGCATCGGGCGGAAGATAGACCCGCACAATATCCGCCTTCTTGTTGACCACATGGTCGATGAAGCCGGGATCCTGGTGGGTGAAGCCATTGTGATCCTGCCGCCAGACGTGCGACGCCAGAAGATAGTTCAATGATGCAATCTTGCGCCGCCACGGCAGCTCGGCGGTTACTTTGAGCCACTTGGCGTGCTGGTTGAACATCGAATCGATGATGTGAATGAACGCTTCGTAGCAGTTGAAAATTCCATGCCGCCCGGTCAGCAAATAGCCTTCCAGCCAGCCTTGGCATTGGTGCTCGCTGAGCATCGAGTCGAGTACGCGTCCGGCGGGCGCGAGAAACTCGTCATTCGGCAGGGTTGCAGCGTCCCACTGGCGATCCGTGACTTCGAACAGGGCTGCCAGTCCGTTTGAGAGTGTCTCGTCGGGGCCAAAAACGCGGAAATTCTGCTGACTGCTGTTGAGCTTGGTGACATCGCGCAAAAACGGCCCGAGCACGCGCGTATCACCCTTGCCTTTAACTCCGGGGGTGGGCACATCCTGGGCGTACGCGCGAAAATCAGGCATGCGCAGATCACTCAGCAACAGGCCACCATTGGCATGCGGATTGGCCCCCATACGGCGATCACCTTTGGGCGCAAGCTCTGCCAGCTCGGGTTTCAACCGGCCCTGCGGGTCAAACAGTTCCTGCGGTCGGTAACTTTTCAACCATTCTTCCAATAGCGCGAGGTGCTCGGGGTAAACGGACGGGTCCGCAAGCGGCACCTGGTGCGAGCGAAAAGTGCCCTCAATCTGACGGCCATCGACCACTTTGGGGCCGGTCCAGCCTTTGGGTGAGGCCAGCACAATCATTGGCCAGCGCGCCCGTGTGAGGTCACCCTGGTTGCGGGCGCGCTGTTGGATTTCCTTGATCTGATTGACCGCGCTGTCGAGCGCCTGAGCCATGGCCTCATGCATTGGCACGGGCTCATGACCCTCGACGAAGATCGGTGTCCAGCCATAGCCGCGCAGAAGCTGCTCCAACTCCTCGCGGGTGATGCGGGCGAGAACCGTTGGATTGGCGATTTTGTAGCCGTTGAGATGCAGTATTGGCAACACCGCGCCATCGGTGACTGGGTTGAGAAACTTGTTGGAGTGCCAGGCGGTGGCCAGCGGCCCCGTTTCCGCCTCGCCATCCCCAACCACGCAGGCGACGATCAAGTCGGGATTGTCAAATACCGCACCGAACGAGTGGCTGAGTGAGTAGCCCAACTCACCACCCTCGTGGATCGAGCCGGGGCACTCGGGTGACGCATGGCTCGGGATACCCCCGGGAAAGGAAAACTGCAGGAACAGTTTGCGCAGCCCCGCCTCGTCCTGACTGATATCGGGATAGATCTCGCTGTAGCTGCCTTCGAGGTAGGTGTTGCCGACCACAGCCGGACCACCGTGGCCGGGCCCGGAAACGTAAATCATATCGAGGTCATATTGTTTGATGACCCGATTAAGATGCACATAGATGAAGTTCTGGCCTGGAGTTGTGCCCCAGTGCCCCAGCAGCATGTGCTTGATATGCGCTAGCGCCAGCGGCTTTTTCAGCAGCGGGTTGTCGCGCAGATAGATCTGCCCAACTGAGAGATAGTTGGCGGCGCGCCAGTAGGCGTCGATCCTCTCAAGCATTTCGGCAGAAACAGTGTTACTGGTCATGTGATCAGGATTCCTGGATTATTCTGCGGGCTATCTGCAGTGTGTCGTTTACGATTATTTGCGCTTCTTCCACGATCCGCTGCGCATGCTCGGCACTTCGAAAACTCTCCGCATAGATCTTGTAGATGTCTTCTGTGCCCGACGGACGTGCTGCAAACCAGCCGTCATCTGCAACGACCTTCACACCGCCAATTGGCGCGCCATTACCTGGTGCATGAGTGATGATGGTCCGGATTGATGCGCCCGCCAGCTCGGTTGAGCGCAGTTGCTTCGATGTGATTCGGCCCAGCATGGTCTTCTGTGCGACAGTGGCTTTGGCATCGATGCGTTTGCTGAAGGTCTCGCCAAACTGTTCAACTAGAGCCTGGTAGAGCTGGCCAGGGTCATTCCCCGTCCGCGCTGTCATCTCCGCTGCCAGCAGTGCGGGGACGATTCCGTCCTTGTCGGTGGTCCAAACGCTGCCATTCATGCGGTGGAACGACGCACCAGCGCTCTCTTCACCGGCAAACGCCAGCGAACCATCCTGCAAACCGTCCACAAACCACTTGAACCCGACCGGCACCTCAAAGAGCCTGCGGCCGAGCCTGGCCGCAACCCGATCGATCATTTGGCTGCTGACGACTGTCTTACCGACGGCCGCCGCTTGGCTCCACCGTGGTCGGTGCAGGAACAGGTAGTGGATGACTACAGAAAGGTATTGGTTCGGCTGCAGCAGGCCCGCGGTCGGCGTGACAATGCCATGCCGGTCGTGATCGGTATCGCAGGCAAATGCAACGTCGAATTTATCATTCAGACCGATCAGACGCTGCATGGCGAACGCAGACGATGGGTCCATGCGGATCTGTCCGTCCCAATCAGCCGGCATGAAGGCGAAAGTGGGATCAATGGTCTCGTCGACCACGGTCAGATCAAGCCCGTAGCGTTCGGCAATGCGTGCCCAATAGTGCGTTCCGGCGCCGCCAAGCGGATCAACGCCAAGCTTGAGTGTAGACCCGGCGATTGCCACCATGTCTACCACCTCGGCCAGATCGTTGACATAAGCAGTGACGTAGTCGTGGCGGTGAGTCGTTGAGGCCAGCAGGGCGGTCGCGTGCGGGACTTGTTTTACGCCCGCGAGTGCCGTTTCGAGCATTTTGTTTGCGGCTCCCTCGATCCACTGCGTAGTGGCAGAGTCGGCCGGCCCGCCATGGGGCGGGTTGTACTTGAGGCCGCCGTCCTGCGGTGGATTATGTGACGGGGTGATAACAATGCCGTCTGCAAGGCCTGTCTCGCGCCCACGGTTATAGCAGATAATCGCGTGGGAAATAACAGGCGTGGGCGTATATTCATCATCCTGAGCCAGCATCACGTCGACCCCGTTGGCGGCCAACACCTCCAGCACGGTTTTCAGCGCCGGAACCGAGAGCGCGTGTGTGTCGATGCCGAGAAACAGTGGGCCGTCGATGTGCCACTGCTGCCGGTAGTGGCAAATGGCCTGGCTGATGGCAAGGATGTGTTGTTCGTTGAAAGCCCTCACAAACGGACAGCCCCGATGGCCGGAGGTGCCAAAGGAAACCCGCTCGCCTGCAACGGAGGGGTCAGGGACTTCGGCGTAGTAAGCTGTTACCAGCTTGGGCACGTTCACCAGGGCTGAGTGGGGGAGGAGCTTTCCGGCCAGAGGGCTGACTTTCATTCGGTGCCCCGCAACGACCGCACCTGCGCTCGCACTAGTTGCGCTCGACATTCACTTCCCCGGTTAGACAGGTGTCCGGTCGAAACAGGGGCAACAGCAGCGATGCGTCGCCGCAGCCTATCCACAGCAGCCGCCGGGCTTGCCTTCTGGTTTGGTCCCGGTTGGCGCGGCGAGAAACTTTTCGCGGCAGTGGTCGCTACAAAAGTAAGACTTTTTTCCGTCGCGCTCGACGTGAAGTGCGGTTTTTGGATCCACGGTCATTCCGCAAATCGGGTCTTTGGTCATGGCTGTCGTTTCATTCATGGTCGGTGTCCTTGCTAGATTGTTAACGTTGCCGTCTTCGGAGCTGGGGTTTCTTTCTCTGCGAGTGACGATCCTTGGTGCCCTGCTGCAACGCCTGGCGAAGTCTTGAGCCCCAGCAATCGGGCGTGGATGGCGATAGGGTGTTCGGAGTTGGCGTCCACGGATGCGGCGTGGTACTCGTGCTTCACTCAAGCCGACCAGAGAATACGGCCCTATACCCGCGCTTGTAGAACCGCTAAAACATATTAGTGCGCGCCGTGCAATGTGGTCTGTGCGCTGTCGTACCAAGGCCGGATGCTGTAGAAGCCATTGCACGAGGCACCAGACCTGCATCTCGCCCCACCTACAGTGTGAATCGCATCCCGTATCCACCCAGCGCCTCGTAACCGGAGACGACGTCGAACAGTTCCTCGTCAATGCCGTCCTGGCGCAAGCGATGAAAGGTGGCAAGAAGGCTATCGGATAGCTTGTCGATGTTACGCTCCGCACGCGTCATCGCCGCCAGGCGGCTGGCATTCTCACTGGCAAGAGATTCGGCACAAGCGCGAAAGATTGAGATGAAGAGATACTCACCAATGAGTGTGCGCAATGTTGCGGTGCCAGCAGGTATGACTTCGGGTAAGTTCCGGTTAGGCCAGAAAACGTTGGCCAAATCCTGTTGCCATTGGGCGTCCAGCGGAAGCAGCCGTCGCTTGACTGGCTGGTATGACCCACCAGGCTGCGGACAGTTATGGAAGACGAAAAAACTCGCATCCTGATGATCGATGTCCTGCATTCGGCTTTCCACCTGGATGCGGCCAACCAGCGGAACGATGGCCTTGACCGAAGTGGGCACGGTGAATAGTCCGGCCACCGGTAGGCCTTCCGCCAAAAGTCGCGCATGAACGCGTTCACCAACGGCCCAGATTTGCAGTTTTCCTGGCAGGATCGTCAGCGACTTGGCCACATATTCCGCCAGTACCTGATTGAATTGACCCACCAGCCCCTGGTCTGAGCCAAACACAACGGCGCTGCTGATGATGTTGGCCTGAGTGTGCGACTGAGTGTGCGGCTGAGGCTGCGTTCTGGCGGTATACAGGTAGCCTGCATTGGCCAGACCATTGTGCGTGTTCTGTCGAAAGTAGACGGACAGCGCGAGTTCGACACTTTTATAGTAGTCGTCAAGCGCACGCACCGAGTTCTCATATTGCGTAATCCGGGAGCCGGCGATCGCCTTCATGGTGCGCACTACAGAGTGGAGGTCACCAGCACTTTTTATTTTTCGAACCAGGCTGGCTGTGGTGTCGCTCATGCTCTGTCCTTGGACTGCTGCTCGATGGCTGGCTTGGCAGTTTGTTCCCGGCCCGATAAGAAGCTCGCCAACGTATTTTTGGCAAGCTCGATAAGCATTGCCCGATCCTCGTCCAGCAACGGCGCATCGGAATCAAACCGCGCATGCAGCTCAGCTGAAATATTCATTGATGCCTGGTACACCGCGTCTTGTGCATCCAGCATTCTGCCCATCGGCACGTCATCGAAAAGCTGTTCGCTTAGTGCCAACAGCAAAGTGATTTGCGCGGGCACGGCAACCGGGGTGCTTTGCGGCTGCTTCAGACACGCGCGAATTCGTTTGCCATGCTCAATGATCTTGCGGCTGCCCTCGTCTAACCGGGCACCGAAGCGGGCGAAAGTTTCTAGCTCTTCGAACTGTGCATAGGCCAGTTTCAGGTCACCCGCCACGGCGCGATAAGACGGTCGTTGCGCTTTGCCGCCCACCCGCGAAACGGATTGACCGACATCAACCGCCGGCAGCACGCCTAACTCGAACAATGACGGCGAAAGATAGATCTGGCCGTCCGTGATTGATATCAGATTGGTCGGAATGTAAGCCGAGATGTTCTGCGCCTCGGTTTCGATGACAGGAAGCGCGGTAAGCGAGCCGCCCCCGTGCTCCTGGTTCAGATGTGTCGCCCGTTCGAGCAGCCGCGAATGAATGTAAAAGATGTCCCCTGGAAAGGCTTCGCGGCCGGGTGGACGGCGCAGCAACAGTGACAGTTCCCGATACGCGCGAGCATGTTGCGTCAGGTCATCGTAGACAATCAACACGTCGTGGCCTGCTTCCATGAAGTGCTCGGCGATGCTGGTTGCGGCATAAGGGGCGATATAAACCAGTCCTGGTGGATCGTTACCCTCTGTAACAACGACCACCGTGTAGTCCATTGCGTTGTTGTCTTTGAGAACCGCCACAGTTTTCGCCACCGCAGAGGCACGCTGGCCGATGGCACAGTAGACACAAACGACATTCTGGTTTTTTTGGTTGAGTATGGTGTCGATAGCGATGGCGGTTTTGCCCGTTTGTCGATCGCCGAGGATCAATTCGCGCTGACCTCTTCCGATAGGAATGAGGGCGTCGATCACCTTGAGGCCGGTTTGCAGTGGCACCGTGACCGGCGCGCGGTCCATGATGCCGGGAGCGGGACGTTCGATCGGGAGTCGCTCGCTCGCGGTCACTGGGCCGTAGCCATCGAGTGGCTTTCCCAAGGGATCGACGACGCGTCCCAGCAGGGCGTCGCCCACGGCTACATCCATTACACGGCCTGTCCTTTCTGCTTCATCTCCGACCTGCAGTTGCCAGTATTCTCCGAGCAGGACGACACCAATCTCAGCGGGGTCCAGGTTGAACGCGATGCCAAAAACCTCGCCGGGAAATTCGATCAACTCCTCGAACCCAACGTCGGGAAGGCCGGAGACTTTGGCAATGCCGGTAGAGATGTTGGCAATCCTTCCCACCTCGCGCGGCGTCAGAGTGGGCACAAAGGCGCTACGAACCGAGCTCATTTGTGCAAAAGCACGGTGAAAGACGCTTGCCAGGTTCTCGGCTGGAACACTCATTACGTGTTCACAGGCTGCTCGCCTTTTCCAGAATCACAGGCGAAGGCTCGAAACCGGTACTGCTTCCCGCTATCGGTTCGGGTAGTCGCAAGAGCTCCTCCTTCTCCTCGGGCTTGCTCTGTTGATTGATAAGTTCGCCGATACCGCGCTCGAGTGACTTAAGGTACTCCGCGATACTCCAGGCAACTTTCTGGCCATTGGTGCTGAGCTCGACACCGCTGACCAAATCTGGCGCTGTCTCAAAGCGAAACTGAACTTCAGACGCCAGGATCTCGTTCAGGGAATGCTCTATTGCTTCGCGCAGTGAAGCGGGCAGCTCGAACGCGCTTCGCACCAGCACCGGGGCCGTTCTGATGGCCTCAGCCATTCGCTGCTTCGCTGGCCCGTCCATTTCCCGCAGGCGAGCAATGAATACTTCGCCGATGCGTTCCTCCAGGCTCACTTCTGCCAGGTCCATGAGCGCCTTACGCGCGATTGCAAATACTTCGTGCTGGGCCCTGTGAATGATGGCTTGATTCAGGTTGAGTGCATCGTTTTTGAGCGTCTCATTCCGCTTCGCGCTTAATTTGTTGGCTGCCTCGTGCGCTTGTCCGATCAGCCGCTGACGCTCTGCAAGCACCTCGTCTTTTGCCTGGCTCATCAGTGCAGTGCGCTGTTGGTCAAATTCCTCGTTTTTCTGCCGAAAAGTGTCACGCTCTTTCTGGGCAGCCGCTTTCTTGGCACCGGCGTCGGCGAGCTCTGCGGCGATGCGCTTTTCCCGCTCATCGATAGCGTGGAGGGTGGGCTTGTAGAGAAAGCGCTTCATCAACCACACCAGGATGAGAAAGTTAAGGACCTGGGCGCCTACCGTGAACCAGTCGATAAGCATTATTGACTTGCGGCCTTTTCTATCACGTGATTCCAGAACGGGTTGGCAAAAATAAGAATCATCGAGACCACAAAGCAATAGATCGCGGTGGATTCGATCATGGCCAGACCGACGAACAGGGTGCGGGTGATGGTGGCGGAAGCATCCGGTTGCTGGGCCAGGGAACTGAGCGCCGTCGCGACCGCTCTGCCTTCCGCTAAAGCGGGTCCCATCGTGCCGAAGCCGGTAGTGATGCCGGCGATGACGATAGACGCCACCGCAATAATCGTCATGCTGTCCATAGGGTTTCCTTTAATGATTTCATCGCTGTGTCACGTTACTGCTCCGGGTTCAGATGCAGGCTCAGATTCGGGCTCAGATTCGGGCTCAGGTGCAGGCTTGCGGACCCGCGTTGCGGCGGCGATGTAAACCGCCGCGAGGATGCTGAAGATATATGCCTGCACCATGCCCGTGAGCAACCCGAGCATGGTCATGAAAATGGGAAAGATGAATGGCGTGATGGTGAGCAGAATGGCAATGATCATCGCACCGCTCATCATGTTGCCAAACAAGCGAACGGCAAGAGCCAGCGTACGTGAAGCCTCGCTGATGAGGTTGAAGGGCAGCATGATGACCGTTGGCTGAATGTAGGACTTGAGATAGCCCGCTAATCCCTGTCCTTCGATACCGAACAACGGCACGGCGACGAACACACACAGCGCCAGCGCTACGGTGGTAGACAAGGAACCCGTTGGAGGCTGGTAGCCGGGAATGACGGTGAACAGGCTGGCCATAGCGAGGAAGAGAAAGAGCGTACCCAAAAATCCGAGATACTTGTCTGGATCACGCAGGCCTATCTCTACGATTTGCTGTTTTATGCCGGTAACGACGATTTCCAGCAGGTTCTGCCACCGATCACGTTGCATATCCAGAGAAAGTCTGCGCGTGATCAGCTTGGAGCCAGCGACCAGGACCAGCATCAGTACCCACGTGAACACAATCGTGCCGTTGAGCTTAATGAACCCGTATTGCCAAAAGATCATCTCGTCGGGACTAAGTTGCATGACGGGTTTCCGGTACCCGTCGGTTGCCACCATCCGCCGACCGCGTCAGCCAGATCACGCCGATTCGCGCCATGACAAATCCCAGCAGGCACAGCAGCAGCCGCCGCCAATCTCCCGCAAAGGCAAAGTAGATTCCCGGCAGAACCAAACCCATTCGCAGCAGCAAACTACAGCCGATCCAGACCGCTGGTCGCCGCGATGCAAGCGCCTTTTGCAGGGTCCACCACAGGCCGCCAAAGAACAGACTGCCCAGGCCCAGGCCCGCAATCCACGACAGTATCAGTGGCGCAGCCTCAATCACGGCCATTCTCCTCTTCGTTGTGCATGGCTCTGTCTTCCTTACTAACCCAATGCCACGCATTCAGACAGCCGAGCGAGAGCCCGGCGACCAACAGCGCCAGCGTCCAGGAGTGACCGCCAACATGGTGCCGGTCCAGCCACAGGCCCAGCGCAGCGCCAAGCAGGGTTGGGACAACAACTGACCATCCAATCAACCCCATCATTCCCAAGCCGAACCAAACACCCGGCGTCTCAACCCGGCGCGCCTTGATCTTCCGCCTGGCTTTTGCGTCGACCTGCTCGGCGAGGGTCAGATTGGCGTTTTTGGCTTTGCCTGTAGCCTCTTTATTCATTTTGAAAGTTTGCAAAGCGTCGCAGAAAGCCTGTTTCCAATTTCGCCATGACGGCATGCACACTTTGCTCCTGCTCATTCAGCGTCAGAAACTCCTTCGCCACTGACTGACGAAGCTGTTCCAGGTCGGTGCCAACGATTGCGCGGCGCACGGAGACCATAACGTCTGCTCCGGTCTTGATCAGAACGCCTTGATCGACCGCCAGGTAACTCTCTCCGGCTGTTTCTGTTTCCCAAATCAGGATTCCAGGTGCGAGCACCGCAGAGCAGTCGCGCCTGCGCGGCAAAAGTCCAAAGGAGCCTTCGTCGGTCTCGGCAACCATGCGTAACACGCCAGAGTGCGCAGCGAAGAGTTCGAACGGAACGAGAATCCTCAGGTTCATGACGTTAGCTTGCATGTCTGTCCTCCGTCGGGTGGTCCGCGCCGCGCTTGGTGGGCTTCTGCATTTTCGCCTCGTCAATCTTCCCAATCATGTAGAGCGCTCTCTCAGGGTAATCATTGAATTCATCGCGCAGGATTCGCTCACAGCCATCCAGGGCGTCCTCGAGGCTGACGAGTTTGCCCTTGAGGTTGGTGAACTGTTCGGTGGAGAAGAAAGGCTGGGTGAGAAAGCGTTCGAGTCGGCGGGCGCGGGCGACTACCTTCCGGTCGTCCGGCGAAAGTTGCTCGAGACCGAGCATGGCAATGATGTCTTTGAGTTCCGCGTATTGCGCGAGTGTCTTGCGGATTTCCTGCGCCAAGCTGTAATGCCGTGGACCGACGATGCCTGGCGTGGCCATTTTGGAACTCGATTGCAGCGGATCGATTGCCGGGTAGAGCCCTTCGCTGGCGCGGCTGCGCGAAAGTACGATGGAAGCTGACAGGTGCGAGAAGGTATGCACAGCAGCCGGGTCGGTGAAGTCATCGGCCGGCACATAGACCGCCTGGATCGAAGTGATGGCCCCGGTATCGGTGTTGGCGATACGCTCCTCCAGGGCCGCTAGCTCGGTGCCCATGGTGGGCTGGTAGCCCAAACGTGAAGGCATTCGTCCCATCAAGCCAGAAACTTCAGAGCCGGCCTGTATGAAGCGAAAGATATTGTCTATCAACAGCAGCACATCCTGATGAGCCTCGTCGCGGAAATATTCCGCCATGGTCAGCGCCGCATGCCCCACGCGGAACCGGCTACCCGGGGGTTCGTTCATTTGGCCAAACACCATCACCATGTTGGGCAGTACGCCGGCTGCTTTCATCTCACGGTAAAGCTCCTCACCTTCGCGGCAACGCTCGCCAATTCCGCAGAAGATACTCACGCCTTTTTGATTGGCGACCATGTTGTGGATCATCTCCGTTAGCAGCACGGTTTTGCCTACGCCGGCCCCACCAAAAAGACCTGCTTTGCCGCCACTCTCCAGCGGCATCAGGACATCAATCACCTTGATGCCGGTGGCGAAGATTTCGGATCGGGTGGAACGCTTTGCCAACGGCGGCGGTGCCCGGTGCACAGATCGCCATGTGACATCCGTTAGTGGTGGTCCGTGGTCTATGGTGTTGCCGAAAACGTCGAACATTCGGGACAGAGTACCTTTGCCCACGGGCGCCTGCAGCGGCTCACCGGTGTTTTCTACCGCCGAGCCGCGTGCCAAGCCTTGCGTCGGTGTCAATGCAATCCCACGCACGTGTTGTGCGTCGCTCTGCGCCAGCACTTCGATGATGATGCGGTTTTTATCGCCCGCGTGCAGCATTGAATAAATCGATGGCAGATGGTTATCAAACCTTACATCGACCACGCTGCCACGCACAGACGTAACCGTACCCAGATGCGCAGGACCAACAACCTTCAGGGCCTCGGTTCCGGGGTGAAGATGCTCCATTGCTTCAAACATGACGATTCTCTTTCTTACATTCAGGCATCGTCCTGGTCGCGGTAAACTTTATGCGTCTTCTCGCGACCCAGGCTCAAGCTACTACTGACCGCCCTGTGGCCGCTCTCATGAGACCGTTTAAACAGTAACGCTTGCGGTGCAAAGTAGTCAGTGCGCTGGCGCACACAGGTGAATGCTGAATCGGCCTTAACCATGTCAGGCGCGACGTTTTAGTGAGGCTGAGTTCGCTGCCGCACCGACTACTTTGTCCTCAGGGTTTATAAAGGAGGGCGGCTTGGATTATCGAACTGATGCCCGGCCTGAATCGCAGTTCTTGCTTGCAGGAACGCGATTCTGATCTTCATGTAAGCCACAGGAGCTTTCCCATGATTTCAATTCGTACACTTGCAATTGCAGCCGCCATGGCCACTTTCTGCGTCAATGGATACGGCCAGACACCTACTGAGCATGACACCGACCATCCTGCTTCTGCCCCCACAGCGGACATGCCTATGAAGATGGGTGGTCCCGAAGCGCAGATGGCTCGTATGGACGAGCAGACGAAGGTAATGCAGGCGATGCATGACAAGATGATGCAAGCCAAGACGCCGGAACAGCGCAGCGCCCTGATGGCGGAGCACATGAAGGTCATGCAGGACAGCATGGCGATGATGGATACAATGGGCAAAGGTGGCATGATGGGCAAAGGCGGCATGGGTGGCATGAAAGACAAGGCCGCCAACGGCGCAGACACAGGCGGAATGGCCGGCATGCAGGGCAAGGGCCCGATGGACGGCGGCATGGACATGCACCACCAGATGATGGAGAAGCGTATGCAGATGATGCAGTCGATGATGCAGATGATGATGGACCGCATGCCCCAGGACCCAGGCAGGTCTTGATGGGCAAGTCTTGACGGGCAACGACATATACTTTCCACTTTTCGGTTCCTGAGTCGGACAATGAGTCCAGCGTCCGCCATTGCGGGGCGCAATGGCGACTGGTGCGTTTGAACCCAGTGCTGGTCCAATATACTTAGGGTCCTAACGGCGCGGGCAGGTCCCCAATATGAATCTGGTCATCACGGAGCGATCCCGTTGGAAGTAGATCAAGCCGAGGTCGCTAGCTCCCAAACGGGAAAGACCACGCACTCTGCGCGGTCAGGAGATTCAGAGTTACCTGGCCTGAGTGCTGCTGATGCTGCCCTGCGCCTGCAAAGCGAAGGCTACAACGAGCTTCCGCAGACACAACGGCGCACACCGTTGCGCATTATTCTGGACGTCATTCGTGAGCCCATGCTGGCGCTGCTGATTGGCGGCGGCCTGGTCTATCTGGCACTTGGCAGCGCTCAGGAAGCGCTGGTTTTGCTCGCCTTTGCCTGCTTCTCTGTGGTGATTACCGTGGTGCAGGAGGCGCGCACGGAGCGGGTTCTGGAAGCGCTGCGCGACCTGACGAGTCCGCGCGCTCTTGTGATCCGTGATGGCGCGCGCTTGCGCATCGCCGGACGTGAAGTAGTGCGGGGCGACCTGGTCGTGCTGGCCGAAGGTGATCGGGTGCCCGCCGACGCGCGCGTGCTCACGGTGCAAGATCTGCAAGCCGACGAGTCCCTGCTTACAGGTGAATCCGTGCCGGTGCGCAAGAAGGCGGGTTCTGATGGTGAAGATCCTCCACCCAGGCCGGGTGGTGACGATCTGTCCTTTGTATTTTCCGGCGCACTGATCGTACGGGGGGCGGGTATCGCTGAGGTCGTTGCCACCGGTGCCAACAGCGAAATCGGCAAAATCGGCAAATCCTTGAGCCTGCTTGAGGTCGAGGCTCCGCAACTGCAGCGCCAGACGCGGAAAGTGGTGCTTTTTTTCGCTTTGGCGGGTGCCCTGGTCAGCACTGTTGTTGTGCTGCTCTACGGGCTCTTCCGCGGTGGTTGGCTGGAGGCGCTGCTGGCCGGCATTGCCGTAGGCATGTCGATGCTGCCCGAAGAGTTCCCAGTAGTGCTGGCCGTTTTCATGGCAATGGGGGCCTGGCGGATCTCGCAATTGCGGGTACTCACCCGTCGTGCCTCGGCGATCGAAACACTGGGCGCGGCGACGGTGCTCTGCACTGACAAGACCGGGACTTTGACCGAGAACCGCATGACGGTTGCCGAATTGCGTCTGTCTGACGAAAGTCCATTAAAGATCAACGCCACGGACACGCAGCTACCGGAGACATTTCAGGAAATGGCCTCACTGGGAGTGCTGGCCAGCGCGCCTGAGCCTTTCGACCCGATGGAAAAGGCCTTCCGCACGCTCGCGGAAAGCGCATTGAGCGGGCCTCCCGGAGTAGGGCAGACTCTGCTCAAAACTTACGCACTGCGGCCTGATTTGCTGGCCATGTCGCAGGTGTGGAAAGGAACCGGGAACGATCAGTTGGTGGCGGCAAAAGGCGCGCCCGAGGCCATCGCAAAACTATGCAAGCTCGATGACGCGGCCCGCGCTGCCGTCACGCAGGCGGTCGACGAAATGGCTCAAACGGGCTTGCGTGTGCTGGGTGTAGCACAGGCCTCCTTCGCTGGCACCGACCTGCCGAATACCCAGCAGGATTTCGATTTCCGCTTTGTGGGGCTGGTGGGCCTCGCCGATCCGGTGCGTGAAAGCGTACCGTCGGCTATTGCGGAATGCCGCAACGCGGGCATTCGGGTGATCATGATTACCGGCGATTACCCGGCCACAGCGTTTGCGGTTGCGGTTGCGGCGGGTCTGAGCGGCGAAGACATGATGAGCGGTGATGAACTCGAAAGTCTCAACGATGACGAGCTTGCCTCGCGCCTGCGCACCGTTAACATTTTTGCCCGCATCATGCCCGAGCAGAAGCTGCGTATTGTTAACGCGCTCAAAGCGAACGGTGAAATCGTCGCGATGACCGGAGACGGGGTAAACGACGCACCGTCCCTCAAGGCCGCGCATATCGGTGTAGCGATGGGCGGCCGTGGTACCGACGTGGCGCGCGAGGCGTCGTCGATTGTCCTGCTGGATGATGATTTCGGTTCTATCGTCGACACCATTCGACTGGGGCGACGAATTTATACCAATCTGCGCAAGGCCATGAGCTTTATCCTGGCGGTGCATATTCCGATCGCCGGCCTGGCGTTGATGCCGCTGATTTTTGGTCTGCCGATTCTGTTCGGGCCGATGCACATTGCTTTTCTGGAGATGGTAATCGACCCCGTCTGCTCCCTGGTCTTCGAGGCTGAGACCGCGGAGGAGGGGCAGATGCGTCGACCTCCGCGCGCCGCAAACGAACCGCTATTCTCCGCGCTGACCATCGCCTGGAGCCTGCTTCAGGGTGCCCTGGTGTTTGCCTTACTCGCCGCGATCTTTGTTGTGTTACTGCACTACGGCTTGGCTGATGACCAGGTACGGGCCGTGACATTTGCGTCGTTGGTGGTGTCAATCATCGCGCTGATCCTGGTGAATCGTTCTGCAGGAGCATCCATCATCACCGCGATTCGGCGCCCAAACCGTGCACTGGGCATCGTGTTCCCGATCGTCGCCACATTGCTCGCCATGACGCTTTTCTGGCCATACGTCCGCTCTATGTTCGGCTTTGCGGCGCTCGATGTTTCAGCCCTTCTTATCCCGTTGGCCACCGGGGTCGTCGTTCTGGTCACGCTGGAAGGGCTTAAACCTCTGTGGCATAGGGTTTTCCCCGAGCCTAGTGTTAGCCATAGCAGAATTTCCGCAGCTTCCTCTGCCTCTTAATTAAGAGGCAAACGGATTAGTGAGGGCGCAGCACCAGGCAAAAGCTCTGGCCTGCTAGCGATTGTTTTGAAAATGGATTAACTGGTTTAGTGGCCGGAGTTTATTTGCAATTCTTTACAGATAATAAAATCCTGGTATTCAAGCGAGAACTCTTGCCGGGCGAGCCGGCACATCGATGTGCAATTGCCGTTCTCGGGCATCCTGCCCTCCACGGCACCGGTGCATCCCTGCACATTGGAATCTCACCCGCTACGCGGGTTCTCATCCCGGTTAATCCTTGAGACACAAAAAAGCCACCGCAAGGGTGGCTTTTTTGTTGTTTGGTGGAGGCGGCGGGAATCGAACCCGCGTCCGTAAGTACTCCGCCATTGGCTCTACATGCTTATCCCAGTCTTTGTTTTAGTTAATGGCTACCCGACGGGCAGGGAAGGCCAAGAACGATCCTGGATAAGTTTTAACGAGTCCACACCAGGCGTGCTTCGTCGCGATCTCATATAGGGTGACTCCCGTGATCCGGTCGTATGAGCACGAGGCCGGGCGGAAGGCTCTAAGCAGGTGTTTAAGCTGCTAGTGCGTAGTTGTCGTCGTTGGCAACTAAGTTTTTTGCAAACAGTTTTACGAGTTACTTGCAGCTCGGCATGCACCTCCGGTTTCGCGACCCACGTCGAATCCAGGTCGCCCCCAAAAATGATACAACTCAGGTCTGTCTTCTGAACTATTAAATACATTCTACATCAGTCAGTCGGAAAAAATCAGTCTGAAGATGATTTATAGTCGGAGTATTGGACCTGAAGATCGGGCTGCGGTTCATTCAGACTCAAGAGATTTTAGAGTACCTGCGACATCCGGTTTCAATAGCGAAGTTACTAACATGGAGACATTGAAATGCATCACTACTTAAGATTCCTGTTGATGGTAATGACATCTACGGCACTGATGTTAGTGCTGATGTATTTCAACACTTACGAATTCAGCCATGTGTTCTGGAGCGAAACACGCTTTTATATGGCGCTGTACATGGGTGCGATGATGGCTGTAGTCATGCTTGCCTTCATGTTGAAAAACTACAAGAATAAAACAGCAAACGTCAGTATTTTTATTGCCAGCGTCGCACTGTTTGTGCTGTCGGTATATTTACTGAGGAGCCAAGACACTGTGCAGGATGTGTCATGGATGAAGGCCATGATTCCACATCATTCAATCGCGATTCTGACCAGTGAGCGAGCACAGATCTCTGACCCTCGGGTGCGGCAACTGGCGGATGAAATCATCAAGGCACAGCGTTTGGAAATTGCCGAAATGAAAGCGCTTATAGCTGACCTGGAAGGCGGCCCCAGTGCCACTCCTGAAATAGACGGTAAATAGTCATGACGGAATATAACGATTCATCAGCTGGTGCGAGTGGCCTGAAGTCAGCACGTCTCTATCGAATGGTGATGGCAGACCATGTTTGTCCCTATGGAATCAAATCCAAGGCATTACTTGAGCGAGAGGGATTCGAGGTTGAGGACCATCACCTTGAAACTCGCGAACAAACCGACGCTTTCCAGGCTGAGCATGGTGTTGATACCACGCCGCAAACCTGGATTGGTGGCAAACGTGTAGGTGGTTACGACCAATTGCGCGAGTATTTCGGCCAGAATGTAAAGCAAGAGGGGGAAACAAGCTATCAACCGGTGATTGCGCTTTTTTCCGTCGCGTTACTGATGGCGCTGGCTTTCGCCTGGTACACGTTCGGCACCGTGCTGAACATTCGCACGGCTGAATGGTTTATCGCGATATCCATGTGTCTGCTGGGAATTCAAAAACTCCAGGACGTCGAAAGTTTCAGCACCATGTTTCTGAACTATGATCTATTAGCGAGACGCGTGGTTCGATACGGCTATTTCTACCCTTTTGCTGAAACCCTGGCCGGCATACTGATGATTGGCGGAGTGCTCAGTTGGCTGTCCGTGCCCCTGGCCCTGTTCATCGGCACGGTGGGTGCCGTATCGGTGTTCAAAGCCGTTTATATCGACAAACGAGAGCTCAAGTGCGCTTGTGTTGGCGGTAACAGCAACGTACCTCTTGGCTTCGTATCGCTGACTGAAAACCTGATGATGATACTGATGGGAGTCTGGATTTGGCTTAAATAGAAATTTAACCATCCCTGGTCGACTCATCAGGATACATTACCCGGTTCTCCTTGCATCGCTCCTGCATCCGGGTAGACTGCTTCGCTTCCGAATTTCAGACCATCTTTCAGCCTTTCACACAACAATATGGAGCACACATGAATCTTGACAACAGCGTAGTGGTCATTACCGGTGCGGCCGGTGGCCTGGGGCAGGCCATGGCCAAACGCCTGGCAGCGCAAGGCGCCAGGCTGGCTTTGCTGGACCTGCAAGCGGAAAGTCTGAACACACTGGCCGATGAGTTGGGGCGGGACAAAGCTTTGCCCATCGTTTGTGGCGTTACCGACGAGGCTCAGGTCGATGCGGCCATGGCACAGGTTCGTCAGCACTTCGGGCGATTTGATGTGCTGGTGAACAACGCCGGGATTACCCGAGATGCTTTGTTTCTGAAATTCAAGGATGGCGAGTTGGTATCACGCATGAGTCTGGCCAACTGGCAACAGGTTATAGACGTTAATCTGACCGGTGTGTTTCTGTGCGGCCGGGCTGCTGCGGAACAGATGATTCGGGCCGGCAATGGCGGGGTACTGGTCAATATTTCCAGTATTTCCCGTGCCGGTAACATGGGGCAAACCAACTATTCCGCCACCAAGGCGGGGGTAGAGGCGATGAGCGTGGCCTGGGCTAAAGAGCTGGCTCGCTTTGGTATACGGGCAGCGTCTATTTCTCCAGGCTTTATCGGCACCGAAATGGTGCGTTCCATGAAGCCGGAGGCACTGGAAAAGATGACTCAGGGAATACCGGCTAAACGCTTGGGCGAACCTGACGAAATTGCTGCAACGGTACAATTTATTATTGAGAATGATTACATCAGTGGTCGTGATTTTGCTATTGATGGTGGTTTGCGGCTGTAATTTCGTCACCCCGTCCTACGAGGACAGTGGATGCCGGATCAAGCCCGGCATGACGGTTTCGTTCGTCATCCCGGACAGCGCGAAGCGCGTGATCCGGGAACCATACAAGCTATCCCAAATGGATGCCGGATCAAGTCCGGCATGACGGCTGGAAATGGATGCCGGATCAAGTCCGGCATGACGGCTGGAAATGGATGCCGGATCAAGCCCGGCATGACGGTTGGAAATGGATGCCGGATCAAGCCCGGCATGACGGTTGGAAATGGATGCCGGATCAAGTCCGGCATGACGGTTGGAAATGGATGCC
>JAWXBM010000053.1:0-35241 GCA_034440115.1 Lysobacterales bacterium | reverse complement strand
GAAAATATTGTTGCCGCTGTCGGGTTCTGGGTAGTAAATAACCGTATTTTTGGTCCTGTCTGGAGTGTTCTGGCTGGCCTTTTTGTCTTCTGCCAGTTTGTCCCATACCGCTTGCGTTGCTGCTTTCTGGGCAGCGATGTTATAAAGGTCCGCTTCGGGGTCGTAACTGGCAGGCTGTGAACCGTCCACATCAAGGGTGCGAACCTCGCTGTTTGCCGCGGGTGGCGGCGACTGGCTGTAGTGATACACTCCATCGGCATCGACCCAGTGATAAATTTCTTCTGCCTGCACGGCAATTGACCAGGCACCGGCCAGCGCAACCAGCAACAGCAGATTCAGTTGTCTGAGTTTGCTCACAGATATTCACTCGAATAATTCATCAGAGCTTCCTTTATACCAACAGCATGGGAAAAGATCGGCAAAACGCCCAAAAAATTACATCGGTAAGATTTCACCCAAAAGCTGCAGCAAGAATTACAGATGGGAAAGACGGTACTTTCTGAGAATATCGGTAAGTTCCACACTGGCGCGGCGGCGATGCTGGTAGTGCATCTCGCGGGCCCGGTGCACATCCCGCTTGCGAATAGCATCCAGCACGTCGCGATGCTCCTGGGTGGAGGCGGTTGGTTTGGGACGCAGACGCAGCGTCACCATACGCGCCCTGCGGCCTTGGTCGCGCACCGTATTGGCCAGCGCCGCCAGGCGTTGGTTGCCGCAAAGTTCGATCAGGCTCTTGTGATAACGCTCATCCGCTGCCGCCCAGGCATCCAAGTCATCGCGTTCCAATGCAGATTCCATGTCATTGGTGGCCAGTTCCATTTCGGCCAATTCTTCCTCACTGGGTCCGCGTTGGGCCAACAATTCGGCCGCCATGGATTCCAGCGAGGTGAGTACGTCGTAAATTTCTTTCATGTCAGCGGCAACTACCGGCACCACACGAAAGCCCCGGCGCGGTATCAATTCCACCAGTCCCTCCTGGCTGAGCCGGATCAGTGCTTCACGCATGGGTGTGCGGCTGACGTTCAGGTTCTCGGCGATTTCCTGTTCCAACGCCTGGTATCCGGGCTCGTATACGTTGCCCAGTATGCGTTCCTTGATCTGGCTGTAGGCCCATTCCGCCCGGGTCATAGTGGCTGTGGACTGGCTTATGGCTTTTGATTTGGTTTTTGTCTTTTTCGCCGTGGCCATCAGTTTGCCTCAGCCCAATTCCAGTGCACCGGTGCCAGGCCCCGCACAGGAGCATCAAAGCAGTGCAACTGCTCGCCCAGCAGGCAACCCAGATACGCCGTACTGCGCGCTGGGCCCCCGAATGCGATGCTGGAAATGCTTTTTAAGTGCTTGCTGTTCATCGTGTCCATCTGCAGGCGATCCATGCGGTTCTCAGCATAGGCTTGTTCTACCCACGCCAAGTGTTCCGCGTTACTGTCTTCCAGAATGATATCCAATGTACCATTCGGAGCAAGGCGCATCACGCGATTGCTGATGATGGATGCTATCCAGATGCCACCCTCCTCGTCCATGGCCAGCCCGTCAGGAAAACTACCCGCGCCAAACTCTGCCACGATTTGCTTATTGTAGAGCAGCCCGGCAGCATCCAGACGATAACGTGACAGGCGTCGGGCAAAGGTTTCGTTAACGTACAACCACCCCCGGTTGGCATCGAGCAATAGTTCATTGGTAAAGCCCAGTCCTTCAGCTACCACCCTGGCACCGCTGTTATCCACCCGCACGATAAAGCCATCGGCCACGGTTTTGCGATAGGCCAATGAGCGGGGGTTGTGCCAGGTACTGACGGTAATCCAGACCCGGTTTAGGTGATCAAGCGTCACGAAATTGCTGGGTGGTAATGGTCTGCCAGCAACTTCCAGCAGGAACGCTTCCGCAGTTCCATCGCGCTGTAAGCGCCAGACACCACCCTGCTGGCCGAGATTGGCCAGCAAAAAAGAACCATCCGGCAGCAACGCGATGCCATTCGGATACAGCTCGAAGGGCAGGTTGGTCGCGATGATGTTGTGCTGTGTTCCATCGGGCCGAACTTGTGTGACACCGCCCGGCCAACAGGAAGTCCAGACGCTGCCGTCTGCGGTGCAAAGCACACACTCCGGCCGCTGCAGGCCGTGGCCGTAAGTGCCTAGCTGATCGCTGCTGACGGTAAAAGCACCCATGATGGTCACCTGTTCAGTTCGTTGTGGCAGTGCTTGTAGGAGGTTTCTTGCCGCCCAGGTTGAAGGTGAGTTGCTCCATCCGTTCAGGGCGATAACCGCCAAACAGCCGGCTACCGGCATAGCCAACACCGAAGCTGATCAGATTGCCAAACACCCCGATCAGGATGGGGTTCATGCTGAAGCCATAGCCATTGAAATCCGTTACGTCAGCATCGGATAAAACACCCCACAAAGTGAACAGCACACAGGCTGCAATACCCATATAACAACCGCGTCGCGTGGCGCGCGTGGATAAAAAGCCCAGGCAGAATATTCCCAGCGTGCCGGCCGATACGATGACGGAAATTACCAGAACGCGCTCGGCCAGCGGCGCCGATCCGCTGTTGGGCATTAACAGAATGCCTACACCTGCGGCCAGCAGGCCAGCCAACAGAACCATCAAGCGACCGATCAATAACTGGGTTCGGTCCGTTAGATTGGGCAGGAAACGCTGAAAATAATCGCGTGTGGCTACGGTGGAAATACTGTTCAGATCAGAACTGATAGACGACATGGCTGCGGCCAGTATGGCTGCCAATATCAACCCGATCATCCCGGTGGGCAGGTAGTTGACGATGAAATGCGGCAGGATTTGATCGCCCAGCTCAGGCTGTTCGGCACCAGTGAGACTGTAAAAGCCGAACAGCAGGGCACCGATCAGGTTGAAGGCGATCAGCACGGGTATGGATAAAGCAGCACCGAGTAGGGTGCCACGCGCAGCCTCGGCGTCGGAACGGGCAATCAGATAGCGTTGCACCATGGCCTGGTCGCAGATATAGCGACGGCTCCATTGCAGTGTCATGGCGATCATAAACAACCAAACGGTCGTCTCCTCAGAGTTGAACAGACTGGCCCAGGAAAGCTCGGTGGAACCCAGATTGAATTTTCCGGCATTCCAGGCTTCGTTGAATATCGCTGCGGGTGATTCAACCTCAGGTGCAAACAACAGCCGCAGCAAAATCGCAACACCACCGACCATCAGGAACACACCCTGCACCACGTCGGTGAGCACCACAGCTGTAATGCCACCGACCATGGTGTAGGCCGCAGTGAATAAGCCTACACCCAGGATCACATACTCCATCGGCCAGTCCGCCATAACGGCGACTGCAATCGAAGTAGTCACCAGTGTTGTGCCGATGCCAAAAGTGCGCGACATGAGAAAACCAAAAGAGGTGTAAATGCGCCCGCCCAAGCCGAAACGCTGGCCAATGAATTCATACGCGGTCATACCCACCACACGGCGGTAGAAGGGTACGATCCAGCGCGCCACTACGAAGAACACAAACGGCATGACCAGGAAACCGGGTACCAGGATCATGCTTTTCTGGAACACGATGGCAGGATGCGCTACCAGCGTATTACTGCTGATCAGCGTGGCCATCAGGGTAAAGCCAACCACCCACTGCGGCATGGATTTGTTGGCCAGGAAGTATTTGAGCGGAGTTTCCTGGCGCTTGGAAACGGCCAGCCCGATGCCGCCTACAATCACCAGGTAAATGGCCACGATGGCGTAATCAATTGCGCTCAATGGAAGTGCCCTTTTCCAACGGTACTTTTACGGGGCCACAGGCGTCGGGCTTCACTTCAGTGAAGCTGCAACAGGTTGCTCGACCTGCCCCATAATGGCATCACTGATCTGTGCAGTGCCAGCGGTACCGCCCAGTTCATAAGGAATCAGTTGACCATTGCGCAGTGCTGCTGCCACTGCGGCCACGATCATGCCAGCACCGTCCTGGCATGCCTTGTTGGCGTGTTTCTTGCCCAGCCAATCCAGCATCAGCGCCGCTGACAGGAAGGTGGCAATGGGGTTGGCCTTGCCCTGGCCAACGATGTCTGGTGCACTGCCATGGCAGGGCTGGAACACGGCCTGCTGATCACCGATGTCGGCTGAGGGCGCCATGCCCATGCCGCCCATCAAACCGGCGCAGACATCCGACAGAATGTCGCCGAACATGTTCTCGGTTACCATCACATCAAATTCCCAGGGTGATTTGACCAGCCTGAGGCCCGCCGCATCGACGTAGCAGTGATTGGCTTCAATGTCAGGATAGCGCTCAGCGCGCTCATCAAAAATCCTGCGGAAGAAAGCGAAAGAGCCCAGTACATTGGCCTTGTCCACGCAGGTCACTTTACCCGCAAAACCCTGTGCCTTGCGTTGCCTGGCCAGTTCAAAGGCGAAATCAAACAAGCGCTCGCTGGTATGGCGGGTGATGACCATGGTATCGCGCGCCGCATTATCGCCGTCCATTTGGCAGTGTCCACGTGCCGCGAATAGGCCCTCGGTGGATTCGCGCACCAGTACCGCATCCAGGTTCGCCGCTTTGGGTGAAGCCAATGGCAAAGGCAAGCCCGCAAAGGTTTTGATCGGTCGTACCCCGGCATACAGATCGAGCTTTTCACGCAACTCCAGTTGCGGGGCTATTTCGGTGCCATCTGGATAGCGTATGTGTGGCAAACCCATGGCGCCCAACAGGATGGCATTCGCCTGACGGGCTGCGGCCAGCGCTTCATCGGGTATGGAAACCCCGGTGCGGCGGTAGTGATCAGCGCCTGCATCGAGGTGATTCCAGCTTAATGTAAAACCTCCCACCGCAGCACAAACGGCATCCAGAAGCTCCACACAGGGCGCCATCACTTCCGTGCCAATGCCGTCACCGGCCAGCACGGCAATGGTGAAGTTGCTGTGGTTGGTCATGTGGTGTGCTCCAGTAATTTCCAACTGGTAACGCTTTTGTTCAACACCCAGGGGCGTGTTTGTGCGTCGAAGTTGAGAAAGTGTTGCGACTGCAAATGGGCGTCGAACGCGGCCCGGTCGGAGTAGTGTTCATACAAAAACACCGTGTCGTGGTCGGCGTTGATGCAAACATCAAAAACATGGCAATCAGCCTCCTGCTGCAGGGAATTGGCAGCCTGGTTTTGTACCGCCTGCCGGAATGCCGCGTATTGCTTGGGCTGAATTTCAAAAGTCACACAAACTACAAACATGGTGTCAATTCTCAATGGGGAACGATTCGTTCAGGGCCGCAATCTGTTCGACGCTCAGGGCGTTGACTGCGGTATTACGCAGCAGCAGAAACAGTTTGGCGGATTCTTCCAGCTCTTCAATGGCATAGACAGCATTGTCCAGATCCTTACCAGCCACTACCGGGCCGTGATTGGCGAGCAAAACAGCATGCCGCGTTGCGGCTACTTCGGCCACCGCTTTGGCCAGCGCCTGGTCGCCCGGCATAAAGTAGGGCACTAGCGGCAACAGGCCAATTTTCATCACGTAATAAGGCGTCATGGCCGGAATCGCATTGTGCGGGTCCAGGCCGCTGCAGCAGGAAACTGCCACGGCATGGGTGCTGTGTAAGTGCACTACGGCCTTTGCCGTTGAGCGTTTCTGGTACATCAGTAAATGCAGAAAGGCTTCCTTTGAAGCAGGCTCGCCCGACAGGTGTTTACCATTGTGATCGAGCAAAGCGATGCGGGCCGGATCGAGACGCCCCAAGCACGAGTTGGTGGGCGTAACCAGAATGCCGCCTTTGAAACGCAGGCTGATATTGCCCGAACTGCCCGGCACCAGGCCGCGCTGATGCAAGGATTGGCCGTGCAATGCCATTTGTTCGCGTAAACGTGATTCAGTGACGTGACTCATGGTCGCTACGTTCCACTTAGCGAGCTTTCGGCCAACATGGCCATGGCCTTGATGAAGAAATCCTCCCGGCCAAAGTTGCCCGACTTAAAGGCCAGCACCATGGGACGATCACCGCTGGCGATCATCCAGGGTATGCCTTCGTCAATTTTCGGCCCCGTGTGCAATTGTTTTACTTGCAGTGCTGCTGCCACCGCAGCGGATGTTTCACCGCCTGCGATGATGAATTGGCAAGCCCCGGAATTCGCCAGGCTGGCGGCAAGGCTGCCCAGGGCCTGTTCAACCAGTTCGGCTGATTCGCTAAAACCCAGAAGCTGTTGCGCTTGCTTGACTTGCTCACTTTCTGCACTTGAGTAAATCAATAGGGAGCCTTTCTGCCAGGCCTGTATTGCCTGCTCCTGCAGCTGCTGCAAGTGAGCTTGGTCCCGGTGCAAAGCCTGTGGGTCGATCACGATCGTTGCGCAGGTGCGAGACATGTATGCCACTTGTTTGCGCGTGGTTTCCGAGCAGCTACCCGCTAACACCACCGGGTGGCCTGCCAGATCGGTCGGAATTGAGGCGAATGCGCTTTTATGGATGCGACTATCCGTTTTCTGGAAATTCCCAGGAAGCCCCATGGCCAGGGCCGATGCGCCGGTAATAAGCTTGAGATCTTTGCAAGCCGCCGCCGCGGTGATCAAGTCTGCATTCTGTTCACAGTCCAGAACGGCATATCGCTTGCCAGTGCCACGCAAGACATCAAACTGGTGACGCACTGCTTCCACGCCTCGACGGACACAATCCAGCTCGACCAGGCCGCTGGCACCCGGCGCCGTTTGTTGGTCCATCAACTCCAACAGGCTGGAGCAGGTCATGGGCGTGAGGGGGTGGTAGCGCATGGATGATTCCGCCAGCGGCACACCGCCCACATACAGCACGCCACCACGAATCGTTCGTTGGTTGGCAGGAAAGGCCGGGCAAACCACAGTGAAACCCTCATCCACACAATCCAGCAAGGCATCGGTAACCGGCCCGATATTGCCAACCGGGGTTGAATCAAAGGTTGAGCAATATTTGAAGTACAACTGATGTGCACCCAGTCGCAGCAGATGATGAGCTGCCTCAGTTGCTTGCTGCACAGCCTGATCAACCGGCGCAGTGCGGATCTTCAGAGCGATAACAGCCGCATCGGTTTCGATGTGGACAGACGCTGTGGGGACACCCATTACCTGTGTGACCGACATGCCATGGCTGGCTAGCGTCAGGGCCAGGTCGCTGGCTCCGGTAATATCGTCTGCTATGCAGGCCAGTTGCAGTGGCATGCCTGTTCTCCCTGATAGGTAACCCTGATTGGCAATCTGGTCTGGCTAATCAACGTACTGGCATCAATCTGCTGGCCGTTTGAAAATTTCCCATAAAAATATTTTGACAAGCTGGAAATTAACGTATACGTTAACGTATACATTGTCAAACAAATTGTATAAATAAATAGGCTTTGAATTGAGTGGTTTTTAATTCCGCTGGGTTTTGAATATTAGCTTTCCTATCGTGGAAGCGGGGAGTAGAAAAATGGCAAGGCACTGGATCGTTATAACGCTGGCAGCACTGCTGAGTTTTGGCGGATCAACATTGTGTACACAGGCTCTGTACGCGCAGCAACAGGATGATACTTACGACGATACTCTGGATAGCGAATCCGGGCCAGCAGATCCGCAAGGGATTCTGGAACTGGTGGAAGTGGTCGCCCAGAAAGGCTACCGAGTGACCAGTGCCAGCAGTGCCACCGGCCTGAATGTGCCGCTGGATGAACTACCCATCAATGTGCAAGTGATCAATTCGGAAGTTGCCGCTGATTTTCAACTGGTCAATCAACGTGATGCCCTGCAGTTTCACGCAGCAGTGGATGACAAAAGAGTGCGCGGTTTCAACACCGGTGAATTTTTCCGCAACGGTGTGATTCATCTCAGTGATATGCCAGCCTATACGATTGAACGGCTGGAAATCATGCGCGGGCCGAGCTCTTCTCTTAATGGCCCGGTTACTCCGGGCGGTGCGCTGAACATCATCACCAAGAAGCCCATTGCCGGATCGAATACGGGCGCTGCATCTGCTTACTGGGGATTCAGCAGCGGTCGTGATAATTACGGTGGCGATGTGGATTTGAACTTCGGTGAAATCGGACCGAACCTGGGTGGCGGACCTCTGGCTTCAGCCCGCGTGGTCGGTGGTTATCAAAATGACACAGGCTACGGCACACGGGTTGATAACACCTCGCAGGCGATTTTGCCGATGCTGCAATTACGCCCGACCGACAGTACCATTATCGACCTTGAATATTACGATTACTCCATCAATACCGATCGCGCCGACCGGCCGATGGGTATTGAGCTGTACCTGCCTGGCGCAACAGCCGGTGAAGAAATTCCCCTGGCCATTGCCTATGGCATTGATCCGCGCACCAGTTGGTTTGGTGAGGACACCGATATTGAAGAGTCGTTGTCGGACTGGAGTGTCGGTTTAAGCCAGGCTTTTGGCGACAATTTCCTGTTGAATTTGCGTTACAACGACCACAGCCGGGACTTTGTCTTTGGCCCGGGTAACCGCCCACGTATCGACATTTTTTATGTCATGCAACGTAAGCCCGGCGTTGCTGCTAATTCGATCAATCCGGCCGATTGGCGACTGCGGCGCCTGACTGAGGGACTGTCCTTGCTGAATGATATTCAGCAGAGCAGCGCTTCATTGACCTGGTTGCCGGAATGGGGTGGCGAGCAGGAACACCAGTTCAACGTGGGTGTTAACTGGTATGACCAGGATGCACATCTGACCATCAAGCGGCCCAGACCGGTAGGCGCCAATGGTGGCTTCTACTTTGACTTCTTCAACCCCTATACCGTTGCAACTGATGACCTGCGCTTTAACCAGGCGGGTGCCGATTTGAACCAGATTACCGTGCTGGATAGAAACGAATTTATTGATCTGACCAACTATTACGTGAATTACCAGGGTGATTTCTTCGGCCGGCGCTTGAATGTCCTGCTGGGCCTGTACGACAGCACCATCGCCATCAAACGCTCGAATTTACTGGCTGCCAGCCCCACGGTCGATACCATTGCCGACAATAATGAAACACTAGTGCAGGCAGGAGCGGTTTATCACTTCACTGACAGCTTCGCCATCTATGCCAATTACTCAGAATCACAGTTACCGGACCTGAACGATCCTGATTTCAACACCAGCCCACCAGTGCGCTTGGGTGAGCAGGAAGAAATTGGCATGCGCTTCAATCTTTTTGCTGGTGCGTTGCTGAGCAGCTTGTCCTACTTCCGCATTGACGAAGAATTGTTTGGTGAAACGAGCCGCAAGGCCAAAGCAGATGGCTTTGAAATCGACGGCTCGTGGGTGCCCAATGACAACGTGGATGTGTCCTTCAGCTATGCCCATGTCAGTACCCAGGTAACCGCCAGTTCCAACCCAAGCAACATTGGCGACCCACTGCCTGATGAAGTACCCAACAAAGCTGCGGTTTGGGCCAAGTATCGCTACAACGAGGGCTCGCTCAACGGCTTGTCGTTCGGTGCCGGCTTTATCTGGACCGGCGACCGGGTACGTCCCACCGCTGGGGCGGCTACATCAGTGAAGAAGCTCAACGGCAAGATATTGGAATATGAAGCTGAAACCCGTTTGGATGTGTTCGCCGCTTATGATTTCGACCATATGCAGATGTCACTCAACTTTCGCAATCTGACCAAGGAAGCCAACCTCAGCACCACGGTGCCACGGGTTCCATTGCAGGGTGGCGTCAAGCCCAATGGCAAGCCCTACGTGTTTGAAGGCGATATGGAGATCATGCTGGGTTTTCGCTACTTCTACTGAAATTCAGCAGTTTGACAAGTTCAAAAGAGGGCCAGCATTTGCTGGCCTTCTGTTTTAATGGGTTTTGTATAAGTACCTGCAGAGATGGGAAAGGCTTAAGATGGCTCGTTTGATTGCCTTTTCGGAGTTGCATCATGCAAATTCATTACTGGAATCGTCTGCTCACCTCGGTGGCTCTACTTGTGTCATTGTTGAGCATCAGTTCTTTAACATTGGCGGATTCAAACACACTCATGGGAAACAAAGCCTTACTGAAATTCAATATCGAAGATCTGTCCGCGCAAAACGCCAAGACCGATTTGCCGTATCTGGAATTCATGCGCCTGGAATCCATGAGTGGCTACATTTACGAACTGGCGGCTGGCACTGTTGATGAACAGGAACCGCACGACCAGGACGAAATTTATTACGTGGTGAAAGGCAAGTCAGACTTCACGGTGAATGATGAAACGGTTGCGATAAAACCAGGCGATATTCTGTACGTAAAGAAATTCGCCACGCACTTATTCAGCAATATCACCGAGGACTTGAGCCTGCTGGTTATTTTTGCGCCTCCCGATACTGAATAGCTTCGACAAACCGGCCTTACCGTCACCTCCTCCTGCGAGCGCCGTCATTCCGGCCTGCGCTTGCCCCGGACTTGATCCGGGCAGCCCGGAATGACGAAGGGTGGTAGGGGAACTATGAAGCCAGCCTGGTTTCAAAGACATGCAACAGAATCCAGCCACTACTCAGTTTCCGACTGTGGTTGGTTCCCCTGAATAAGCGCACATCATTATCAGTCCTCATATCCAGGAGCCAGACAACTTGTTGTTCAGGAGTCACTTTCGTCATCTGTTTATGCTGATGGTTCTGTTGTCCCTCACAGGGCAAGCAGGGCTTGTGCATGCAGAGTATGAAAACATTCCCGCCAGCCAACTGATTAACAATGAGCAAGATCGTTACAGCCACCTGAAGTATTTCGGCTTTTATGCCAGCGCGATGGAAAGCTGGAATTACACCGAAGAGCTTGCCGAATTCACCAATCTGACCTGGATACAGGTGGGCGCAAGTACTGCGCAGCCAGAAGCGATTGCAGAAATAGTCCGGCGGCTGCGTGAAGCCGATGCCGCGGGTGTTCAAGCCGTGCTCAGTGTTGAACCCTTTATGTTCAAGAACAACAAGGGTGAGCCACGGCCGAATGCTGAGATTGAGGATTTCCTGGTCGAGCTACGCACCCAGCTCGAGTTTGCCGGCCTGGTTGATACCGTAGCCATGATCTATCCCAAGGACGAGCCCTTCCGCGAGTTTGTTAATGCCCGCAAGCCGAATTTCTATGAGCAGTACGTTTCCGGCAATGTCTACAAGGACATTCACCGCGATCTCAAGCGGGTTAACGCCCTCATCAAGCTGGTGTTTCCGGATAAGCCTATCGGCGTAATACTCTCCGGTTACGAGCTGTTCCATAAATTCTTCAGTATTCCGGAGAACTATGACTGGGTGGGTTTCGATTGCTACGACAACCTGTTCAAAGCCTGCGACGACAAATCGTTTATACAGACTTACCGGCACTTGTTGGATCATATGCAGCCTTACCAGAAACTGATGGCCGTGCCGGAAACCTGGGCCACCAATGAGAGCCTGCACCGAGTTGATTGGCCTGTAATTCTAACCAGTCGTTTGCAGCATCACTACGAAATTGCCCTGAGTGAACCACGCTTTGTGGCCTTCATTCCTTTTCTGTGGTCTTTCGATGCGGAACAGGAGACGCCCGGCTTAGGGCTGAACCGCTTTGGTGAACTATACGACCTGGGGCTGGATGATGCGGGCACGGCCTTTGTCGATCTCGTTAAAGACATCGGAGTGCAGATCAAGCAGGGCACGCAGCACTATCCGAATCTGGCCTGGGATGAAACCGAAAACAGTCGTTATCGTCCGGTCAGCCTGGTTCGTGGCGGAATCATGAACATCAGCCGCGGCGGTGTGATCAGCGCCTGGGCGATAGATGAGGCCTTGCCACACAAAAGCCTGCGCATGCGCGTGTTGGTGCGCGATTCAACCGGGCGAGTGGTACACAAGTCGCAACTGCTGCGCAGTAATGTGGATGATGCCAATTTGCGCATTGCGCAATATTTCGGCAAGGCTTTTGTTGGTTCGCATGGCTTTCGCTATGAATTACCCGGCAATTTGTTGCGCGACACTAATTTGACTGACGACTCATCGAATGACACTGCCAACGATACTCAGGGGTTGCAAGTCGAACTGCTGGTTTACGCTGATGGCCTGGGTGTTGATGGTATGGGCGCTGAGAAATTACAGTCCTACACACGAACTTGGCCAAGTGTTAATCAGCTCATGTCCGTGGCGCCAAACCCAGAGTTTGTTCTGAAAGACATCAGCCAGCAGGCTGACCCTCAACTTCAAATGACTGGCCCCAGTCGTAAGCCTGATTTTCAGCAGATCTCTGTCGACAATTAGCTGGCGTATCTGGCCAGCAAGTTTTCACGCTGACGCGGATCCAGGTTGACCTTGTTCATATCGCCCTGAATATGCGGCAAGGCCAGTAGCCTCGGGTCCATCACGCGATACCAAAACCAGGGCACATAGGCCAGCAAATAGCAGCCGAAGTAGCCGTTGGGCAATTGCGGTATGTCATCGAAGTGGCGCAGGCTCTGGTAGCGCCGGTGTGAATTGGCATGATGATCAGAATGCCGCTCGAGATGGAATAGCACCACATTGCTGACGATGTAATTAGCATTCCAGGAGTGGTGCGGCTGACAGCGCTCATGGCTGCCATCGGCCTGCTTCTCACGCAGTAAACCGTAGTGTTCGATGTAGTTTGCACTGGTGAGTTGGAACCAGGCAAACACGTTGTGGATCAACAAAAAGGGCAACATGATCCAGCCGAAAGCCCATATCAAGCCCACTTGCAACACCAGGCTAATGGTATAGGATTGCAAAATCGCATTGTCTGCACTCCACCGACTTAAGCCCTTGCGCTGCAACCGATCCGCTTCGGTAGCCCAGGCGCGGCGCCAACCTCCCGGGATTTCCCGCAACATGAATCGATAGATGTTTTCGCCCATACGTGCGCTGGCGGGATCCTCCGGTGTGGCCACAAAACGGTGGTGGCCGCGATTGTGCTCCACGCAGAAATGCCCGTAGGCCGGTACCGCCAAAGCCCACTTGGCCAGATTCTGTTCCAGTCGGGTTTTCTTGTGGCCGAGTTCGTGGGCCGTATTTACACCCAGGCCGCTGAATAATCCTGCAGTAATCGCCAGCAGCCCCATCGCGACCAGTGACAGCTCATACGCAGACACAAACCAGGCCAGCAGGATCAGGGTCAGAAAGTGCAGTGGAACGGTAACGTATGTGAGCCGACGGTAGTACTGGTCTTCTTCCAACTGTGGAACGATTTCTTCGGGGGGATTATTGGTGTCTATGCCCCACAGCCAATCCAGCAGGGGGATGAATATATAGGCAGCCAACAAGGGCAGAGCCAGCATCCACTCGGCACCGCTTTGCAAAAACAGCACCACGCCCAGCAGAGGCAGCAAAGGTAAGACCAGCGACAAAGTCCAGAGCCAGCGCTTTTTATCACGGTACTCAATCAGGCCCAGTTCCTTATCCAGCAGGCTGTAGCTGCGCATCGATACTTCATCCATTATGAAAACCTGAGGTTAGTATAGGCAGGGTTTGGTCAACAGCAAGTGGCGATGTCGCGGTGGCTGAATTTACCTCCCAGCGAAAACTGCCACCAGTGCTGCTAAAGTAGACCATCGATCCTCATCCACGCTTCAGGTAAAACTCATGACGAAAACTTGCAACGGTAGCGCTACCTTGCTGTGCCTCGCTTCTTTGCTTACGATCATCAATGCACCAGCACTTGCTGATGGCCGATCTGATATCACCAAAAACATCGATGCACGCTATGACCAGCACCAGGCAATCGCCATGCAAATATGGGATCTGGCCGAATTGGGCTATCTGGAAACGGAAAGCACCGCCTTGTTGCAGCAAAAGTTGAGTGAGCAGGGATTCAGGATTGAAAGCGGTGTGGCGGAAATTCCCACGGCTTTTGTGGCTGAAGCGGGTTCAGGCAAGCCGGTCATCGCATTCCTGGCTGAATTTGATGCTTTGCCTGGCATTACCCAAACGGCATCGCCGGTGCGTGAGGAAATCCCTGGCAAAGCGGGTGGGCAGGCCTGTGGGCATCATCTGTTTGGTACCGCTTCGCTGGGTGCAGCGGTCGCTGTGCAGCAATATTTAAAGGACAACAAGCTGCCCGGTACGGTGCGGGTATATGGCACGCCGGCTGAAGAGGGCGGCAGCGGCAAGGTGTATATGGTGCGTGCCGGTCTGTTCGATGATGTGGACGCGGTGTTGAGCTGGCACCCAGGCGATGTAAACCGCGCCAGCGTTGCAGCGTCGTTGGCCAATCGTTCAGCCCGGTTCAATTTTCGGGGTGTTTCTGCCCATGCCGCTGGTGCACCGGAAAAAGCCCGCTCCGCGCTGGATGGTGTTGAAGCCTTCAACTACATGACCAATTTAATGCGCGAGCATGTGCCTCAGGAAACCCGCATTCATTACGTGATCACTTCGGGTGGCGAAGCGCCCAATGTAGTACCCGATTATGCCCAGGCGTACTACTATGTGCGCCATCCTGATCCCGACATGGTGCGTGAGATCTGGCAGCGGATTGAAGCGGCGGCGCAGGGTGCAGCAGCCGGTACCGGCACCACCGTGGATATCGAGATCATGCACGGCAATCTCAGCCTGCTGCCCAACCGGGTGATTGCCAACCTGATGCAAGCCAACCTGGAAGCACTTGGCGGCCTCAGCTATAGCAGCGAAGAGCAGGCCTATGCTGAACAGATTTACGCCACTCTGAATACACCGGAGTTTGGCCTGGGTTCAGAAGCTGAAATACAGGACATGGAAATCGAACTGAGCATGGGCTCCACCGACGTGGGCGATGTCAGTTGGACAGTGCCTACAGCCGAGTTCACGACCGCCACCTGGGTGCCAGGTACACCAGCGCACAGCTGGCAGGCCGTTGCCGCTGGTGGTACCAGCATTGGTATCAAGGGTTTGCAATTGGCGGCCAAAACCCTGGCGCTGACAGCAGTCGATCTGTACGAAAATCCGCAGCTGCTCCAGCAGGCACAGGCTGAATTAAAGGAAGAGCAAGGCGAAGGCTATGAATACGTTCCTTTGTTGGGTGATCGCCAGCCGGCTCTGGATTATCGTTTGAAGCCTTAAAAGTGAGGCCAGCGCTTGAATGATGTAACCGGCGGCTACGCACAAATACGCCAACGCTACATCTTTTGGGGAATGATGCTAATTCCTCGTTGTCGCTTTATCGCAAACATCTGAATTTAAACAGTTCAACTATCTGTATTGGACTATAATTACTGTACATTAAAACAGTATTTAAGTTTCAATACAGGAGCCATACTGATGTTTGATACCGGCAATGATTATTCCTCGCAAAACAGCGATTTTGTGTCTCAGCACCTGACCGTCAGCGGGAAAAAGCAGGCCCGCATTCAACAGTTGGAAGATGATCTATGTGAACTGGCGGCGCATATCGATGCAGCTCTGTTCCACTGGCTGGAATTGCTGCGCGAGCTTAGCTGCCAGTTCGATGGTGACGGATTCCTGATACTGAAAGGCCGCTTCGCACCGGAGCAGGGCGCTTTGATCCGTCAGGCTCTGAATGCCGCTCTGGATGAATTGCACGAAGAACGCAAAAACGTTTCAGCTGAAACGTCCGTCATGGAAGAACCCTCACATTTGAAGCCAGCACCACCGGCCGCAGCATCGCGCCGTGCTGATGCGCTGGCCCGTATGGCGGAAGCATTTCTGTCTGGCCCTGAATCGGCCAGTAGAGGCGACCACTACGTGGTGAATATCCATACCGATATGGAAACCCTGAAAGACACAGGTTGCGGTGCTGAATCTCAGCTGGAAGATGGCCCCAACGTTTCAGCTGAAACGTCCCGGCGGCTTTGTTGTGATGCTGGCATGGTTCACTGGCTGGATGCTCAAGCCCCCGGAAGCGGTGGAATTGAACCACTGAGCGTAGGCCGAAAAACACGCACGGTGCCGCCTTCCATCCGCAGGGCTTTGCAGCGCCGGGATGGCGGCTGCCGCTTCCCCGGATGCAGTTGCACCCGCTTTGTTGACGCTCACCATATCCACCATTGGGCGGATGGTGGCGAAACCAGCATGAACAACCTGGTTTTGCTCTGCCGCCATCATCATCGCTTGGTCCACGAAGGAGGCTTCGGTTTACGGCCTAGCCTGACTGGCGTGTTTGAATTTACCGCTCCCGAAGGCAGGCTCATTCCGTCGGCACCTGAATTACGTTTCAACGGAAGCCTTCTTGAACTTAAGGCCAATAATGAAGGTGATGGCGTCAGCATCACGTCTACAACATCCGTTCCGAACTGGGGCGGTGAAAGCATGGACGTGGATATCGTAGTGCACCACCTGCAACGAAGAGAATGAACGGCTACAATAATGCGTGTAAGCAGAATAACTTGCAGGAGGCGGCTAATGAAAGAATTCAGCAGAATCGGTTTTTTCCGGGCATTACTTATCAGCATCAGCTTTGGAATGGCTTCCTCGCCGACCCTGGCTGAAACAAAAACGATCGCAGTCGCACCTTCTGACCCAGCTTCTGAACTCACTCCGGAATTATTGGAAATTGGACGCTGGTTCGATCAGGTTGTGCTGCAACTGGCCAACAGCAAAACTCCCTGGATTCGGGTGGCTGCTGCAATCGAACTCTCTAAAAGCAACTATCCTGGAAAAAGCAACGATCCTGAACGGCTCGCGGTCGAAGTGGGCTAACCCGGCTTGTCGGACACATTAATGAAGCCACTGGGCAATTAAGCCACTGGATTGGCCCCAATCAAAACGGTTATTGACTTGGTGTTATATGTCCATTAGTCTGGACATATGGAAATACAACACGCCCTCAGCGTATTCGACGCGCTGTCACAGGAAACCCGCCTGAGTACATTTCGCCTGCTGGTAGAAGCCGGGCCTGACGGGCTGGCGGCCGGCATGCTCAGTGAAGCTCTGGGTACACCGCATAACACCCTGTCGTTTCATCTCAATCACTTGTCGAACGCAGGAATTATCAGCTCGCGTAAACAGGGGCGTTCGGTTATTTATTCAGCCAATTTTGAGGCCATGCGCGAACTGATCGGCTTTATGGTCAAGGACTGCTGCAGCGCAGAATTTGCCAGTATCCGCGAAGATAAAAAATCCGGCTGCTCGATTATCGAGTTGGCCAATTACTGTAAAGCTGAAAAGTCGGATTGAGAAAGAACTGTTATGAGCGCCGAGAATACGAACCCCATGGGCCTTTTTGAGCGCTACCTGTCACTGTGGGTTGCACTTTGCATCGCAGCGGGAGTAATGCTGGGAGTGCTGTTTCCCAAGCTTTTTGAAGTGGTTGCCGCGTTGGAATTTGCCAGCGTAAACCTGGTGGTTGCAGTCCTCATCTGGATCATGATTTATCCCATGATGGTGCACGTGGATTTTGCAGCTATTAAGGATGTAGGCAAGAAACCAAAAGGTCTGTGCATCACCCTGGTGATCAACTGGCTGATCAAGCCCTTCACCATGGCGGCTCTGGGCATTCTGTTTTTCGAATATATTTTTGCCGGAATTGTTGATCCGGCTGATGCAAAAGAATACATCGCGGGAATGATTTTGCTGGGCGTAGCGCCCTGCACGGCCATGGTGTTTGTCTGGAGCCAGTTGGTGCGCGGCGATGCCAATTACACGCTGGTGCAGGTCTCCATTAATGACATCATCATGGTGTTTGCTTTTGCGCCCTTGACTGCATTGTTGCTGGGCGTTACTGAAGTGTTGGTGCCATGGGAGACCCTGTTACTGTCCGTAGTGCTCTACGTGGTCATACCCTTGCTGGCCGGCTATTTGACCCGCAAATTTCTGGATAGCTCAGGCAAACATCAGCGCACGGATGCATTCACCGCCAGGCTCAAACCCTTTTCCGTAATGGGCTTGCTGGCAATGGTGATTTTGCTGTTTGGCTTTCAGGCGCAAACCATCTTGAGTCAACCTCTGGTTATCGCCCTGATTGCCATCCCTTTGCTGATTCAGAGTTACGGCATCTTTTTTCTGGCCTATGGCTGGGGATATGTCTGGCGGGTACCCTTTACTACTGCGGCGCCCGCTGCGTTGATTGGCACTTCCAACTTCTTTGAGTTGGCGGTGGCCGTTGCCATCAGTTTGTTTGGTTTGAATTCCGGCGCTGCACTCGCTACCGTCGTTGGAGTTTTGGTTGAAGTGCCGGTGATGTTATCTTTGGTGGCGTTCGCCAATCGCACACGACGGCATTTTGCCTGATGGCCGGAGATTTTAATTCTGACCGCATAATTGAAAGAACTGATTCAAGAGGCGGGTCTTTAGGGTTCTTGTGTCTATTAATTGCCCATTGGGTGAGGAGTTGGTTTGCCATGCCATACCATAGAGTTTTATTGCTACTGGTTGTTCTTGTCTGTATGCCAATAAGCGTATTGGCGGGTTCGGATCGAACCGTTATTCATGCTGATCCAACAGAAGTTCAACCCCTGTTACCGGGCATGGATGCGCCAGCTTTTCAGTTGCGCGATGCAGCGGGTGCGGATGTGAGCTTCGATCCCAAGAATTTGCAAAAGCCCGTGATCCTGACTTTTTTTCGCGGCGGTTGGTGCCCCTACTGCAATATGCACCTGGCTGAGATGCGTAAAGCGGAGGCAGAGCTGAAAGACTTGGGTTTTGATATCTGGTTTATCAGCCCGGATAAACCGGAACTGCTGTATGAGAGCCTGGATGAGCCCGACATCGGCTATACCGTTTATTCCGATGCCAAACTCAATGCCATGCGGGCCTTTGGTATTGCCTTTCGAATCAATGATGAAACCAATACCAAATACCTCGAATACGGTATCAATCTGGATGAAATCTCGGGTGAGGGCGACCACGTACTGCCGGCACCATCAACTTACTTGATTGGCACCGATGGCTTGATCCACTTTCAGTACACCAACCCCGATTACGTGGTGCGCTTGCATCCATCGGTGCTGTTGGCTGCGGCCCAGGCTTATATGAATGATGAAGATACGCGTCTGAAACGTGAGATGCAGGCGCGCAAAGCCAAGGAATGACCACTTACCAACCTCTGTAATCGCGCTTTCACTTTGTAACCCAGCGATTCTCCGCCCGAAGCGGCACGATAATTGTCGCCCCGGGTGCAGAAATTTTCTAAATGAACGCTGCTACGGGATAGAATCCAGCGCTGGTAGCTCCATTTTTTTGAGATTTCACAGCAATCTGACTGAAAAGCGTGAAAAGTTGACGCAGAAAACTGCTTCAGTACTTGTCAGATTCATGGAAAAGGGCTTTTATGCTGCTTACACTTGGTTCCTGAGCATTGGCCTGATGCCCGCATCGGCGGTCCTGACGATGTGGCTGCCACGGTACAACCCACGACATTCATGATCCAGGACTTTCATTGCCTGGGTTTGAAGCCCTTTCCAAACAAAGGAGATCAGATGAAAACCCGAATCCTCTTCACCCTCATGTTGTGCTTATCCAGCAGCGTCGGCATGGCCGCAGACTACGTGCTGCATGCAGGAAGCATGATCGACGTCGCCGCGGGCCGCGTTGCCGAGGAAGTCACGATCACGGTGTCCGGCAACCGCATCACGGCGGTGGAGCAGGGTTACCGGGCGCCTTCCGGGGGAGAACAACTCATCGACCTTAAGGGCCACACGGTGATGCCCGGCCTGATGGACATGCACGTGCATCTCACCACCGAGATGTCGCCGCAAATGTTCACCGAAAAATTCCTGATGGAGTCTGCCGACTACGCTTACCGGGCAAAAGTGTTTGCCGAACGTACCCTGTTGGCGGGGTTCACCACGGTGCGTGAAATGGGTGACCAGGATCGTAACCTTGGGGCTTCCATGAAACGGGCCATCGCCAAGGGCTATATTCACGGGCCGCGCATCTATACCGCAGGCAAGGGTCTTGCGACCACCGGCGGCCTGGCCGACTACTCAAATGGGCTGCGTCACGAATACATGGGCAATCCGGGACCGGTGGAGGGTGTCATCAATGGGCCACTGTCAGCGCGCCAGGCGGTGCGCCAGCGCTTCAAGGACGGCGCCGACCTGATCAAGATCAACCTGACGGGCGGTTCCATCAATCCCCGCCAGGTTGGCTTTGGCCCACAATGGGCCCTGGATGAGCTCGAAGCAGTCGTCAAAACCGCGGCCGATTACAACATGATCGTCGCGGCCCATGCGGTCAGCGCCGAGGGCATTGAGCGTGCGATCCTGGCCGGCGTCACGTCTTTGGAGCATGGCACCTTCCTCGACCAGCGGCTCGCCCGAATGATGAAGGAGAAAGGCATCGCCTACGTGCCGACCCTGACGGCCATCAAGTGGATCGGTACCCTCGAAGACGAAGGCGAAGAAGGCGAAGTGGCGGAATCCATGAGCGGAGAGCGGGTGGACATCAGCGCGCAGATCGACCGGGCGTTCGCACTGGCCTACAAGGAAGGCGTGTGGATCGTGTTTGGCAGCGATGCCGGGGTTTTCCCCAACGGCATGAACGCCAATGAGTTCGTCTACATGGTGAACGCCGGCATGAAACCGCTTGAAGCGATTCAGAGCGCGACGATTGAGGCCGCGAAACTGCTGCGAATCGAGGAATCGGTGGGCTCCATCGAAACCGGCAAGCTGGCCGACATCGTGGCGGTTCAAGGTGATCCGCTGGCAGACATCGCAGTGATGAAATCCGTTTCATTCGTCATGCAGGACGGCATCGTTTACAAGCAGGACGGCGCGGTGGTTATGCCGATTGGCAACCTGTGAGCGCCGCCGATGCGTGACTACCTGGCGAAATTACGCGCCCGCGGCGAGGTGACGGTCGTCGAGGTGCCGGTCGACCCACAATTCGAATTGGCCGCGGTGACTCAGGGCCTGCAACAGCGAAGTGACAAGGTCATCGTGTTCAATCACGTCATTGGCTCGAAAATGCCCGTGGTCACCAACATCTTCGGAAGCCGCCGCCGTTTGTGCGAAATCATCGGTGCCGAAGATGGAAATTTCTGCCGCCGCTGGATGGAGTTCGATCCGTCGATGCACGGCGCCGGGTCTTTCGCGGAGGCCAGAGAATACCCGCGAATCTCCGGCAAACTCTCGGATCTGCCCCAGATCACCTACTTCGAAAAGGACGGTGGTCCCTACATCACCTCAGCGCTGTTCCTGGCGAAGCATCCGAAAACCGGCATCGCCAACCTGTCCTTCCACCGTTCACAGTTCATTGCCGACGACGAGTTGCGCATCCGGCTCGGGTCGACGCACGACCTGACGCAATACCACAAGGCGGCTGAGGCAGAAGGTAAGGCGCTTCCCGCCGTGCTGTTGATTGGCACGGCGCCGGAAATTTTCGTGTCCGCCTGCGCAAGCCTGCCGATGGAAGAGGACGAGTTGAAGGTGGCTGCCGCCATCCGCGGCGCCCCCCTTCCCATGCAACGCTGCCGCACCATCGATCTTGAATTTCCCGCCGACACCGAGGTAGTGGTCGAAGGCCACATCCTGCCGAACGAGCTGCGGCCTGAAGGCCCGTTTGGGGAATTCATGGGTTATTACGTTCCAGTGGGCAACAACCACGTGTTCGAGGTGCTGGACGTGCACTGGCGTGAAGACGCGGTCTTTCACAGCCTGAACTGCGGTTCCCCTGAAGACATGAACCCGCTGGACTTCGCCATCTCCACGCGCATCTATCGCCGACTCGTGGAACAGTTGCCCGGCATCGTCAACGTCGCCTGTTATCCGAACCTGATGAATACCGTGATACAGATCCGGCAGCAGTACGAGGGCCATGCCCGCAAGGTGCTGCTGGCCGCGATTGCCGCGCATCTGGATTACAGCAAGAGTTGCATGGTGGTCGACGAGGACGTCGACCTCTACAATCTGAATGACGTCTGGTGGGCCTACCTGACGCGCGGCCGCGCCGACACGCGGGCGTTCATCCTGGAAGACATGCCCGGGTTTTACCGCGATCCGCACAAGGACCATTGGGGGCGGCTGGCCATCGATGCGACCAAGCCGTGGGGCCGCGAGGCCGAGTTCGAACGCAAGCGCATCCCGGGCGCCGATACGCTCGATCTTGGCAAGTACATCGGTGAAGTGGGAAAATGAGGATCGGACTCCTGCGCGTGGGACCTCCCGATTCAACGTGTGATGGACCCCGGCTCGCAGGCTGGGGTGACGAATCAAGGGAGCGGGGTGACGAGCGACGCCTGAATGACGGCAAGTAATGCAGGTGGCGTTTTTCTCAAGCGAGTCGTACTCTTAGCTCTTCGAACAGGGAGGTAAAAGTGTATGGAACCATCGACTCAAGACAAAGACGCTATACGCAGCGTTTCAAAAGAGCGATTGCAGCAGCTGGTTATGGAAGCTCAACGCCGTGCCCCGCTGGATGTAGCGCGCATTCTGCTACTCGAAAGTGATGAGACGGTTGGTGCTGTGTTGCAGCATATGCACCAGGCACCCGCTTATCGAATTCTGTTGCGCTTCCCCCCCACGCGACGCGAAAACATTGTGAAGTTTTCGGGCGATCATGTGGGTGATCCCTGGGACGATGCACAGAAATATCCAGATGGTAGTGTGGGCCGGTTGATGGAGCCTCCCGTGGCTGTGTTTGCGCCGGACACTCCGGTTGACCGTGCCATCGAAATGATTCGCGAGTGGACCCACGATACGCTGATTACTTATGGCTACATCGTAGATGCAGACAACCAACTGATCGGTATAGTCGCCATGCGCGACTTGCTGCTGGCAGCCCCACAAGACAAGTTGCAGGACGTCATGCTGTTGCAGCCTTTTTCATTACGGCCGGATGAAGAAGTAGGCGAAGCCATGAAAGAAGTGGTTTACCGCCACTACCCACTGTATCCGGTGTGTGATGACGCAGGGCGCCTGCTCGGTGTGGTGCAGGGTTTCATGCTGTTTGAACATCAGAATTTTGAACTCAGTGCACAGTACGGCAGCATGGTGGGTGTTGACAAGGAAGAGCATGCCGCGACCGGCTGGATTAGCGCTCTGCGCATGCGTCATCCCTGGTTGCAGATCAATCTGGTCACAGCTTTTATGGCGGCCTTCGTGGTCAGCCTGTTCGAAGACACCATAGCCCAGGTAGTCGTATTGGCGGCTTTTTTGCCGGTGCTGGCTGGGCAGTCGGGCAATACCGGCTGCCAGTCACTGGCCGTAACCATACGCGCAATCACTTTGCATGAATTCAAGCCCGGTGTTGTTCGCCATGTGCTGGTGAAAGAAACCCTGCTTGGCCTGGCAAACGGTGCCATCGTGGGCGTCGTAGCGGGTATTGCCATGTATTTCTATGCGAATTTCTCGGGTGCAGATCAGCCCCATGTGTTGGGCGTGGTGGTATTTCTGGCCATGACCGGTGCCTGCCTGGCCAGTGGTGTTACTGGTGTGATGGTGCCATTAACCCTGAAGAAATTTGGTGCCGACCCAGCCATGGCATCCAGCATCTTTCTGACCACCGCCACCGATGTGGTCAGCATGGGCCTGTTCCTGTGGTTGGCGAATGTTTTGGTGCTGCCTTAGCGGCCTTCCGCCGAACGGGAAAATTCTGCGCAAAAAAAGCCGAACCCCTGTGAAGGGATTCGACTGCTTAGTGGCTGAATCTTCGGCAAGCGGCTATCAGTCTTTACGGATTTCGTAAATGGTGGTTGAACCACTGACTTCGTTACCCACTACCAATAATGGTTTGTGGTTGGGCGAGTCATGACCGTCAATAAATACCAGGCCCTCAGGGCCAAGGTCACCGGCTGCCGGGAGTTCAGCGTCGACCAGAAAATTGCGATTATTGGTGTAACTCACGTAGCGCGGTGCAGCAGGATCGCTTACATCAAAAATCACCACACCACCTATACGCTCCAAGCCAACGAATGCGAACTGACGGCCATGCACTTTGCCAATCACTACACCTTCCGGCTCGGGTCCCTTGTCATCGCTGCGACTATCAAAGCTGTCGTTTTCATCGTTGGTACTGTTGAAGTCATTTGGCAAAGCCAGCGCTGTGGCCACCTCGATGGCATCACCGGTATCGGCCACCATGCCACCTTCTTGGTCCCAGATGGTGATGGACCGTGCACCAAATGAATGCAGGCTTTCGTATTCGTCATCGCCATCTGTGTTGCCTTCGGTGCTGATGATTTTCAAGCGGCCCAGTGCCGGTTTCTTCTGCAGCGCAACGAAATTGGGGAACACTGCGGGATCCAGCGTGACATCTTTGACGCGCGCTTCGTCCAGCCAGGCGATGCAATCGCCATCATCCCATTCGTGACCGGCCAGTTCACAGTTTGCTTCGTCGCCACTGTCATAAATGTATTCTCGGGCATCGCCCTCGTTGGCCGTGATCAGGTAAGTTTTGCCTTTGTGTTCGTAACTGGCGATGCTGTCTGGCATGAAGGTGCCCAGCACAGGCCAGGTTTGAATGTTGATATCGCCATCTTCATTGCTGGCGTCAAGTCCCTGGCCGACCAAGGAGTGATCTTTACTGCCCAGCGCCACCAGATCTTCCACCTTGCCCTTCTTGATGTCGATGATGGCCATGGCATTGTTTTCCTGCAACGTTACCCAGGCGGTTTTGGAATCATCCGAAATGGCGATGTACTCAGGTTCCAGGTCCTGCGCCACGGTGGCGTTGGGGCCGGAAATACGCACGCCTGCAGGAGCACCGAGGTATTTGCCAGTAAGGTTGTAGTCAAGAAAGCTGGCGGTGCGAATTTTGGCCTTGTCCAGGCCTTTCTTGATCTCGATAATGGTTACCGAACCTTCCGGATCAGTTTGGTAATCGTCGCTAGGCTCACCTTCGTTCGCGACCAGAACGAAGTCACCATTAGGCGTGAAAGTAATCATGTCGGGCAGGGCGCCGGCGGGGAAGGATGCCAGATAATCACCGGCCACATTATAAAAAGCGGCCCAGCCGTTGCTTTGCTTGTTGGCATGCTCTACCGCAATGGCAACCAGCCCGTTGTGCACAGCTACACTGTTGACCCCGCCTGCCATGGGCAGGTCTGCCAGTACATCGATTGAATTGACTTTTACTGGCCCGGTTGGGTCGGATATATCGAGAATATCAATGGTTTTGGCGTCGGCGTTAACCACAAATAGCTGCTCAGAGGATTTATCATAGGCGACAATTTCAGCCGCCGATTCAGCAAACACGCCACTTTGGTAACTGCCAATTTCAAGCAGGCTGATATTGACGGGTTTCTTGGCATAGGCCGGGAAGGAAATGGCAATGATGGCGGATGTAAGCAATTTGCGTTTCAACATGACAGAAATTCTCCAGGACTTGGGGCCGATGTGTTTCAAGCGGGTCCAAGTTAACTGCCATGTATGGTATTTTGATGACGTTATGGTTTAAGTTTTATGACAACTCAATAAGCAAGGATTTCCGCCATGGCTAGCCAATCGGGCTGCCGGGTGGGGCGGGATCGGGTGCCTTGGCGGGTTCGGAGTTTGATCTGTCGAGGAACACGCGGATTTCCTGCAGCGCAGCAATGGCTTGTTGGTCACCTCTCTTTGCCCTGGTCTTTAAAGTGTCTTCGAGCTCAATAATTTGCGCCAGCCCCAGCGCACGGGTGCTGTCGATGCTGCTGCTGTCGGTTGCCAATGCCATTAAGTGGCGCAGCACCAGCCAGTTCACTTCGCTCCGGATAGCAGCCAGATAGGCATCAGAGGGCGTCTTTGCCTGCCAGCTTATCGCCATCAGGTTCGACAACAGTTGCGCTGGGCTGGGTTGATTGGTGTCCAGCGCATGTTGTTCTGCCAGGCGTGTCAGGCGCTGTGCCTGAAGTAATTCTTGCAGGACCAGGTCTGCTCCGGCACGTGCGGGTGCAAGGTGATCGAAAGCTACTCCTGTGGCGCTCGGAAAGTTCTCCCGGTTGCGGGCATATTCGGCAGGCGGTGGAGGAATCAGGTAACGCAGGTTTTCTGGCAGAGCAAGATTTAGCGCCTGCAACAGAGACAGCAAGCTATCCATCGCCTCGTTTTGAGTTGCTGCTGCCACGGGTACTACGGGCGAAGGTGAGTCACCGCGAAAACGATAATCGTAATTCAAACCACCCAACAACTTGGCCACGGCTTCAATCTGATAGCGATGCAACAGGTAAACCGGAACCAAACGGCTTTCCAGTTCAAACAAAGCCGTTCCGTCCGGTATGACCGCAGCCGAAAAATTCTCCAGGGCAATCTGGCGAATTTCCAATAATTCGTCAAGACGGGTTATGGCATCAGTGCCGTTATCCCACAGATTTGCGGCCGGGTGTGCGCTGCCAGGTGCGCGGGCATCCTGGTCGGTGATAAAGGCGATGTTTTGTTGTGTGGCTTGGTTAAGTATTGCGTCCAGGGATTGTGCTTCGGAGCCTGCTGGAAACGGAGTGTAGCCATAACGAACAGCCAGCTTGTCCCAGGGACTGACACCGGTCTGGTAAGCCTGGTCCAGCCGGATAGTGCCCTGCTCATCCAGATAGAAATTGGGGTGCGGGTAATCCATCACCGAGGCATCGCCCGAATACGATGCGGCAAAATTGTGGTCTATGCCCAGCGTGTGTCCGACCTCGTGAGCGGACAGTTGGCGCAAGCGAGCCAAGGCCATTTCACGGGCTGCTTTAACGCCTTCCCCCTCACCCTGAAACGGCGCAGTCAACGCCTCGGCAATCATCTGATCCTGTCGCACGCGCAAGGAGCCCAGGCTGACATGGCCCTTGATAATCTCGCCGGTACGTGGGTCGGAAACGCTGTAGCCATAAGACCAGCCACGGGTGGCGCGGTGTACCCACTGGATCACGTTGTAGCGCACATCCAGTGGATCCGCGTCCTCGGGTAGCACTTCCACCTTGAAGGCATTGGCGAAGCCTGCTGCGGCAAAGGCATCGGCCCACCAGTTCGCACCCTCAATCAAGGCGCTGCGCACCGGCTCGGGTGTACCGTTATCCACGTAATAGGTAAGGGTTTCGCCAGCCTGCAAACGGTGGCGATAGATCAAGCGCCGGTCCATGGAGGATTCCAGCGGTGCTGCATAATCCTTGTACTGCAAAGCGAAATAACCCGAACGCGGGTGGAAAGCTCGCGGCTGGTAGTCGTCGTCGGGTAACTCAACAAACTGGTGCATCACCCTGACGGTCAGCGAATCGGGCGTAGGGGTTACGTCCTTGATAAATTGACCCGGCTCAGTGCCTTTGAAGGTGATGACCGCGGGGATCAGGGTGTTTTTTGGAAAATTCTTGATGGATGTCGTATCCACTGCTGAACGGTCAGGGTCAATTTCAAAGGTGCCTTGCTCCAATTCCGTGATCTGGGTGGAGATACGTGTCATGTCCGAAATCAGCATGGGTGTGAGATCGATAATCACGGCCGGCTCGCCCGGATTGGTGATTTCAAAGCCAGCGATTACGGATTGGGCAAAGGCCTGGCTTACGGCGCGTTTTTCTGCCTGGTTGGCGGTATCTGCCCTGAAATCCAGGTTGGGTTCCACCAGCAACACCCTGTTGCCATAGCGCTCAAATCGAACCAGACGAGTGCGCTGCAACTGGCCGCGGTCCAGGCCGAGGTCATTGGATCCGACTCCGGACTGCAGTGCCGGAACGTAGAGGAATTCTGCCGGCAAAAAATCCAGTTGCAGCAAGACCTGTCCGGTATCGGGCAGTAGCTTAAGGTTCAGAAGACCTTCGCCTTCAACTTGATCAGCGGCATAAGCAGGGACTTGAGCTGCTGTCGCGGCAGACAGCAGCAGAATGATCAGCAAGTTGAGCAGTTGTATGGATTTTTTCACAAGAAATTCCTGGAATGGGGTTATCCGGATCGAAGGAACGATATGAGTGGGCAAAATCAGCCAGGAATAGTGTTGGAATACTGTAACAAATTCAAGGCAGAAACTGACATGATACGCCCCAGTGCATTAAAAAACGCAAAGTGATAGTGTGATGTAACAGAAAGAACAAGCGTGCAAACGGGTATGAAAGGAGAAAATCGTGATTAATCCAAGGCTGGTTGTTGTAATTCTGGCTTGCCTGGTACTGGCGGGTTGCCAGCCAGACACCCCGGATGAAAAGCTGCTTAAGACTGCCGATGATGTTGACGCAGTGCAGCAGAAGATGGAACAGGCCGGAGATAAAGTGGTCGATGCGGCGGATGAACTGGCGGCCAGGGAGAAGGCCGTAGAGGCAGCCGAATCAGAGTTGCAAGAAACACGTAAAGAGCTCAAGAAAATTCAACTGCAATACTTTGAAGAGCAGGAGTTACTGGAACGAAGGGCCAATGATACGGCGTTGTTTCGATTAGTACAGAAGCAACTTCTGGAAGAGCCAAAGCTGGAAGGTAACGCCGTCAGTGTAAGCGTAGACCATGGGGTAGTAAGCCTGAAGGGAGACATGCAGAGCCAGCAACAAGTAGATCTTGCAGTTGATATGGCCAAACAGGCTCCTGGCGTAAAGTCGGTGCGTAACCTGATGGAAATCGAGCAATCCACTCCTCAGTGATGAGCAGTAGAAGAGTCGGGCTGGAGGTCGATTTTATCGGGCCTGACATTGCTGAAGCTGTCGAGGTTCTGAAGACGGTGCTTGAGGCTGAGCACGAAGCCATCTCAGACCACGAGCATCTGCTGCACAGCCCGCTCAACGATCAGCCCTTCAGGTTGGAAGTCGATTTTGAATGGTTCAGCTGGACTTGCGATATGAACACCTTGGAAATTCATACCCAACCGATTGAGCTATGTAACGTGCTGAAACTACACGGCATGGTTTCCAGTGGTGGCATGGCCAAGGCCGAGATTGCCGCGGGCCAGGTCCGCGTGAATGGTGAAATCGAAACCCGCAAGCGTAAGAAAATCGTTTCCGGTGATGTGGTTGAATACGGAACGGAAACTGTTCGCGTGGTTCTGCAGGTGCAGAAATGACCAATAACGATATTCTTCGTCGCATCCGTTATATCTTCGCCTTTGATGACGACAAGATGATCGCCATCTTTGGCCAGGCCGATCGTGAGGTCACGCGGGCGCAAATCAGCAGTTGGATGAAGAAAGACGATGATGAGGATTTCGCAGCTCTGGCAGATGTGGATTTCGCCTGCTTCCTCAACGGCTTGATCAACGACCGGCGCGGTCGGAAAGAGGGCGTTCAGGCAGAGCCGGAAAAACGCCTGAATAACAATATCATATTTCTGAAACTGAAAATCGCGCTGGATATGAAGGCCGAAGATGTATTGAACATGCTAAAGGCCGGTGGCATGGAAATCAGCAAGCACGAACTCAGCGCCTTTTTCCGCCGCGCGGATCATAAACACTACCGCGAGTGCCAAACCCAGTGCTTGCGCAGTTTCCTCAAAGGCCTGCAGCTCAGCCTGCGGGGCTCATAGGCCCGTCAGTTCCGTTCAGAACGATGGGTTCGTCGAGCGAGCGATAGTGGTAATCAAACAACTCGGTGTGACCATTGATAATGCCGTCCTTATAGAAGTTGTAAACAAAGGACAGCTCTGAATGGCTGTCCGCCAGCCGATGCACATGACTGGCCAGCAAGGGTGTAATGGCAAGTGTATAAGCCACGGGACCGGTAACATGCACCAATCGCCGACCCACGCCATCTCGCGCTCTATCGTAGTGGGTAAGATTGCCGATCACCCGCTCAATCACGGCAGCGAGAAACGCATGTCCAGGCGCGCAAACGATAAAACACTGCTGGAACTCGCCCCTAGGGTTGGCGATCTCGTCATAGGTTCCCCAGAGCGCATAGCGGGTACCGATTTCGTTTGTCCAGTGCGATAGCAGATACCGGTCGCTTGAGTGCAGGACTTCATCCAGGGGCTGGGTGAATGTGCTCTTGATGTCCAGGTAAACTCCGCCCTCGCGATACATCAGCAGGTAGCGGAAAAGGTCAGCTTTCGCTGAGCCATACTTCGGATTGATGCGCTGGAATACGGGCATATAGTGTGGAAAGTGCAGCCGGATATAGTCTTCGACTGCCTGGTCGTCGTAGTAGCGATACTCCCAGCCAGGATTACGCGCTTTGAGCGCTGCGATACCTTTATGAATCAGTGGTGGCAGCTCTTTACAGCCGCAAGTCTGGTGAATGATTCTGGGGATTGCCGATCCCGTTTTGCTTAAGGGCATTATTCAGTCAGAAAGCAACAGTTGCTGCAACTTCTGTCCCAAGACTTCATTCTGAATCACACCTCGGAATTGCTCGCTGCCCGGGCCGGTAGCATAGAGCGGCACATCAACTCCGGTATGGCCAACGCTTGTCCAGCCGGACCAGGTGCGCTTGTCGAACACCAGGCTCAACAGGGTATAGGCTTGCGTGCCGTCGACCCCGTACTGTGGGTAGGGTGGTGTTTCAACCTTTGCCTCATCCAGCAAGGCTCGTTCCTCATCGGTGAGTTCAAACGGTAGGTGGCGTTGCGCCACCACGGATAGCTGCTCGTCTCCTGCGAGGAATTCCTCGCTGATGGCTGCCGGTGTGACTTTCAAGCCACGCAATGGGCGCGGATCCCAGCGGTACAGATCATCACGCGCCATACTCAAACCACCGGTCTCGTGATCCGCAGTAATCACCACCAGCGTGTCGCCATGAGTAGCGGCGTATTCCAGTGCCACTTCAATGGCGCGGGAAAAATCCTCCATTTCACTCACCACGCCCACGATATCGTTGGAATGCGCGGCCCAGTCAATCTGGCTGCCTTCAACCATCAGGAAAAATCCCTCAGGGTTTTGCTCCAGGGCTTTTATTGCCGCAGTCGTCATGTCAGCCAGCGAAGGCGTGGTGTCGGGCCGGTCCCAGGCGCGCGGCAGGGCGATGGGAGCGAACAGACCGAGGACGCGACCGGACTCGTTAGCCAGCAGTTTTTCCCGATTACTGACCAACGCGTATCCAGCCTTTGCAAATTCGGCACTGAGGTCGCGATCTTGCCGCTGCAGGTCGTTGCTGCCGCCACCCAGAATGACATCGACCAGGGGCGAACCTTGCCATTGGTTGTCATACAACTGGTCAGCAATGGCACTGGCTTCGCTGCGTCCTTCGACGTGGGCATAGAAAGCAGCGGGGGTTGCGTGTGTTACTTGCGAGGTGGCAACCAGGCCAACCGCGATGTCTTCGCGCCTGGCTTTCTCTGAGATATTCTCCTGGCGCTGGCCATCGACTGAAATGCCCAGCCGTCCAACCAGAGTATCCTCGCCGGTGGCATAGGCCGAAGCTGATGAGGCTGAATCGGTCACGCCATAGGGATCACGCACACAAGCGGTATTGTCCTCGCCTGCGCATTCCATCGAAATGGCCTCAGTGGCCACTGAACCCAGCAGGTAGCGGTCCATGGCCAATGGATCAATCATGTGCGTTCTAGGATTGTCGGCATAGTAGCGGTAGGCTTTTACCTGAGCGTAGCCCATGCCATCACCAATCATCAGGATGATGTTTTGGGGTTTTTTTTCTGCCTGCTGAGTGACGGTGGGTACGCTGCAAGCGACAATGCAGAGCATGATGACCAGCATGCTGGACAGATTTTTGGCCAAGTTTTTAATCGGGAAATTGAGCGGCATCGGTGCGGTTCCTTGTGCGCTTGCTGTTTGTCTGGATAATCCTATAGTAGCCGGATTTACTTCAAGGCGTAGACTTGGGCGGAGTTAATACTATGAGTCTGTCAACCAATCAATATGGTTCGTCCCCAAAGCCTTTTGTGCGGAAAGATTTTACTGTACCGCAACTTATGGAAACAGAGCGCTTTCGCCTGCGTATGTTGACCATCCATGACGTTGGTCCCGATTTTGCTGCGGTGATGTCCAGCCTTGAGCATCTTCAAACCATCTGGAACACCGAATGGCCTGTGGGCTTGACCCTGGAGCAGAACCTGATCGACCTGGGCTGGCACCAGAAGGAATTCCAGCGTCGCAGTTCTTTTACCTACACTGTCGTTAGCCTGGATGAGTCACAGGTGCTGGGTTGCGTTTATATCTATCCCACACATAAACCTGGCTTCGATGCTGAAGTGTATCTGTGGGCACGCGTAGATAATGCAAACCAGAACCTGGAGGCCGAGTTGGAAGCCTGCATACGGGAATGGGTGGCCAAAGACTGGCCATTTGCGCATGCCGCATTCCCGGGTCGGGATATGCCGCTGGAAGACTGGGCCATGATTCAGCTCTGAAAAAACTAACAGCTCAGTGATAAAGATAACCCTTACGACATCATCCTGTATTGAGCGTACAATCAAGCAAATCTCCGCATAATTGCATCTTTTGAACGTGATCGGGAGAGGCCCTGATGGGCCAAATCAGTTCGCACAAGGAATGATGGAAAATGAGCTTTTTGGATATTTTCCAAGACTGGAAAGATGTTGAGACCCGCCCGGCAGGAACCACCATTTTTTCAGAAACCGGTAAAGCAGATGTGCTGTATGTGATCCTTGCCGGTGATGTGGAGATCAGCCTGCATGGTCAGGTGCTGAGCACCGAAACCAAAGACAGCATTATTGGCGAAATGGCTGTGATCGCGTCAGCCTCAGGCAGCCAGACTGTCACGGCAATCAGCGAAGTAAAACTGGCCCGGCTTGATCGCGAACAATTCAATCACTTGATTGCCACCGACCCTTCTTTTGCACATTATGCGTTGGCGGCAATGGCCAATCGCCTGAGAGTTGTGAATGCCTTTATCAGTGCCCAATTGGAGTTCGGGGAGTAGCGCCCAGCGGGTTCGGTTCGATCCAGAGCGAAGAGAGAAAATGGACTTATTAGAGACATTCCAAGGTTCCAACGACCTGGTGGGCTTTGCTGCGGGGACGGTAATATTCCAGGAGAATTCCGAGGGCGGCCACATGTACGTGGTAATCAAGGGTGAAGTGGTGGTGTCGCTCAAAGGCAAGCAGTTGGCTGTTGCCGGGGCGGGTGAAATCGTTGGCGAGATGGCCTTGATCAGCGCTGACATTCGCAGCGCCACAGTGACCGCCAAAACCGATTGCACTCTGGCAGTAATCGACCAGAGCAGTTTTGAGTCGCTGATACGGCACATGCCGGAGTTTTCCATGCATGTGATGAATGTGCTGGTCGAGCGCATTCACAACGCTTACGAGAGAATATAGTTCCAGCCTTATTCCCCGGCTTTCTATTGGCAGTCGATTCCCGGCTGGCATGTAACACTTCAAGCAATGTCATAGACCCGAAGCAGCCTTGTGAATCTCTTGCAACTGCTCGAAAACAGGGAGATAAACAATGACCGCTGGTATCACATCCACTCAACCATCATCACTCACTTCTATCCTTCATTATTTTGTCATTGTGGTCGCTGCAGTTTTGCTGGTTCAGACCTCATGGCTGAGCGCCAGTCAGGAAGATGACAAAACTGCCATCAAGGCCGCCCGGGAAGCATCCAACCAGGCCATTGCCGCACATGATGCAGCTGCAGTCGCATCTTTCTGGGATGAAGAATATGTGATTACGATCAGCACGGGTGACATTGAGCACAGCCCGAAAGAGTCTGAAGCCAGCTTTGCACAGCACTTCAAGGAATTTCCCGACGTGCTTTACGTGCGCACACCTGCAGAGATCATCGTCAGCGAAACATACCCCCTGGCCTGGGAGCAGGGTACCTGGGTTGGAACGGTTACCAATGAGAATGGCCCTTTGAAGAAGGGCGGCTCGTACGCATCGGGTTGGCGCAAAGTTGATGGCGTTTGGAAAATACGCTCAGAACTGTTTGTCGGCCTTTACTGTGAAGGGCCGGGTTGTTGAATCAGGCTAATGAGATGGCGCGCAATGAAAACTAACAGGCAAAATTTAAAGATCGTTAACAGTATTTTGCCAGAGTTGAAAACTAGCCACTTCTTAGACTTACTTCTTCTGACTTTTAGTCAGTGCCTTTTGCGAATAGTTGGGGTTAGAGTCAAAACTCTCACAGCTTGAATTTAACCTGTCTGCATAAGAACATTATACTCTGGCCCCAAAAATACTCAGACTCCAAAAATAGTTTTCCTGTCAGAGTGCTGTGCGAATCGACTCGATCAGCACACTCAGAGCATAGTCTTCGCTCCATCCATCTGCACCAAAGATGTTCCAACCTGTGAACACAGCAACCAGGTCATATTCAGGCACAACGAAAAGAAATTGACCGCCGTAGCCGTCGGCAGTCCAGGCATATTGATGCGCGCCGCCCTGGTCTGAGCTATTTTTGTAAGGTATCAACCACCATTGGTAGCCGTAGCGCCACTCGTCTGCATTGGGTCCAGGAACCACCCAGGGCTTGGTGGCGGCAGCTACCCAATCTTCTGGCAGAATGCGTTGCCCGTCCCAAACGCCATCATGCAAATACAAGTATCCCAACTTGGCCAGATCACGAGCGCGCAGGTACAGACCGCCCTCGGCGTCAGTTTCTCCGGCGGGTGTCTGCTTCCAAAAGTAATCGTGAATACCCAGAGGCGCAAACAGGTGCTGCTCGGCATATGCCAATGCATGTTGGCCTGTAGCCCGGTACAGGATGTGATCCAACAACATGGTTACGCCGGAGTTATAGACATAGGTTGAACCAGGTTCGGCTGCCATGGGCAGGCTCAGCACATAGCGGGTCCAGTTGTCGCTTGCTTCCATCACAGCGCAGTTGTTCCGCGCATCGGTGTAGGGATAGGTTTCTTCATCCCACTGAATGCCTGAAGTCATGGTTAACAGATCACCCAGGGTCATGGCGGCGCGCCAGGGATTTTGATCTGCTAGCGGGTAATTGTCGAAATAAGGGGCAACCGCAGCTTTCGGTCCGCTGATTTTTCCTTCCCGAAAACCATACCGATAAGCGTTGCCATCACGCTCTTACTGACTGACTGCATGGTATGCAGCTCGCCGCGCTGGTAGTAAGGATGCCAGTCAGGATCGTTATAATTGTATGGTCCGCGATGTTGATTTTCTTGCGCCAGAAAGGCCGCATCGTAATCTTGCGGGTAGAAGGATTCGTACACGGTCTGGCCGTTGCGAATCACCAGCATGCCATCAATATAACCATGCTTGCCGCTTGCGAACTCCGCATCCAGCCGCTGCAGTACGTCGGCATCCATGCCTTGTGCAGCGGGGCTTGATTCCAGCCATTCAGAAGTGGGCCAATTCTTATTGGTCTGAGCCCCAGCCGGACAAGCGAAGCACAACAAACTAAGTACAAACAACACTCGTCGCGTATTTGCCTTCATCAAATGCTCCCATGGTGTCGAGCCTGCACAAATGTCTGAAAACTGAGGTCAGAATAACAGCAAGTAGTATCCCAACGCTTGAACCAAAAATCGAAATAAGCTGCTGAATGATAGTGTTCCACTAACGTTGGTAAATTACTACTTAAATATCTGTATTTAATGGATATTAAGTAGATTTATAAGGAATAATACTACCTGATTATCCATGTTTCTCAGCTATTGATAAGGTCCCAGTATAACGTCGTAACTCCCTGAACAAATAGGAGTTCCGAGATGAGCAAGTATGCAG
>JAWXBM010000052.1:0-28255 GCA_034440115.1 Lysobacterales bacterium | reverse complement strand
CCCATTTCAGGTTAGTTTTGGGCTATCTAGATGAAGGTGCTCCACTTATGCCCAGAGCCAATCGATTCTATGTTCCTGGTGCCGTATGGCACATTACCCACCGGTGTCATGGCAGGCAGTTTCTACTTAAGTTTGAACGCGACCGCTTACGCTGGAAATACCGGTTGTTCGAGGCAACAAAGCGCTATGGCCTTTGCGTGCTGAACTACATCGTCACCAGTAACCACATTCATTTATTGGTAAAAGATACCGGGCGGAGCGAAGTTGCCAGGGGTATGCAACTGATCTCAGGCAGGACGGCGCAAGAATACAACCAGAGAAAATCGAGGAAAGGAGCGTTCTGGGAGGACCGCTACGTTGCTACCGCAGTGAGCACTGACCGTCACCTGGTTCAATGCCTCCTATATGTGGACTTCAACATGGTCAGAACGGGAGTCATTAATCATCCGGCGAAATGGAAAGTCAGCGGATTCCACGAAATACAATCCCCACCGCAACGTTACAAGATAATCAACCAGCAAGCTTTGTGTGACTTGATGAAAATGCATAGTCTGCAGGCACTTCAAGAGGCTCATTCCAATTGGGTGACTGAACACTTGCGTGTTCAACACATGAAGCGTCAGTCATGTTGGACGGAGTCAATCGATGTAGGGTCTGAAGCGTTCGTTATGCAATGTAAAGCCCAATTGGGCAGCAGGGCGTTGTACCGAACAATTGAGGGTGGTTCAGGGAAGATCTATAAAATTCAGGACGGTGCGAACTTAAAACCGTATTTATAATATTTATAATGTCGAAATTCCGGTTCTAAGCAGAAAAATGAGCTGATTAATGAGTTAATATCGTGTAAAAACATAATATTACGCAGGTCCGACCCCAAAAATCCCAAAAATCCAACCCCAAAAATCTTTCCGTTTTTCTGACGAGGCAAATTTATTTTCTTTGGAAAAGTACCAAAGTTTGGTATTATAGAAAAAGAGCAGCTTATAGAGAAAGTTAGAACCATGGCAAAAAATACCAGTGTTTCCCTGGGCGATCATTTTGAAAATTTCGTCGATAATCGAGTAAAAGCAGGGCGCTATAGCTCCGCAAGTGATGCCGTTAGGGCGGGGCTTCGATTGCTGGAGCAGGAGGAAACCCGGCTCGACTTCTTGCGTGAGACTTTGGCAAAGGGTGAGCGCCAGCTTGACCAGGGCCAGGGCATCGATGGAGAAGCCGCGTTTACTGAATTGATGGCCTAATGCCCATATTCCTACTCTCCCCGGCGGCCTTAAAAAGCCTCGGACAGATACGCGATTACACTTTTGAAAATTATGGTCAACAGCAGAAAAAGACCTATCTGAAAATGCTGCGTGAGCGGATGCGCACAGCGGCTAAAAATCCAGAAAACGGGCAAGAGCGCTGCGAAATTAAAGAGGGGTATTACAGTATCCGAGCAGAGAAACACCACATTTATTATCGTGTCCGAGACACGCATATTGAAATCATCGATGTATTGCACCAGTCGATGGAACCCGGCTTGCACTTGTGAATAGCCTGGTGGTGGAATCAGTGCTTGAAGAAGTACCGGCCGCAGAGCAAGTCGTTAAGACCATAACAGATGGGGTTTTAAAACAGATTAACACTGCGCTTGATTACGCTTTGTAATCATTGCAAGCGGGAATCTTGGCGGCACCACTCAAATGATCTGGCCCACGCTCCATGCCAGCAGTGCAGCCAGCGGCAGGGTGGCAAGCCATGACAATAAGACGCCGCGCAGGACGCCCCAATTCAGTGTATGGGCACCAGCACCCACTCCTGCAATCGAGCCCACCGATACGTGCGTGGTGGAAACGGGCATACCCAGCTTGCTGGCAAACAGCACCAGGCCGGCCGTAATCAGATTGGCGCTCAGGCCCTGGGCATGGTTCATCTGCGACATCTTCTGACTCATGGTTTCTGCCACCCGGCGGGCAAATACAATGCCACCCAGCGCCATGACAATGGCAATGGCAATGGATAGCAGTGAAGTCTGTAGGTTTAACAGCTTCGCGGCTACCAGCAGCGCGGCCAGTTTCGGGGTGTCATTTACACCGCGCGCAAAACAAATCGACATGGCGGAAAGTATGTGCAAGGTGTCCATGCTGCGAGACACGGAAAGCCGTGAATATGTTTCCAGTTTGGCGCAGTCCTCCTGCGTTCCCCAAACCAGCTCTGGCGAAGCGGTGTACCGGGCGAGAATCCCCATGGAATTCTCCGTGTTCAGGGGCGAAGTTAGTACCAGGCAGGCGCAATCGGTTGCGATGCGACGTCGCCCAAACAAGCGGTAAGCCGATAGTCCCATTACCGCAGCCAGGATCGGGCTGAGCAGCAGGGCAACAGGAAAGTGCTGAACAAGGCAGCAAAATTAACGGCACCCGTATTCTGAGCCAGTCCTGCGCCGATCAGCCCGCCGATCAGTGCATGCGTGGTCGAAACCGGCAAACCCAGCCGTGTAGCCAGGAACAGGGTAAAGGCGGTACCCAGCGCCACACTGGTAACGAATCCCGGACTGCTGGCAACCACATCGGGCACCAATCCTTTGCCGGAAAACTGCACCAGTAGCGCTTCCGCCAAAAATAACGACGCCAAACTGCCGGCCACGGTGGCAATGGTGGCCAGGGCCAATGCAGGCCGATAGCGCAGGGTGCCTGAACCCCAGACGGTAGCAAAGCCTTTGAAATTATCGTTGGCGCCGTTGTTGAAGGCAACAAACAAAGCGGCGATTACGAGTATCCATTCCACTGATTTTCTCCGCTAAGCTACAAGCCCGGTTTAGCAACAGTCAGAAGCGACTCCTGTGTTTCTTTCTGCGTCAAACGGCAAGCCGCCGCCACAACTGGAAAAAAGCCCGAAATGGCGCTCGAAATCACCAATGAAATCGAAGTGAGGCGCAAAGCGCGTGTCCTTCAACATGCGCCAGGTATTGCCGCACACCGGAAAAACCCGACCGGTTTCGATATCGTGGTGTTTGTCGAGAACGAATCGGTCAGGATGGTTAGGAATGCTGCCGCGATAAATGACCGCTTGACCGTAGTCTTCGCAGTCGCTTTCCAGTGCAGCAAGATTGAATAATCGGTACGTGGCGGAATAGAAGTTCAGATTGCCCACTCGCGGTGCGAGTTCTGGATCAGTTATGGCCAGTGGCCGGTCGGTGAGCAAGCGCGGATCCGCAAAGCCACAACGCTGAGCCAAGCGCACAAAGTCGTTCCAGTACATTGCGCCGCCGAGGCACTCCCCATACAGCACAGGGTCGTTGCGCACCGCCTCTGGTACGCGACGATCGGCATAAACATCCGAAAAGAAAAATTCACCGCCCGGTTTGAGCAAACGCTGCAGGCCTTTTAACACGGCATCCTTGTCGGGCGAAAGGTTGACCACACAATTGGAAACGATGACATCGAAACTGTCGGGTTCGAGATCCAGTTCATCCAGTCGCTCGATGAAGCCATGCAAAAAGCGCACGTTGTCATAGCCAAATTCCTTGGCATGGTAAGTCTGATGGGTGCTGGCAACCTGCAATTGCTCGGGGGTCATGTCCACCCCAACAACCTCGCCGTTAGGCCCTACCAGCTGGGCCAGTGCATAAACATCCCGGCCCGAGCCGCAGCCCAGATCAAGCACACGGCAACCTTAGAGCAGAGCAGGGCAGACCAGCCCGCAACCGTAATAACGCGACAGCACCTCGGGGTGAATGCGGGCCAGCAACGGCTTTAGCCACTGCGGTACCTGGCTGATATCGCAGCAAGCGCTGGTTTTAAGGTCGGCCGTTTCGGTAAGCTGACGGCCGTAATAGTCCTGAACGATTGCATGCATATCAAAAATTCCATGTGAAGGCTTGATGATGTTTTAGTCGCACTAAAGCGCTATTTATTACAGCGTCGCTGGCAGCCAACGCAAATCCTCCGGCCGGTCGATATCATGCTGCACCGGCAGCACATGCACCCGGTAGCCGATTTCATGCAGCCGAGCGAGCGTAGTAGTTGCCACGGTCTCCGCACTCCAGGCAATATCATCGAACACGTGAGGATGGAAGCGATTGAGACCCAGCGCCACATAACCTCCGTCCGCTGCGGGCGCAATGGCGGCGTCTGTTGTCGAAAGCGCATGCGCCGCGTCGCGCAGTTGGGCTGCATCCAATGCGGGACAATCCGTGCCGATCAAGAGCACAGACTCACCGCTGGCAACCACCCGTTGCACAACGCGCGCCATGCGCTCGCCCAGATTGCCCTCTCCTTGATCTGACCAGAACAGTTCTGCTGGCAGTTCCAGTGCCTGCCACACGGCGTTCTCCGGTGCAGGGCTTACACACAGTTCCACTGGGCCAATGTCAGCGGCCAGCGCTTTGGCTATCGTGTTAAAGAGCAGGCGCTCAGCCAGCCGCGCCGCGCCTGCTGCGCCCAACGCCGGAATCAAACGGGTCTTTACTTGCCCTGGCAGCGGCGCCTTTGCGAAAATGACCAAGCGCACGGTCGTCATCGGTAGCGCTGGGCGAGTTGGTCAGCGGGAGTGCCCCACCAATAGGCCAGGCGCAACCACCACATCAGTCCAATGGTGTGCCACACACCGCCGGTGTCCCAGCGCCGGCCCGAGGTCATTGCGTGCGAGGCAATGCAAACTGGCCGGCCGAACCCGCGCAGACGCCTTGAGAGCTCGATGTCCTCCATCAGTGGCTGTTCGGGAAAGCCGCCCACTGCCTCAAAAGCTGCTCGCAGGATGAAGATTGCCTGATCGCCGGTGACAATACCGGTCAAGCGCGAGCGCCAGTTCATCAATGCCGCCACCACCGGCAACATACGGCTGCGGCCCTTAATGCGTACTTTGAAGTGCCCCCACGCTGGACCGCCGGCCAACGAGGATTGAATCCGTGCCAGCGCATTGGCCGGCAGACAGGTATCCGCATGCAAAAACAGCAGGACTTCGGCTGTTGTGGCACGAGCTCCCGTATTCATTTGGCTGGCCCGCCCGCGCGCTGCGGACAGCACAGTGAAACCAGCGCATTGCGCAAGCGCAGCACTACCATCCTGGCTGCCGCCATCGACCAGCAGTACTTCGGCTCCTTGTCGTTTCAAGCTACGCAGATGCTCGAGCAACCCGGCCAGGTGTGCCTGTTCGTTAAGCATCGGCACGATGATGGCAATGTTCACTGAAACTGTGTCCCTGATTGATGTTTCATAAGGGAGATACGGCAATCTGCTTTGCCTGTGTCATTTTCGTTCTCCAGTTGGTTGAGCTGCGGGCCTTAACAGGCTTCCAACCATGCCTTCCCTGCGCCCTAGGTGATAGCGGGCTACCCAACGCAGCAGTCGTGCTGGTGCATGCGCTTTTTTCCATTCGCCAGCGACAGCTTTGTTGGCTTCCGCCAGTGTGGGATAGGTATGGATGGTGCCCAGAATCTTGTTCAGCCCCAGGCCATGGCGCATAGCCAGGACAAATTCGGCCAGCAGTTCTCCGCCATGGCTGCCGACAAGGGTAACGCCCAGAATTTTATCTTTACCCGGCGGAGTTAATACCTTAACAAAGCCTGTGGTGGCGCTGTCTGCAATAGCGCGGTCTAATTCCGCCATCTCATAGCGGGTTACTTCGTATTCGATGCCCTGTTCCATTGCATCTTGCTCATTCAGCCCTACCCGCGCTACTTCCGGATCAACAAATGTCGTCCAGGGAAGCACGGAGTAGTCCACCTTGAAGCGCTTGAATTGACCGAACAGCGCATTGACGGACGCATACCATGCCATGTGTGAGGCGGCATGGGTGAATTGATAGGGGCCCACGACGTCGCCCGCAGCGTAGATGTTGGGGTAAATGGTTTCCAGGTACTCATTGGTTACGACGGTTCGGTCTGTGGGTATTCCAAGGGTTTCCAGGCCATAACCACTGAGCCGGGCGGCACGGCCAACCGCCACCAGCAGGTGATCGAATTCGATCCGTTGCTCTTCGCCTTCGTGCTCGACCACAATGACTTTACTGACGCCATCGCTATCGCCATTCAATTCGCAACGCAATGCCTTATGACGGGTCAACAAACGCACACCATCGGATTCCAGGGACTGCTGCACCAAAGCAGCGACCTCTGCATCTTCTCGCGACATGATCCGTTCAGCCATTTCTATTTGCGTGACTTGCGAGCCCAGGCGCGCGAACGCTTGCGACAACTCACAGCCTATGGGACCGCCCCCCAGCACCACCAAACGTTGCGGCGGAGAGTCCAGGCCGGCGAATTCGTCCCACAGCGTATCGCTGGTTACGTAGCCCACTTCATCCAAACCCGGTAATGGTGGTACGAACGGTTGTGCACCCGTCGCAATGACAATGCTGCGAGTGGTCAGCCGTTGGCTGCCCCCGTCGTTCAGCTTGATGTCCACCGTCCAGGGGTCGACTATTCTGGCGTAGCCCCGCAATACCTCCACCCCCAAGCTGGTGTAGCGCTCGACGCTGTCATGGAGGGCTATCTCCCGAATGATATGGTGTATTCGCGCCATCACCGAACGGAAGCTGAATTGCGGCTCGCTGGCTTCGAGGCCATAACGATCCGCATGTCGCATTTGATGTGCCACCTTGGCACTTTTGATCAAGGCCTTGCTGGGCACACAACCATAGTTCAGGCAGTCGCCGCCCATCTTGTTTGCTTCCACCAGGGTCACTTTGGCTTTTACCGCAGCGGCAATGTAAGCGGACACCAGGCCACCAGCACCCGCGCCGATGACCACCAGGTTGCGGTCAAATTGCTTCGGCCGTTGCCACTGGGCATAAACGCGGCGCTTTTTCAGAAACCGCAATAAGCTTCTGGCGAATAATGGAAACAGACCTAACAGTGCAAACGACACCAGGATGGTCGGTGAGAAAATGCCCGAGAGACCTTCAAGCTCGGCCAGTCTCGTACCTGCATTTACATACACAAAGGTGCCAGCCAGCATGCCCACCTGGCTCACCCAATAGAATCGGCGGGCGCTGATGGAAGTCAAGCCCATCACCAAATTGATGACAAAAAACGGAAACAAAGGCACCAGTCGCAGGGTAAACAGATAGAAAGCACCATCTGTATCCATGCCTTTATTGATGGTCTTCAGGCGATCTGAAAAACGGCTTTCAAGTGTTTCGCGTAAAAGATAGCGTGCAATCAAAAAGGCCAGTGTCGCGCCGATAGTAGAGGCAAACGAAACGATAACCAAGCCCCAGGCCAGGCCAAATAACGCCCCAGCTACCAGTGTCAGGGGAATGCTTCCGGGTAAGGAAAGCGCCGTCACAATAATGTAGAGCGCAAAGAACGCAGCTCCGAACAGCAAGGGCGAACTGGCGCGCCACGCCTCGAATTGGGCGAGCCCCGCCTTGATGCTTGCAAAGGTCAAATAGTCATTCAGGTCCAGCGCAAAGAACAACAACACCAGAGCGGCGACAATAACTAACAGCCAGATTTTTTTCATATGGCTGATGATTCCTGTAAAGCGCCACCACAACTACTGCCTTGTCCGGCCGTGCAGCCATAGCAATGATCGGCGATACGGATCTTTCGTCCCGCCGGATTTTCCTGCAACAAATCACGCAAGTGAAATTGCCCGGTTTTCCAGGGCGCGGAGGCTGGGTCGGAAGGTAGAGCCAAATCCAACTGCTGATTGAAATCACAATCGAACAGAAAGCCTTGCCAACCCACACTGATGAGGTTCTTGCACATGACGTTGGCCAGATTGGCGCTGGCGTAGTTATCTTTCAGCAAGCGCATGTAGTCGTGGAACGTGCCTTTGGAAATCAGCGTGGAGCCGAATCGTTTGATGGGCATATTGGTTACGGTGAACAGTTCGTTAAACACAATTCCAAAGTGATCGAACAGTTCGCGTTTGTAGTCGGCCTGCAATGGACCCTGCGCGGGCGGCAGTGCAGCACCCTGCGGGTTATATACCAGGTGAAGGGTTAAGCCAGAGCCTTCGCGGCCATAACCCAGGGCATTGAGTTTTTGTAACGCGGCGATGCTCTTGTCAAACACACCTTCGCCGCGCTGCCTGTCGACGTTTTCCAGCGAGTAACAAGGCATGGAGGCAACAACCTCAACCCGATACTTGGCCAGGAATTGTGCCAGGTCATCCTGGCCGGGTTCAAACAAAATGGTCAGATTGCAGCGATCGATGACTTTAACGCCCAGGCTCGTGGCCTCAATCACCAGTTGCCGGAATCCTTCATTCAGTTCAGGTGCACCGCCAGTCAGATCGAGAGTGGTGATACCACGCGCTTTAAGCACCTCAGGAATCAGCGCCAGTGTCGCCTCATCCATCATCTCTTTGCGGGTGGGCCCGGCATTTACATGGCAATGCAGGCAGGTCTGGTTGCAGCGGTAACCCAGGTTGACCTGCAGTGTTGTCAGCTGAGTCCGGCGGATTGGTGGAAATTCAGTCGCGGCAAGCAAAGGGAGTGTGGCGTGCATATCATTCCTTGAATTGGGCAACGGCACCCATGGATCAAGCGCCGCTTATTTAACACTTAGTCGGAGCAGGGCTGTCATTTATTACACCAGCCGTTCAAATGCAGATTGTCACTGATGCACTGTAATAATTCTGCACCGTATATTGACTAAATCACCATGGCCTGGAAGCCGAAGGCAAGAAGTGTAAGAAAGCAGCACCTTGTTACGACTATATAGCTGAGAAACAAGCAATGTAAATATTCAACTTCATTACATTGCCTTTTAACCGCCCATCGGGGCATTGGTATTTAACTGTTGAGGATAATGACTATGAGCATGAACATCACTATAAACCAAAAGACTATCTCTACCGCACTCGCCATGACATTGGGCGCTGCCCTCTCTGTTGCATCTATGTCCGCCATTGCTGGAGACAAGATGGACGGCGATAAAATGAACGCTGCCAAATGTTTTGGCGTTGCCCTCAAGGGCAAGAACGACTGTGCCGCTGGAGCGGGTACGACCTGCGCCGGCACTTCGAAGATTGACTACCAGGGCAATGCCTGGAAGATGGTGCCAGCCGGCACTTGCGAGCAAACCGAATCCAAGACTTCGCCAACGGGTTTTGGCCAGCTCGTAGAATTCAAAGAAAAGCACGCCTGAGTAAATAGGTGAAACTGGCGGGGCGCCCACGATGAACAAGCACTCATTTTCAGTGCCGCAACGTTGCGGCGCTCCCGCTTTCTCACAATCTGCCGGTTTACCCACAAGGGTGGGTTTGGGGCTGAAATCAGAGCATTTCCAGCAGATCATCGAAACCAGACCCGACCTCGGCTTTTTCGAGATCCACGCTGAAAATTATCTGGTCGACGGCGGCCCTTTTCATCATTATCTGACACGCATCCGCGAAAATTATCCTTTGTCCATTCATGGCGTGGGTTTATCGATAGGCGGTGAATCCGCACTGGACAAAAATCACCTCAGTCGATTGGCGGTGCTCATAGAGCGCTACGAGCCTCAATCATTTTCAGAACATCTGGCATGGGCCAGTCACGGCGACATATTTCTGAATGACTTGCTGCCGTTGCCGTACACTCGGCAGACCTTGCAACGCGTGTGTGACCACATCGATCAGGTGCAGGCGCATTTACAACGTCAAATACTGCTGGAAAACCCAGCAACTTATGTCGAGTTTTCGGCCTCCACCATTGCTGAAACCGATTTCATCGGCGCAGTCATAAGCCGCACCGGTTGTGGTTTGCTGCTGGACGTTAACAATGTTTACGTCTCATGTATCAACCATAACCGCGATCCTTACGCCTATATCAAATCCTTGCCACATCCATCGGTGGGCGAGATCCATCTGGCAGGATTTGCAGCGGAGATGGATGCTGCCGGTGCGCCCTTGTTGATCGATAGCCACGGAGCACCGGTCGCACAGGTGGTGTGGAACCTCTACGAGTATGCCTTGGCGTACACCGGTCCGGTGGCCACTTTGATCGAACGGGACAACGATATTCCGAGCTTCGATGTGCTGTTTGCTGAAAGCCTGCAGGCTGAAAAACTTCTGCGCGCCGCGCTAGATGGACGTGCACTACAAGGGGTGTCCGTGTGAGCGGGCAAGAGGAATTCTTTGGCACTTTGCTCGACCCGGAGCGGATAACACCCAACGGGCTCACAACCTGGAATGGCTCCGATGCCACGACTCGATTCGCAATCTATCGCAACAATGTCGTCGCATCTCTGATTGATGCGCTCGCCAAAACCTGTCCGGTGACACTGCAGTTGGTTGGAGAAGAATTTTTCCGCGGAATGGCACGTCTTTTCATTGCTGCTCAGCCACCCCGGTCACGCGTGCTGGCTTTCTTTGGCGAAGAACTGCCGGACTTTATCGAGCATTTTGCACCGGCATCATCAGTGCCCTATCTGGCTGACGTTGCACGACTGGAATTCTTGAGGGTACGTGCGTTCCATGCCCATGATGCAAGCCAACTTCCTGTCCAAACTATTGCACAGTTTTTGGCCAAGCCGGATGAGCTGCCAGGCTTGGTCGTCGAACTACATCCCTCACTTGGCCTGCTGCGATCGCAATATGCCGTGGTCTCGCTTTGGGGTGCGCATCAGGGAATTGCTGAGATTTCATCGGTTGATCCCTTTGTTGGAGAGGATGCATTGATCATCCGTCCTCAACTTGAAGTTGAGGTGCTTCGTCTTGGCTCCGGGGCGGCCGATTTCGTTACCCAACTGTTGCAGGGGGCAAGCCTGGGTTCTGCCGCCGTGCTGGCGGGTGACGCACATGCTGGTTTTGATTTGGCCAGTATCATCGGGTTGCTGGTGCAGCACCACTGTATTTCGTCCATGAAACACTAAAAAAGGAGCTACCGATGATTTCAGACAATCATACGATCCAACCGTTGCACAGCAAACCTTCCTGGCTCGTCAATGGAGTGCAACGGCTGATCGGCCTGATGGGATTAATTCCAGATTCGCTGATAGCCGCACTCGGCCGGTTTTCGATTGCGGCGGTGTTCTGGAAGTCGGGACAAACCAAGATTGACGGGCTGGTAATTGACTTCATCAATGGCGAGTTTCAAATTGGCTGGCCTAATTTGTCATTTTCAGCGGAGGTTCTGTTCGCGGACGAGTACCGTCTGCCACTGCTGCCACCGGAATGGGCAGCCATCATGGCAGCCTCCGCCGAGCATGTGTTTGCGGCATTAATACTGGTCGGGCTGGCTACCCGCTTCTCCGCACTGGCTCTGCTGGTTATGACCCTGGTCATACAGGTTTTCGTCTACCCGGACGCCTATCCGACACACGGCGTGTGGGCGGCTGTTCTTCTGTACTTGATTGCGAAGGGCCCGGGAAAGTGGTCGTTGGATCATTGGGTGCGATGCAAAGCTCGGTTGTGGTTTCTGGATTTATCTGTTTTTTCCTCTGATGCAGTTCAGTAAGGCAGCGCTGCATCCGGTGAGTTATGGGTTTCACTGGGGTTTTCTGGCCGGTGGGCTGATTGCCAGTGTCTTGGTTTATTGGAGGTACAGGCGGCACTGGCGAGTCTGGGGCGGAACCATGCTGGTGGGCATTTTGTTGGGGGCTCTGTTCCTGATCCAACCAGCCTGGTCGCCCAGTGATTTCATCAAAGGCCTGGGGCTGGCGATCGTGCGACAGGATGCAGAACATCTCCCCGCGATCGATAGAATCGCGTTGCTGGCGCTGATGCTGCTTGGTATGAGCATCGCTGCATGGCGCTATGGTCGCTTCCGCTGGGTGATCCCTGGGCTGCGTGGCATCATCAAACATCTTGCCAGCGGTGCCTTGATGTGACTGGGGGCGGCTCTGGCCCTGGGCGGCAATGACTTCCAACTGCTGTTGGCCATGCCTGCGCTTTCTCCTGCGGGGATTTCAGCTATGGCGGGAATGCTGTTGGGTACCTGGATGGGCCTCATTTTGATCAGACAAGTGTCCGAAACTACAAAACCTTCAATGCATCTGCCCTGACCGGGGAATACTTATTCGCCGGTTCTATCGTGGCGTTTATCCGCACCTTTGGCAAACGCATGCATCGCCGTGCGAAGTGTGTGCATTTGTTCGCGAAAATTCCGGCAGCCGGAGCACATCATGGTATGCATCTTGAGGCTCATGTTTTCTTTGAAGGAAAGCTGCCGTTCCTGAGATTCCGAGCACAAGCGGGTTACTTCGCTGCAATTCAGCATGACTCTTCCTTTTTCATAAACCAATGGTTTTCCAGACACTCGCGCAAACGTACACGGGCGCGGTACATAATGACGTTGAGATTGCTGACGGAGATGCCGACTGTGGAACAAATTTCGTCGGATTCGAGTTGGATATATTCGCGCATCATAAACACCCGTGCCAGATTTCCGGGAAGCTTGTCCAAGCAGGATTCAAACACGTGCCAGAATTGCCCTTCGCGCATGGAGCCCTCGGGATTCGCCCAATTGGCGGGTCGCTCGGCAGCATGCCATCTGCCGTTGGTATCAAATAGCCCAGCAACCGCGCTTTCCTCTTGATCGTCGGCAGACAGGCTGCTGACATGAGCAAGGCGTTGTTTCTGACGCAATATATCGGCGATCTTGTTTTTCAGTATTGCGAACACCCAGGTTTTCAATGCGGCACGCCCGGCAAATGATTTGGCGTTTTTCAACGCACCGATAAAGGCGTCTTGCACCGCATCTTCGGCGAGTTGGCTGTCGCTGAGTTGCAAGGTGGCAAATTTATGCATTTGCAGACGTAAATCCTCCAGGAATTCAGCATCTCCGAGTAGCGAAACGTTTTCCAGATTTGCTTCATATTTTGTCAATCGCTAGTCCTCATTTTTTCATTCTTCGCGGCACTATAATTTGCAACACAAAACGGCACCATATAGTTCATCACCAGATGAAACCATGAAATGGCCCCTCCCGCCAAAATCGCTTCGCCTTGATTCAGACAATTCAGTAAAGTCCCCACCACCAGCGACACCTTCAGTGCGTTGCGCATGATGCGAGCCGAAAACGCCAATTGCAATAAGGAAGGATTAAGTTGAGTCATGTTGGTAAATCATTGTTCCGGACCTGAAAATCGTTCAACAAAGCGGCGGTCAATCCAGTCTTTCCAGCGCCATACCCACTTGCCCTCGGCACTGAAGGGGCCCCAGGAGGCGATGGCGTATTGTGGTCCGCAGGCGAGCAAATAGAGTGAGTGGCGACGTGGCCGGTACGTTTTCAAGGTGCCGTCTGTCAGGGTGACCCGCAGGTTTGCCGCAAGAATGGGGCCGGAATGGACGGCGTGCACACCGGAACGTTCAACGACCATGTCTTGTCGCGCACATACGTCGCCAGCGGCGAAGACATTTGAATGTGAAAGACTTCGTTGCTGTCCATCAACAGCGATGAAACCGGCCTCATCCAGCTTCAGTTTCGACATTTTTAACCAGCAAGGGGCGCGCTTACCCGTCGCGGCAATCACACGATTCGCAGGTAGATGGGTGCCGTCTGCCAGTAGCACTCCCTCTGGTGTCCCGACTGCGCTCAGTCGATGCACCACAATGTTCACGCTATCTATGAAGCGCATAACCCGACGCTTTACGCCGTGCGCATGCCCCTCCAACAAACCGCCTTCAGAAACAACCAACTCTACACGCCTGTCTATACCTGCAAGCTTAAAGGCATGGCGCGCTGCCAATGCCAGTTCCACACCGGCGGCGCCGCCGCCGACAATCACCAAACGATAGCTTGGTTGGTCCGTTGCCTGGCTCAAAATCCGCGGCCAGGCCGAGAAAAATTCAGCTAACGGTTTGGCCGGCAGAAGCTTGTCACCCGTCAGTTCCAGCAACGAAGTGTCGATTTCACTGCCGGTATCCAGAGACAACAGGTCATACTCAATCCGCTGCCCGTCGGCCAATCTCACGCAACGTTGGTCTGCGTTCATGTCCGCGATTTCACTTGTCACCATGCGGACATTCCCCGATTGCACCAGGTGTTGCAAATTGATCTGACATTGTGGCAACGCATAATGACCGGCAATCCAGCCAGGCAACATTCCGGAATAATCCTGGAACTCAGACGGCGTCACCAGGACGACTTCTACGCCAGAAATTTCTCTCTCCGCCAGCGCTTGCAACACCGACAAGTGAGCATGCCCACCGCCAGCCAGGACCAGACGATTCAAGGGCACACGTCCAGTTGCAAGGCATGTCTGGCATTGTTTGAAAACGGCAATGGACTGGTAAATAATCCTGTTTTTGTCATACGGAAACTCAATCGTTTTTACCTTTAGTGACTCAGTCGTTGCCATGGTACAAGTTATTACACTTATGGCACCCTTGGATAGATTCAATGGGTAAGAAGCTGGATGCCATCTGCGGCGCAAAAGAAACATGTGCGATGCCGCACAGACAGCGCGCAGCAGGTCGAATAGATTTCCTTTTTAAAATGGGTCTGTACCTCTGCACCGCCCTCTGCTCCATTAAAGATGAAGGAAAAGGTTATATGTCAAAACGAGACGAATACGTTGCAAAGATGAAATCCCAACTCGATGCTATCAATGCCCAACTCGACAAGCTGGCAGACAAATCAAAGAGTACCAAAAAAGAACTGCAGGACAAGTACAAAAAGGAAATGGCAGATTTGCGGGCGCAGTCAAAGAAGGCCAGCGCCAAGTTGGATGAATTGAAAACCACCGGGGAAGCAGGCTGGGACAAAATGGTCGCTGAAATGGAGAAGGTCGGCAACGCATTCAAGCACTCCTTTCGCTATTTCAAGTCCCAGCTCTGAAGATACTCACGTTCAGCGTACCAGCCCGGATCAGCCAAACGGGCTAGGGTCCGAAACTTTCAGGGAACAGGTGCGGCGGCTTCGAAACTGAGCCCCCTTGCTGCTCTTTAACCTGTCCAATAACTAATTATGTTTCTTATTATTGACAATACATGCAATATGAGCATAATGTGAAACACTATGCCGGCACCTTCACCCAATATTGCAATTGTCACTGCCGCTAAGCTTATCGCTCTGGGCAAGCAGATTCGTGCGCATCGCAAAGCGTTGCGCATCAGCGCTATTGCTGCAGCGGAGGCCGCCGGGATGTCGCGCGTCACTTTTCATCGCATAGAAAAAGGCGTGCCTGCGGTCACCATGGGCGCATACCTGAATGCGATGCAGGTGCTGAACATGAATTTCATGATTGCCGATGTTGCTGCGCGGGCCAACACTGCGCCGAATGCCGGCCTGACCGGTTGGATTCCCGCGAGAATCAATTTATCTGACTATCCTCAACTCAAGCAGCTTGCCTGGCAAGTTCACGGTGGCGAGGCGCTGCTGCCGACAGAAGCGCTGAACATCTACGAGCGCAACTGGAGGCATATCGATATGCAGACGCTGGAGCCGCATGAGCAGCAGTTGATCGATGCCTTGCGTCTGGGTCTAGGCGGGCAAAATGGAAATGTTTGATCGTCCACACCATCGGCAAATCGCACATGTCCTGAGCACGCTGGATGGTGCTTTGTTGCGGGAGAACCATTGCCTGTTTGGCGGCGGTACAGGGCTTGCGCTTCGCTATGGCGAATATCGTGAGTCGATGGACATTGATTTTCTGGTGTCAGATGTTGCCAGTTATCGTGAGCTTCGCCAGTTGCTTACCGGCCAGGACGGAATCGCCGCGATCGTCCGCACAGGTGCAGTGCCTTTGGTGCAGACCCGCGAGATACGCGCGGATCAATACGGGATACGGACGATGTTGCAGGGCGCAGACCGGCCGATCAAATTCGAGATCATTCTTGAAGGGCGGATAGCACTCGATGCGCCCGGCGCCAAGGATGAGGTTTGCGGAGTCGCGTCGCTGACCCCATTGGATATGGCCACCAGCAAGTTGCTGGCCAATTCGGATCGCTGGAATGACGACGGTGTTTTCAATCGCGATATCATTGACCTTGCGATGATGAATCCATCGCTGGCCTTACTGCGCACGGCCATCGCGAAAGCGGAAGGGGCATATGGTTTGGCCATCAGCCGTGATCTGGCGAAAGCTATCGAGCGATTGCAAAGCCGCACCGACTGGTTGGAACGATGCATGCAGGCCATGGCGATAAGTTTGCCCAAGGCGGTTGTGTGGGGACACATTCGCAAGCTGCGCAGGGTGCTGAGATAAGCTGTTGCTGATTTATTCAGCACCGCAATCAGGGAAAAAACACCAGGCGGAACACCAGCAAAGGCCCAGAAATTCGGCTTTTGTAGCGGTTGATCTGATCCGCTGAACAATGACAACGACCACGACTATCACCCAGGTAGCCACAAGGGCAGGGTTGCGTTGTCATTTTACGATTGCAATTCAGTACTTCAGGTTATCCGCGCTGAATTCAATAACCGGCTTCTTGTTCAGGATACGACGCAAAATGTGGTTCATGGTCAGCGCATCGTTGTCAAAACCGCCGTGTGATGCACTGGCGCTTACCCGCGCGCCCGGAACATTGCCATCGGAATAGTGAATGGTCAGGCGCGGCAATTTTCTCCGCTCCACGGTTTCGCTGTATTTCGCCATGCCCAGAATTTTTTCCGGCAGTTCCTCTTCAAAGGCCCTTGATACCAGGTAGAGCAGGGACTTGTTGTACACCTTGCCGACATCATCGTCTTTTTCGAGGCGGCGATTGAGGTTGTAGAGGGTCATTTCGGAAATTCGAAAGTCCGGAAAAGGAGCTTTCAGAAACGGTTGCAGCACGTTGCTAAACAGATCCACCGTGCCCGCCGGTGCCAACAGGCTGACGGTATGGATTTGTAATTGCGGTGCTTGCTTGCTCAGGCGATGCAGCAAATAGCTGAGCAATATCATGCCGGTGCTGTGGCCCACCAGATGGATTTTTTTGGGTTTGTCAGTGGCAGTCAAAGCAGTAATAAATGCCTTGAGCACCTGAGTTCCGGCATAGTCCTGAGTGGCTGCGATGGGCCGGTCAGCAAAAGGCAGTTCGGCGCCTGATTTCATCTCACGCCACAATGCCCGCCCCGGCACGCGGGTGGCTTTCTCGAGGATTTTATCTATCCAGTCAAGTGCACCACCGGCTCGGCGTTGGGCGCTGCGGGCTCGGCCCAGGACGACATCCTTGAGCTCTTCCAGAAGACCTGTGTCGTACATCCAGTGGTAGGGATAAATGCCGTTCTGTTTGAAGGTGTTTTTCATCGCCGCGATACGACAGGCGGAGGCTTCGGGGCTGTTCAGGCCACCATGCGCGTAAAACAGCAGGTGCTGATAGTCGGTTGATCCAGCCAGCAAATCAGCCGTCAACTGAACGTCTTCATGATTACTCCAATAGCGACCCGTGGCATGGTATTGCCCGTCATCGATATGCACAAAATGCCCGGCAATTTCAGTGCGGGTGGGTTTGGGTGAGCTTTCAGCCCCGGCTTCGCTGGCCACAGTGCGCGCCGGTAAATGCCAGATTTTCGGTGTCGGCAGGGCCATTTGGAACACCCAGGCATCCTGCAGGTTGAGGTGCCAGTCCTCATAAGTCCAAAGGGCGGTTCCATTTTTGCCCCATTCCTTGCCCCACGAGTTTTGTATCCAGAAGCCATCCTGGTCATAGCCGACAATGGCAAAAGCATGACCACCCAGGGTGGGCTTTTGAGTTTTGATGTGGCCGCTGTTGGTGTCGGGTTCATCCCAGCCTTTATGCACCAGGGCAGAGCAGTAAATGGCTCCCACTTCATTCAGCGCGGCATGGTAGTCAGAGATTCGCGTGCTCATGCGGAAATAAGCGCCGATGGTTTGGTTACGGGCGTCTTTGGCCGCAGCCACGCTCCACTTGGGCTTTGCGTCCAGGGTGTAGGGGTAAATCGTTTCCTGGCAAACGCCCATGTTGTACCAGCCCTGGATGGCGCCACGGCAACTGGAACCTTCATCCTCTTCGCCGGCCCATTCATCGTAACGCAGAGCCATTTCATACAGCATCAGCGAACTCACACCAGCAGCACCAACAGACTTGTACTTGGCCACGGCCATCAGGCGGTCGATTACCGCCGCCAATCCGAAACCTGTGCAGGCGGGCTTATTACCCTGATGGCGAATATTCAGTTTGCGCGGGATGGTTAATTTGGGTTTCAGAGCAACAAGTGCTGGCTGATAAATAAAATCGCGGAAATCGGGTGCATCGACTCGAGCGGTGAGTTTGAACTGGCCGAGATTGCCGGCCTTTTCTTTTCCGGTCTTTTCTTCGGCGGTCCTTGCTGTTTTCATGCGCACATCCCCCAGAATACCTATGTGTAGCTTTTCAAAGTTTGTGCGGGGCAAGGCGCTTTTCCGTGTCCCGCATCATCTTCACTATAGGCGAGACGGCAATAAAGTACAGGCCGCGCGCCTTAGTCTGTCTTTATCAAGCAGCCTTGAGCCCGGCAGAGAGTTCCATTCGAGCCACACGCACGCCACCGACTGCGGCTGCCAGCATGGCTGCGATCAACGTGAGAACAAGTGCCATCAGCAAATGACCCGGATGCAGGCGGCAGACGGACTGACCAGCACCGATGTTGTCCAGGAACAAACCATTGAGCGTGAATTGAATCAGGAAATAGACCAGGCAAGCCAACAACCAGCCCAGGGCGCCGGTTAACAGGGCCTGGATCAGCGGAAACCAGACGATGCCCTGAGCGCTGAAACCAATCAGGCGCAACAGGCTGAACTCGCGTGCTTTGCGGTTCACATTGGCCCACAGGCTGGTGCCAAAAGACAGGCAAAAACCGCTGATAACGATAATCGCAATAATCCAGTAAACAATACTCAGATTGCGATCCAGCGCCTTGACCAGATCAATGTCGGCCGACTTGGTACGCACATCAATTTGCTGCGCCAGCAGGTCGGAACTGAGTTGGGTAACGTCGTTGATACTGTCGGCATAAAGTCGAAAGCCGGCGAAATCGCGGCTGGCATCTGGCCTGAGCGCACCTTCAGTGCCAAAGGCCAACACGGCGCGGCCGTCACGAAAGTCCTCCACGGCTGTGAGGAAGTCGGTAGAAACAAACAAGCCGTCGCGGTTGAAGGCGCCGGCACTGGCTACGCCGGTAACCGTCATGCCGTGAATAACGGTCTGCTGCTCATCGTTTAACTGGCGGGTCAAAATACCGTCAAGACGGGCACCCACTTCCACGCCCAGCTTGGCAGCGGCGTTGGCCGACACGATCACCTGGTCAAGTCCAACTGGAACGGTAACGCTTTGGTCAAACAGCGGGTCACCCGCAGCGGTCGGAATCAGTTCGGTGTCGATGATGCGCCCGACATCGCTATCGGTGATGCGGGTTTTGATGGTGGCGGCAATGGAGCGGGTTTTTGGCACAATAAACGCGACGTCGGGCCGCTGAGACATTTCTGCAAACCAGGCGGGTGTGAAATTGCCACTGCCGCTGGGGACAATTTCGCGATAGCGCGGGTCTTCCCGAATGGGGTCGAGCAGGTTGTCGATGATGCCGTATTTCAGGCCGAACAGTACCAGCAAGGGCACCAGTGCAGCCGCCAGGGCCAGCACGAAGCAACTCGACATCAGCCACTCATGGCGATAGTCGCGAGCAGCCAAACCCACCAGGAGTTTGCGTTGAATTGGCGGAATTTTCAGTGGAATTTTCAGGACTGGCGCTTTCACGCAGCCACCGCTGAATCAATAATGACTTCATGCGATTGCTCGTCCAGCGCATGAATGCGGTGTTCGATCAGGCTGAGCCCGAACTGTTGCGCCAGTCGTTGTGCGTGTGTGGCCAGCAGCAGAGTAACCTTGAACTCGTCCGCCAACTCACATAACAATTGCACCATGCGTTCTGCATTCAGCGGATCAACCGCCGAGGTGGGCTCATCGGCAATCAATATCGCCGGACCATGTGCCAGCGCGCGGGCTACTTCTGCGCGTTGCCGTTGGCCGACCGATAACATGGCTGGCAATTTGCCCAACTGCGCACTGATGGCCAGTTTGCTAGCCCATTGGCGGGCCGTGTCGCGCAACGGTATTTGCAACAGGCGCAGCGGTAGTTCGATATTTTCCTGCACGGTCAAATAAGGCAACAGGCCACCGGTTTGCATGATGTAACCGACATGACGGCCACGCCAGGCGGTGAATTGTTCGGTGTTATTAAGTTGCCACTGTTGCGCCAGGTCATGTACCTGGCCGCCGGGCTCGGGTTGGAATTTGAATTCACCGCATTGCTCGGGTTGCGACAGCAGCGCCAGCAATTCCAGCAAGGTACTTTTGCCGGAACCGCTTTCGCCGATAAAAGCCAGTTTGGCACCCCGGCCTATTTCCAGCCGCTTGATGGACAAGCGAAAGCTGGATCCACCTCCGCTATGCGTTTTTGTCACCTCGCGGAGGGAAAAGACAGGCTCCTGATTCAATACAGGATTCAAGGCAGAATTCAGGGCAGAATTCAGGGCAGGGCCTCCAGCAATAGTGGGTAAAGTGAATCACCATCAACTGCGCCACCGTCCAGTGAAATCCACAGGTCGACGTTTTCGTGCAGAGCTTTGTAGTAGGCGATTTTCTTATCCAGTTGATTGATGAACTCAAACTGTTTCTGTGCCGACCATTCCTGCCAGGTTGCCAGATCCAGGTTCATGACTTCCGAGGTATAGGGCAAGCCTTCGATGTACTCGCGCATATAGCCCAGATCTGCCAGGCTTTGGCCGCCACCCACCTGAGTGGCGGTGTTGGCTTTCTCGGGGTCGCGGCTGATGGCGGCTGCGAGGCTTTGCAGTTCGCCGAGGAAATCCTGCGGCGCCAGCGCGCCTTCTTCGGCAATGTTCAGTACCTGGCGCAATACATCGTGCAGGTCACTGAGTTGGTCGCGGGTGAGGATGACGCGTACATCCAGGTCGCGCACATCAGGCTGCTCAAAATCACGGTCGATCAGCCAGGCATCAAAAAGTACCGGGATGCCGGCCGCCTTGTTCTCGTTCAGATAGTTCATGCGCAGCGCGTAACCCAGGCGTTCCGCCTTGGTCTGGAATTCATCCAGCTCAGTACTTTCTTCAGCCACCACTGCACTGTCAAACAACTGTGGCGGTAAGCCGCGGGCTGTTTCCGCCACCTGTTTGGTGAGCTGTGATGTCAAAGCGGCCAGTGCTTGCTGAAAATTATCCACATCACCGGTTTCCACGCCGTAGTAGAAATCGCCTATGTCCTCGATTTGCGACAAATCGCGGTACTGCTTTTCGGCATAGGCATGATTTTCCGCGCCTTCGGGGGTACGCAGATGCAGCACCCAAGTCGCTATGTTGTGTTGCCGCGCCAGCTCGCGCATGGCGGCCGTGCTCAGGCCGGTGGAAGCCAGTGCGTCATTTCCGGCCCTGGGGCCAGCGTCGGTGATCAGAATCACGTAGCGGGCGTCGTAGCCACTCCAGTCCATATCGTCGATGGCCTGCTTGACTCCAGCATAAGCATCTTCATTGAAACCCTGGCTGGAAGCAGTGGCTGGGCGCAGATTGGCGATGTTGGCCAGGAAGGTCTCGCCACTGACGCCCTGGTCCAAATCTACGAACACCTTGCTGAGGTATTCCAGGCCTGGCGCTGCCTGGTTGTTATCACGGTATCCCACCAGGCCAAAACTGACCTTGTCGGACAGGCCGGAGGAATCAATGGCCTGGTAAACACGCTGCATGGTGTCGCGGGTGCGTTCAATGTAGGGCCCCATTGAAACTGTTGTGTCGATAACAAAAACAATGCCGGCACGATAGCTTTGTGCAGCTTTTGGATCCTGCAAGGGAACTGAGGCAACGTGCAACAAACGGCCTTGTTCGCTGCCAATCAAAACATCCTCATGCTCGAGTATGGGTACCAGGTAAAAATTGCGCCGAATGTCGATAAATTCAGCAGGCTGTATGGCAATGACGGGAGAGTCGCTGGGGTCACCTTCAGCCGCCTTTTTCCGCAGTGCTTCATAGCCGCGGGCATCCTGTTTTTCTACCAGTGCCTTGAGCGAGTCACGATCACCAAACAAGGGAACGCGGGCTACTTTTGCCGGGTCCTTGAAGCTCACCGTGAGAGCCTGGTTCCAGTCTATGGATGAACCACCGGCCAGCCAGCCATCGATGCTGCCGTCGCTGTCATAACCCACCTGCAGCCACTCGCCAGATTCAGTTGTAATGCGCTCATAAACATAGAAAACAGTAAATGGGGATATGTCCGCAACCACAGTAGCAGCGTTTCCACCGCTATCCCTTAACACCGCCCCGGGAATGGCAATCACGCGCTGAAACAGCGTTTCCTTGTCTTGCATGATCAGCGGACGAGCACTTTGCGCCTGCAACGAAGCGGTGAACAGGCACAGCAGGGCGACAGTCAATGAGCGGGAAAATTTAATTGCCGAAAATTTCATAGTGGTCACTCTGAATTCAGAATTGTGAGAAGGACAATGACTCAGTTCCATTGCAACAACAGTTGCTCGGCGTCCAGGTCACCCTCCTCAGCGGCCTGGTGGGCCCAGTCATGCAATTCTTCTAACCGGGTTACCGCTTGCCCATCACCCGCCTGGGCGGCTTGCTGGTACCACTTGAATGCCTGGAATGCATCGGGTTTTTCCATCAGGCTGGAGCTGACATCAAAATGCAGTGGGTCGTACAACTCGCCCAACTCAAACGCTGCCGGTGTATAGCCGCCGCGCGCAGCAAAGAAATACAGCAACTGCGCATCGGCCAGCTTGCCCTCTTGGCGCAAACTGCGGGCCTGCTCCAGGGTTGCGGCATAATCCGGTGCCTGCTCCTGCTGTTGCTCGCTGATGACTTCGCGGGCGATGTCGGGAACGGCCTGTTTTGAAGTTGCCGGAGCAGCCTCAGGTTTGCCGAAATCGCTTTTGCCGGAAGCGAAATACCAATAAGCCATTACCAGCAGCACGACTACAACTGCGGCCATCAGCCACTGTGTACTGGTGACAACCATTCCACCCTGTGTTGTCATTCCAGGCTGACATTGATGTTTGGTAACCATTTTGTCCAGGCTCATGTATTGCTCACTTCCCAATAGATTGTTCTGCGAATTGGCTTGTAGACCATGATAGCGCCGACGCTGACTAAGGTGTGAATTGTCGGTGTGGTAACGCTTACTGCCATTGGAGTGCTTACACGGCACACAATCACTCCACGCCCTGTATGATCTTTCGTGGGTAACGAAGTTCACGAGATGCTTAAAAACAAACCATTCTGGATCAGCCTGGCTTTACTGACAGCTTATTTGCTGCTGGGATACTTTGCCGGGCCACTGATATTGCAACCGCGGCTGGAGCAGGCTGTATCCAGCCAACTGGGGCGCGAACTGAGCTTTGAACAATTGCGGGTTGACCCGATTACCTGGTCAGCGCAACTGCAAACGGTTGAGCTGCCAGCCAGCGAACAGGGATTGTGGTCTGGTTTGTCGGTTTCGGTTGGCAGGATAGATTTGCGTTTCAGTTTCTGGCGCCTGAAGCCAGCAATCTCTGTACTGACACTGCAAGATCCCAGGTTCATCCTGAATGCCGAAAACGAACGAATGCAGTCAGGGCGATATCCGTTCGTCAGCCTGTGGCGGCAATGGCAGCAGGAACGCAGCTTGGCTGGTGTCGGGCTCGAGCCCATTACGGTCAGGCAATGGCGGGTTGAAGGTGGCCAGGCACTGATCGAAAAAGCAGACCGTCCGCCAACGAATATTTTATTGGACAAAATTTTTCTGCAAGCAGGCAAGCAAAATGCCGCTGGTTTTCGCGAGTACAAGCTGGCCTTTTCTGCCAACAAACTGGCCGATATCAAGGCGCAGGGCTTATTCAGATCGGCAGACTTGAGCAGCAAGGGGCAGTATCAACTGGTCGCGGTGAATTCACCACAAGAAAGCATGGGTGGCTTTGAGGCCGAAGGTGCATTCGTCAGTGAATTTCTGGCTGATGAGATGCAGGTCACACTCACCGAAAGCCAACTGCGCGCGGAACAGTTCTCAGCCTGCCTGCTTGGAGACCTGATGTGTGCAGCAATTTCCCCATTACAGACTGACTTTGAAGCCGTCTTGCTGGCTGCTACAGACGCCATTCGTCTGCTGCAAGCCAATGCGCAAATAGAGGCTTTTGCGCTGGATGCATCCATGGGGAAGAGCAGTTTAGTGCTCGCCAAACAACGGGCCATTGACAGCGCCCGAATTGAATTGAGTTTGCCGCAGGCTTTACCATCTGATGCCAGTGACTTGGGTGACAGTGGTAATTTTGTCATCCAGTTATTTGCGGCAGACAGCGATCAATATCGGCTTGATGGCCAGTTTGATATGCAGTCGCAGCAAACCGAAGCTAATTTTCAGATCAGCGGCAAGCAGGAAATAAGCGGCACCGTTGGCTTGCAAAGGGTTGGGCCGCAAGCGTTACAGGCGGCATTCTCACAACTGGATTTACGGCTGAACAATCCTCAAGCCAGCCTGGCGCAGGATTTCATGAAGGAATATTTGGGCAGTGCTTTTGCAGCAAAAACCCTGCAGTTAAACCTGACTGCCAGCATGGATGACATGGGTTTAAGGCTTGAAGAAAATATCAGTCTGGAGCAACTGCGTTTGCTGCCAAATCCTGATTCGGAATTGGCCAGAGATTCCGAATTGGGTGCTGAACCGCAAGCTGACCCCGGGTTGGATGCGGAGTGGCTGTTAGCCCTGTTGCAGGATCCGCAAGATTCTGTTTCATTGGAAATTCCACAATGGCAGATAAATTTTGCAACACCAAGCAGTTTGCGCGAAGCGCTACAGCAGCAGGCATTCTCAATGCTGAGTGCATTGTCTGAGCAGCCGTTTGTCGGTCTGGCCAGACAGTTTCAGTTGGGTGATCAAGAGCTCGATGAAGTCCACTTTGCTGCGGGAAATGCTGCGCTGAATGCTGCCAGCGCAAAAACCATCGCAGAGCTGGCCAATGTATTGCTGCAGCGCCCCAGGCTGGGCATAGCAATGGCGGGTGTTTACGATCCATTGATAGACAACAAAGCCCTACAGATTGAGCAGGTTCGAACCCATATCGCGTTAGCTTCTGCTGCGGAACTGGCTTTCAGGACAGGTTCAGAGCCTACCGATTTTAACGACCCCGTGGTTCATTCGGTGATCGATGAATTTGCCCGGCGCCGATTGCCGGCCAAAGTGCTGCAGGCGTTTGCGGAGCATTTCGGTCTGGCTGATGTAGATCAGGGCTTGCATCCTGAAGGCGATGCTGCAGCCTATTACGCGAAGCTGTTTGAACTGGTGGTTGACTATGCCGAGATACCACAAGGCGCTTTGAGCACCCTGGCACGCTATCGCGCGCAGGCCGTGATGGAAGCTCTGGAGGCACAAGGTGTTTCACCCGAGCGACTGCAGGCAGCAGATCAAGCAACAATCAGCGAAGCGCGGGTGAGCGGTGTGCCGCTGCCCTTACAGGTGCAAATATGGCGAGAAGATAATGCGGCACCCACTGCTGATGCCGCGCCGAAAGCTGGGCCGAATACCGACCCGAATCCTCGATTTGAATATTAAAGCTTAGCGAGTTCTGGCCTGTCCGCTACGACCACCCGATGAGGAATTAGAGGAGCGACCCCGATTGGAAGCAGCCTTGAAACCACCGGGTTTAGCTCCGCCGGGTTTAGCTCCACCGGGTTTCGCTCCACCGGGTTTAGCACCACCGGCTCTGGGGCTGGCACCTGATCCTCGCTTGTTGCCAGTGGCTCTTTGCGAAGGTTTACCACCCGAACGACTGCGGCTGGCTGATGCGCCTTGTTTTGCACCTCGTGATTGACTGGGCCTGTTATTGGGTCGGTTGTTGGGACGATTTTTGGGCCGGCCATTGGAGCGACCCGTCTTGATCGGCTCAGCTTTGATGCTGGGATCGGGTTCATATCCGGCCAGCACCACCTGCTCCAGGCGCTGATCCAGCAGTTTTTCAATATCACGCAACATCTGATGCTCGTCCACGCATACCAGCGAAATGGCAGTTCCCTGTTGGCCAGCGCGGGCGGTACGACCAATGCGATGTACATAGTCTTCTGGCACATTGGGCAGATCATAATTCACCACATGCGGCAGCAATTCGATATCCAGACCGCGGGCAGCAACATCGGTAGCCACCAATACGCGTATTTCGCCTTGCTTGAACTCGTTCAGTGCACGCTGGCGTGCTGCCTGGGATTTGTTGCCATGAATGGCTGATGAAGACAGACCGTCCTGCTCCAGTTGCTTGCTCAAGCGGTTAGCGCCGTGTTTGGTGCGGGTAAAGACCAATACCTGCCGCCAGTTATCTTTGCCAATCATATGTGACAACAGTTCGCGCTTGCGCTCACGGTCTACCGGATGCACCACCTGGGTGACACGATCCACGGTGCTGTTTGGGGAGGACACCTGGATTTCGCGTGGAGCCTTCTGGAATTCATGGGCCAATTCGCGAATCTCACGCGAGAAGGTAGCCGAGAACAACAGTGTCTGTCGTTGCGAACTCAGGACTTTCACCACACGCCGAATGTCATGTACAAAACCCATATCCAGCATGCGGTCGGCTTCGTCCAGTATCAGCACCTCGACCTGACGCAGGTCTATGCTGCGGCGTTCCATATGGTCAAGCAGGCGGCCTGGCGTGGCTACAACAATGTCAACTCCACGGCGCAGCTTGCTGATCTGCGGGTTGATACTGACGCCACCATAAATTTCTGCGCTGCGGAAGGGCAGGTACTTGCCATAACCCACGACGCTTTCGTTGACCTGCACCGCAAGTTCGCGGGTGGGTACCAGGATCAAGGCACGAATCCGATGAGGGTGTGCCTCAACCGTGCTGCTTTGCAGTTTTTGTAATAAAGGTAAGGTGAAGGCAGCGGTTTTACCCGTGCCGGTTTGCGCGCCGCCCAAAAGATCATGGCCAGCGAGAATTTCAGGAATAGCTTGCTGTTGAATGGGAGTAGGCGTTTCATAGCCCTGCTCATGAACAGCACGCAGCAGTTCGGCCGACAGGCCGAGTTCGGTAAATAACATTGGAATTTTTTCTCCGGGTCGCCACGCCCGGGCATGCTGCATGTGAGCTGCCGGGGGTCGGTCCAGGCGGGTATTAAATAGGAATTCCCGTTAGCGGAATGCTGTCGGAAGACCCCGGCACAGACCGATGGGTGCCGGAACGGGGCGGACTATAACAGATTGAGGCTGGTAGAGTAGGGAATATTCCTTCTGGGCTGGCGTGAAACTACTCTGCAAGTGCAGCCTCGGCCAATCAGGACTGTTTGATCCAACACTTTTTCTCAAAAAAAACCCGCGATGTTTTCACACCGCGGGTTTTGTTTTTACTGTTGGAGCGCGCTTCGCGCGCGATCAGCCAATCGGCCTCCTACAGGGCTATCAGGCAAATCTCCGGAAACTTACCAGGCCCATTCCCAGCATCAGCAGGGCAAGCAGAGCAATGCCGTACTGGTTCAGGGTTGGAATGCCTTCGAAGAACACCGTGTTGGTGATGGTACATTCGTCACCATCGGCCAACTGGGCCAGCAGGTTCTGACAACCATTGCCTACTTCGATAGCCTGGTCTTGTTGCGACTCGTAGACCGAACAACTGGTGCCGCCATCCCAATCCGGAATGACATACGCGGTGTACTGCGCATCAGCCGTTCCGGTCTCATTGATGAACATAATGCTCCAGGTGCCGTTTTCGTTGTCGACAGCGCCACTGGTGACGATTTCGTTCTCGCAGGTCAGCGTGAGCTTGTACCACGGATCGATGTAATCACCACCCATGCCTTCGATGATCCAGTCTTTGTTGACTACAACCGGAACCGGGTCAGGGTAGTTGCGAATCATGCAGAGATGTTGCCATGCATCTTCGCCAATCTCGGAGGTGTCGACATTGCTGAATATACAGGGACCCTGGTAGAACTCGTCAAGATCGGATGGTTCACCTGAATCACAGGTGGCCAGCGTGTTGCTGTCGCAATCGTAGCTTGGCGTATAGCCCGGTACCACCGGATCTTCCCAGACTTCGCAGGTCAACTCGCCTTGATCGAAATCGGTTACAACGAATTCCACTTCGAAGTCTTCCGCTGACATCAGTGGCCCTGGAATGATTTGGGTGGTCTTGACCTGATCCAGAATCAATCCCGTGTTGCAATCGATCCGGAACGTAACTTCTGAAGCGTCGTTACCATCCATGAACTGCTTCTGAACGGTAAACGTTGCACGGTCTTCTCCTCCCGGAGGCGACGGAATTGGCGCACAAGCGTCATTATCACTTGGGTCTTCACCCGGAATGGTGGCTACTGCGTTATAGAAGCCTTTACCCGGTCCGGTCTGTGCATCACAAGCACGATCTGCATCGGCCAGAGTGTCCGGATTCACGGTGAAGTTGGCCGTTACGGTCCAGGTTTCAACTGCGCCGCCAATGATCGGCTCGT
>JAWXBM010000051.1:0-28981 GCA_034440115.1 Lysobacterales bacterium | reverse complement strand
GTCGGGCGAATAACCCGAAGGAGGAAGTCGTTGTCTGACGAAGATTCCACCTTCAAAAAACCTGGTAGCGGGGGCAGGATTCGAACCTGCGACCTTCGGGTTATGAGCCCGACGAGCTGCCAGACTGCTCCACCCCGCATCAACAGCCGGTCATGATATAGAAGCCGGTGAGCCTTTACAAGGGGCGAACCTGATGGTTCAATGTCTCAGATTCAGACGATGAAGGCCCGCACACAAACAGCAATCAATGAACTGGAAAAAATACCCAAGCCCAGCATGAGTATGCCATTGAAGGAAAGCACCGCGCGGAAATCTGCTGGTGCGGTAATCGCGGATTCTGTTTGTGGCTCATCAAAATACATCAGCTTGACCACGCGCAAATAATAGAAAGCACCTACCACCGAAAACACCACAGCCACAATGGCCAGCCACGCAAAACCAGCTTCCATAGCGGCCTGAATGACCAACCACTTGGCAAAAAAGCCAACGAACACCGGTACCCCTGCCATGGAAAACATCACCATGGCCATAACAGCCGCAAACCAACTGTTGCGCTGATTCAGCCCGCGGAAATCATCCAGATTTTCTGCCTCCACGCCGCGCGAAGACAATAATATGACCATACCGAAGGCTGCAGATGACATCAGGGAATAGACGATCACGTAATACATCGCCGATGAATAGCCCATCGCATTACCGGGCAAAAAACCCAGCAGGATGAAGCCCATATGCGAAATGGTTGAATAAGCCAACATACGCTTGATATTGCTCTGGGCGATGGCGGCGACATTTCCCAATACGATGGACAACAGCGCCAACACCGCCAGCATTTGCTGCCAGTCGGCGTGCAATTCACCCAAGCCGGTCTGCAACAGGCGGAAAGCCATGGCAAAAGCTGCCATTTTCGGCACCGAAGAAATAAACAAGGTGACTCCAGCCGGAGCACCGTGATAAACATCCGGTATCCACATGTGGAACGGCACTACACCCAGTTTGAATGCCAGCCCAACGACCAGGAAGGCCAGTCCAAAGCCGAGGATAAGGCTCATATCACCTTGCTGACCTGCCACTGCACTGATGGTGGCCAGATCCAGGCTGCCGGTGGCGCCGTAAATCATCGACATGCCGTATAGCAGCATGCCGGATGCCATCGAACCCAACACAAAATACTTCATGGCTGCCTCTGAGCCGCGATTGGAGTCACGGTCATAAGCTACCAACGCGTAAGTGGAAAGAGCTGACAGCTCCAGGCCCAGGTAAATCATCAGCAGATTATTGGCAGAAATCAGCAACATGATGCCGAGCAATGCAAACAATGCCAGGGTGTAGAAATCAGCGCGAAACATATTGAACTGGCGCAAGAAAAACTTGGCATAAACAAACACGAAACCCAGTATCAGGTAGCTGAATAGCTTCAGCACATCAGCCATAGGGTCGCGGATAAAAGCATCATTAAAAGCGAATGCTGTTGATTGACCAACGCTGGCGTAGTCACCACGCAGAGTAATGATCGCGGCAAAAATCAGCGTCAGCATGGCCAGCATGTGGATGATGCCCTTGCGTTCCGGGCGTAGAAACAGGTCTGCAACCAGAATAAAACAGGCCATGCACAATACCCAGATTTCGGATGCAGCCAGCATTAAATTCATACTATTCGTTCCTTAATATCCAAGTGCATCACGACCTCACATGCCAGCCGCAGCAGCTTCCGCCACCGGCAGTTTTGATTGATTGATATGTACCAGCAAGTCAGCGACAGAGCTGTGCATCAAATCAACCAGTGGAGCAGGCCACAAACCAATCAGCAAAACGGCCACGGCCAGAACTCCCAGGATCAGTGCCTCGCGCCGGTTGATATCCTGCAGCTCTGCTACTTCCTTGTTGGCTACTTCACCAAAAATCACCCGTTTGACCAGCCACAGGCTGTAAGCAGCACCCAGAATCAGCGTGATTGCGGCCAGGAAGGCGTACCAGAAATTAGCCTGAAAAGCGGCCAGAATGACCATGAATTCGCCCACGAATCCGCTGGTTCCCGGCAAGCCGGCATTGGCCATGGAAAAGAACACCGCAAACATGGCGAACCAGGGCATGACGTTGGCCACGCCGCCGTAATCGCGAATCATGCGGCTGTGCATGCGGTCGTACAATACGCCCACACAGAGGAACAGTGCGCCGGAGATGAAGCCATGGGAAATCATCTGCACCATCGCCCCTTCTACACCCAGCGCTGCGCCCTTGGTATTCGGGCCATGCTGGAATATGGCAAAGGCAATGAACAAGCCGAGCGTGACAAAACCCATATGGGAAATGGACGAGTAAGCAATCAGCTTTTTCATGTCCTGTTGCACCAGCGCGACAAAGCCGATGTATACAACAGCGACCAAAGACAAGGTTATGATCAACCAATCCAGCGCCATGCTGGCATCTGGCGTGATGGGCAGGCTGAAGCGGATAAAGCCATAGCCACCAATCTTCAGCATGATGGCCGCCAAAATTACCGAACCGCCGGTAGGTGCTTCCACGTGGGCATCCGGCAACCAGGTATGTACTGGCCACATGGGAATTTTCACCGAGAATGCTGCCAAAAAGCCCACGAACAACCAGGTTTGGACGGTCAGTCCCAGCGGATAGTCATGCCAATCCAGAATCGACCAGCTTCCCGACTGCACGTAGAGATAGATCAGCCCGATCAGCATGAATACCGACCCGAGGAAGGTATAAAGGAAAAACTTGATGGTTGCGTAGACGCGACGCGGACCACCCCACATGCCGATGACCAGGAACATGGGTATCAGCATGGCTTCGAAGAACACATAAAACAGGAAGCCATCGAGGGCAGAGAAGACTCCGACCATCAAACCTTCCATTACCAGGAAAGCAGCCATGTACTGGTTAACCCGGGTGCGAATGACGTCCCATGCAGACAGCACCACCAACACGCCAAAAAAGGTGGTCAACAGAATCAGTGGCACCGAAAAGCCGTCAACACCCAGGTAGTAATTTATGTCGAACGTATCTATCCAGGAAGACTTCTCGACAAACTGCATCTCTGAAGTGTCACGATTGAAGGCGGTAAACAGGTCGAGGCTGAGTACAAAGGTCAGTCCGGATACGAGCAAAGCCAGCACGCGCGACTGGGCCGCCCGCTGACTGCCCAGTGCAGCAACGATGCCGCCACCGATTATCGGAATCCAGATCAGCAGGCTAAGAACGGGCCATTGTCCTTCCATTTCAGTTCCCGTCCCTTAGGCCAGCACAACCCAGATCGCCAGAATGGCAATCAGGCCTATGATCATGGCGAATGCATATTGAAACAGATAGCCGCTTTGCAACTGACGTAACCGCTGGGCCAACACACCCACGGCTTTAGCCGAGCCGTTAACCAGCAAGCCATCGATTAATCCGGCGTCAATTTTTTGCCACAACTGGTTACCCAAATCTATGGTTCCACGCACGAAAACCAATTGGTTGAATTCATCCCAGTAGTATTTGTTAAGCAGGATGCGGTGCAATTGCGGCAATCTCCGCTGCAGGCTTGCCGCCATCGATGGGCGCAAGTAATAAATCAGGGTTGCCAATACAAAGCCCCCCATCATCAGCCAGAACGGCAGGGTATAAGGCGCGTGCATGGCCATGGCCGTCGCGCCATGGAAATGCTGTGCCAGTTCGCCAATCACATCATTCTGCGGCAGAACTGTAATGGCATCCGACAGCCACGGCCCGAATAGTACCGGTCCTATGGTGAAGTAGCCAATCACCATCGAAGGAATGGCCAACAGAATCAACGGAATGGTGACGACCGCAGGGGATTCATGCGGCTCATGCTCCAATACGCCATCCGGCGGATGTTGGCCCGCATGATGATCAACCACGTATCGCGGCGGCTGGTGGAACACCAGATACAGCAGACGGAAACTGTAAAACGACGTCACCAACACGCCCAATACCACGCCCCAATAGGCCACTGAACTGCCGAAGCGGGTTGACTCGGCAACGGCTTCGATAATGGCATCTTTGGAATAAAAGCCGGAGAAGAACGGAAAACCTACCAGCGCCAGCGTACCTATCCAGGCTGTCAGCCAGGTGATGGGCATTTGCTTGCGCAAACCGCCCATGAATCGCATGTCCTGCTGGTGGTACAGCGCAATGATTACAGAGCCTGCGCCGAGGAACAGCAGCGCCTTGAAGAAGGCATGGGTCATCAAGTGGAAAATAGCTGCGGAGTATGCGGAAACACCTAACGCGACCGTCATGTAACCCAGTTGCGAGAGGGTGGAATAAGCAATCACCCGCTTGATATCGTTTTGCACAATACCGATCAGCCCCATGGCCAGGGCGGTGAATGTGCCGATCAACATGACAAAGCTCAGTGCCGCATCGCTGTATTCAAACAAGGGCGACATACGGGCAACCATAAAGATACCCGCAGTAACCATGGTAGCAGCATGGATCAAGGCAGAAATCGGCGTTGGGCCTTCCATGGAATCGGGCAGCCACACATGCAACGGTGCTTGGGCGGATTTGCCCATCGCGCCGATAAACAGGCATACACATATCACGGTGATCAATTGCCAGTCCATGCCCGGAATGATGCTGATGGTCCGGCCGGCAATATCTGGTGCTTGCGCAAACACTTCGGCGTAATCCAGCGAACCGGTGGCATACAACACGGCCGCAATTCCGAGCAGGAAACCAAAGTCACCTACGCGGTTCACCAGAAACGCCTTGAGATTGGCGAAGATGGCCGACTCACGTTTGAACCAGAAACCGATCAGCAGATAGGACACCAGCCCTACCGCTTCCCAGCCGAAGAACAGTTGCATGAAATTGTTGGCCATGACCAGCATCAACATGGAAAACGTAAACAAGGCGATGTAACTGAAAAAACGCTGGTAGCCCGGATCTTCAGCCATATAGCCGATGGTATAGATGTGTACCATGAGTGATACGAAGGTCACCACGCACATCATCAGGGTGGTCAGGTGGTCTACAAGGAAACCCACTTCAAAGTGGATTCCATCCGAAACCATCCAGGTGTAAACGCTGTAGTTGATGGTTTCCAAACCCTGGAACACCTGCTGATACAACACCCAGGCCGACAGGAAAAACGACGCGCCTACGCCCAATATGGTTACCCAATGGGCACCGGACCTGCCTATTTGCACACGCAGTAATCCGGCCATTACCGCAGCCGCCAACGGCAGCAAGGGGATTAACAGTAGTGTGGTATGCAGCCCCATGTCAGCCCTTCAAATCATCAAGATCAGAGACATTGATGGTGCCGCGATTACGGAACAGCACCACCAAAATAGCCAAACCAATGGCGGCTTCGGCCGCAGCTACCGTCAGGATAAAGAACACGAATACCTGACCGTCCAGATTGCCAAGAAAACGCGAGAAAGCGACGAAGTTCATATTCACCGACAACAACATCAGCTCGATACACATCAGCAGCAAAATCACGTTTTTCCGGTTCAGGAATATACCGGCCATGCTCAGACAAAACAGGATGGCACCCAGGGTGAGAAAATGTACCAAGGTCAACATCGCTTATCCTCGCTGGTCCAGGCGTGGTTCGGATTTCATTTTGGTCAAACGGATGCGTTCATCGCGCCGGACCTGCACCTGGCGTGCAGGATTCTGCACTTTGGTGCCACTGCGTTGCTGCCTTAAGGTCAGAGCAATCGCCGCAATTATCGCCACCAGCAATATGAGACCGGCCACTTCGAAGGGCAACAGATACTGGGTGTAAAGCAGCTCGCCCACCGCTTTGGTATTACTGAAGCCTTGAGGATTCGGGCTGGGCACAGGAAATGCTGCGGCATCAAAACTACCACTGGCCCAGATTACCAGAATGAATTCCAGTGCCATCAAAGCAGCAATCAACAAGCCCACCGGCAGGTATTTGATAAAGCCTTCCTGCATTGGCGCCAGATTAATGTCCAGCATCATCACTACGAACAGGAACAGCACCATTACCGCACCTACGTAAACCAATACCAGCACAATGGCCAGGAATTCCGCTTCCAGCAGCATCCAGATCGCCGCAGAACTGAAGAAGGCCAGTATCAGGAACAAGGCGGCATAAACCGGATTACGCACGGTGATCACCATCACCGCTGCACCGGTCAGAACCAGAGCGAAAAAGTAAAAGACTATTTCGATAATCGGCATGTTCTTGTTCCGCCTAGCGATAAGCCGCGTCTTGCCGGAGATTCGCGGCAATACTGACTTCAAATCGATCGCCGATGGCCATCAACTGGTCCTTGTTCATGATCTGTTCGCCACGGTTTTCGAAGTGATATTCCAGTATGTCGGTCTCAACAATCGCATCTACCGGGCAGGCCTCTTCACAGAATCCGCAGTAAATACATTTGAACAGGTCGATGTCGTAGCGAGTGGTGCGCCGCGTACCATCATCGCGTTGCGTAGACTCAATGGTAATGGCCAGGGCCGGGCACACCGCTTCACACAATTTGCAGGCAATGCAACGTTCCTCACCATTCGGATAGCGCCGCAAGGCATGCAGGCCGCGGAAGCGATTGGATTTTGGTGTTTTTTCTTCCGGGTAGTTAATGGTGAACTTCGGCTTGAAGAAATACTTCAAGGTCACACCCAGACCGCTGAACAATTCCAGCAACATCAGGCTTTTCAAATATCGGGATACGCTATTCATGTTCAGGCTCCTCTGGTTACCAGGCCAAACAACGCGAATACAGCGGCAACCATTACCCAAACGATGGTGATGGGTACAAATACCTTCCAACCCAGGCGCATGATCTGGTCATAGCGGTAACGTGGGAATGTTGCGCGCCACCACAGGAACAGGAACATGAAGAACACCGTCTTGGACAGGAACCAGAAAATGCTGCCCTGCCCCAGAATGGTGTCGCCCAGGTAGGGCACGCCCTGGAAAGGCGACAGCCAGCCGCCGGCAAACATCACTGCAGTCAAACCCGAAATCAGAATCATATTGGCGTATTCGGCCAGGAAGAAAACGGCAAATGCCGCGCCGGAATATTCCACATGAAAACCGGCCACGATTTCAGATTCGCCTTCGGCCACATCAAATGGCGCGCGGTTGGTTTCCGCAACTCCAGATATCAGGTAAACCGTAAACAAAGGCAACAAAGGCAACCAGAACCAGTCCAGCATTCCGCCCTGTTGTGCCAGCACAATTTCACGCAAATTCAGACTACCCGCCAGAAGCAGCACACCGACCAATGCAAAGCCCATGGCGATTTCATAAGACACCATTTGAGCAGCCGAGCGCATGGCGCCCAGGAATGCGTATTTCGAGTTGGATGCCCAGCCGGCGATGATCAGACCATAAACACCCAATGACGACATGGCCAGGATGTAAATCAAACCGGCATTAACATCCGCCAGCACCATCCTGTCGTCAAAAGGCACTACCGCCCAGACGGCAAATGCAGGTGTCAGTGACAGCACGGGGGCCAGCAGAAACAGGAATTTATTGGCCTTGGCCGGCAGTATGATTTCCTTCAATAACAATTTGAAAACATCAGCAAAAGGCTGGAACAAACCCAATGGACCGATACGGTTTGGACCCCGGCGCATTTGCATATAGCCAATGACCTTGCGCTCAAAATAGGTGTAGTAGGCCACGGTCAGGATCAATGGAATCATGATCGCCAGTATCTTCAACAACAGGAAGATCATGTAAATCACCTGGTCAAAAAAGGACATCAGGCGACCTCCACGCTGATTGGGCCAACGGCTGAGCCCAGCCCTCGGGTCAGACAGGTAGCACTGCGTATCCAGGCTGCGCCAACCGGCACTATGTTGCTGACTCGAACTTCGGTCTCAATAAATGCTTCACCCTGACGTACTCGAGTTCGGCCGCCGTCGATCAGACCCAGACGTTCTGCATCCTTGGCATTCAGGCCAACGAACTGGCTATCCGCATGGCTGGTTTGTTGCAACGCCAATGAACGTCTGCACAATGCGTCGACCGAGAACATCGCTACCTCACCCACACGGACCAATCCGCTTTTGGCTTCGTCCACGGTTTTTGGCTTGTAACTGTCGCCAGACTTGATTGCGGTCAGGTCATTGGCATGGATCTGGCCGTTCATTTCAACCTGCAGATCGGCCAGGCTGACCTGGCTGAACCCTGCCAGTTTCATCTGGCCACCCAGTTGACGCAAAATCTTCCAGCCGGGCCGTGCGTCACCGCTACTACGCCCGGCAGCCGCGAAGTGATAACTGTCGCCATCCAGATTAACCATGCTGCCTTCTGATTCAGCCACGGGTGCATAAGGCAACAACACATCGGCGACTGCACGCAAACCGTCACTGACAAAAGAGCCAGCGGCAACTACACCCTTTGCTGCACGCAGGGTTTGCATGACTTGCGCCGGATTATTGCAATCGTATTCCGGCTCGATATCCCACAGCAGCCAGCTTTGACCGGGTTCGGTCATGCAGTCACGGGAGCTGTCATCACCACCGCTGGGCGTTCCGCCGGGGCCGCGATGAGGAACAGAACCCGCCAGCCAGGCACCTTGCGAGTTGGCACCATGGGGCAAGAGATTCAGGGAACTGCTGGTAGCATTGGCAACCCACGCCGCCAATTGACGCAGCGCTCCGGCTTGATCATGTGCCATGGCGAACGCGCCCAGCAACACCACGGACTGGTCTGTATTGATCAGTTGTTCTGCGATCGAATTGTGCTGTTCGCTGACTTCTTTAGCCTGGCTTAAGGCAGCAATCCAGGCCGGCAATTCAAGTCCTTTCAGCTTGCCTGTTGCCACAGCAACACCCGCCAGTTCGACCAGCATCTTTTGCGGTGCCACGACTAACGACTGTTTCAGATCAAAGATAAATTCCCAGTCCAGCGGATTGATGACGGATATAGCCGCACCACGCTGCCAGGCCTTGCGTAAACGATGACCCAGTATGGGTGCTTCATGGCGGATATTGCTGCCCACCAGCAATACCGACTGCGCGTTTTCCAGGCCAGCAACCTTGGTGTCAAATTGTGGAGCCACGGCGCGCTGCGGATCGTCGGAAAAATCCTGTTCGCGCAACCGATGCTCGATGCGGTGACTGCCCAGGCTGCGGACCAAGCGCTGCGCCAGATAATGTTCTTCGGTGGCTGCAGACGGCGAAATCAGCGCACTGATTCTTGACTCGTTTTTCTGGCCTGCTGCCAGTATCTCTACCGCTTTTTCCAGAGCCTGCTCCCAACTGACTTCGGTCCATTGGCCATTCTGCTTGATCTGTGGCGCAGTTAACCGGTCTTCGGAATACAGACCCATCACGCTGTAACGGTCGCGATCCGACAGCCAGGTTTCATTGGTCTTTTCATTTTCTTTGGGCACTGTGCGTAACAACTTGCCGTTGCGCGCATGGTGATAAACCAGCGAACCTACGCCGTCATGAGCAGCCAGCGATGTACGGGCTACCAGTTCCCAGGCGCGTGCCGCAAAACGGAAAGGCTTGTTGGTCAAGGCGCCAACCGGGCAAAGGTCGATGATATTGCCCGACAACTCAGAGTCGATGCTGTTTTCCACGCAGGTGCCAATATCCAGGCGATCACCACGACCGAATCCACCCATTTCAGAGGTGCCGGCAATTTCTTCCAGAAAACGCACACAGCGGGTGCAGTGGATGCAGCGGGTCATGTCGGTTTGTATCAACGAACCCACGTTCTTGTCTTTGACCACGCGCTTGCGTTCAGTGAATCGCGATACCGAACGGCCATAGCCCATGGCAAGATCCTGCAGCTCGCATTCACCAGCCTGGTCACAGATCGGGCAATCCAGCGGATGGTTGATCAGCAGAAACTCCATCACACTATGTTGCGCATCGACTGCGCGACGTGAGTCGGTATAAACCTTCATGCCTTCCATTACTGGCGTGGCACAGGCTGGCATGGGTTTGGGGGCTTTTTCTACATCCACCAGGCACATGCGGCAGTTGGCCGCGATGGTCAGTTTTTTGTGATAGCAAAATCGGGGTATCTGGATTCCGGCCTGGTCCGTGGCTTCGATAATCATCGAGCCTTTGGGAGCCTGCATGGATTTACCGTCAACTTCGATGTTGACCATATCCGCGGCCGGCGTGCTCATTTCCGCGCTCATGCGGCCACCCCCCGCTGCTCTTCAACCATGGAACGACCATGGGTCACGTAATAATCGAATTCGGGCCAGAAATTCCGCAGCATGCCTTGCACCGGCCAAGCAGCAGCTTCGCCGAAAGCACAAATGGTATGGCCTTCAATCTGGCCAGCGCACGAGCGCAATAATTCCAGGTCGCCGGCCTTGCCTTTACCGTCCACGATGCGTTGCAACATGCGATGCATCCAGCCGGTGCCTTCCCGGCAAGGCGTGCATTGGCCACAGGATTCCATGTGATAGAAACGTGCAATGCGAGTACAGGCTTTGACCATGCAGGTGGTGTCATCCATGACGATAACGGCACCTGAACCCAGGCCGGAACCGGCTTTGCTCAGCGAGTCATAATCCATGGTGCATTCCAGCATCGCGCCAGCAGTCAGCACCGGCATGGATGATCCACCCGGAATCACACCTTTCAATTTACGACCGGGTCTCAAGCCTCCCGCCATTGCCAATAATTCTGCGAATGGAGTACCCAGTGGAATTTCAAAGTTGCCCGGGTTTTGTACGTGACCTGATACGGAAAATACTTTGGGGCCACCATTATTGGGTTTGCCTATTTTCAAAAACCAATCTGAACCATTGCGCATGATATGCGGAACGGAAGCCAGGGTTTCCGTGTTGTTGATGGTGGTGGGCTTGCCGTAAAGGCCAAAGTTGGCCGGGAACGGCGGTTTGAATCGGGGCATGCCCTTTTTGCCTTCCAACGATTCCATCAATGCGGTTTCTTCGCCGCAGATGTATGCGCCCGCACCGAGCACCGCATAAATATCCATATCGATACCAGAGCCCAGGATATTTTTGCCCAACAAGCCCTCAGCATAGGCGTCTTTGAGTGCTTGTTCAAAATGCTCAAAAGGTTCGTGATGAAATTCACCACGCAGATAGTTGTAACCCACGCTGGCACCCATGGCGTAGCCGGCAATGGCGATGCCTTCGATCACGGCGTGTGGATTGAAGCGCAAAATATCCCGGTCGTGACAGGTGCCCGGCTCGGATTCATCGGAATTACACAGTATATATTTCTGCACCGGTGCAGAACGCGGCATAAAGCTCCACTTCAATCCGGTTGGAAAACCTGCGCCACCACGGCCACGCAAGGCTGAGTCTTTCACCGTATCGATGATTCTTTCCTGCGGAGTTTTCTCCTGCAGAATCTTGCGCCATGCCTGATAACCATCGATAGAGAAATAAGTCTCCAACGACCAGGGCACGTCGGCATGCTGCGTGGTGAATACGACGTTATGTCCTGACATGCTCGTTAGATCCTCAGTCCAGTCCGTCCAGGATGGCATCAATGGATTGCTCATCCAGTTTTTCGTGGTAATGGCCATCCACAACCATCATCGGTGCGCCAATACAGGCGGCCAGGCATTCTTCTTCGCGAATCAGCGTAATGCGGCGATCTGCGGTGGTTTCACCCATGCGGATGCCCAATTTATTCTCGATGCGCTTGACCACATTGTCTGCACCGTTCAACCAGCAGGAAATATTGGTGCAGATATTGACCTTGTGCCGACCCACCGGCTGCAGGTCAAACATGGAATAAAACGTGGCCACTTCATGCGCCCATACCGGCGGCAAGTCCAGATAGGCGGCAACGGCTTCAATCAACTCACGGCTCAACCAGCCACCATTCTGGTGCTGCGCAGCCATCAAAGACTGAATCAAGGCTGAGCGCTTTTTTTCAACCGGAAACTTCGCCACCCAATGGTCAATGGCCTGTATGGTTTCAGCCGACAACAAATTATTGTCCACTTCTTTTTGTGCCCCGGGTTGTGTTCTGGCCATCAGCGATCAACCTCACCAAACACCAGGTCTTGCGTGCTGATTATCGCTGGCACATCTGCGAGCATGTGACCTTTTACCATCTCATCAAAAGCGGATAGATGAGCGAAACCTGGCGCTCGTAAATGCACGCGGAAAGGTTTATTGGCACCGTCTGAAGCCAGGTAACAGCCAAATTCGCCTTTGGGCGCCTCTATGGCCGCATAGGTCTCGCCAGCCGGTACGCAGTATCCTTCGGTGAAGAGTTTGAAATGGTGAATCAAGGCTTCCATGTCATCCTTCATCTCTTCTCGTGTCGGCGGAACGATCTTGAAGTTCTTCAACATCACCGGCCCTGGATTGGCACGCAACCACTCCACGCACTGCAGAATGATCGCAGCGCTCTGGCGCATTTCTTCTACGCGCACCAGGTAACGGTCATAGCAATCGCCGTTCACGCCTATCGGTATATCGAAATTAACGCGGTCATACATGGCATAGGGTTGCTTCTTGCGCAAATCCCACTCGATGCCAGAACCACGCAACATAGGGCCAGAAAAACCCAGTTGCAGCGCTCTTTCCGGCGAGACCACGCCGATATTGACGGTGCGCTGCTTCCAGATGCGATTCTCGGTCAGCAGGGTTTCATATTCATCGATACGGTCGGGAATATCGCGGGTGAATGCTTCGATAAAGTCCAACAAGGAACCCTCACGCCATTCATTCTTACGCTTCAGCGCCTTGCCTTTGGTCCAGCGCGATTCCTGGTATACCGGCATCTGCTCCGGCAAATCACGGTAAACACCACCCGGACGATAATAGGTTGCGTGCATACGCGCACCGGAAACGGCCTCATAGATGTCCATGACCATCTCGCGCTCACGGAAGCAGTATAAAAATACCGTCATGGCACCTAAATCCAGAGCAGAAGCACCCAGCCACATCAAGTGATTGGAAAAACGTGTCAGCTCATCGAACATTGTGCGTATCCATTGCGCACGCACCGGAGCTTCAACCCCGAGCAGTTGCTCAATGGCCATGACATAGGCATGCTCATTGCACATCATGGAAACGTAATCGAGCCGGTCCATGTAACCAATAGACTGGTTAAACGGTTTGCTTTCGGCCAGCTTCTCGGTTGCCCGGTGCAATAAACCCACGTGCGGGTCGGCACGTACTACGGTTTCGCCGTCCATTTCAAGAACCAGGCGCAAAACGCCGTGGGCTGCCGGGTGCTGCGGGCCGAAGTTCATGGTGTAATTGCGAATTTCAGCCATGGTCTTTCGCCTTACCCTGGTTGTCTGATTCTGTTCCCGCTGCCAGATCAATATCGTCAGTCCAGTAACGGGTGTCATTGCGTATCACCCTGGGCACCAGAACCCGCGGCTCGATTTCTACTGGCTCGTAAACCACACGTTTTTTCTCGCTGTCATAACGTACTGCAACATTGCCAATCAGCGGGAAATCCTTGCGGAAAGGGTGACCGGTAAAACCGTAATCGGTCAGAATCCGGCGCAAATCGGGGTGACCTTCAAAGACAATGCCGAAAAGGTCAAAAGCTTCGCGTTCATACCAATCGGCGCAATTCCAGATATCGGTCAGGCTGGGAATAATCGGCATGCCTTCATCCGGCGCAAAACAACGCAATCTCAAACGCTTGTTGTGCTGCAACGACAGCAAATGAATCACCGCCGCAAAACGTTGCTTGAGGTGATTGGCCTCCGGGCGATCGGACCACGCAAAACGCCCTGGTCCCAGACCTTCTACCCCACGACTGAAACCTTCGGCCGTCGCAGCGGTGGTTTCCCACTCGGTCTGACCGTAACTCAAATAATCCACGCCACAAAGATCTGTAAGCTGTTCATAGGCAAAAGCCGGATCGTCACGCAGGATGCGGCAACACTCCAGCCAATTTTCCGGAGCAACTTCAAGCGTTGCAACGCCACGCTGAAAATCTTTCACCACCGCCCGCTCACCCAAATGGGCGGCAAACAGCTCTGTCAATGCCTTGGTGGACTCATTCATGCGGCTACCGCGCTATCGTATTGGTACGGCGGATTTTCGCCTGCAACTGCAGAATACCAAACACCAGCGCTTCTGCGGTTGGTGGACAACCGGGTACGTATACGTCTACCGGTACAATGCGATCACAGCCGCGCGTTACCGCATAGGAATAATGGTAATAACCACCGCCGTTAGCACAGGAACCCATGGAAATAACCCATTTGGGATCAGGCATCTGGTCATAGACCTTGCGCAAAGCCGGGGCCATTTTGTTGCACAACGTACCGGCGACAATCATCACATCCGATTGTCGTGGGCTGGGGCGAAAAATAACACCATACCGATCCAGGTCATAACGTGCGGCGCCCGCCTGCATCATTTCTACGGCGCAACAGGCCAGGCCAAAGGTCATCGGCCACATGGAGCCGGTGCGAGCCCAGTTGATCAGGGCATCCAGTGAAGTTGTAACGACACCTCGTTCAAGCAAGGGGTTGTTGTCAGGATTGGGTCGCAGGATGTCTTCAACATCGGCAACGGGTACCGGGTTAATTACTCCCATTCAAGAGCCCCTTTCTTCCAACAGAAAAAGAAACCAATCACCAGTTCCAGCACAAAGATGAACATGGCAGTCAGTCCGACCACACCCAATTTGTCCAGCACCAGCGCCCAGGGTATGAAAAAGGCAATTTCCAGATCGAAAATGATGAACAGAATGGCTACCAGGTAGTAACGGACATCAAACCTGGTCCGCGAACCCTCAAAGGCTTCGAAGCCGCATTCATAGGGCGAAAGCTTTTGGCTGTCCGGTGTGCGCGGGCCGAGCAGCCCACCTATGGACAACAAAACGACACCCAGGATGGTGGATACAGCGATAAAAACCAGGATAGGAAAATATTCTGCGAGCATGCTCGTATTACCGTTGCGTGAATGGTGCCCAAGGCCGGACTCGAACCGGCACAGCTTTCGCCACTACCCCCTCAAGATAGCGTGTCTACCAATTCCACCACTTGGGCTTGCAAACCTGTAAACCAGTTCAGGAACCGTCAGATGCCGATCCCGAGGCAGGATCTTTCTGGTCGACTTCCGCCTGATCAATTTGCATTGGCGCTGAGCCTTCATCAATGGATGGAAGATCTTCAACCGCTTCCAATACGGCCGGAGCGGCAGCATCTGCCTGCTCTTCTGCGCTGGGCATCGTTTCTGTCTGGATAGTTGGCTGGGCTTCGTCAATCTCATCCAGAATGGCCAAGCCAGGATCAGCCACATCAACTTCAACCGACTCAGTGATAGCCGGAGAATTACCCATCACACCCAGATCCGTTTCAGGAGCATTTGACATGCGCGAAACCAGCACAGCCATCAGCAAACTGATGGTACAAAACAGCGTGGCTAAAACCCATGTGGTGCGAGTGAGGAAGTTACCTGCACCGCGGGCCCCAAAAACGGTGCCCGATGCGCCGCTACCAAAAGCCGCACCGGCTGTTGCGCCTGCACCCTTCTGCACCAGGATCAAAGCCACCATGGCAATGGCGATTAACACATAAAAAATATTCAAAGCTTGCATAAATTCTCGTCCAGCATGAAAGGATCAATTGGCTGCAGCGTAAATGGCCAGGAAATCCTCCGCCTTAAGCGAAGCCCCGCCAATCAATCCACCATCAATATCCTTGCGTGCAAATAAATCGGCGGCATTGGATGGATTCACACTGCCGCCGTACAGAATACGTATTTGACCGGCTATTATATCATCGTGTGCGGATAGTTTGTCACGTATGAAGGCGTGAATTTCCTGAGCCTGCTCTGGACTGGCCGTTTTTCCTGTACCGATGGCCCACACGGGTTCATACGCGATGGTGGCAGATGCAAAGCTGTCGATACCGGATTTTTCCAGCACTGCGTCAAGCTGATCATTGATGACTTGATGGGTCAACCCACTTTCCCGTTTATCCAGCGTTTCGCCTACACAAAGCACCGGCTCCAGCCCAGCCTCCAGTGCGGCGTCAAACCGATCAGCCACATCGCCATCGCTTTCGCCAAAAAGGATGCGCCGCTCTGAATGACCAACCAATACATAATGACAGCCGAAATCCAGCAACATGGCGGCTGACACCTCGCCGGTAAAAGCACCTTTGGGAGAAGGGTGCAGTGTCTGAGCGCCCCAACTGATGCTGCTGCCCTGCAATAATTTCTGTACTTTGGGCAAATAAGGAAAGGGTGGAAAAACCGTCATTTCGGTTGCTTCCGCATCACCTGCGCCCGCCAACAACTGTTGCAGCAATTCTTTTACCATGGGTTGTGAGCCATGCATTTTCCAGTTACCTGCAACCAGTTTTCGACGCATTTTCATTACCTCCGAAACGGGCGCCAGAATACCATGGTGCCATCGGTGCGCAAGTCAGTGTGGTGCGGTATTGCGCCGATATGGAACAACCAACCACTTTATTTAATTATCTTAGTTGTCGATCAACTGCTGAAACAAGCCAATTTCTTCAGCGGTAACCTGACTAATGCGACATTGCTCCAATGACAGCGGCAGCACATGGCTGGTAGCACTCAAAGGAATGACTCCCGCCATGATTTCGGCTCTGGATTGTGGAAACAACGGCTGCTTGTTGGGCTCAACATAGCCCTCCGGGTAAGCCGGATCGCCTGTTTCGAAAGCATACTTATCGGTTGCCCCCAACACATGCAATAGTTCGTGAGTGATGACTACATGGTTGTATGCACGATTGTTCGTTCCGGTATAAGCCTTGACCAGTCCATAGCGGCCTTTGCGCATGCCTACGGACATACGCATTTCGCTGAATTCACCCGGCTCGTGATAAATCAAAAAAATCTGCATGTCTGGTGCGATCAAATCGCCCATTTTTTCGCGGCGCCAGGCCACCAGCGCATCTGCAGGCTCCACCACGCGATGGCAATTGGGCTGTGGCGTTCCGGCAATCTCGGTGGCCGTTCGAAACTGACCGGTGCCAGTTGGAATTGCAGCGGCTCAACCATTGCAACACCATAGCGGGCAAGTTCCTGACTGAGAAAGCGATTGATGGCCGAAAAATTCTCAAGATCGAGAGACTGCGCAAAACGCGTACTGCTGGCATTTTCCCTGTCGGCTATCGGGTACAACGTGACCCAAATGGGTTGCTGCCATTTCGCCAACCGGCGTTCGGTTAGCCAGGTGCCGGCGAGAATAACCAACAGTATGCTGAGTAAAACAACGATTCGAAACAGCTTGAACAAATTCACGATCCTGCGACAGTCATCTTTTCGAGCAGCATGTCACCGCAATGTATATTGCCGCGAGTATCCAGATTACTACCACAAGCAGCGATACCCAAAAACATTTCGCGCAGGTTGCTGGCAATGGTGACTTCCTCAACCGGAAAGGCGATTTTGCCATTCTTGACAAAAAAGCCGGTGGCACCGCGTGAATAATCCCCGGTTACGGTGCTGACGCCCTGCCCCATGACTTCGGTAACGTAAAGGCCGGTACCCAGTTGCTGCAGCAAGTCTGCTCCTGTTTTGGTATTGGGATGCACCAGCAAATTCCGCACACCACCGGCGTTTGCCGTTGTTTGCAAACCCAGTCGACGAGCTGAATAACTGGACAGCACGTAGCGCAGTAATTGCCCCTGGTCCACCAGATCACTTTCCAGCGTTGCTACACCTTCGTTATCAAAGGCTGAACTGCCCAGGCCACGCAATAAGCGTGGGCGTTCGCTGATATGCATCCACTGCGGAAATATATAGGTTCCTGCTGCATCCTTGAGGAACGAGGCATTGCGATACAGAGCTGACCCGGAAACCGCCCCCAGCAGGTGTCCGATTATGCCTTTGGCCACTTCGGCGGCAAACAGCACCGGCATCTGTCCGGTTTTCAGTTGCTTTGCCCCCAGCCTGCGCAAGGTTTTGCGGGCGGCTTCCAGCCCTGTTTGCTGTGGTTCTTCCAGACAGGCCAGATCCCGGCCTGTGTCGTAGCTGTAATCACGCTGCATGCCATCACCTTTGCCGGCGATCAATACACAGCTTTGACTGTAGCGGGTACCCGCACTGCGGCCGATAAAACCATGGCTGTTGCCATAAACACCCAGACCCAGCCCGGCTTCAAAACTGGCACCTTCGGAGTTGCTGATGCGGCTGTCCTGCAAACCCGCAGCTTCACATTCTTTGGCCCGGGAAATTGCCCGGTTTGCATCCAGCGGTGTGGGATGCCAGATATCCAGATCCGGAAATTCCTTCGCCATCAACTCCTCATCCGCCAGTCCGCTGTGCGGATCGGGCTGAGTAAAGCGGGCAATATCCAAAGCGCGGTCGACACATGCCTCGATAGAGGCTGGAACCAGATCGGCACTGCTGGCGTGTGCTTTGCGCTGGCCCGAATAGACGGTAACACTGACAGAACGATCCTGCATATGTTCCAGCGTTTCCACTTCGCCGTGGCGCACCGTCACGGCCAGGCCTTTGCTGGTATGCGCGGAAACTTCAGCCTGGCTGGCGCCAGCTTTCCTGGCTCTGGCCAGAGCTGCTGTAACGCAGTCCTGCAAAGTATCCAACTCCGATTCCCGGTTCATTCCACCCTGGGTTATCATGTTTGCTTCAGGCATGGCATCCTTTCCTCTGCTTTAGCCAATAGTTTGCGGAATCCAAAATCGTGGCGCGACATGTTAAATACCAATTCGACCCCGCAGCAGAGCTAGCTGCCGAGGGCATTGAAGAAATCGACGAGGTCAGCAAAAGCCAGCTAAAACGCGAAGCACTGTCAAAAAAATCCCTTGCTTCCGAATTGATCGCTTTGGGCCCCAAGCAGTTTGCCAATGCCCCGCTGGATGAAGATCTGCGCGATGAAATCCGTGACGCGCGAAAAATCACTGCCCACGTGGCGCGCAAACGGCAGTTGATGTTTGTCGCCAAGAAGTTGCGCTTGCGGGATACCAGTGAGATCGAACAATACCTCGAAAGCCTGCAGGACAATGCCAGCCAAGTCACCCAGAAGCACCATAATGCAGAGGCCTGGCGAGATTATTTGTTGGCCAATGGCGACCAAGGGCTGGCTGAATTCCTGAGCTTGCGACCGAATGCCGACCGACAGGCATTACGCCAGCTAGTTCGCAATGCCAACTACGAATTGGCCAAAGGAAAACCTCCGGCTGCGGCGCGCGCACTGTTCCGCATGTTACGGGAATTGGATGGCCCATCGCCCTTACCTGCCGGCCCTGCATAATGCTTCAGGGCGGTGCGTTTTTGCCGTCATGCCTCGGTGCCACCTACGGTTAAGCCATCGATTCGCAAGGTAGGTTGCCCCACACCCACAGGCACACTTTGTCCTTCCTTGCCACAAACACCGACCCCGGCATCCAGTTTCAGGTCATTGCCCACCATGGATACGCGGGTCATGGCGTCCGGCCCGTTGCCAATCAGAGTTGCGCCGCGTACCGGTCGGGTTACTTTACCGTTTTCGATCAAATACGCTTCGCTGGCGGAAAACACAAAACGCCCGGAAGTGATATCCACCTGGCCGCCGGCGAAATTAACGGCATACAATCCTTTCTTTACTGAGGCGATGATTTCTTCCGGCTGAAGCTCACCCGGCAACATAAACGTGTTGGTCATTCTTGGCATGGGCAAATGGGCGAATGATTCACGCCGGCCATTGCCGGTTACCGGCATGTTCATCAGGCCGGCATTCAGCTTGTCCTGCATATAGCCTTTCAAAACACCGTCTTCGATCAATACCGTACGTTCGGTAGCAACGCCTTCATCATCAATCGTCAGGGAACCTCGACGTTGTTGCAAAGTGCCATCGTCGATCACGGTTACACCTTTGGCAGCGACCTGTTCGCCTATCCTGCCGGAAAATGCAGACGTACCCTTGCGATTGAAATCACCCTCCAGGCCATGACCCACCGCTTCGTGCAATAACACTCCGGGCCAGCCCGGGCCCAACACAACGGTCATGGTCCCGGCGGGGGCCGCTTCGGCTTCCAGGTTCACCAACGCCTGGCGCACGGCCTCGTCGGCAAACTTCTGCCAAGCGTTATTCATTAACAATTCGCGATAACTGAAGCGGCCGCCACCCCCATCACTACCCTGCTCACGCCGTTTGCCTTGTTCGGCAATCACTGAAACATTCAGTCGCACCAGCGGGCGCACATCGGCCGCCAAGGTTCCATCGGTATTGGCCACCAGAATGGTTTCATGGGTTGCGGCCAAGCTGACGACCACTTGGCTGACACGTGGATCACGCGAACGGGCATAGGTATCGATTTGGCGCAACAGATCGACTTTCTCAGCCGCACCCATAACCAGCATGGGGTCATCACTGCTGTATAAGGGCATTACGGCCTTTGATACCCAGGCCTGCACTTGGCCACTGTCGCCATGCGAGGCAATTGCTCTGGCCGCCCTGGAAGCTTCCAGCAATGAGGGCAGGATGATTTCATCCGCATAGGCAAAGCCGGTTTTGTCGCCACTGATGGCCCGAATGCCCACGCCTTTCTCTACTGAATGTGAGCCGCTGCGCACCAGACCGTCTTCCAGCATCCAGGATTCATGGCTGGTAGCCTGGAAATACAAGTCACCAGAATCCACCGCCGGGCCCATCAAATCCGACAGCACCCGTTGCAAAGAAGCCTGATCCAATCCGCCTGGTTGCAGTAACTGTTGCTCCGCTATCGCGATAACGTCATTCATCCCTTGATCCCTTGCGCCAATTGCTTTTGGGGCTATTCACTTTCATCGTTTGCTGGTTTGCCTGGTTCAGCATTTTTGACCACAGCCTCGATCAACGGCTCATCCCAGCTACCCTTGATGGTGTATTGTACTTGTGTTGCCTTGCCGAGTTGCTCATGCAACAGGCCTTGCAGTGCGAGGCCCGCTGCAGCCCCACCCGGACCAGCTGCAATCGCACCGATGACCGGCAGGGTATTGCCAACACCCGGCATTACTGTCATCTGCTGGTTGTACTGCTGTTTTACAAGGTCTGTACTACCGCTGAGCTTGATATTGGCAGCCGATGAAGTCAGCTTCACATCATCGGTGGTGGCTGTGCCGTTTTCCATTTTGAAAGTGCCAGTGGCCGTTTCAAAGCCAAAGCCTGAATCAAATACATCACGAAAATCCAGTGACAGGCGTCGCGGCAACGATTGAATGCTCAGCAAACCCAGCACTTTACCGGTGCCGGAATTGGCATTGGTTATCTGGCCACGCGTTACGCTGAAGTCGATCTCGCCATTAAGCCTGGCCAAAGCAAACGCTGCGGGCGAACCTGGCCACCAGGCATCAAACTGCAATACCGTTTGACCACCTTGCAGGGAGGAACTGATGTCCAGCGATTGCAGCAAATCTCCCAGCGATTCCGCCGTCAACAGGATGTCGAAAGCCGATTGTGGGCCTTGGTCCAGCAAAGACCAGTCTCCGCTGGCCCGCACGGACAGCGATTCAGATTTGGCTTCCACTGTTTCGAAATGAAAGCCACTGGCTGTTGGATAAGCTTCGACGCGGGTTTCACCCATTTCCAGCCCCAGGTAGCGGAGCGACCGGGCATAAAGGTGTAATTCCGGTAGTTCAGATGGGTCTGACTCGGTGTCCCCGCCGCTGCTCAACGGTTTTCCCAACACCAGCCGCTCAAACTCTGCATTCAGACTGTTGCGACCCGTGCTGCCGGTGGTAAACAACACATGACCCGCAAGATCCTCAGCGTCAAAATCAGCCCGGATATCGGTACCGGACAGCTCCGCCGTCAGACTGGTCTGTGTAAATAACCGGTCCAGGAACAGCAGTTCATCGGCCTGAACGGCCACTGGATCCAGTTGCAGGTCACCCAGACCAACACCATGGCGCACACCTTCGACCACCAGTTTGACCCAGCCATCCAGATCAAACCGGCTGGTGGCTCCACCTATTTGTAGACTGCCAGCAGGTGGCAATTGACTGATTGGCGAACCCAGCGATACAGCAGCACGCTGCAGGGCTGGCGAGTCAGTGGCGTTTAATGGATTGTCGACCATCTCAACGGCGACAAAAAGCTGCTGATCAATTTCCATCCGCAACATTCGGCTGTCGCCAGTTAAAGGATAGACCAGCGAAAAAGGCCAGATTTCGTAAACTTCCTTGGCTAACGGTGCAGGAAAACCCAGCCGGATACCACGCAGATCGGAAGCTATTTTCAGCAGCACTGGTTGCTGCGACCCGGCAGCTTTAAGCGGCACCAGCACCTGTGCCGACCATGCGGAGTCACCACTGACACGGCTGACAATCGCTTCCTGCTGCTGCAGAAACTCAGGCAGGAAGTCCTCGACAGCGAATTGGCCTTTCAGCGCTGCTTGCAGGCCCCAGATCGTGTCGCCACCAACCTGCAAATCCAGGGTGGCAGGACGGCCCTTGTAGCTGGCCTGCAAAGATTCAGCCAGCAATCCTTGCTGATCGAATTTGAGCGCCCCCGCCACCGATTCCACCAACACTCCGGTTGATTGGTCGAGAAAACTTCCCTTGCTGACTTGTGCGCTGCCGCTAAGCTCCAGGCTGCCAGGTGTGCTGCCCAGTGGCAGTTCGAGCGCGCCTTTGACAGTTACTGTGCCGCCGAATTCAAAGCCACTGAGATTAACCTCATCTTTTGGCATGATGGGCGTCTGCTGCACTAACTTCAGTACTTTGGTGACGCTGTCCCGCCCCTGAAAATCGACTCGCAACAAGGCATGGCCAAAACTTTCTATGCTGGCCGATGCTTTAGTAACGGCGACTCCTCCAAATGATTCCACTCGCCCGTCTAGCCACATGCCCACACCAATAAAATGAGCCGAAACATCAACCCCATGAAGTGCTGGCCAAGCCGGAGCAAAGCTCAAAATACCGTTCTCAAACGAAGCCCAGGCTTCAAATCGCCCTGCACCATTGCTGAACGGCCAATCGTCCATGTCACCATGGATTTGCAAACGCCCCTCAGCAAGTTGCCCGGCCTGTATATTATTGCGCAACCAGTTCGTCACCTTTGCCGGCATGAATCCTTCTGGCCAATAAGGCTTGAGATTGGCCGCATCCAGCCTGAGCACTTCAACATTGACATCGACCGCTGGCCTGCCTGGGCTGGCAGCAATCAGTACATCACCTTTTGCTGACAGATCATCGTTGAACAAATGGCAGGACTGCAGAAAAACCTGCCACTGAGACCCCAGTTGTAGTTCAGCCTCACACTCGGGCAGGCTGAGTTGCAAGGGATAGCCAAACATTTCCGGCCAGTCCACCTGCAAGGCAGGTGCATTCAGGCTCACCTTGCCCTGGCCGGATTGCATTTTGATCTGCCCATTCAAGCCTGCCAGAGTTGGCCAACGCGGCCAGTCGCCTATCCCCACATCGCGAAATTCGCCGGACAACCAGCGACTGCTCCAGTCCGCCGCCAGTACCAGATCGAATGCAGACAGGCTGCCACTAACGGTTGCTGGCAATGTATCGGGCCAACGCACATCCAGCAAGGCCATAAAATCCCGGGCTATGGGCAGGGTGTCCTGCAAAGGCAGATAATCAGCGCCGAACCAAAGCCCCAGGTCTTTATCGATATCTCTGGCTATAACCAATCCCGGCAGCTTTAAATCGGCATCACCTTGTTTGATGACGGTATCGTGCAGATCCAACCGCCATGCCTTGGGGCCAGTCAACTGCCAGCTAAACTGGCTGCTTAACTGGTCGAACAGGAGGTCTGTAGAGCCGTCGCTCAGCCGAGTATTGTTGATTTCGACGACCCCTTGATTGGACAAATCATCGCCTTTGGACCATTGGCCCCAGATTTTAGCGGCGAGATTACCCTGCCTGGGCAGCATTGGAAACGCGGGCACATGCTCGCTTAGCCGGAGCAACGAAAGATCGGCTGCGGACATATACCAGTTGGCATTCTGCAAGCCATCGCCCACTTGCCAACTGGCTTTGGCAACAATCTCAACCGAACCGAATTCGCCACCGCTGCCTGGTGCAGATAATCTGGACTCCAACCTGATTGCGAATTGCTCATCCGCCACCTGCAGCACTGCGTTAATAGCCGAAAAGTGCAACCGGGCTGAGAGCTTTTCGTCAACCAGATCCAGCCGTGAATCCTCCAGCCGCAACTCACCCACACCCACTAACCTGGCCAAACCCGAACCTGGCACAAAGCCCGGACTCGAGCCAGAGCTTGCTGGAGAATGACTGTTAAGCCCCAGGCCCGAAAGGTGCAGTTGTCCGTTCGAGTCACGCACCAACTGCAAGTCTGCGCCGATCACCAGAAAGCTATAAAAAGCCCGACCCGGAATCAATAAATTCAATGGCTGCAGATCCAGTGCAGCTTGCGCGATCAACATTTCTTCAGCAGCAGGCAGATCGGCATGCGGCTCGATGTGCAAACCTTTTAGTGTCAGACGTGGGCCAAATGCACGCCACTGGCCGGAGAAGCTGTCCACGCTGACTGGATAGCCAAATTCTGCCGACAGCCAGCTCTCCAGTTGCGGCTTGTAGTGATCGCTGTAGGGCATCAGCAACTTGCCCACGCCCACCACAATGGCGGCAAAGATCACCAGCATGGAAAAGGCTGTCCACAGCAGTGTGCGCAGTCGGCGTAACCAGCGTGCAAACCCGATCACAACTGCCGGCCTGATTGTCGCAGTTCTGGATTCAGAACTACGGCGGACTCAGAGCAAGACCACATCGAATTGTTCCTGCGAATACTGCTCTTCCGTCTGAAAGCGGATGGAGCGACCGATCAATTCTTCCAGCTCTGCTACCACAGCGGAATGTTCGTCCAGCACTTCGGCTACTACCGCCGGTGCTGCTAGCACCATCAGCTTGGTGGCCTCAAACTGGCGGCCGGAACGCAGGATCTCCCGGAAAATTTCCAGGCTGACCGTTTCGGCACTTTTTACCATGCCGCGCCCCGCACAAGTTGGGCAAAGAACACACAGCCGGTGCTCAAGGCTTTCAGTAGTGCGCTTACGGGTCATCTCAACCAGGCCCAGACTGGACAGCTCAGTGACGCCGGTTTTGGCCAGGTCGCGCTCCAATGCACGATTTAAAGAACGCATGACCTGACGTTTGTGCTCTTCATCCGTCATATCGATAAAATCGATGATGATAATGCCACCCAGGTTGCGCAGCCGCAGTTGCCGGGCGATGGCCTGGCTGGCTTCCAGGTTGGTCTTGTAGATGGTGTCTTCCTGGTTACGGGAACCGACGAAACCACCGGTGTTAACATCTATGGTAGTCATGGCTTCGGTTTGATCGAACACCAGATAGCCGCCCGACTTCAGTGCAACTTCACGCCCCAGCGCGGATTCAATTTCATCCTCAATACCAAACAGGTCAAATATCGGCCGCTCGCCTTCGTAGGCCTCGATGCGGTTCAGCCAGCCGGGAATAAAGGCGCTGGCGAACTTCTTGGCCTGTTCGAAAACAGCAGAAGAATCGATCCGTACCCGGTCTACGTTGGCGTGCATCATGTCACGCAATGCCCGCAGAGGCAGCGACAGCTCTTCATACACACGCTCACCGCTGCCGGTGTCCCGGACCCGTTGCTTTATCGTCTGCCACACTTTGGTCAGGTAGGACATATCGGCCGACAAGGCAAACTGATCCACTCCTTCGGCATTGGTGCGGACGATATAGCCCTGGCCGGTATCAGCAGCGCGCAAGGTTGCTACCATCTGTTTCAGACGCTCGCGCTCTTCCGGGTCTTCGATACGAATGGAGACAGCGATGGTTTCAGAGTCCGGTAACAGCACCAGGAAGCGCGAGGGGATAGTGATATTGGTGGTTAAACGGGCGCCTTTACTGCCCATCGGATCCTTGATCACCTGCACAATGACTTCATCACCCGCACGCAACAATTCCGCGATCAGCGGCACACGGGCTTCCCCCTGCACCAAAGACGGATCATTACGGGTCATATCACTGGCGTGCAGGAAAGCGGTGCGCTGCAGGCCAATTTCAACAAATGCAGCTTGCAGGCCCGGTAATACCCGCGACACGGTTCCTTGGTAAATACTGCCGATGTGTCCAAAACGACCATCCCGCTCCAGCCAGACTTCCTGCAACATGCCACCTTCTACCAGGGCAACCCGGGTTTCCGAAGGTGTGGCGTTAATGAGGATTTCTTCGCTCACGTTGGGTCTCTTACACTTCGCGGCATGGAGACAGACTGAAACCAGCGGCATGCAGCAATTCCATGGTTTCATACAAGGGTAAGCCCATCACGCCGGAATAGCTGCCGCGGATCTCGCTGATGCGGTGTGCTGCATAACCCTGCACACCATAAGCACCGGCTTTGTCCATGGGCTCACCACTGGCGCAATAGGCATCAATCCAATCCTGTTCCAGCACAGCGAAGCGAACTTCGGTGATGCTCAGACGGCTGGTCACGCGGCCATCTGAATGAATCAAGACCACGGCAGAATAGACTTGATGTACGTGTCCACTCAGGCAACTCAACATGCCCGCTGCCTCAGTCGGGTCACTCGGTTTACCCAAAATTCTGTCACCAATAACCACCGCAGTGTCAGCGCCCAAGACGGGCAGATTCGAACCTGTTCCCCTGGCAACCGCTTCAGCCTTGCTTTGTGCAACGCGGCAAACATATTCCGCCGGCGTTTCGCCGGGCAGGCCGCTTTCGTCAGCATCACTGATAATGACCCGGTAGCGCACGCCAATCTGCTTCAGCAACTCGTGGCGGCGAGGCGAGGCAGATGCGAGTATCAATTGAATTGGCAGTTCACTCAAAGTATTACTCACGATGGTACGGGTGGTTCTGGGTTATCGACCAGGCCCGGTATAGTTGTTCGGCCAAAATCACCCGCACCAGCATATGAGGGAGGGTCAGTTTGCCCAATGACCAGTGAGCATCAGCACGTTGCAGGCTGACCTGGTCAAGACCATCCGGCCCACCAATCAGAAACGACACATCCCGCCCCTGCTGCATCCATTGTTTCATTTGCTCTGCCAACTCCATGGTGGTCCATGGCTGACCTTTGCCATCCAGGGCGATCACCCAATTGTTGGCTGGCACTACAGCCAGCAGGGCCGCAGATTCGCTGGCGCGTAAAACATCGGCTTTGCTGGAGCGGGTGCGACGGGCCAGCGGCAACTCTTTCAATTCCAGTTCCAGGCCGCGCGGAAATCTTTTGGCGTATTCACCCCAGCCATGCGCCACCCAGTCAGGCATGCGCCGTCCAATGGCTACAACGTTGAAACGCATCCGGGCTGTAAAACCTGTCAGGAAGTAGAAGCAGCGCTACTGCGCCGTTTTGAACCTGCTTCCCAGAGTTTTTCAAGATTGTAAAAGGCGCGGGTCTGGGGTTGCATGAGATGCACAACGATATCGTTCAAGTCCACCAGCACCCACTCGCCTTCTTTCTCACCCTCAATTCCCAACGGTAGATGACCCGCTGCCTTGGCCTTGATCACCAGGTTTTCCGCCATGGAACGCACATGCCGGCTCGAATTACCAGAGGCCAGCACAAACAGGTCAGTCAGGGAGTTTTGCGCGGAAACGTCGATTTCCTGGATATCGATGGCTTTGAAATCTTCCAGGGAACTGAGTACCAGTTCTCGCAGTTCTTGAAATGTGGGTTCGCCAGAGTCTGTCAATGTGCCAGTATTCTTTAATGAATTCTTCGATGAGTTCTTCAATGGGTTAGTCAATAGTCCATGCACCGTGGAAAGAATTACTGAATTCTAGACCCTTGACCCGGTTCCCGCAAAATTAAATCATTGTCCTGCTGGCGTTGTTGCGGCTCAACGCTTGGCTGCAGCATACAAACCGGAGCTGCGAATGTAGGCAATCACGGCTTCTGGCAGCAGGAAACGGCAGGATTTACCCCGCTGCAGTCGTTGCCGGATATCGGTGGATGAAATGGCCAGTTGGGTCACTTGCAGCGGCAGAACCAGGCCACTGGGCTGTTGCCGCAAGGCTTCCGGCTGGCTAACCAGGCGTGGTTGAATTTGTTCAAACAGCTTGCCGGAGTAGTCGTTGCCAGAATCGGGGCGACGCATGATAACGATATGTGCCAGGTCGAACAGCCTGCGCCACGCTTTCCAGCGGTCCAACTGGTTGACGGCATCCTGGCCCAGCAATAAGGCCAGCGGATGAGCGAGGCCGATTTCTGCACGCAGCTCAGACAATGTATCCACCATCCAGGAAGATCCTTCGCGCCGCACTTCACGTTCATCCACGGGCAAATCCGGGTAGTCCTGAACAGCCAATCGCAACATGGCCAAACGGTCTGCCGCTGCTGCGTCCGTAGCGCTGCGATGCGGGGGATTACCTGCCGGCAACAAGCTGACACGTTCCAGCCCCAGGCCTTCTTTGGCTTCTACCGCTGCCCGCAGGTGGCCGAAATGGACCGGATCGAAGGTGCCGCCGAAAATGGCCAGCAGGTCAGGTAATTTGCCCTTCAACTGGTTTTCACCTTGCATCAGCCCGACCCGCGCTCCCTTTATGGCCTGCGGGACTGCCTGCCAGGGACAATTCTGTCAGCAATTGGTCCAGTGTTTGCCAGGGATCTCCGCTGGCCTGCCCTTTGCTTTGTTTGTCGATCTTGGACAGTGCGCTGAATGAGGCACTTAAAGTCTTCGCCGGAATTCGACGTAGCGCCTGTCGTAGCAGCGGCTGATTCATTTTGAACACACGATTGTGCGCAAATGCGCTGCTCTCGGATGCACCACTGGCCATAGCAGACCGCACGCCCTCAAGCTGTGTCAGCTGGAAAATCAACGCACCGCATACAGCTTGTATGGCCACGCCCATGCGCTGTAAACCCGATGCCACGCGCAAACAATCGGCTGCTTTGCCCTGCAACAGGCATTCGCCCAACCGGAAGGCATCGAAGCGCGCGCTGCTGCTCACGGCATCGCGTATGGTTTCAACGCTTACTAATTCGCCCTTGTTAAGCAGGCTGATCTTGTCGATCTCCTGCTGTGCGGCCAGCAAGTTACCTTCAACAAACTCAGCCAGTAAACGAATGGCTTCTGCGTCAGCCTTAAGACCCGCAGCTTGCATGCGCTTGCCTATCCAGGCAGGCAATTCGTGCGGCTTGACCGGCCAGATTTCTACCAGC
>JAWXBM010000050.1:0-24673 GCA_034440115.1 Lysobacterales bacterium | reverse complement strand
GGTCCACCAGGAACAGCACGCGCCGTACGTTGCCGGAGCGCAGGAAGAGCTTGATGACCGCGGCGGCGGCCAGGGTCTTGCCGGTGCCGGTGGCCATCTCGAACAGGAAGCGGTCCTGGCCTTCTCCGACTGCGGCCTGCAGGCTATGAATGGCTTTGAGCTGATAGGGCCGCAGGAAGCGGAGCTTGTTGGCCTGGATGTAGCCGGGGCGTTCCGCTTCGTTGCGCCACGCGGCCTCGGACTGATAGTTCGGGCGCTGCGTGAGGGCGATGTAGTCCTCGCCCACCTGCTCCGCGATCAGGCGCTGCGGATCGGGGGTGACTTTCTGGTAGCCGATGACCGAGTCGGGCGTTGGAAACGAGGTGATGACGTAGGGGTTGCCGCGCTCGAGATCCCAGAAGTAGTGCAGGTTGCCGTTGGAGAGAATGACGAAGCGGCAGTTCTGCGAGCGGGCGTACTTGCGGGCCTGTTCCTTGCCGACGAGTGGACTCTTGTTCTCGGCCTTGGCCTCGAGGACGATGAAGGGGAAGCCCTTGGCGTCGAGCAGGAGGAAGTCAACGAACCCTTTGCCGGTCTGCTCGAAGTTGTCGCCGAGCGCGGCCAGGTCGGTGGACTTGATGGTGATGCTGGGTTCGAGATGGATGTTGGCGGGTTGGTCGCCTTCAGGAAAGAACCGCCAGCCGCCTGCTTCGAGCAGCTTGTTGATCTTTATCCGGGCTGTGGCTTCCTTCTCGGACACTCAGGCGCCTCGTTCAGTGGTGGTCATCAAGCGGCATAACGTAAAAGTAAGGGGCTGCGAGCTTTTGCGCAGTCGCGCTTGACTGCCGGATTAGGGCAGTGCATTTTCAAGTACCTTTTCCTGAGCGTACATGTTGTCGAGTGTGGCTTCCATGAGCATGAGAATTTGCTGAAGATTTTGGAGTTCTTCAGTGCCATAGATGATGTTCTGCGGAATGGACGTATATCTTTGCCCCATAAATTCGTGGACATGGAGCTTAGCATCCATAACAGTGAGGTCGGAGTGAGCGTGAATTTGATCGCGAGAGGATACGATCCGTTCGTGAAGTGGTACATGCTCTTTCGGAATGAGCGATGTATCGAGCTTGAATTTTTTGTTGATGCCATGCGATAGCTTATACGGCTTGCAGTACTCGACCAGAGCAAAGCGAAAGGCTGGCCCAATGAGTGGGTTTTCGGCTTGCGTTTGAATCTTTTTCAGCAATCGCCAAGCATTATTAAGCCAAGTGATGCAAGACACGAAGTGAACGAAGTTTTCTTCTTGCTCAGTCATAAGGTGGCCCTAACTACAATTATGCAGCGCAGTACGCATTAAAAATGAAAAATGCTTGAGTTTTGATCATTACGATATTTAACCCCTTGTATTTACAATCATCTTGTTGAATATATTCGTTACCAAAATCGAGCAATTGGCTTTATAACAAGTTCGACTCCTACAGAAAGTGTAGTCGTTATCTGACAGATCAGCTTATTAATTGCTTCCAGTTTAACGAAATATGAAAATCACGAAAACGAGCTGAGTGTGCGCCTGCTGGATCGCGTTCGCGATGCCATTCGGCTATGGCGGGCCGGATTGGTCATCAGCAATTACCTGCTTACAGCCAGCCAGTTTCCAGGCAAAGCAAAGTTGCGCTAAAAGATCGGTTCAAAAAAATTCCCGCGGGAACGTCATTCGATATTGATGACGACTGATCAGAGCTTGGCCATTACCTCGCCAAGTGCATTCACCAGCACATCCGCATTCGCTTTCGAGAACACCATCGGCGGGCGGATCTTGACCACGTTGTCGTAGGGCCCGGTGGTGCTGAGCAGCACACCGGCTTCGCGCATGCCTTCGGCGATGCGGCTGGCGCGCTCGTGATCGGCCTCCAGGCTGCCGGCTTCACGCACAATTTCCAGGCCGTAGAACAGGCCTTTGCCACGCACATCACCGATGCAGCCGTATTGCCTGGCCAGCGAGCGCAGATTCTCAGCCAGATACTGGCCCGTATCGTGCACGTTCTGCAGGATGTTTTCCTGCTCGATTACATCCAGCACCGCAAGACCCACTGCGGCTGAAACGGGGTTGCCGCCAAAGGTGTTGAAGTAGTGGAATTTCTTTGAGAAAGCCTGGGCTATGGCGGGGGTGGTAACGACCGCAGCCACGGGATGGCCATCACCAATCGGCTTGCCCATGGTGACGATATCAGGGATCACGTCCGAATCTTCAAAGCCCCAGACACGGTCACCCAATCGGCACAGGCCCGATTGCACTTCGTCCGCCACACATAAACCACCGGCAGCCCTGACCTTGGCATAGGAATCGCGCAGATAGCCTTCAGGAGCGACCAACGCACCGTTGGAATCAAAAATATTGCAGGTCATAAACATCGCTGTGTCGTGACCGCGACTCTGCAATTTCGCAACCGCGTCATCGACCTTGCTCGCATATTTCGGCCCAAGGCCCGGTTCGCCATAACGAAAACTACCGCGAAAACCATTCGGCGATTCCGCAGTAGCCAGCCAGTCGGGCTGCTCGGACTCTGGATACTCGGCCGTGGACAACTCGGTAACGACAATGGAATTTCCGTGATAGGAATAATCGGAAACGATGGCGCCCATGTTGCCGCTAACGGTGCGGGCAATACGGAAAGCCAGATCGTTCGCTTCAGTACCGGTACACACAAACATGCATACCGACAGCTCGCCGGGCAGCGTTGCGCTCAAGCGCTCCGCGTAATTCACCACGTTCTCATGTAAATAGCGGGTATGCGTATTCAGCGTAGCAGCCTGTTTCGACAAGGCGGCCACCACGTAGGGATGACAGTGTCCCACCGAGGCGACATTGTTATAGCAGTCCAGATACTTCTTGCCAGCGGCATCGAACAGCCACACTCCTGCGCCTTTTACCAGGTGGACCGGCTCGCGGTAAAACAGCCGATAGGTAGGGCCCATGGCGTTCTCACGGCGTTGCAACAGAGTCTGTCCCGAAGTGTCGTTCTCAAGCATGTTTTACTGCCTCTTTCAATTGTTGGGTAAAATCCTGACGATCCAGTTTAGCCAGTTTTTGCAACAGGGCGATCACACCGGGCTGATCATCGGTGACGAAAGCCTGCGGTTGCGACTGATTGCGCCGCATGAATTCAAACAACTGCAACACCATGATCTGCCGCACCATCGCCAGATCCAGCAGCAAATCCAATTCTTCGTCATGCAACGGCGTAATGCGTTGATAACCTAGGGTGATTTGCATTGCAGCATTTACCGGGTCGGCAGCAGCTTCCATAAAATCCGACACACAGGTGACCAGATCGCAGATCAATGGCCCATAAATCATGTCGCCAAAGTCGATCACGCCGGTAAGCGCTTCGTTATGATCCTGGGCACGTAACAGATTGGCGCCATGCCCGTCCTGATGTATCACCTGCCAGCGCTGTGCTCGCAATTGCGGATAAACGGTGCTTTGCAGCCGCTCTAAAAATGGTTGTATCCAACTACCCAGGCTGGCTGGCAACAAGGCTTTGAGCTGCTCCGAAAACACCAGCCCATTGGTCATATTCCACGGCATGAAATGCCGCGTGGCCGAATGATCAAAACCCTGCAGGGCCTTTCCCAGGCGCGCTATAAAGCTGCCGAGATTCATCAAACCGGTGGCAGAAGGGAATGGCCCTTCCTGATAAGGCACACCAGGCAACCAGCTCATCAAACGACAGGCATGGCTGCCAACTGGGCTTTGCACCTGGCAGATCATTTGGCCATTGAGGCTGGGCAGCACCCGCGGCACTGGTAATTCTGAATCATGTTGCTCAATATACCGGAGCGCCTCTACCTGCATTTCAACCACATCAGCGGGTTCGTTCTGGCCCGATATCTTGAATACAAACTGGCGGCCATCAACGCAGCGAATGCGGTGGTTCTGATCGCGCTCGCCCGCCAGCGCTGAGAATTCACCCTGTACACCGTAGAGTTCCAGAGCCAGTCGCTTTATCTCATTCAGCGCGAAAGTCGGCGGCTCGAAGCGCAGATCTTTAATAGTCAATAGGCGCTCGGGGTTAAAGTCAGGAGCTTGCATTAAATCTGCTGCCCTCCTACGGTACGCCGGAAAGCATGCACCTCATGGCCCGCGTCTGGATGCCGTGGCACCAACCGCGCCAGCACCAGGGAACAGCCAGCGAGGCCAGCACCCGCCAGGAAAACTGCTGCTGGTGAAACCATCCACAACAAGCCAAAACTTACCGGAATAATCACGGCTGCGATGTGATTGATGGTAAATGCCACGCTCGCTGTGGATGCCATATCCGCCGGGTCGGCAATTTTCTTGAAGTAACTGCGTATCGCGATTGCCATGGCGTAAAAAATATGATCCAGCACAAACAGGATCGCGGCCATCCACGCCACTTCTACAAAAGCATAGGCCGTGAAAATGAATATCAACCCAAGGTACTCCACGGTTAGCGTCAGCCGTTCACCAAAGCGCGCAACGAATTGGCCAATGCGTGGTGCCAATAAAGTGTTGATGCTGTGATTCAGCAGATAGAGTAACGCGATTTCCGGCGCGGAATAGCCGAATTTCTCCACCATCAGGAAGGTGGCGAAGACCACAAAAATCTGCCGTCTGGCACCACTGAGAAACGTCAGGCCGTAGTACAACCAATAGCGGCGGCGCATCAACAGATGCTTGTGTTGCGGCACGGTTTGTTCATAACGGGGAAACAAACGCCAGGCCAATACCGCCACGACCATGGCAGCGCCCCCTGCCAGCACGTAGAGAAATACATAACCCAGGTTCAGCCACTCCAAGCACAGCCAAACCAGGGCAAAACCCAGCAGCGAGGCAAAGGAAGATGCTGCGGATATACGCCCCAACATCAGCGGTGTGCGCGCGGTATCAAACCACTGCAAGGTCAGCGATTGCTGCACCGTGTAGAAATAATGAAAGCCGGTCGACATCAGCACGGTGGTGAAATAAAGACCGTACTCAGTTGGCAAAAACCCCGTCAGCGAAACCCCCAGGCCCAGCAACAACAAGGCGATCAGTGCGAAAGTCTGTTCCTTGATCACCAGCAGAACAAACACGGTGGTAAAGGCCAGGAAGCCCGGTACCTCACGCAGGCTTTGCAGGATACCGATCTCCCTGCCGGTGAATGCTGCCTGCTCGATTACAAAATTATTCAGCAGCACATCCCACACCGCAAAAGACAGCGCTGCCGCAGCGGAAGTGAGTAGGAGAAAGGTTTCTGCCTGGTACGCGCGAGTTTTCATAGGCCTGATGTTCTCGCGAACCCGGTTTCATCGCGAAGCCGGGATTGCACCACAGGGCAGCGACCTTAGCAACTAGCGAAGCTGGTTTTGGAGTCAGAGTGGCACAGGCTAATTGGTATTGGCTATTCGTTTGATTGTGAAAATCAATTTCAACTATTGCCAACAGGTGGCTATAGTGTCGCTGAGAATTTCTCCCGGTCGGTCTGGCCGGCATTAAGCAAAGCGCTTATTCTTTACTGTCATAATTTTCACGGAGGTATCTAGAACATGTCACTGAAAGGCTCCAAAACCGAACAGAACCTGAAAGATGCATTTGCAGGTGAATCCCAAGCCAATCGTCGCTACCTTTACTTTGCCCAGCGTGCGGATGTTGAAGGCTACAACGACGTGGCGTCTGTATTCCGCTCCACTGCTGAAGGTGAAACCGGCCACGCACATGGCCACCTGGAATATCTGCAAGAAAGCGGCGACCCGGCTACCGGCCTGCCCATAGGCCCAACGGCCGATAATCTTAAAGCTGCCATTGCCGGTGAAACCCACGAGTACACCGATATGTATCCTGGCATGGCGCGTTCAGCGCGCGACGAAGGTTTCGATGAAATTGCCGATTGGTTCGAAACCCTGGGCAAAGCAGAGCGTTCGCACGCCAATCGTTTCCAGAGAGCCCTGGACGAAATGGACTGATTGTCCGTCGGCTTAATTTGACAGACCCATGGTAACCAACCCGGAAAATCTCCGGGTTGGCACCTGATTCGCTGGCACTGACTCGTTAACGCAGCCTCGTTAACGCTAATTCTTGGCATCCATTAGAGAAAGCAAAATGCGCGAAGGCAGTCTTGACGCCCCTACCCGCCACGCTTTGGGCTGGCAGGAAAAGGAGTTCTACGAAGAAAAACCGCTTTTTGAAGAACTGGAGCGGGTCTACAACATCTGCCACGGCTGCCGCCGTTGCGTCTCTTTGTGCGATGCCTTTCCGACCCTGTTCGATCTGGTGGATGAATCCAGCACCATGGAAGTCGATGGCATAGCCAAAGTCGATTACATGCAGGTGGTCGATCAGTGCTATCTCTGCGACCTCTGTTACCAAACCAAGTGCCCTTATGTACCGCCACATGAATGGAATGTGGATTTCCCCCACCTGATGCTGCGCGCCAAGGCCATCCAGTTTGAAAAAGGCGAGCGCAAGCTCAGCCATAAGTTACTCAGCAATACCAAAATTCAAGGCAAGGTTGGCAGCCTGCCGGTGGTATCCAATGCCATCAATGCGGCCAACAAAAGCCCCACCTTGCGCAAAATTCTGGAAAAAACCCTGGACCTGGACCGGCGCGCGCATTTGCCGGAATTTCATTCAGACACCCTGCGCAAGCGTGACAAAAGCCGCAAACCGCTGGCTGCCGAGGCCGTTGCCGCCGGCCCTACCCAAGGCAAGGTGGCTTTGTTTGCCACCTGTTACTGCAACGTCAACACACCCGACATTGCGGCTGACCTGATCAGTGTTTTCGAGCACAACCAGATTCCGGTGCGACTGACCGACAAGGAAGAATGCTGTGGCATGCCCAAGCTGGAACAGGGTGATCTGAAAACCGTCGACAAGTACCGCAAGACCAATATCCCCGAACTGGTGCGATTGATTGACGAAGGTTGGGATATCGTCGCCGCCATTCCTTCATGCGTGCTGATGTACAAGCAGGAGCTGCCCTTGATGTATCCCGATGACCCGGACGTACAGAAGGTCAAAGCGAATATCTACGATCCGTTTGAGTACCTGGTGCACCGCCACAAGGCGGGGTTACTCAAAACCGACTTCAAAACCGAATTGGGCAAAGTGGCCTGGCATGTACCGTGTCACCAGCGGGTGCAGAACATCGGCCCCAAAACCAAAGACGTGCTGGCACTGGTTCCCGGTACCGAAATCCAGGTGATCGAGCGCTGTTCCGGCCATGACGGCACCTACGGCGTGCGTGTAGACACCTGGGAAAAATCGCAGAAAATCGCCAAACCGGTGATTGCCCGGGTAGCCAAAGCCGAAGCAGATTACCTGGTGTCAGACTGCCCCATGGCCGCCACCCAGATTGCCGATGGCCTTGAGCTGAAGCATGGCGAAACCAATCCACTCAGTCTTTTGCGCAAAGCCTACGGAATTTAATAGGGAATATGCACACCATGAAGCCATTCACTCAAGCAGATTTGATGAGCCTGGAACAGTACGCTGAACAGCGGCCAACGTTCCGCCAGCGCGTGCTGGAGCACAAGAAGCCGCGCCGGGTAGACATCGGACCCAATTTCACACTCTATTTCGAAGATCGACTGACTGTTCAGTATCAGATCCAGGAAATGCTGCGTATCGAGAAGGTGATTGAAGCTGCAGGCATCGAGGATGAGCTGGCGGCTTATAACCCACTGCTTCCGAATGGCAACAACCTTAAATGCACTGCCATGTTTGAATTTACCGAGGTCGATGAGCGGCGCCGCAAGCTGGCGGATTTGCGCGGTGTGGAAGATCGGGTGTGGTTGCAGGTCGAGGGTTTTGACCGGGTTTTTGCCATTGCCAACGAAGATCTAAAACGCTCCAATGATGACAAGACCTCGGCCATACATTTCATGCGCTTTGAATTGAATGACGAAATGATTCAGTCGCTGGCAAGTGGCTCCGGCATGGCCATGGGCGTGAATCATGACCTCTATCGCCACAGTGTTAACTTATCCAGGCAAAACCTCGATGCATTGCTGGCAGATCTGGAAACGGGCTCGACCGCCAAAGCTTAATTCAGCTCGCGGCTTACGCCTGGCAGCGCGCTTTGTTACGATGCCTCACTATCTTTGCCGGAGGCAGCAGCTCAGTGCTGCATCAATGACATTGTCGCGACCACAACTTTTTTTGCAGCTCGCAACGCTGGTTGTCTTACAGCTGTTCTGTTCGGCTGCCCTGGCTGCCGACCAGACTGAGCTTCAGCTTAAACTGGTTGAGCAGCGGATCACCACGCTGCAGCAACAAGGCGCAACTGCCGAGGACAGCGCCACCCTGCGGGCCTATCGGGAAACCCTGAACTGGTTGCGGGAAGCCCAAAACTTTGCGCAGTTGACTGAACAGTTCCAGCAGGAAATCAGCTCTGCACCACAAGACGAAGCCGCAGTAATTGCACGGGCACAAACTGCTTCGAGGCCGATACTTCCGGATATGGAGAAGCTGGAACGCCTGAGCTGGGCAAAATTGAATGATCTGGCCAGCGAACTTCGCGATGCTTCACAGAGTCTGGTCAACAAGCGTGAATCACTGGATCAGCAAATAGCCGCTGAAGCCAGCAACTCAGACAGCATTCGCACGCGCCTCAATAGCATTGATATTGAGGCCTCTGCACTACCTCAGAGTCATGCGCGTTTTGAAATGGGCGGAGCTCCGACCCAGTTTGAGGCATCCCAATGGCAACTCGCCGCACACCACCGCGCCCTGGACGCTGAACGCCGCGCGCTCAATGCGCAGCTAACCAATCAGCCGGCGCGCAGCCGCATGCGCCGGGCCGAGCGGGATGAACTGGTTCGCAACATCGGAACAATTCAACAGGAACTTGGCTCGGTGGAGCCCTTACTGGCCAGCAAGCGACCCGCTCTGGCTGACCAGACCCTGCAGCAGATACCGCCTGACACACCAGGCTACGAAATGTTGCAAAGTCTGGCCAGGGAAAATGCTGCACTGACCGATCATCGTAGCCAGCTGGCCACCGATTACAGCCGTGCAGATGCCGAAAAAGCCCGCACCGACGGCCAGCTGTTCGAGCTGATAGAGCATTACAATTCAGCACGGCGGCTGGTTGAATCTGGCGGCAGAGCATCGGTATATGGCCCATACCTGATGAACTATTTCATGCGCCTGGACCAATACCATCCACCCGCCTACAAACTCAGGCAAAGCAATAGCATCAGTGAGATCGTAGTTGACCGTGCGCGGCACGAGCAACAGCTGAGTGAGTTGCTCGACAGCGAGCAATTCATCCAGGCGCAAGCGGAAGCCCGGTCCATTTCACAGCCGCTTTCGAGCAGCGTAAAGAAATCAGCCAAGCAACTGGTGCAAGACCGCCGCAAATTACTCACTGATCTTATGATCAGCGAAACCGAACTGGTGCAACTGTTGGGCAAGGTCGATATCAGCTATGAGCAGTTGGACTCACTGGCTAAAGAGTTCAAGGCCTTTCTTATTGGGCACATATTGTGGGTACGCAGTCACCTGCCCATGGATCGTAATTTCTTCAAACAGGTGATGCAGGACATACATCAAGCCAGAGAATCGTTACAGAGTTCATGGGCGTTCAGTGGCAGGAGTCTTGCCATCGTTGCCCTATTGGCCGGATTGATTTTGTTGTTGTTAAGACGGCGCATGTGGCGGCGGGTGGAAAGCATCAATTCCCGTATCGGCAAACCCCGCAATGATTCCATCACTTATTCGCTGGCAACCCTGTTACTAACACTGCTGCGCAGCGCCGCCATTCCTTTGATCATGGCGGGCATTGCCCTGAGTATCGACAATTCCCAACAGGGCGTGCTACAGCCCTTGGCGCTGGCACTGTTGTTCGCGTCCGGTGGAGTGATGGCAGCCTTTTTCCTGCGCGACGCCACCGCATCCGCTGGTATCTGCAGAGTTCACTTCGATTGGCCAGAAAATCGCTGCAACGCCGTAACCTCCTTGATGACCTGGACTCTGGTTCGCCTGATGCCCGTGGTTATCATCGCGAGTTTTCTGGTACATTCGGAGCAGAACACGCCGCATGCCGTATTGGGCCGATTGTTCTTGTGTGTCGTGGCCATCATGGTGGCGCTGAAAATCATGCGCATGCTGGTCCGCCAACGCCAGCTACAACCCGTCAAGGGTTTCCCACCCTGGATGCAGGACAGCGTGGTGATTAGTCTGACGGGCTTTCTCCTAATCATCGTATTGAGCGGTTTCCTGCTACCAGCCCGCATTATTTATTCCAGCTCGGCCATTTCTGCACTGGCTTTTGTGGTCCTGCTTTTCACGCGCGAATTGCTGATGCGCTGGTTATTGGTAACGCGCCGGCGAATCCGCTTCCAGCAATTGGTGGCTAACCAGCCCGGCTCAGAAGGTGAAGAAAAAGCCGACAAGGAGGCCAGGCAAGCCAGCCTTGGCGATATCAGCGATTCAACCGCACAACTCATCAAATCACTGGTGTATGCATCGGGTTTGCTGATCGTGATCATGATTTGGAAGCCGTTGATGCCTGCCATTCAAGGGCTGCAACGCTTCAGCTTGTGGACCGTCAATCAAACCGTCAATGACGTACAGATTCAAACCCAGATTACGCTGGCAACCATGGTCCTGGCCGTCATTATTTTCATCACGACCTTTTATGCGGCAAGGCGGCTGCCTGCACTGATCGAGCTGATCATGCGCAGCAGCGGCAAATCCACGCCAGCCACCCGCTACACCGTCTCAACCATCACCAATTACGTGATCATTGCCATCGGCACCATGGTGTTCTTTTCCACTTTGAAAATGAGCTGGTCGCAATTGCAGTGGCTGGTCGCGGCACTTGGCGTTGGTATTGGCTTCGGTTTGCAGGAGATCGTTGCCAACTTCATCAGTGGTCTGATTATCCTGTTTGAACGGCCGATACGGGTGGGTGATGTGGTTACCGTTGGCGAAAGCTCAGGTACTGTGACCCGAATCCAGATCCGTGCTACCACCATACGCGACTGGGATGGCAAGGAACTGCTGGTGCCCAACAAGGAATTCATCACCGGCCGTTTGCTCAACTGGACCTTGTCCGATACCACGACTCGAATTGTCATCGAAGTCGGAATCGCCTATGGCAGTGATGTCAACAAAGCCATGCAAATACTCAACGACGTCGTGACGGCACACCCAGCCGTGGTGGCAGACCCGCGGCCCAATATTCTCTTTACCCAGTTTGGCGACAATGCGCTGCAACTATCGGCACGATGCTTTCTGTCCGACCCGGAAGATCGCTTGCTACGTGTGAGTGAATTGCACCAGCAAATTTATACCGCCTTCAACGATGCTGGTATCGTGATTGCCTTCCCGCAACTGGATGTGCATATGGATCCGGACTTACCGCTTACAGTCCGGCTACAACAGGAATCCGCGCAACCCGCCAACTCCTGAGTGACTTTTTCCGGTCTCGCAGTTGACATTTCTACGCTTGCGGATAGACTTGCTTGTCGCTAACAAGTTTATTTTCAGGAATGCCACAAGCCAGTCAAGACATCATCGATTCCCCGCGTACCCAGGCCGAACGCACGGCTCTGGCCGCTTCCAGCATGATTGATGCGGCCATCGCATTGCTCAATTCCCAGGGTATTGAAGGCGCTACTTTGAAGGCCATAGGCGAATCTGCTGGCTACAGCCGGGGGCTGGCAACGCATCATTTCGGCAGCAAGGCGGGTCTTTTCAGACAGTTGTTGCGCCAGGTTCACGCCGATTTCATCGACGATCTGCATACTCGCGCAGGTGATTTGACCGGGATTGCTGCCTTGAAAGTAGCCAACGAAACTCATCGCGACTGGGTGCTAAGGCATCCGGACCGTCTAAAGGCTATGTACATTTTGTGGTTCGGTTCGCTGGACCCTGGCTCTGAGTTCAAACCCAACGTGGCACGCTTTATGGAGCGACAGCGCGAAACCATGGCGGGCTGGATACGCGGTGGTCAGCAAGCCGGTGAAATATCCGCCGGAATCGATGCCAACCGCATGGCCATGCAGTTCTACGCCAGCCTGATCGGCATCAACCACCAATGGCTGGTCGATCCGGGGCTGGACCTGAATGAGGCCTACCGGGATATGAAACAGAACATGCTGCTGCTGTTGCAGCAGGCGCCCACCTGACACGAAACTGCTGAAACGAAATTTTTGCCACCAGCTATCCCGCGAGGGAGTTTAAAAGGAACTACCATGACCGACGCATTTATATTTGACCACGTACGCTCACCCCGCGGGCGCGGCCGACCGAATGGTTCTTTGCATGGCATAACGCCCATCAACCTGGCCAGCCAGGTGCTGTCCTCGTTGCGCGATCGCAGTGCACTGGATAGCGCTATTCTGGACGACGTGGTTTTGGGTTGTGTTATGCCCGTGGGTGAACAGGGTTCTGATATTGCCCGCGTTGCGGCACTGAATGCGGGTTTCGCGCAAACCGTGCCGGGCAAACAACTGAACCGCTTCTGCGCCTCGGGGCTGGAGGCCGTCAATACCGCAGCGGCGCAGATCATGTCCGGCCAATCCGACGCGGTCATTGGTGGCGGCGTGGAATCGATGTCACGTGTACCCATGGGCTCCGATGGCGGCGCTATGGCCACCGACCCGCAAGTGGCTTACGACACCTATTTCGTACCTCAGGGCATCGGTGCCGATTTGATTGCCACTAAATACGGTTTTTCGCGTGAAGACCTGGATGCCTATGCATTGGAAAGCCAAAAGCGTGCAGCGCATGCCTGGCAGAACGGTTACTTCAGAAATTCGATCGCACCCATTTACAACCACGTGGGTGAAGTGGCACTGGACCACGACGAACACATGCGTCCCGACTCTACGCTGGAAAGTCTGGGCAGTCTCAAGCCCGCTTTCACCATTCCCGGCGAACAGGCTGGTTTCGACGCGGTTGCCCTGCAGCGCTACCCGGAAGTTGAATACATCGACCACCGTCACACGGCAGCAAATTCCAGTGGCATCGTGGATGGTGCGGCAACCGTGTTGTTGGGCAATGCTGAAGCAGGCAAGCGCATGGGCTTGAAACCTCGTGCTCGCATACGCGCTTTCTCCTCAACCGGTTCCGAACCCACCATTATGCTGACCGGCCCGGCACCGGCAACTGAAAAAGTCCTGAAACGTGCTGGCATGACGACCGCTGATATCGATCTTTTCGAATTAAACGAGGCCTTTGCCGCCGTGGTGCTGCGTTATATGCAGCAGCTCAATATTGCACACGACAAGATCAACGTGAATGGCGGCGCCATTGCCATGGGCCATCCGCTGGGGGCCACCGGTGCCATGATACTGGGAACCGTGCTGGACGAACTGGAACGACGCAACCTGGGCACTGCCCTGGTAACCCTCTGTGTCGGTGCCGGCATGGGCACAGCCACCATTATCGAGCGTGTATAGATACATCACCAAAGCACAAAACTAAGCATAAAAGTCAAGCACGCCAGCTACCGAACAGAACAGCAGAACAGAGACACCCAATATGACGACTACCATTCAATACATTGTCGATAACGACGGCATTGCCCTGCTAACCATTGACTTGCCGGGCCAGTCCATGAACGTGCTGACGCCGGAACTGGCGACCGATCTGGACAGCCTGATTGATAAAGTGGCGGGCGATGATGCCGTCAAAGGTGCGGTAATCACTTCAGCAAAGAAAACGTTTTTTGCCGGTGCCGATATCAAGGACATGGTCAACGCCTATGACAGAGGTGTGACTGAAAAGCAGGCCGCTGACTTCAGCCGCGATTTCAATCACCGGCTGCGCAAACTGGAGACCAGCGGCAAACCCTTCGCCGTGGCCATCAATGGTCTGGCCCTGGGTGCCGGATTTGAAATCTGCCTGGCCTGCCACTACCGGGTTCTGGCCAACGATACCGGTGCGGTATTGGGCTTTCCCGAGGTCAATATCGGTCTTTTGCCCGGTGCCGGTGGTACGCAACGCACACCTCGGTTGATCGGCGTTGAGGCCACCCTGCCGATAATTCTGCAATGCATCAATCAAACTCCGGATCAGGCTCTGGCGTTGGGCCTGGTTCACGAACTGGCCCCCGTGGCTGAGATCGTCGAACGTGCGCGCCAGTGGATTCTGGCCAAGGGTGATGCCCAGGAGAAAGCACTACAACCCTGGGACAAAAAGGGCTACCGCGTTCCCGGTGGTGCCGGTGCGATGACACCCAAGAATGCCCAGAACTACATGGTCGGCACCGCACTGCTGGCCGGCAAAACCCAGCACAACTATCCGGCACCGATTGCGGCACTTTCAGCCATCTATGAAGGCTGCATCGTTCCTATCGATATGGGCCTCGATATCGAATCACAGTACTTTGGTAAATTGCTCGCTGGCCCGGTGGCACGCAACTTAATGCGCACCCTGTTTGTGAACAAGACTGCCGCTGATAAGCTTGTGCGCCGTCCGCAGGGTGTTGAAAAGTCCACCGTCAAAAAGCTCGGGATTTTGGGTGCGGGCATGATGGGTGCAGGCATTGCCTATGTCTCAGCCAAGGCTGGTATGGAAGTGATTTTGCTGGATACCGACCAGAGCAGTGCGGAGAAAGGCAAAGCCTACTCCACCAGCCTGTTGGACAAAGCGATTGCGCGCGGCAAATCCACCGAAGCCAAAAAAGAAGCCTTACTCAGCCTGATCACGCCCAGCACCGATTATGCGGCGCTGGAAGGCTGTGACCTGATCATCGAGGCCGTGTTTGAAAATGTTCAGATCAAGGCTGATGTCACAGCCAAAACCGAAGCCGTGATTCCCGCGACGGCGATTTTTGCCAGCAACACCTCAACCCTGCCCATCACCGGGCTGGCTAAGGCTTCAAAACGTCCGGAATCCTTTATCGGCATCCACTTCTTCTCACCGGTAGACAAAATGCCATTGGTGGAAGTCATCGTCGGCGAGAAAACTTCTGATGAGGCCATTGCACGCAGTCTGGATTACATTCAGCAGATTCGTAAAACGCCCATCGTGGTGAACGACAGTCGCGGCTTTTTCACCAGTCGCGTATTCGGCACCTTTACCAGCGAAGGTATTCGCATGTTGGCCGAAGGCGTTAATCCGGCACTGATTGAGAACGCTGCCAAAATGGCCGGCATGCCGGTTGGGCCGCTGGCCGTGAGTGACGAAGTCAGCCTGGAGCTGGGTTGGAAAGTGGGTATCGCCACTGCTGAAGCACTGGGCATTCCCTACCCTGCCGATCCTTCGCAGGAAGTCACGCTTAAGATGGTCAAGGAATTGGATCGCAAGGGCAAGCGCTATGGCAAAGGATTCTATGACTATCCTGAGTATGCGAAGAAACAGCTTTGGCCTGGCCTGGCCGAGCATTTCCCCGTAGCCAAAGAGCAGCCAGCAGTCGAACTCGTCGAGCAGCGTCTGTTGTATATCCAGGCACTGGAATCCGCCCGTTGCCTGGAAGAAGGTGTACTAAGCCATGCTGAAGATGGCGACATTGGGTCCATTTTCGGTATTGGCTTTCCGGCCTGGACCGGCGGTGCGCTGTCCTATATCGACACCATGGAAATTCAGAAATTTGTCGCGGATTGCGATCGCCTGACTGAGCAATACGGTGATCGCTTTAAAGTATCGGACTGGCTGCGCGAGCGCGCTGAATCCGCTGAAGCTTTCTACCCTGCGCCTAAAGCCGCAGCCTGAACGGAGAACCCGCAAGAAAATGGCTATGCAAAGACTGATTTTCGAGGAAGAACATGAACTGTTTCGCGACCAGGTGCGCCGCTTTATGCAGGCGGAGTATGCGCCGCATGTAGAGCGTTGGCGCGAGCAAGGTTGTTGCGACAAGGAGGCTTTTCTCAAGGCCGGTGAACAAGGCTTGTTGTTCATGTGGGCCGATGAAAAATACGGCGGTCTGGGCATGAAAGATTTTCGCTTCGAGTTGATTGTGGCTGAAGAAACCATTCGCCATGCTGATCCCGGACTGTTCCTTTCTCTGCACAGCCGCCTGGTTGGGCCCTACATCAACGAGTTAGGCACCGAGGCGCTGAAGGAAAAACTGATTCCCAAGTGTATTACCGGTGAAGCCATCCTCGGCATAGCCATGACCGAGCCTGGCGCCGGCAGCGATGTATCCGGCATCAAAACCCGTGCTGTGCGCGACGGTGATGATTGGGTTATCAACGGCAGCAAGATCTACATTTCCAACGGCATCAACGGCACTCACTTCGTGGTGGCTGCCCGCACGGTACCGGACAAGCGCCATGGCCTGGGCCTGTTCGTAGTCGCAGCGGATATGCCCGGCTTCAGTCGCGGCCGTAATCTCAAAAAGATGGGCCTTAAAGCGCAAGACACTGCAGAGTTGTTTTTCGAGAATGTCCGCGTACCCGCCGAGAATGTACTGGGCGACCCGGAACGGGGCTTCTACAGCCTGATGCACTTCCTGGCCGAGGAGCGCTTGATCAGCGGCAGCCAGTCGCTGTGCCATGCGCAAGTAGCCTTTGATATCACCATGCCTTACATTCTCGAGCGGAAAGCCTTTGGCCGGCCCATCGCCGCTTTCCAGAACACCCGTTTCAAGATGGCAGAATTACGTACCCAGTTGGATATAGCGCAAACCTTTACCGACCAGTGTGTACTGCTGCACAACGAAGGCAAATTAACCGCTGAACTGGCTGCCGAGCTCAAATACCACAACACCGAAGTGGAATCCAAGGTGATGGACGAGTGCGTGCAATTACACGGCGGCGCGGGTTACATGGATGAATACCGCATCTCACACATGTTCACCGATGCCCGCGTTTCACGTATTTATGCGGGCAGCACCGAGATCATGAAAGAAATCATTGCCCGCAGCATTGGGCTGGACGAGCGGGAGCTGATGCGGGGTTGATCTTTGTAAAAGTTGCATGATCAACGGTCGAAGTTACAAAACTTTTGCGGCCCACAAATTCCACTGCCTCTCATACCCCGCTTAAACACTGACTTTCAGCGCCATCATCGTATCGGCACGCATATTGCATCTTTAATTCTTGCAACGGACGTACAGCGAACTAATCGCAATCGCCCCTGCACTCAACTGCAAAACAGGAGAACGCAATATGAACTGGGACCAAGTGAAAGGTAATTGGAAGCAAATCAAAGGTAAGGCGCAACAGAAGTGGGGCGACCTCACCGATGATGAGCTCGACAAGATTGAAGGTAGTCGCAAAGAACTGGCTGGCAAAATTCAGGAACGCTACGGCAAGACTCGCGAAGTCGCTGAACGCGAAGTCGACGAATGGCAGCGCACCCTGTAAGGCTTGTTGGGTTGCGTTGACTGCAGCTCATCAAAAAACCGGCCCGCGGAAGTTCTCCACGGGTCGTGTCTTTTTTGGGTTTTGGGTTCAAATCAAGCAAAAGCTGAACGATTTGCTAATATAGACATCAGTTTTATACTAGGGACATCACATGATGATACGTACCCGTTCTATATCTCAGTTGCTTGCCTGTGCTCGATATCCGTGTGCTTGATCACTTTGTGATCGCGGGTGCAGAAACGGTGAGTTTTGCGGAACGAGGTATGTTGTGACACATGGCCACCTTTCGAGGTGGCCTGCTTTTTACAGCGACAAATACTTGGTGAAAACTACTAGGGCGTCAAGTGAATCCAATGTGAGTGCTTGGTGGCTATGCCGCTTATCGAAGTCGTTTCGTAAACCTTCACAGGAGGTCAGATCCCGCGCATACCGCCGCCGTCCAGACGCAGCACACGCAAGGGTGTCAGCTACTCCAAGGGGGTCTCAAGGATAGAAACAAGTGGGAACAAACAATTGGGGACAGACCACGGTTCCCGCGCTCATATCTTCTGCACGCCTTCACCATACTTCGCCACTTTCTTGTCCGCTGTAAGCAGCAACAATCCCTCCACTCGCGCCTGCGCCACAAGGATGCGGTCGAATGGGTCTTTATGCAGGGCGGGCAATTCGTTTACCGCGACGGTGTGCTCGCTGGTAATGGGGAGTTCGCGGTAGCCGTTCACCAGCAACATGCGCCATAAGCGGCGCGCGTCGACCTTGAAGCCGGATCGAGCAAGACTGCTTTTGATGGAGATTTCCCACAGGCTGGCGGCACTGAACACGAGTTGGTTGGCGGAGTCGAGAAGCAGGGTGCGCGCTTTAGCCGAGAGACGCTGCGGTTCGCTCGCTGCCCACAGCAGAACATGGGTGTCGAGCAACAGAGTCAAGCTGATTTTCCTTCGAACAGATTTGCGATGTGGTCGCTGCCCATCTGGTCGAAGTCATCGGGTACGGTAATCTCTCCCGCCATAAACCCCAGTCTGCCGGCAGTGCCTGTTTCCGCCTTACCCAAGGGGATGACCTTGACCATCGGCTTGCCAGCTTTGGCGATGATGAATGATTCACCCTGCGCAGCCTGCTCGACCAGCTTGGAAAGCTGGGTTTTCGCTTCGTGGATGTTGACGGTAAGCATGTTGGCCTCTTAGTAAACTAATGTTAGTTAGTTTAAACCAATTAAGCGGGAGAGCAAGACCTTCTCCCCTACTTTCAGCGCCAAATCTACGCTATTGACGAAGTGGCTGCCGGGCAGCACAGAGATCATGAAAGAAATCATTGCCCGCAGCATTGGGCTGGATGAGCGGGAGCTGATGCAGGGTTAAGTGACGCAAACGCTTCGTTCATCTTTCAAAAGTGGATGGAGCTGATAAATTTCCTTTAATTGGCTCCATCTCCTTTTATTTGAACTGGCCATGCAATCAACTGTGCTGCTTGCGGGCGTAATCTTCCACCTGGCGCCAGACCCGCAGCAGATTCCCACCGAGTATGGCAACCAACTGCTCCTCGGTATAACCGCGACGCAGCAGTTCGGCAATCAAGGCTGGGTAGGTGGCAACGCTTTGCAAACCGGTCGGCAGGCTATCACCCACGCCGTCAAAATCGGAACCGATGCCAACGTACTCGAATCCAGCGAGTTTGACTACATGATCAATGTGATCAGCAACATCTGAAATACTGGCGCGAGGGAAATCATATTCTTGCCAATAGTTCCTGGCCCAGGCCGTTGTCTCTTCACCCTCAGCGCTGTTGCCCGTTTCTTCCAGCCAGGCAGTGCGCGCCACGGCCATTACTGCATACCATTCATTGGTTTCGGCTTGCAGAAAACTGGAGCCGAAATTGATTTGAATAACGCCGCCATTCTTGGCCAGCGCCTGAATCATTTCATCGCTCATATTGCGCTCGAAACCCGGGGTGAAATACCGCACCGACGAGTGTGAAGCTATGACCGGCACTTTGGAGATTTCCACCGCCTGATAAAAGGCTTCGTCTGACACGTGGGAAATATCCACCATCATGCCGAGCCGGTTCATTTCTGCCACAACCTCTTTGCCGAACGGGCTGAGGCCATTCCACTGACGGTTCTTGTCATAGGAAGAATCCGAAATGTGGTTGCTCAGGCCATGAGCTAAGGTGATGTAACGGATGCCACGGTCATAAAAAAACTGCAGGTTCTTTAGCTCGCCTTCAACGGGTGAACCGTTCTCCATGCCCAGAGCCAGGCCAATCTTGCCGGCGGCTTTGGCCGCCAACGCATCAGTCGGATTGCGAACGATGACAAATTTATTTGGTGCCCGGCCCACCAACGCTTCCATGCTGTCGATCAGTTCGTTGGCTAACTGGTAACCACCGCCGTCGGCTTCCATGGACGCAGGCGTATAAATGGACATAAAGGGCAGATTCAAACCACCTTCTACAGCCCTGGGAAAATCAAAATTTCCATCAACTGTTGCCTGGCTGACATCGGCCCAGCCTTCGTGCAAACGAGTCGGCACATCGACGTGCGTATCGATGATCATGGCGCTGTGGGCCAGAGCCATTGCTTGCGCGTATTGTTCGTCCGTGGGCTCGTCCGTGGGTTCGGCCGTGAGTTCAGGTGTTGGTATCGGTGCTGCCGTGTTGGTTTCAGCGCAGGCGGAAAGGCAGGTCAGGCCCAGCAAAGCGCCGGCCAGGAATCTAGAAATTCGCATAAAAAGCTCCGTGTAGTAACGGGTAGGCATGAACGGGCAGGTGTCAGCGCGCAGGCTAAAGTTTTAGCTTATACCGCAGCTTAAGACTGAACCCAGGAATCATTCTGACCGTCTGGCTGGATGTCGTAATCCACCATGCGGTCACCATCAAAAATCCAGCGCGTCTGGAAACGCTCGCCCCGTATCATCATGGGCAACCAGAGGCGGTCATCTTCCCACATCTGTTCGTAAGGAATTTCAGCCACCTTAACCCACAAAGGCCTGGCTTCCGGGGTTTCAACCGGGGTGCCAGAAAAATCGCGGGTGCGATAAACATGCACGTGAATGGAATAGCCATCGACAAACTGGAAGCGGTGCTCACCACAAAACTCCAGATTGCTCACGGTAATGCCCAGCTCTTCCTGACATTCACGCACAGCGCATTGTTCCGGAGTTTCGCCCGCTTCGACTTTGCCACCAGGGCCATTAACTTTACCTTTGCCCAGGCCGGTCTTTTTGTCGATAAGCAGGATTTCATCTGCGCGCAGCACAAACACCAGCGTGGCTGGGTCTTTGGCCTTCCAACTGGACCAGTCCAGGTCCGCCAGGCTGTTCATTACGGCATTCACCAACGACCGATCAGCCCAAAGTTAATGAGCTCAGGTGTAAACAACCCAGGTTCAATCAGCCCAATATTAAACAACATGAACTTTACAGAATTTCAGTTTACCCACCTGCAGAACACCCTCGAATCCCGCCGGGAGTTGTAGCCCACGGTCGTTGACTTTTTCCCCATCAATGCGCACCCCGCCCTGCTTGATCATTCGAAAAGCGTCGGAATTGCTGGCGGTTAAACCACATTGCGTCAATGCCGCGGCAATACCCATGCCCTCACCGCCGGTTTCCAGTGTGCGTTCGGGAATGTCTTCCGGCATGGCGCCGCCCTGGAAACGTGAAATGAATTCTTCATGCGCCGCTGTTGCCGCGGCCTTGTCATGGAAGCGCGTCACGATTTCCTCGCACAGCAGAAACTTGATATCGCGCGGATTCTTGCCGTCGGCCGCCGCCTGCTTCAAAGCTTCGATATCAGCATTACTGCGAAAACTGAGCAATTCAAAATAGCGCCACATCAGGTCATCGGAAATCGACATCAGCTTGCCGAACATTTCGCCCGGCGGCTCGGTAATCCCAATGTAGTTGCCCAGCGACTTGGACATCTTCTGCACTCCGTCCAGCCCTTCCAACAAGGGCAAGGTGATGATCACCTGTGGCGCCTGGCCATATTGCTGCTGCATATGGCGACCCACATGCAGATTGAACTTCTGGTCGGTGCCGCCCATCTCGACATCGCATTTCAGCGCAACTGAATCGTACGCCTGCGATAAGGGATACAGAAACTCATGCACCGCAATCGGCTGGTTTTCGCGAAAGCGCTGTTCAAAATCATCGCGCTCCAGCATGCGCGCCACGGTGTACTTGGCAGCCAGCTTGATCATGCCAGCAGCACCCAATTCACTGAACCATTCATTATTGAAACGAACTTCGGTTTTCTCGCGGTCCAGAACTTTGAAAACCTGTTCGGCATAAGTCTCCGCATTGGCCTTGATCTCTTCTTCGGTCAAAGGCTTGCGGGTGACGTTTTTGCCGGTGGGATCGCCGATCATGCCGGTGAAATCACCGATCAGGAAAATGGCGGTATGGCCAAGGTCCTGAAACTGCCGCATTTTGTTGATGATAACCGTATGTCCCAGATGCAAGTCCGAGGCGGTTGGATCAAAGCCTACCTTGACCCGCAAAGGCTTACCCCGCTTGAGCCGCGCCTCCAGCTCCTCCAGCTTGGTAACCTCATCCGTACCCCGGGACAATAAGCTCAGGGCTTCATTTACATCGGTCATAGATTCATCCTGCAGCCAAGCCGTGCATTTTAGGGCCTTGAGCCCCAGTCCTCCAGCCGAATTTTCGTTGCAAACCATTTGACCCCAACCCTACCTGTCGATACTCTTTAAGCGCCTGTTGCTGGGTCGAGCATAAGGGCCTCCATTACAAATGCGACACGTTATGATAAAAGAAGCGCAGTTTTTCACACGTTTAAGCACTCATTTTTCGTGGCCGGGTCGGCAAAAAGCCATCCTGTTTGCCAGTTCCCTGATTCTGGTAGGTATCGTGTGGGGTCTGCAGGCCACCGCTGAACCTGACGCCTCACCCCTGGCTACGCAGATTATTGACATCACCCTGCCCGAACGCTCTGCGGCAGAAAGCGAACTCGCCAACGCCACAGCAGATTCAGAGCCGCACCTCATGGCTGATAACTGGGACAGCGTCACCGTCAAGAGCGGCCAGAACCTGGACACCATTTTCCGCCAGCAAGGCTTCGAAGTGTCCTTGTTGCATCGCATTCTGGCGCTGAATGAAGACTGCAAAGGCCTGACCAAAATCCGCCCCGGCGATGTATTCGATTTCAAACGCGATGAGGCCGGTGATCTGCTGGAAATGCGTTACCCGGTAGGCGAAGACCGTTACCTGTTGGTGCGCCAGCACCAGGGCGAATTGCTTGCCGACAGCCAACCCCGACAGATTTATACCGAAGTGCTGGAAACCCAGGGCGTTATTAGTTCGTCGTTGTTCGCAGCAGGTAAAGACGCCGGCCTGACGGATGTCAAAACCATGGACCTGGCCAACATCTTTGGCTGGGACATCGACTTTGTGCAGGACATTCGGGCGGGGGACCGCTTTTTCCTGGTGTATGAAAAGATCTATCGCGATGGTGAATTCCTGCGCGATGGCCAGATACTGGCTGCCACGTTTATCAACCAGGGCGAGCGTTTTCAGGCGATCTGGTTTGATAGTGGTGAGGTGGCCGAGTATTACGCGCCTGATGGCCGCAACATGAAGAAAGCCTTCCTGCGTGCGCCGCTGAACTTCTCCTACATCAGCAGCCAGTTCAATCCCAAGCGCATGCACCCGGTGCTCAAACGCATTCGGCCGCATAACGGCATCGATTACTATGCGCCGACTGGCACTCCGGTATATGCCGCAGGTGCTGGTGTAGTCATTAAAGCCGGCTATTCAGCAGCGAATGGCAACCATGTCTTTATCAAACACGCCAATGGCATCGAGACCAAGTATTTACACTTCTCCAAGAAAGCTGTGCATCAAGGGCAGAAAGTTAGACAGGGCCAAACCATTGGCTATGTCGGCTCTACCGGCCTGGCGACCGGCCCGCATCTGCACTATGAGTTCGTACTCAATGGCGTGCATCGCGACCCACGCAACGTTCCATTGCCCAAGGTCGAACCTTTGCAAGGCGATTTGCTGGTCAGCTTCAAGCACAGAGTAGCCCCCATGCTGACCCAGCTCAGCCGCCTGGAGTCAGCTTCGCTGTACGCGAGCGGCGATTGAGCTCGACCGCAGCATTGTTTATCGGCATGTTGTCCGGCACCAGCCGGGATGGTGCTGATGCGGCTTTAGTGCGCTTCGACAACGACAGCCCGAAATTGCTGGCCTCGCTGTGTGTCAGCTACCCGCCGCTGCTGGCCAAAGGCCTCAAAGATTTAATCGACCGGCGCATACGCCCGGACGACGAAACCATGCAGCGCCTCGACCAGGATTTAGCCGAGTTTTTTGCCCTGGCTGCCTGGGGTCTGCTGGAAAAAGTTGGCGTTAAAGCAGCAGAAATCACCGCGGTGGGGTCACACGGTCAAACCGTTTGGCATCAACCGCAAAAGCCACAGGCAGAAACCCTACAGCTCGGCGACCCCCAGCGCATCGCCGACCTTCTGGGCATACGCACCGTGGGCCATTTTCGCCAGGCAGACCTGGCAGCCGGTGGCCAGGGCGCGCCGCTGGCACCTTTGCTGCACCAGGCCTTGATGATGCCCGAGCGCGGTATACGCGCGGTGCTCAATATCGGTGGTATCAGCAATATTTCCTTGTTGCATGCCAACGGTTCTGTGACCGGCCACGACACAGGCCCCGGAAACTGCCTGCTGGACAACTGGATTCAGAAACACCAGGGCCAGGAATATGATGCCAACGGCCAATGGGCGGCAGGCGGCAAAGTAGACCGCTTGCTATTGGACCGTCTGCTGGATGACCCCTACTTCAGCCGCAAGGCACCAAAAAGCACCGGCGTTGAATACTTCAATGATCACTGGTTCCAGATCCGGCTGAATGCCCGCAAGGCAGAATTCTCCGCCACTCACACCAGTTTGCGCGATGTGCAGGCAACGCTCAGCGAACTGACCGCCTACTCGATTGCCGATGCGGTGCGCTTTGGCAGTGCTGATGAGGTGCTGGTCTGCGGGGGCGGTGCACACAACCTGGATTTGCTGCAACGCCTGCGGCGTCTGCTACCGGACAAAACCGTTGAAACCACGCAAAAGGTCGGGCTGGACCCGGACTGGGTAGAAGGAATCCTGTTTGCCTGGCTGGCGCGTGAGCGCTTGTCTGAGACTCTACAGAACACGGCTCCGATTACCGGTGCCAACGCACCGGTTCTGCTGGGCGATATTTTCGAACCGGCTAATTCGTAATCGCGGGTCATCAGACCGTCATCCCGCAGAATCCGACCGTCATCCCGCAGAATCCGACCGTCATCCCGCAGAATCCGACCGTCATCCCGCAGAATCCGACCTTCATCCCGCAGAATCCGACCTTCATCCCGCAGAATCCGACCTTCATCCCGCAGAATCCGACCTTCATCCCGCAGAATCCGACCGTCATCCCGGGCT
>JAWXBM010000049.1:0-3871 GCA_034440115.1 Lysobacterales bacterium | reverse complement strand
GGTGGAAATGATGTTGGGGACGTCGGCTGTGATGTCGGGGACGTCGGCTGTGATGTCGGGGACGTCGGCTGTGATGTCGGGGACGTCGGCTGTGATGTCGGGGACGTCGGCTGTGATGTCCAGGAGTACGTCGGTGAAGATGTCCCCGGGGTAGATGTTCCCGGAGCTTGGCTAGTAGGCGACGGCGAAGTGTTCCCCTGCAGTTCGTTAGCCCCGCCGTTTTTGGACTTCACATTTCCGCCTGCATCAAGAGACAGTCTGGTAGGAAACGCAGCGAAGTCTACTTCCGGAACACTACCGCTGGCCTGAGCGCGGCTGATGCGCGGCAGCAATGGCACGGTGAGAATAACCGGGGCTACCCAGCCGGAAAGTACTTCACGCCGGGTGATTCCGCTGGCCCGCGTTTTGCCAGTTTCACCATCTCTGACCTCAGCCTGGCCGCGCAGCGCCTTGAGTTCTTCGATGAGTTGCTTTTTGGATTTGTCTGAATCGCTCATAGTTTCCAACCAGCGATCAGAACTCAAATCGCTTTATCAAGGGTTTACCAATTGTCAGATACTAGCACGTCAATGTGAAGGCAGTAAAACCCCTATTTATCTTTCAGGTCCGAAAACGGCCTCTTCCGGGCTGATGCACTTCGCCCAGTCGGCCTCGGAATGAATGGTGACGGGATTCGGATTGGCGCCAGTGAACACATCGGGGTGCGCCCGTTTGGCCGTAAAGTCGAAACCAGCATAGATTTCGTAGTCCCGAATGGTTCGCACACGCCCCAGGCTGTAAGGCCCCAGAGAGTGACCCTGGTCGCTATAGATCAGCCGGTTCAATCGCTCAAATGCCACGCGGTTGCGCTGCTGTACCACCGTATCGCCGTGTTCCCAGTGCCTGCGGGGCGGTCCGCCGGTGTGCAACATATGCCAGGCCACCACCTCGCTGGGCAGGAAGAAGTCGTAACCCCAGGTGTAAGATCGCACCGTGATGTTGAATTCTTCGCCCCAATAATAATGGTCCGGGTCTTGCGGAACCTCGACGCACCATTGGCCACGACTGAAGGCGAAATTTCCATTGATGAAACGGGTGCGCCCTGGAATCTGTTCATTGGGAGGGCCAAAATCGAACCAGGGTGCCCAGCCGCTACTTTCCTGCCAGTCGTTGACTCGGGTGGTGGGCACACCCATTTTGAACTGCCGCTGCAGCACGCCTTCCCCGTCATAATGAAACAGCGGCGCATTCATGGTGATAATCGGCTTGCTGGCCGGCATTGATTCCAGCATATCGATTAACTTGTCATCCCAGCCGGGTTCGAATTTCATATGCGAATCGACCTGCAGAGTGTAAGGCTCGCCGCGCCACAGGGATTGCGCCAGGTTGCGCGCCCATGGCCCGCCGCGACTTTCCTGAACGGTGCGATCAATAAAACGAAAGCGCGGATCGCTGCGAAATTCGTCCACGGTGATGGGATGCTCGAGATCCTGTTGCCAGCAAATGCCAAAGCTCAGATTCTGTGGCTGGCCTGCCATGGCAATGCAGTCCCTGAGTGTTCGCGGCAATTCAGGGTCCGCGTAGGATGCAATGGAAACAAAAATTCGGGGTCTGGATTCCATAGAGTGGTTCAGCAGGCCGTGCGGCGCAGGTGGTCTTGTGGCATCAGGCTCGGTACGATACCGGCAATCCGGGTATCAGTCACGCCTGGTTAACGGCAACCTCGAGCTTAGTCGTGTGGAGTGATGAGTAAATCGTATTACGAACAATTTCCCGCCAGCGGCTTTCCCAAGGGGGACCATGAGCAGGTGGTGTTCCTGGCTGCCGAATGGCTGGATAAGCCGGAATACGTTGCCCAACACCGGCAGTGGCAGGTGGACCGGGCGCGCGAATTACGCGATGGTTTTGAGAAAGGGCGGGCAAACCGGGAACGCGAATTGCGCAGCCTGCTCAAATACCGTCACCGCTACAACACGGTGTTGGCCATGACCCTGAACCGCGGTTTTTCCGACTTGTTACTTAATTGGGTCGAGTCTTGTGACCGCCATGGAATCGAAGTGCGTTCCTGGACGCTGATCGCTGCGCTGGATGAGGAGACCGCGGCACAGTTCGAGGCGCTGGGTTTTGCGGTTTACCTCGCAGACCCGGCCTATGGTAAGCAAAGCCCGGACCCGGCAACGGTCTATGGTGACAAAATTTTCAGGGACATGATGTTTCCCAAGACCGCAGTTGTGCAGGACTTGCTGAACATCGGCCATGATGTTCTTTTCCAGGACGTCGACCTGGTCTGGAAGAAAGATCCGGGTGATTTTCTGCTGCGACCTGAGCGGCACATACTTGACGTGCAGTTTATGTATGACGGCCCAAATATTTTCTATGCGCCACTGCATGCCAACAGCGGTTTCTTTTTCCTACGAAATAACGAACAAAGCCGGGTGTTCTGGCAGCAGGTGTACGACCATTTCGACAAGGTTTATGCCTATGGAGGCCAGCAAAGGCATGTCAACATGCTGTTGGTGACCCGCTATTTCCGCGGGCTGAAGCTGGACATTCTTCAGGAGGCGGATTTTGCTAATGGTCACCTGTTTACCTCGAAAGACGTCAGCAAGTTGCCATCCGACCCCTACGTTATTCATTGCAGTTGGACCAGGAACCTCGAACACAAGATGGAGAAATACCACAAGGCAAATCTCTGGTATCTGTAGGGTCTTGCTCAGGATCTTGCGCGGGGTGGTGCTGCTTGCGCCGCCCATAAACTCATTCGAGACTAACCCATTTGGTTGACTCATTCGGTTGACAGCACTGAAAATGCGCCCTGGTTCCAAACCTGGAATCTGTCAGCGGTGTAAACAGGCCCTGGAAGGAGAAAGTCCGTGAAGACAGCTTTAGTATGTGGCGCTGGTGGTTTTATCGGCTCCCACCTGGTGAAGCGGCTCAAGCAAGAGGGCTGGTGGGTGCGTGGTATCGATCTTAAGCACCCATCTTTTTCCGCCACAGCAGCCGATGATTTCATCCAGGGCGACCTGCGCGACCCGCGAATATGTGAGCAGGCTGTCGACCGTGAATTTGACGAGGTATGGCAGTTGGCGGCCGATATGGGCGGAGCTGGCTACCTTTTTACCGGCGACAATGATGCCCGGATCATGCACAACTCAGCACTGATCAATCTCAATATCCTTGATGTTTGCCTGCGCCGTGGGGTTGGACGCGTATTTTATTCATCCTCGGCTTGCGTTTATCCGCAATACAACCAACTGGAGGCGAACAACCCAACCACCGAGGAAAGTACGGTTTACCCAGCCGATCCAGACAGTGAATATGGCTGGGAAAAGTTATTCAGCGAAAGAATGTACCTGGCCTATGAACGCAATCACGCCATGCAGGTTCGCATCGCGCGCTACCACAATATTTTTGGGCCAGAAGGAGCCTGGAATGACGGCAAGGAAAAAGCTCCTGCCGCAGTTTGTAGAAAAGTAGCCGCGGCGCCAAATGGTGGCTCCATAGAAATCTGGGGTGATGGCCTGCAGACTCGCTCTTTCCTTTTTATCGATGAATGCCTGGAAGGCAGTTTGCGCCTGATGCGTTCAGACTGGACCGGGCCGGTGAATATCGGCTCCGACCAAATGGTATCGATCAACCAGTTGGCGCAATTGACCATGCAACTCGCCGGAAAGCAACTGACCATCGAAAATATTCCTGGTCCGCTAGGGGTCAGGGGGCGGAATTCGAACAATCGCCTGATTGCCAGCAAACTGGGCTGGGCGCCCTCGCAGCCTTTGCGTAGCGGCCTGGAAAAAACTTACTCCTGGATCGAAGCGCAGCTTAGGGCCAAAGACTAAAGCTGGAGAGGAGTGACGGGGTTAGGGTCGGGGATTAGGGTCGGGGTTTAGGG
>JAWXBM010000048.1:0-22007 GCA_034440115.1 Lysobacterales bacterium | reverse complement strand
TTGTTTTTCTCATGAGATGATTCTAGCAGATGTATGGCTTTATAGCCATATAATGGTATGTATGCTATTAGTTTTGGAGACTCTGTTACCAAGGCATATAACGCCTGAATTAAGCCGAGCCGCGAAGCGGCTTCGGCTTGAATGAATTGTTAGCCATCACTGCTCTAGTGTGACTTCTCGGCTGCGCGCTGGGGTATTAATAGAATCAATATGATGATGGCCGCAAGCAGGACGCCAGTAGCGGTGTAACGACTAAACTCAAGCCCACCGCTCGCGGCCGGTTTATCAAGATAGTCCCCGACGACAGTGCCGAGGGGCCTTGTTAAAACGAACGCACCCCAGAACAGTATCGTATGCGAGATTTGTGAGAAAAAGTATGCGAGGACTACCACTGAGAGAAGACCCGAAAATACTAGCGCAGCGCCCGTATAGCCTAACCCCGCACTGTCCGCCGTCCAGTCACCTAACGCTGTACCGAGCGTCTGAGAAAACATGATGGTCAGCCAGTAAAACCCCTCGGCCGTTGGTGTGTGCACAGAGCCAACGTCAATTGAGCCGAGCGACTTATACCAAGCGAAAAGCGAGGCAATGAGTAAGGCTGTAAGAATAATAGTGCCGCCAAGGTAGCCCAAGCCCAATGAGCGATCCGCGAAGTCTGCGAGGGTCGTTCCAACCGTGGTTGACGCGATAATTGTTGCCCAGTAGAGAAACGGATGGAATTTGCTTGCTGCGATCTGTAGCCCCACAGCGACAATAAATAACCCCATAAAAATGCCGGTGCCTACCAAGTAGCCTAAGCCCATGGACATTGAAACCGCGTCACCACCGGTTTCTCCGAGGGTAGTGGCAAGGATCTTTATGAGCCAGAAGCCAAAAGTAACTTGAGGAACTTTGCTGAGTGCATTCCTAACGTCTGCGGTCATGGATGTCTCGCTGTGATGGCTAACTACAATTATGTGGAAAACGTGGTGTTAAGGTCTTCGACGACCAGTTTTTGCTTCATCATTCGTAAGATTCCTCGAATAATCAGAGAATTGCAATATTTTAACGTGGTCGTTAACACCGCTTCTGCTATGTTAATTGCTGATAATGCAAAAAACACCATTCTTTCTTTCTACACTTACTGCCTGGCTACTTAATTAGGGAACCAATTCAATAAAGTATATTGCGCAATCTGCCTGCCGAATCAAAAGTTCTCAAAAAACATGATAGCTTTTATGAGATTGTCGGCGCAGAAGTATTTAATGCCAGGCAAGATCAAGTACGGTCGTCTTGAGCGTTCAATTGACCTTGGCTTGATACCAACACCGTAGTCTCTGCTTTAGTGCAGCAAATAGGGAATGGCCGCTGGTGCCATCAAGGTATTGCTGTGCGCCACGCCCAGCACAGTGGCGATATGCCAGCTGAACGGCACACCCACTTCGTTAGCGGCCACGCGGGCCGATTCAAAGAAGCTGAAACCGCGCGCCAGGCGGGTCAGGCCCTGGGCATCAGCTTCCGGCGTGTGCCGCAGGTTGGGGTCGCTGCTGTCGATATCGCGATCACCGAGCAAAATGGTCACTGACAATTGCCAAGCGACTTTCAATTGCTCGGTGCTGACTTGCGAGCCGTCCAGGCCGTAGGGAAACTGCTGGGAAAAATCCGCCAGTGTGTACCAGCCGGCATTGGCAGTAACGTAACGTGCAACCCTGGCTTGTGGTTGGTGCAGCAGGAAATTGGGCTCACCATTGGGCCTGCTATTTGACGTGTTACCATCGCGTGGCAGAATGAACCCTTCACACATCAAGCCGGGAACACCATGTCCGACAATAACCAGGAATCCAATACAGCCACAGAAAAGCAAGGCCTGGCACTGCACTGGCAAATACTCATCGCACTGGCTCTGGGCGTTGTGGCCGGCTACTTCAGCAGTGATTTCAGCATAGCGGGCGTCAGCCTTTTATCGGTTTACGAGTTCGTCGGGCAGTTGTTCCTCAATGCCCTGAAAATGTTGATTGTGCCCTTGATTGCTTCATCCATCGCGTTGGGTGTTGCCGGTTTGGGCAACTCCAATTCGCTCGGCACTATGGGCCTGAAAACTTTGACGTTTTACTTGCTGACCATTTCCTCCGCCATTCTGGTGGGTTTGATTATCGTTAACCTGGTGCAGCCCGGTATTGTGAATGGTGAACCGGCGGGTGACCTGCTGGCGCTGACTGCCAGCACTGAAGATGTGCAAGCCAGGATTGCCGGTCGCGGCCTTGGGGAAATTCCGCAAATACTGTTGCGGGCCGTTCCACAGAATATCGTAGCTGCGGTGGCGGCGAACGAAATGTTGGCGTTGATTTTCTTCAGTGGTTTGTTTGGTTATTTCATGTCACAGATTCAGGATGAATTGGCGGGTACCTTGTACCGCTTTACCAGTGGCGTATTCGAAACCATGATCCTGATCACTCACTGGGTAATGAAATTTGCCCCTTATGGCGTTTTCGGCCTGGTGGCAGCGGTGGTGGCCAAAACCGGCTTTGGCGCAGCCAAACCCCTGATAACCTTCAGCCTGTCCGTGGTCGCCGCACTGCTGTTCCACACTCTGGTAACCTTGCCCGTCTTTGTGCGTTTGGTGGGTCGTGTCAGCCCGGCACGCCTGTTCCAGGCCGTAGCTCCCGCGCTACTTACCGCATTTTCCACCGCTTCTTCATCGGCCACTTTGCCGATTACCATGAGCAACCTGGAAGAGCGAGCCGGTGTGCCCAACAAGTACACCAGCTTCGTGTTGCCACTGGGCGCAACCGTGAACATGAATGGCACGGCCTTGTATGAATGCATGGCGGCCATGTTTATTGCCCAGGCTTATGGCCTGGATTTGGGTTTTACCACCCAATTTCTGATCTGCACCTTGGCCCTGATCACCTCCATCGGCGTTGCCGCCGTTCCATCAGCCTCGCTGGTGGCAATTGCCATTATCTTGACCGCGATCGGCTTACCCATTGAAGCTCTCGCGGTATTATTGGTTTTTGACCGGGTGCTGGATATGCTCCGCACCACCACGAATGTGTTTGGCGATGCCTGCTGCGCCGTTATAGTGGCGCGTTTGCAAGGAGAGGAGTTGCCAGCACTGCAGGCGATTAAGGAGTAGTACTGGTATGAAATCGATTCTCGTTCCCGTGGCCGACCGGCCAGAATGTGTATTTGCACTGGACAGCGCTTTCAGGCTGGCCAAGAGTCTCGGCGCCAGCGTAGCAGGTTGCCACGTGCGCCCACACCGGGAGGATAAATCAGGCAGCAATGGAAACAGGCTTATGGAGGCCCTCGAGTCCATTGGTTTGGACGACGTACCTGAAGATGTTGCCAGCCTGAACTCTCGAAAAGCAAGTGAACTGTTTGCCAGGGTTGCAGCAAAACACGCTGTGGTAATGGCGCGTAAACGGCGTCTTTCGGCAGAAACACTGGCTTACTGGCAGGAGATGGTCGGCACGCCTGACCGGCTGCTGGGCATCGTCGGGCCAGTATCGGACCTGGTAGTCGTTTCCCGGCCGAAGAAAAAGTCCAGTGGCCCAGCCCGCGCATTCCTGCTGGCGGCCTTGTTGAACAGTGGTCGGCCCGTGTTGGTGCTGCCACAAAAAAGTGTAAAGCCAGGCAAGCGCGTCTGTATTGCCTGGAATTGCAGCGTTTCCTCGGCGCGGGCTGTTTCTGCGGCAATGCCGGTGCTGCAGCTCGCAGAATCAGTCCATATTGTCAGTTGTGGCAAGAATTCTACGCCAGGCCCGAGCATTAGCCATCTCAAAGGTTATTTGGCCATGTGGGGTGTTGATGCCAGCAGCGAAATCACCCGGGGTCGCAACGACAGCAAGGAACTGCTTGAGCAGTACCAGAAGAGCGATTCAGATTTGTTGGTCATGGGTGCCTATTCGCGCAGCCATTTCCGGGAACGAATTCTTGGCGGCGTCACTCACGCCATGTTGAACGAGTCGGCGGTGAATCTGTTTGCCCTGCATTCCTGAAACAATTCCGCGCATGGCGAAATGCCCGGGGTTCCTCGTATACTGAAGCCATGTCCACCAACATCACACCCATTAACCTGGATTCTGCTGCAGCGCTTGGGGAGCCGCTGTGGGATGACATTGATGAGCACACGCGTTTGCGTGATCCCCGCCTGTACATTAACCGTGAACTGAGCCAATTAGAGTTCATTCAACGGGTGTTGATGCAGACCATTGATGATCAGGTACCGTTGCTGGAGCGACTGCGTTTTCTGTGCATTACCTGCTTGTTGGTAGATGAATTCTTTGAAGTTCGCGTGGCTTCATTGAAACAGCGCATACAACATGGGGCGGTCACAACAGAGGCAGATGGCCTGACGCCAACGGCTACTTTGTCGTTGATTCGTGAGCGTGTGTTGCTGTTGGTACGAGAGCAATACCGCATTTTGCACGAAGTGCTGACTCCGGCTCTGGAAGCAGAGAATATCCGTTTTCTGGGAGTGAAAGACTGGACCGGTCGGCAGCGCGATTGGCTGCACCGACATTTCAAGAATGAATTGATGCCGGTGCTCAGCCCCTTGGGTCTGGACCCGGTTCAGCCTTTCCCCCGCATACTCAGTAAAAGTCTCAACCTGGCTGTGGAGTTACGTGGCAAAGATGCCTTTGGGCGTGAAGCCAACATGGCCTTGATCAGGGCACCTAGATCCTTGCCACGGGTGATTCACATCCCGCACTCTTATACCCGGGGCGTGCATGATTTTGTTCTGCTTGGAACAGTTTTGCAGGCTTTCGTGGCAGATCTGTTTCCAGGTATGGAAATCCTGGGCAGTCACCAATTCCGTGTGACCCGCAATTCGGAACTGCTGGTGGATGAAGAAGAAATTGAAAACCTCGCCAACGCGCTGCAAGGCGAGCTGGTAGAGCGGGGTTATGCGGCTGCAGTGCGCATGGAAACCACATCAAATTGCCCGCAATCGCTGGAAAAATTTCTTGTCAGCCAGTTCGACCTGGAACCGGCTGATGTTTATTACTACAATGGGCCGGTTAACCTGAATCGTTTGTCTGAAACCATCAGCCTGATCGACCGGCCGGATCTGAAATACCCGCTATTCAAACCGGCAGTAAAAAGCTTTCTGGTCGGTGACCCGGATTATTTCGCCGTGCTGCGCCGTCGCGATATATTGCTGCACCATCCCTACGAAAGTTTTCAGCAGGTGCTGGACTTTTTGCGCCAGGCCAGCCACGACCCGAAAGTGCTGGCCATCAGCCAGACCCTATATCGCACCGGCATCAATTCACAGATCGTCAACCTGTTGGTCGAAGCGGCCCGGAACGGCAAGGACGTTACGGTAGTGGTGGAGTTGCGTGCACGCTTTGATGAGGAAGCCAATATCAGCCTGGCTTCGCGTTTGCAGCGCGCCGGCGTGCAGGTGGTTTACGGCGTGGTAGGGCGTAAAACCCATGCCAAGATGTTGATGATCGTAAGGCGAGAGCCCAGGCAGATACGCAAGTACGTGCATCTGAGTACCGGCAATTACCATTCGGGAACTGCGACTTTGTATACCGATATCGGCCTGATGACAGCCGATGCGGCCATTACCGAAGATGTCAGTCTGGTATTCAAACAATTATCCGGGCTGGGCCAGCTTTACGGTTTGAAGCGCTTGCTGCATTCACCTTTCACGCTGCACAAAGAATTAATCGCCAAAATCAAACGGGAAGAAGAACATGCACAGGCCGGGCTACCCTGTGGCATAGATCTGAAAGTCAATGCCGTCACCGAATCTAAAATCATCCGTGCGCTGTATTCAGCTTCGCGTGCCGGAGTACCCATTCGATTATTGGTGCGCGGCGTGTGTTGTTTGCGCCCCGGCATCCCGGGTGTTTCCGATAACATTCGGGTGCGTTCAGTGGTGGGGCGCTTTCTGGAACATGCACGGGTTTTTCGATTCATTAACAACGATGCGCCTGAACTGTGGGCATCCAGTGCCGACTGGATGGAGCGCAACTTGCTGCAACGCGTTGAAGTGGCATTCCCCATCGACAAGAAAATCCTGCAGAAGCGCGTTGTCGAGGAGTGTTTTGACATACCCTGGCAGGACGATATGAGCGCCTGGGACATGCAATCTGATGGCAGCTATCTGCTTACATCGCAGGACGATGATGGCAAGCTCAGGCACCCGCAAAAGCGCTTACTGAAACTGATACGCAGCACGGCAAGGCCGAAAATGCTCAAATTACCTTAACCAGCGTTACTTCGCTTCCTGTAGCGCGTTGATTCGTTCTTCCAGTGGTGGATGACTGAGAAACAATCGTTTCATTCCTGTACTCATGCCTCCAGAAATGCCGAAGGCGGCAAATTCACCAGGCAAGTCTTTATGCTCGGTGGGCCGCTGCAAAGCTCGAAGTGCAGCGATCATCTTCTGTCTGCCGGCTAAAGAGGCGCCACCGGCATCAGCGCGGAATTCCCGTTGGCGCGAGAACCACATGACGATCATGGATGCCAGGATGGAGAGAAATATTTGCGCCACGATGGAAGTGATGTAGTAGGCCGGACCAAAACCGCGCTCGGTTTTGAATACTACCCGGTCAACGGTGTGGCCGATCACGCGTGACAGGAAAATCACAAAGGTGTTAACCACGCCCTGAATCAAACCCATGGTAACCATATCGCCGTTGGCCACGTGCGAAATCTCATGGGCCAGAACCGCTTCCACTTCCTCCGGTTTCATGCTTTGCAACAGGCCGCTGCTGACCGCGATCAGGGAGCTGTTGCGGCGCATTCCGGTGGCAAAAGCGTTGGGAGCATCCGACTTGAAAATACCGACTTCCGGCATGCCGATACCCGCCTGTTCGGCCTGGCGACGCACGGTTTCCACCAACCAGCGTTCGGTCTGGTTACTGGGTTGCTCGATGATCTGCACCCCCATGGCGCGTTTGGCCATGAATTTGGACAGGGCCAGCGAGATAAAAGAGCCGCCAAAGCCGATCACGGCTGACATTACCAGCAAGGCCGGTAAATTCAGGTCTACACCGTTTTCAGCCAATATGCCTTCGATGCCAAAAATCTGGAAAACGATGGATATCAGCACCAGCACGGCTGCGTTAGTGGCCAGGAAAAGAAATATGCGCATCATGGTTGGGGTCGTTCCTCTGTTGATTCAGCCGGGGTTTACAAGCCAGGGGTTTGAATTAGATTGTGCCGCCCAATGAAAATTCAAACTGAAATCTCAAATTCTGACAAGAAAATTAAAAACTGATCTCAGCAACCACTGCCCGATGGTCCGATGGATAGAGTTCGATAGCGATATCGCTCCAGGGGCCGGGCGCGCCGACAATTTTTGCAGTTTCAACCTGCAGGTTCTCGCTCCTGGCAAAAACAAAATCGATACGGTCCGTGTGATCCTGAGGGGAGTCTTGAGCGGTTTCCGCCGTGATACTGGGTGACCAGGTAAAGCCGGGTTTCAACAGCGGGTCGGGATACGCGTCGCGCGGAACACATCGGTGAAGCCCAGTTGCTCAACAGCGCGGGTGAACGGCCAGGCAACTTCCATGGGATGCACGCCTGCCTCAGCCGAAGCTTGACTCCAATCGCGGAATGAAGGCTCATTGAAGTCGTCGGTAATAAAAATCGCAGCGCTTCCGGCAGCCGTCAGATCGGCCTGCAGCAGCTCGTAGGCAGCGTTGCGCGCCTGCCAGGCCGAAGCTATGGCCTGGTCGGCAGTGTCCAGAAAGGCGGCATTACCATAAGGAATGTCCAACAGTTGGAAGGGGCCGTAAGGGTAATCGGTGGTGTGGATGTTGAACAGCAGTACCTCGCGACCGTCTACATCGATACGGGCGCCGAGGCCGCCAGGTGTCGCGCTGCGAATGGGATATCGGCTCAGGATGGCGTTGGCCCACAGCACTTCATTGTCTTCCAGTTGTTCCAGCAGTTCATAGCCCAGCGCTGCAGCCAACTGCGGTGTTACCGAAGCCGACTCAGCCGGGCAGTTTTCTGCATCGCACTGTACAGATTCAGGACGGATTTCCTGCAAGCCGATGATGTCCGGATTGGCCGCACGGATAACGGCTACGGTTTGCTCTATGCCCAGGCCAGCGTTGGTGCCCGCACCCCAGGCATTGAAGCTCATAACCCTGAGCCTGGTTTCCGCCTGAATGGCGGTGCTGCAGCTTAGTGCAAAGAGTAAACAAAAGAATTTCGGCCGAATGTGCATGGTGATCTCCTTAAATAAGCAGACTGCATGTTGCCACTTCCGCATAAATTCGCCAAACTTCCCTGCCATGACGCTGCCGCTGCCCATAGAAATACGCTTTCTCAAACGCTATGCCAAAGCGCTACACCAGGCCGGCGTGCCGGCCCACCAGTTGGAAGGTTTGATCCAGGCCATAGCGCGTTGGATGGGCTACAGGTGCGATATCTGGTCCAGCCCCACTGCGGTGTTTCTGTCGTTGCGCACGCGTGACGATGAGGACGAACAAAAGCCCTTGCCCATGCAACTGGTGCGTTTGCGGCCCGGCGCCATCAATCTGGCGGTGAATGCAGACTTGTACGAGATGGGCGAAGACCTGATTGCAGGTCGAGTGACGCTCGAAGCCGCAAATGAACAATTGAAGCAGGACAAAGTGCCCTTGCTGTATTCAAACTTGGCCCAGGTGCTGGCTGCTGGGCTGGTAAGCGGAGCTTTTGCGGTGTTGCTTTCCAGTTCCTGGTTGGGCGTTTCGGTCGCTGCCCTGGCGGGTTTGTTGGTCGGTTTGTTGCCGATGGCTTTACCTCATTCGCAGCGGGTTGGCAGCCTGGAGGCACTGGCTGCGCTGGCTGTGAGTCTGTTTGTGTATGGTTTTAACGCTGCTTTCGCCGGAGTGGATACGGCCAGCATCATCATGTCGGGCCTGATTGTGCTGATGCCTGGCTTGAGCCTGACCATTGCCGTTACGGAGTTATCTACCGAGCACCTGTCGTCCGGCTCAGCCCGCCTGGCCGGTGCTCTGGCAGTGCTGTTGAAACTGGCATTGGGCGTGTTGGTTGGCAGCGTGATTGCCGGTTGGTTGGGCTGGACCACAGCTGGCACCTTGCAGTGGGGTGCTGCCTCGCCACCGGACTGGTTCCATTGGCCGGCCTTGCTATCGGCCGGCCTGGCATTTGCCGTGTTGTTCAATGTGCGGCACCGGGATATCTATCTGGCTGTGCTGGCCGCCGTAACAGGCTATGCCGCGAGTCGCGCCGGGGTCATCTTAGGTGGAGTTGAATTCGGCATTCTGTTGGCGGCACTGGTGGTGGCGCTGCTGGGCAATCTGCTCGGCCGCTGGCTGCGCCGCCCCGCCAGCCTGATACGAGTGCCGGGCATTATTCTGCTGGTACCCGGTGCATTGGGCTATCGCACGGTTACCAACGTTCTGCTGCAGTCCAACCCCAATCCACAGGAAACCGCTATGTTCGCAGCCCTGTTAGTGGTTGCATTAGTGGGTGGCTTGTTGATCGGCAACACCATCGTGCCGCCCAGGCGCTTCCTGTAGATTTAAGGGGGTTTTTCACGATCATTCCTGATCGGCTTCACGTCTGCCTCACAGTTGGCCACGCAAAATGCCCGCCATAGTCAGCAGGATGTACGTGATGGCAAGTGTAGAGAAACTCGCAGTGGGTTGGACCGAAAGCAGATTGTTGCCAGACCCGATCATACGCGCTGGTATTCGGCGGCTCAACCGGCAAAGGCTGGCAGGTATTCATGCCGAAGATATGGCTGGCGTTGCCGACCGAATGGAAGCATTCGTGGCACGTATGCAGGTGGCAGAAGTTGCCCCTTTGCCGCACCGCGCGAATGAGCAGCACTATGAATTGCCGGCTGAGTTCTTTGCCCGAGTGCTGGGTAAACATGGCAAATACAGTTGCTGTTACTGGGACGGCGCAACGCTCAATCTGGATCAGGCCGAAACAACCGCCCTGAGCATCTGCTGCCAGCGGGCCGCAATTGAGCAGGGCATGACGGTGTTGGACCTGGGCTGCGGTTGGGGTTCACTCAGCCTGTGGATTGCCAGCAAATACCCTGGGGTTAAGGTGGTCGCTGTTTCCAATTCCAACGCCCAGCGCCAGTGGATTGAGGCGGTTGCCAATGAGCGCGGCTTGAATAATATTCGAATCATCACTGCCGACATGAATGATTTTGCCAATGATGAGAATGCGGATCAGAGTTTTAATCAGACCTTTGATCGCATCGTTTCGGTTGAGATGTTTGAGCACATGCGCAATTACCCCGAGCTATTCCGCCGCATTGCTGGCTGGTTGAAACCGCAAGGCCAGTTTTTCATGCATATTTTCTGTCACCGTAACAGCGCTTATGAGTTTGTCGACCAGGGCCCGTCTGACTGGATGAGCCGGCATTTTTTCGCCGGCGGCATCATGCCCAGTTTCGATTTGCCGTTGCGCTTCCAGCAACACCTGGCATTGCAGCATCGAGCAGCCTGGGGTGGTGAACACTACGCTCGGACGGCCAATGCCTGGCTGCAGAATATGGACCGGCAGCGGGCTGAAATCAGGCCATTATTTGAAAAATGCTACGGTGCGGAGTCAGCAGATTTGTGGTTTCAGCGCTGGCGCATATTTTTCATGGCCTGTGCCGAATTGTTTGGACAGAACAATGGCCAGGAATGGTTTGTTGGGCACTACCTGTTTGCCCGCCAGGAAGACTCGGGCTCGCAGCCTGCTGCACAGGCGTTGCAGCCATGAAACTGTCGCTGATTAATTATGTAGGCTTCCAGATTGGTTGGCTTGCCTGTGTGCTGTCAGCTGCCAATGGGCGTCCTCTGTTGGGTTTGCTGGTAGCGGTACTATTGGTGGCCATGCATCTGAGCATGGCCCGGCGGCGCTGGACTGAATTCAAGCTGCTGCTCAGTTGTGCCGCCATCGGCACCGTATTCGACAGCCTGCTGTTGGCCACCGGTTGGGTCAGCTACCCCAATGGCGAATGGATCCCATTTCTGGCGCCATACTGGATCATAGCCATGTGGTTTTTGTTCGCATCTACGCTGAATCTGTCCATGGCCTGGCTCAAAGGTCGCATGTGGTTGGCGGCGATCATGGGCGCGCTCGGTGGCCCACTGAGCTATATCGCCGGGCAAAATCTGGGTGCCATAGGCCTGGAGAATGCGCCAGCGGCGCTGACCTGTTTAGCGATCGGTTGGGCTGTCATCATGCCGGTATTGAGCGTTATGGCTCAGCGCATGGATGGTTTCAAACGCGAATTGACGTCAACAACAGTGCTCACCGGCTGGTGCAGTGAGTGGGTAAATGGACGTGCGTAAAGTGGCGTTTCTTGTACTTTGCAGTTTGATGCTCATCGCGCCCGCATGGTCGAAAGAGCCATCGTCGAATAGTGAGCAGGTCTGGCGTTTCCAGGTCTATGTCGACGATAAGGACATCGGCTTCCATGAGTTCCGGGTCCGTCAACAGGGTGATCAGCAGGTGTTGAGCAGCGTGGCTGAGTTTGAATACAAACTCATGTTTGTAACACTGTACCGATATCAGCACCGGAACGAAGAAGTATGGCAGGACGGTTGCCTTACCCGGATTGAATCCAGTACGGATGCCAATGGCAAAGTTTACGCGGTAGCAGGCGAACAAAATGCTGACGGATTCAAGGTAGATGGTAGCAAAGGCAGTGCCATATTGCCGGATTGTGTGATGAGTTTTGCTTACTGGAATCAGGAATTTCTGCAAGCCACCCAGCTGCTTAATACGCAGGATGGTGAGTATATGGATGTCGCAGTTACCGAACCGGTCAATGAGTTGCTGATGTTCCAGGGCCAACCGGTCGCAACGCAGCGTTACCAGCTATCGGCCAAAAAACTCAATCTGGAATTGTGGTATTCCGAGCAGGGTGAGTGGCTGGCGCTGCGGAGCCAATATGATAACGGTCGTACCTTGCGCTACGAACTGTTAACCCAACCAACAAACTTAAACAAGCGACTGGCAGGATTATGAAAAATTCAAGAAACACAGTATTGGCTTTGGTGGCAGGCTCGGTTTTTCTGGCAAGCTGCCGGGCCTCCTTGCCGCCGCTGGAAACGGTTGACTACGTGGACCTGCAACGTTTTATGGGTGACTGGTACGTGATCGCCAATATTCCCACTTTTGTCGAGAAAGGTGCACATAACGCCGTTGAGTCCTATCACCTGGACGATGATGGCAGCATCGCGACGACCTTTACGTTCCGCAAGGATGGCTTTGATGGTCCGCTCAAGGATTACCATCCACGCGGTTTTGTACGTGATACTGAAAGTAATGCCGAGTGGGGTATGCAGGTTATCTGGCCGATCAAAGGCGACTACCGTATTACCTTCCTGGCGGATGATTACAGCCGCACGGTGATCAGTCGCAACAAGCGTGATTATGTCTGGATCATGGCTCGCAGTCCGGAAATTACTCAAGCCGAATATCAACAGATGCTGGACCATGTACGCAGCTCGGGTTATGCCATGGAGCAGTTGCGAAAGGTACCGCAACAATGGCCGAAGGAGCAGTCGGAGCAGGGCCCGAAGCCATGAAAATCGCCATTGTTGGTTCCGGCATATCCGGCAGCATGGCTGCCTATCAATTACATCGTGAGCACGAAATTACGGTTTTTGAAGCGGATCAGCGCATTGGCGGCCATAGCAACACGGTTGATGTGGCTATCCAGGGTTGCAGCTATGCCATCGACACCGGTTTTATTGTCTTCAACGACAAGACCTATCCAAATTTCGTAAACCTGCTGGATGAGCTGGGTGTGCCAACACAACCCAGCGAAATGAGCTTCAGCGTACGGTGTGAGCTGAGTGGTTTGGAATATAACGGTGCCTCGATCAACAGCTTGTTCGCACAGCGACGCAATTTGCTGCGGCCGCGTTTCTACCGCATGTTACTCGACATATTGCGCTTCAACCGGGAAGCGGCCAAGGTGCTGCAGCTTGACGAGCATGATGTAACGCTGGATGAATTTCTGCATCAAGGCGCTTATTCACCTGAGTTCATCCGGCACTACATTCTGCCTATGGGTGCCGCCATCTGGTCAGCCGGTCCGGAAGGTATGGGCGGCGTGCCGGTAGGTTTTTTCGTACGTTTTTTTCACAACCATGGATTGCTCAGCGTGAACGACCGGCCAAGCTGGAGGGTCATTCGGGGGGGCTCGAAGCAGTATGTAAACAAGCTGGTGGCCGGGTTTCTGGATCGTATCTGGCTGAACACCCCGGTCGAATGGATACGGCGTCAGCCGGGTTACGTAGAGCTGAAAGCTCGTGGACTGAAAGTGCAGAAATTTGATCAGGTATTTTTGGCTTGTCACAGCGACCAGGCGCTGGCGCTGCTGCAAGACCCCAGTAAAGCCGAACGTGAAGTGCTGGGTGCCATTGCGTACCAGCGAAACGAAGCGGTGCTGCATACCGATGCGTCGCTGATGCCGCGCAGCAAACGCGCCTGGGCGGCGTGGAATTATCACTTGTTGCGTGACACTGCTGGCGGTATCCGCAACGCAGCGGCCAGGGACGGCAAAGTCAGCCTGAGCTACAACATGAACATCCTGCAAAGCCTGCAAGCACCAGTGGATTTCCTGGTGACCCTGAATCATCGCGACGCGGTGGACCCAGCCAAGATCATTGCCGCATTTGAATACGACCACCCGGTATTTGACCGGGCGGCAGTGGCGGCACAGCAAAGGCACAGAGAATTGAACGGCCAGCAGGGTACCTATTATTGCGGTGCATACTGGCGTAACGGCTTTCATGAAGATGGAGTAGTGAGTGCCATCAATGCAGTGAAACATTTCGAGCAAGACCAGTCGATCGACCAGCAAGCGGTTGCACAGCAACGCTCCCGCGCAGCCTGAAGCCATGCACAGCGCAATTTACCAGGGCACTATTCAGCACCGGCGCAAACAGCCGCGCGAGCATGAATTCAGTTATTCGATGTTCATGCTTTATCTTGATCTGGATGAATTGCCAGAGCTGTTTGATCGAAGCCGCTGGTTCTCAGCACGCCCATTTTCAGTAGGTAATTTCGCCTTGGCCCGGTTTCTCAGACAGGATCATATGGGTGATGCCAATCTGCCGCTGTCTCACTGCGTGCGTGAGCTGGTGGCCAAACAAACCGGTCAGCGGCCGCAGGGACCGATACGGTTGTTGACGAATCTGCGTTATTTTGGCTACGGCTTTAACCCGGTGAGTTTCTATTATTGTTTTGACCAAATCGACGGGCAGCTCGAGTGCGTCGTAGCAGAAGTGAACAATACCCCTTGGGGTGAGCAGCACTGCTATGTGCTGAGCGCCGCGGATGACCTGGGTAAGGACGGTTTGCATCGCTGGCAGCAAGCCAAGGCTATGCATGTTTCGCCGTTTATGCCCATGCAAATGCACTACGAGTTTCGTTTGTTGCGACCCGGTGACCTGCTCAACGTATATATGCAGAACTATTTGGAAGGCGAAATGGTTTTCGACGCGGGACTGCATTTGCAACGCCAGGAAATCACGGCCAGGACATTGCGCAACAGCTTGCTGCGATTTCCTTTTATGACCCTGCAAATTATCGTTGCCATCCATTGGCAAGCGCTGCGTTTATGGTTGAAGGGTGTGCCCATTCACGATCATCCTGATAAAAACAGCGGTAAAAGCGGCGGTAAAAGCGGCAGTAAAAGTAACGAAAGTCGTACGGGCAAAGACAACGATAGCCGTTCAACTCATTTTTCAGAAGGATCAGCACCATGAAGTCGATCTCCCTGGCCTCGCCGCGTCATCTGGCGGGAACGGCCAAACCCAGTTGGTTGGACGGGCTGGCTCAAAGGCAGGTAATAGCCCGGTTGGAACAACTGCAGCATGGCAGCCTGCAACTGGCATTTGCGGGCAAGGCGTATTGCTTTGGTCAGCAGCCAGCGGATTCTGCTGATGCGCTTACAGTCAGCATCGATGTTCTGGATCCGCGCTTTTTCAGCGAGATCGCCTTTGGTGGCACCATTGGTGCGGGTGAGGCTTATATTCAGGGTTACTGGCAGTGCGATGATTTGGTCAGCCTGGTGCGCCTGTTGTTGCAAAACCGTGCGCTGATGAAACAGATGGAGTCGGGCTTTGCCAGCCTGACCGGACCGCTGCAAAAGCTGTTTCATTGGGTCAACCGGAATACCCACGAAGGCGCCCGCCGCAATATCGCCGCACACTACGACCTCGGTAACGAGTTTTTCCGCTTGTGGCTGGACGAGAGCATGATGTATTCCTGTGCCATGTTCGATGCGCAGCATGCGGATCTGCATTCTGCCCAGCTCAATCGATTGGAGCGGATTTGCCAGAAACTGCAATTGGTGCCGGGCGATCATGTGCTGGAAATCGGCACCGGCTGGGGTGGTTTTGCCATTTACGCGGCGCAGAATTATGGCTGCCGTGTTACTACCACCACTATTTCAAAAGAACAGTTCCAGTGGGTAGAAAAGGCGATTGCGAATGCCGGACTACATGACCGCATCACTCCGCTGCAGGATGATTTTCGCGATTTGACGGGGCAGTTTGACAAACTGGTTTCCATCGAGATGATCGAAGCCATAGGCAGCGATCTGTATGCGGATTTTTTTCGCATCTGCAGTGATTTGCTCAAGCCGGATGGTTTGATGCTGATTCAGGCCATCACCATTGCTGATCAGAATTACGCAGCTTCGCAGCGCTCAGTGGACTTTATTCAGCGCTATATCTTCCCGGGCGCCTGTTTACCGTCAACTGAAGTAATGAACCGGTCTGTGGCTCAGCAGACAGACATGCGCCTGCTGGACCTGCAAGATATAGGCTTGCACTACGCCCGCACCTTGAATCTATGGCGCGAGAACTTTTTTGCTGCCATCAAACAGGTGCGCGAGCTGGGTTACCCGGAACCTTTTAACCGCATGTGGGAGTTCTATTTGTGTTATTGCGAAGGCGCTTTTCTGGAACGGGCTATTTCCAATGTGCATCTGGTCTATTCCAAGCCAGGCTTCCATACCTTACCCGTTCGTTGAACCAGGCAGGAGTGATACATGAAACCAGCCAATCGTATTTTTGCAGCAGTATGGTTACTTATGGCCGTTAGCACAGCTAATGCTGTGGAAACCGCCAGCTACGAAACCATATTGACGGATGGGGATTTTGAACTGCGGGAGTATGCAGCTCAGGTGCGGGTGGAGACCGTGGTCGAGGCAGGCTTCAAGCAAGCCGGAAGCAAGGCATTCAGCCTCTTGTTTGACTACATCTCGGGTGCCAATCGATCACGGGGCGACGCAGCGAATGATGCAGAAAAGATTTCCATGACCGCACCGGTCACTCAGGCGGCAGCAGCGAAGATTTCCATGACATCGCCGGTGTCACAAAATCGCTACGATGGCGATAGCTGGCAAATCGGCTTTCTGCTGCCAGCCAGTTATACGCCAGACACAGCTCCTTTGCCCACTGATCCAAACGTTTTCCTCAGGTCGATTGCGCCGCAAAAGATGGCAGCCGTGAGATATACCGGTACCTGGAGCAATGACAATTACAGCGAGAAATTGACAGCGCTTGAGGCCTGGATAGAGCAGCAAGGATTGAAAATAGCCGGAGAGCCTACCTGGGCGCGTTATGACCCACCCTTCAAGCCCTGGTTTTTGCGCCGAAATGAAATTCTCATTCCAGTTCAATAAACCAGAAAATCGAAAGCCTGCGAACAACAGCGCAGAAAGCTGGGCTAGAATGAGCGCAATTTATCATTCGGGAATTGAGCACGTGTCCAATACTTCTATCTTGTTGGTTGAAGATCATGCAGATTTGGCCGCCACCATAGGCGATGAGCTGGAGGCGCGTGGCTACACCATGGATTTTGCTGCCGATGGCGCTTCGGCACTGGGCCTGGCCATGACACAGCATTACGACTTGATTCTGCTGGACCTGATGTTGCCCAAACTCAACGGCATGGAAGTCTGTCAGCGTCTGCGAGATCAACGGGTATCCACCCCTATACTGATGCTGACGGCGCGCGACCAGTTGACCGATAAACTGGAGGGCTTTGACACCGGTGCTGATGACTATCTGGTCAAGCCATTCGATATGGACGAGTTGGTGGCGCGCATCAGGGCCTTGCTGCGACGCAGTCGGGGCGAAGTCAGCGAGTCCGAATACCGCGTGGCCGACTTGCTGTTCGATACCGGCAGCCTGGAAGTCAGCCGGGCGGGGCAACGTATAGAAATTTCCCCCACTGGCTTGCGTATCCTGCGTGTGTTGATGCGCGAATCCCCCAATGTGGTCACCCGTGAAACCCTGGAAAGGGAATTGTGGGGCGACTTGCTGCCTGACAGCGACACTCTGCGCAGCCATGTCTATAACCTGCGGCGCGAAATCGACCGGCCGTTTACCGTAAAGCTGCTGCACACACTGCCCGGAATTGGCTTCAAACTGGCTGCGGTGGAACACGACTAGCAACCATTTAGTTCGCGTCCTTTTTCACCTCTCGACGCTGACCTACCACCTGCGCATTTTTCCACAGCAGCGTTGCAGTACTACCCAGGCCCGGTTCGCTGGTAATGGCTATTTTCCAGCCAAATCGTTCGCACAGTCGCTTGACAATAGTGAGCCCCAGGCCAAATCCTCCAGAGCTTGATTCACCACGTTCAAACGGTTCGAATATGCGTTGCAGTAATTCAGCCTCCATACCCGGGCCGTTATCGCGGATGGACAAGCCATCTGCCCATATTTTGATCACTACCTCGCCCTGGCCAGTGTAGTTGATGGCATTGCGCAGCAGATTGTCGAATACGATAGCCAGCGCCTTGGGCGGGGCGTGCAATTGCACCAGGCTGTCAGCTTCCAGTTTTACTGCAACTTTGGGGTTGTCCAGAGCACGGCCAACCTGCTCCATTCGCTCGACCACCAGGTCATTGATCAGGATGGCTTCGCGTGGCAGGCGGGACTCGTCCTCACGCGCCAGAATCAGCAAGGTCTCCAGCAGTTTTTCCATATCGCGCACGGTGCGCTGCATGCGCTCCAGTGGCACCATCAATTCAGGTTGAGCGACGACTCGTCGCTGCAGCGAATCCAGATTAGCCCGCATCACAGCAAGCGGAGTGCGCAGTTCGTGGCTGGCATTGCGGGTGAAATTGCGCTCGCGGTGCAGGAACTCGTTAACGCGTTCAATAAAATGTTGCAAGGCACTGGCCAGTATCTTTACTTCGCTTTCGCTTTTGCCTTCAACATGGAGGTCCAGGTCTTTAAGGTCGCCGGAGCGCGCATCAAATGCTTCTACTCGATTTGCCAGTTGGATCAGCGGTGAAATCGCGTTGCGCGACAAGCGGTAACCTACCCAGGCGACCGTATAGGCCAGCAATAACACCAGGCTAAGCGGTACCACACCAAAAAACATCGCTAAACGGGATACCTGGATCTCGTCAAATACCAGATAGAGACGGGCATCACCTTTATCACTAACGAGAACCAACGGCTTGGTGCTGCCATTTTCTATGCGCCGGAAGCCCGGCTCGGCACTGGCCAGCCAGGTGGGAATTTCATCGCCGTGTTGGGCGTGACGCAGATAGCCTCGCAGGTTCAGCGTATTGGGCCTGGGTTGCAATGGATTGGTTGCATACAAAGCCCAGTAGTGAGCAGTTTCACCATCCAGCGCTTCATTGACCAGAATTTGTTCCACCACTTTGGCCGCGCCGAACACACCCAGCACTACGGCCACCGAAATGGCCAGGATCTGCAGCAGGAAAACCCGCACCAGGTTGGCCCGCAATGTGCCAGATAGAAGCATGCATCAGTCCTTGATCATAGTTAAGTGGCTATATTCCAACACGAGCTGTCAACGAAAGGTGAAAACAGGGCACCTAGGCAACCTCATTGCAGGAGCGAGCATTGCTCGCGATTGAGAGCTTGATCGGCCGCAAGGCGATCTCCTACAACCGATCAATTACCGGTGAGCTGAGGCAGTAACAGAGAGGCGCTGCCCAACAACAGGAAAAAGCCACACATATCGGTGATGGTGGTGAGTATGGGGCCCGAAGCCACGGCTGGGTCGATCTTGAAACGTTTTAAAATGACCGGCACCGTGCCGCCGATGGAAACCGCGATCAGGGTGTTGAGCGACAGGGCAAAACCCACCACCAGCCCCAACCAGGGATTGCCCTGCCACACCAGTGCCACCAGGGCGATCAGCAGGCCCAGCACCAGGCCGTTGATCAAGCCAACCACGGCTTCTTTACGCCACACATAGTAAAAATCCTGTGGCTTGATTACACCCAGTGATAACTCACGCATGCTGACCGCCACCGCCTGATTGCCGGAGCAACCGCTCATGTCGGAAATAATCGGCAGGAACACCGCCAGCACAATGACGGCCTGGAGTACATCCTGAAACTGGGCAATCACGCTGGCGGCAAGCACGTTCAGCAGAATGTTGACCGACAACCAGGCCAGACGGCGGCGTGAACGGACTATCGTAGGCATAGAGCGTAATTCTTCACCACCAACAATACCTTGTGACTTGAGGTGATCAGTTTCGGACACTTCCGCTACCGCGTCATAGACTGCCCGGCGCCGCACCACGCCCAAAATACGCTTGTTCTGGTCCACCACTGGCACGGCTGAAAGATTGTTATCGTCAAAAAAGTTTTCCAGCTCATCCAGCGTGGCGGTATCCAGCACCGAAATTGCCGGCCGGAAAATATCCGACAGGCGTACATCGGGCGAGGAAAAAACGATGTCACGCATGCGGCAGACACCGAGCAACTGGCGCGAACGGTCGGTGACATAGATATACAGCACGTTGTTGAGTTCGTACTCGTCCTCACGACGCTGCAAATCATTCAGCACCGAACCGGCCCGGTACATCTTGGGATAACTGAAGTACTCGGTCATCATCAGGCCGCCGGCGACATCTTCGTCATAGGCCATCAACTGGCGCGCATCACCGGCGTCGCGCTCGTCCATATAGCGCAGGATTTCTTCCAGATCTTCCGGATCCAGCTCTCCCAGCACGTCGGCCTGGTCGTCGCTGGACATCTCGCTGATGATGGAAGCGGCAACTTGCGGATGAAGTTCTTCCAGCAGTTCGGCAGCCGGTTCATCGGGGATGAATTCAAATACTTCGGCCGCAGCTTCCGGGCTGACCCGTTCCAGCACCTTTTGTTGTTCGTCGCTGTCCAGCCGCATAAAGGCACGCAGGCCGTCTTCGCCGCTCAGCTCCGAAAGGAAGCGGTTCAGCCCCTCGCTGTCATTGCTCTTGAGGTAGTCGCGCAGGATGTCCCAGGGTTGGATGTTGGTTGCGGCCATGGGGGACTCCTCAGCAAAAAATTATTGTGTTATAACGGCGCTATCTTAGCTCAGTTGACCGAGCCCATGATTGAGTTGATGATTAAGGCGTCGTTCCAGTTTGTCGATACGCTCCAACAGCTCCAGCGCCAGAGCAACCCCGGCCAGATTGACGCCCAGATCCTGTTGCAGCCTCGTGCTGGTGCGCACGCGAGTGACGCTTTTCCAGTGGAACTGCCAATGCTCGATTTGAAGATCACTGGCGGGTCCACCAGCAAGAGCTTTCGGCTCGATAATACCTTCTTCGACCAGCAGCAAAATCTGTTCTTGGGGCAGCGCGCAACTGCGACATAGCTGTTCGAGAGTCAGAATAATGTCCTTGCCGAGAATCTCACCTTGCAGTGTGGTATCCATGTTCTTGGGTGCGTTCATACTTTAACCTCCAGTTCGTCGCGCAACTGCTCAAAGGCCGCGCGGGCCCTGTCCGTGTCTGCCGGCGGATTAACCAGCTTCAACACCGCATAGAAATCGCCGGGCGATTTACCGGGTAGGCCACCGCCCTTGAGGCGCAGGGTTTTACCGGCTTGAGAGCCGGCAGGTATCTTCAGTTTGACCTCGCCGCTGGGTGTGCTGACTTTCACGCTGTCGCCCAATGCTGCTTCCCAGGGCATGACCGGCACATCCACATAAACGTCCTTGCCGCTGGCCCGATAACGCAGATGTGGCTTGAACGCCACTTCCAGATACAGATCGCCGGCTCGGCCGCTGCCCATGCCCCCACCGCCCTGTCCGGCCAGACGAATTTGCTGGCCTTCGCGAATGCCCTTGGGAATTTTTACCGACAGGGTGCGCTCGCGGTTCTGGACATAGCCGTCAGGCGTGAGTTCGGGAATTGCCAGGCTGAGCTGGCGGGTGGCGCCTTGGTAACTGTCTTCAATATCGATCTGGATACGGGCGTGACGGTCTTCACCTTGCATATTGAAGTCCTGGCCGGATGGTGCACGCCTGCCTGCCTGTGAGCGGCCAAATATCTCTTCGAAAAAATCACTGAAACCACCCTGCTGGCCACCCGGTTGACCACCGTTCCAGCCCGGAGGAGGGCGGAAGTCCTGGCCGGCTTGCCAGTTGCTGCCCAACTCATCATAGGCAGTACGCTTTTCCCTGTCCTTGAGCACTTCGTAAGCCTCGCCCAGTTCCTTGAAACGCTCTTCGGCGTCGGCTTGTTTGCTGACATCGGGATGATATTTGCGCGCCAGTTTGCGATAGGAGCGCTTGATCTCGTCCTGACTGGCATCCTTGGCCACGCCCATGATTTTGTAATAGTCCTTGTACTGCATGTTTTCTTGCCCTTTTCCGCATCATGGAAAGCAGTGGACAGACTGCCACGTGCCTGTGATTTCGACAAGTCAGCAGCGGTATTCATTTGATGCAACGCAGGATTGCAGCCAGAATAGCCGTAGCCCCGAAAATAAGCCCCGAAAATAAGCCCAGAAAATAAGCTCGAATAATAAGGAGAATCAAGTTGGCAGAGCGAACAGCCAATAAAGCAGCCACAAAAAGCCTGGCAGAAAACGCCCACCGACCTTTGAAGCCTGGGGAAATTTATCTACCTTATGTGCCGCGTGATGAGAACCCCGCCGAGTTTACCGTCAAGGCGATCTTCTTCGGCATCGCCTTTGGCATCCTGTTCGGTGCCGCCAATGCTTATCTGGGTCTGCGTGCTGGCCTGACCATCAGCACCTCGATTCCGGTGGCCGTCATGACGGTCGCCGCCTTCCACGCCTTACGCAAAAT
>JAWXBM010000047.1:0-16919 GCA_034440115.1 Lysobacterales bacterium | reverse complement strand
GTCAACGCCGCCGTCAGCGTCGTCTTGCCGTGGTCAACATGGCCAATCGTTCCCACGTTTACATGGGGCTTGTTACGTTCGAATTTTGCTTTTGACATGAATCAAACCTCGTCAATTATTCTGTTTACTGGTATTCAATCCGCCTGAAATCAGGCGGTCTTCTTGATTATTTCTTCAGAAATGCTGTTCGGTGCTTCAGCGTAATGGCCAAATTCCATCGAATAGGTTGCGCGACCTTGGGTTTGTGAGCGCAAATCTGTGGAATAACCAAACATTTCCGAAAGTGGAACATGTGCATTAACCAGTTTTCCAGAAGGGCTGTCTTCCATACCCTGCACGATACCGCGCCGACGGTTCAGGTCACCCATGACGTCACCCATGTAATCTTCAGGGGTAACCACTTCGACCTTCATGATGGGCTCCAGCAATACCGGTGAAGCCGAATTGGCCGCGCTCTTGAATGCCATGGAGCCGGCAATCTTGAAGGCCATTTCGCTGGAATCAACCTCATGATACGAACCGTCATACAGCGTAGCCTTACAATCAACCATCGGGTAGCCGGCTATAACACCGTTGCCCATGGCTTCCCGAATGCCTTTGTCCACGGCACCAATGTATTCCTTGGGAACCGCACCACCTACGATGGCATTGGTGAATGAATAACCCTCGCCCTTCTCAGTAGGCTCCAGGCGAATTTTCACGTGACCATATTGACCACGACCACCTGACTGGCGAACAAACTTGCCGTCGGCTTCAACCGACTTGCGAATCGTTTCGCGATAGGCAACCTGCGGCTTGCCCACATTGGCTTCGACTTTGAACTCACGACGCATGCGGTCAACAATAATGTCCAGATGCAACTCACCCATGCCTGAAATAATGGTCTGGCCGGATTCTTCATCTGTATGCACACGGAAAGAAGGATCTTCCTGCGCCAGCTTGGACAGGGCAATGCCCATCTTTTCCTGATCCGCTTTGGTCTTGGGTTCAACCGCAACCGAAATTACCGGCTCCGGGAATTCCATACGTTCCAGCGTAATAACCTGGTTCATGGCGCAAAGCGTATCGCCGGTGGTCACGTCTTTCAGACCAACAGCTGCAGCGATGTCACCTGCACGCACTTCCTTAATTTCTTCGCGAGAATTAGCATGCATCTGCAAAATTCGGCCAATACGCTCTTTCTTGCTTTTTACCGGGTTGTACAGGAAATCACCTGAGTTCAGTACGCCGGAATAAACCCGGAAGAAAGTCAAAGTACCCACGAACGGGTCAGTGGCAATCTTGAATGCCAGAGCCGCAAAAGGCTCCTCATCAGAACTCTTGCGAGCTCCGGGTGTTTCATCTTCATTGATGCCAGTAATAGGAGGAACATCAATCGGCGAAGGCATCAATTCAACCACAGAATCCAGCAGTGCCTGCACACCTTTGTTCTTGAAGGCGGAGCCGCACAGAACGGGAACCAGTACATTAGCGATGGTGCCCGCACGCATTCCTGCAAGAATCTGTTCATTGCTGAGCACGCCGGTTTCCAGATAGGCTTCCATCAACTCGTCGTTGGCTTCAGCAGCACTCTCAATCAAGAACTCACGAGCCGCGTCACACTCGTCTTTCAACTCAGCCGGAATTTCGCGCGTCTCGAACGTCATTCCCTGATTTTCAGTATCCCAGTAAACAGCTTTCATTCGGACCAGGTCAACCACACCCTCGAAACCTTCTTCGGCGCCGATTGGAATCTGCATGGGTATAGCACGGGCTCCCAGGCGTTCGCGGATCTGCTTGACGACGCGGGAGAAATTAGCGCCGGTACGATCCATCTTGTTGACGAAAGCAACGCGAGGCACATTGTAGCGGGTGGCTTGGCGCCACACGGTCTCAGACTGTGGCTGAACGCCACCGACCGCGCAGAACAAACACACAGCACCATCCAGCACACGCAATGAACGTTCTACTTCAATCGTGAAGTCAACGTGTCCAGGCGTATCAATGATATTGATGCGATGCTCGGAAAACTGCTTGTCCATGCCAGACCAGAAACAGGTAGTAGCGGCTGAGGTGATCGTAATACCACGCTCTTGCTCCTGCTCCATCCAATCCATCGTAGCGTTACCGTCATGCACTTCACCGATCTTGTGTGAAACCCCGGTGTAGAACAGGACACGCTCAGTCGTGGTGGTTTTGCCAGCATCAATATGGGCCATAATGCCGATATTGCGATAGCGTTCTATGGGCGTCTTTCGTGACACAGTCTTTTCCTCAAAATTCCTGATAACCAGCGCTGGGACTTACCAACGATAGTGTGCAAATGCCTTGTTGGCTTCTGCCATACGATGTACTTCTTCGCGCTTCTTGACGGCAGCGCCGCGTTGTTCAACAGCGTCGAGCAATTCTCCAGCGAGACGCGCCGGCATATTTTTCTCACCACGCTTGCGTGCAGCATCAATTACCCAGCGCATTGCCAGGGTCTGGCGACGTTTGGGGCGCACTTCAACAGGTACCTGATATGTAGCACCGCCTACACGACGGGACTTAACTTCAACCATCGGGCTCACGTTATCCAATGCTTTCTCAACCAGATCTACTGCATCGGCACTTTTGTTCTTGTCAGTGATCGTATCGATAGCACCGTAGACAATTTTTTCCGCAACTGATTTTTTGCCACTTTCCATCACCATATTGATGAAGCGCGCAATCATCTCGTTGTGAAACTTGGGATCCGGAAGGATCTCTCTGGTGAAATTGGTATGCTTTCTGGACATCGATATTGTTCCGTAATTATTCGGTCAAATGTGCTTTGATCAATTCTTGGGACGCTTGGCACCGTACTTTGAACGCGCCTGGCGACGGTCACTTACACCAGCGGTATCAAGACTGCCGCGTACGGTGTGGTAACGCACACCAGGCAAGTCCTTCACCCGACCGCCACGAATCAAAACCACGCTATGTTCTTGCAGGTTGTGACCTTCACCGCCAATGTAGCTGGTAACTTCAAAACCATTCGTCAAACGCACACGAGCAACTTTGCGCAACGCAGAGTTAGGCTTTTTCGGTGTGGTCGTGTACACACGCGTACAGACGCCACGTTTTTGCGGGCAGCCTTCAAGCGCTGGAACTCCGCTTTTGTAAACCTTGTCCTTACGAGGTTTTCGTACGAGTTGGTTGATCGTTGCCATAATTTTCCCTGGTTCAATCTGGCCGAAAAGTCTCGACCTTTAAAATTTGGTTTTAAATTGATTCATTGGGCTAAGCCCACCTCGCGATGCGTACATTTCCAGTGCACCAATCGCAAAAAAAACCAAACGCCCAACCCCTTTTAAAATTCAGGATTGGGCGCCTATGAGTCCGGCCCACGCGCCGGCGACATCGGCTTTACGCACAGAGTTTTTTTCCGCACGCTCCTCTTTTGGAGGAGTTTCTCAAGTAGTTAGCCGGAGGATTATGACAGCATTAAATAACTCGTGCAAGCCCGAAATCCAAGGTTTTTTTGAATCAAATAAAAATGCCGGCCTTTAGCCGGCATTTTTACTCAGACCCCGAACAATGGGCCTGTTACTCTTTATCTAATCCGGCATCCAGATTAGCCAACTCTTCTGCTGCAACAGCCGTTTGCATTGCAAACAGGTCGATACCCGGCTCCTCTTTTGCCGGCCGCTTGCGGGAATTGTGATAAGCCATGCCAGTACCAGCTGGTATCAACCGACCCACGATTACGTTTTCTTTCAAACCACGCAAATGATCAATTGTTCCACGAACTGCCGCTTCGGTAAGTACGCGGGTGGTTTCCTGGAATGAAGCTGCGGATATAAACGACTCAGTAGCCAGCGATGCCTTGGTGATGCCCAGCAATACTCGCAAGTATTCAGCCGGACGCCGATCGTCCTTGATGGCCAACTGGTTTTCGTCCAATACCCGGGCAACATCCAGCTGCTCGCCACGCAACAGACGTGTGTCACCAACATCGGTAATTTCAGCCTTACGCAGCATCTGCCGGACGATGACTTCAATGTGTTTGTCGTTAATCTTTACACCTTGCAGGCGGTAAACATCCTGGATTTCCTTTACCAGATAAGCATCCAAAGCTTCGACACCCAACAAACGCAGAATGTCGTGTGGATTAGGCTCACCGTCTACGATAGTTTCCCCCTTCTCTACATGCTCACCCTCAAATACAATGACATGTCGCCACTTCGGAATCAGCTCCTCATGGGTTTCACCGTCTGACATGGTGATCACCAGACGCTGCTTGCCCTTGGTGTCCTTACCAAAACTGACGATACCGGAGACCTCTGCCAGAATGGCTGGCTCTTTTGGCTTGCGCGCTTCGAACAAGTCAGCAACACGCGGCAGACCGCCCGTGATATCACGGGTTTTGGAAGACTCCTGCGGAATACGTGCTACCACATCACCCACCAGCACATTCTGCCCATCGTGCATTTGCACAATGGAGCCGGACTGCAGGAAGTAATGGGCGGGAATGTCGGTACCCACCAGGCACAGATCCTTGCCTTTCTTGTCCACCAAACTGATCATTGGACGCAGATCCTTACCCAGGCTGCCACGCTGCTTGGGATCAGAAACCACCAGACTGGTAAGACCGGTAATGTCATCCACTTGCTCGTTGACAGTCACACCATCAGTGAATTCGTGGAATTTAACCCGGCCAGCTACCTCGGTAACAATTGGGTGGGTATGCGGATCCCAATTGGCCACGATATCGCCAGCCGCGACCGCATCCCTGTCGCGCTTGGAAATAATGGCACCGTATGGGACCTTGTAACGCTCACGCTCACGCCCGTGTTCATCAATAACCGAAATTTCACCGGAACGCGATACAGCCACCAGTTTTTCGTTGGCGTTTTCGACTGTCTTCATATTGTGCAGACGGATTGTACCGGTTGATTTCGTCTGAATATGATCAACTGCAGCAGCTCGGGATGCCGCACCGCCGATATGGAAAGTACGCATGGTCAACTGGGTACCCGGCTCACCAATGGACTGGGCAGCAATAACACCCACTGCCTCACCAATGTTAACCAAGTGGCCACGAGCCAAGTCGCGCCCATAGCATGAAGCACAAACGCCATGACGTGTTTCACAGGTAATGGTAGAGCGCACAAATATACGGTCCACGCCTGCTTCTTCCATCTCTTCTACCATTTCCTCATCCAGCAACGTATTGCGAGGAATCAGAACCTTCTCAGTTCCCGGTATGAGGATATCTTCTGCGGTAGTACGACCCAGAACACGTTCACTCAAGGGCTCAACTACATCACCACCTTCAACGATAGGCTGTAAGGTAACGCCACCAGAAGTTTTGCAATCTGTTTCGGTAATAACCAGATCCTGGGCTACGTCTACCAGACGGCGCGTCAAATAACCCGAGTTGGCGGTCTTCAACGCGGTATCGGCCAGACCCTTACGCGCACCATGCGTAGAGATGAAGTACTGCAGAACGTCCAACCCTTCACGGAAGTTGGCGGTAATCGGAGTTTCGATGATGGATCCATCAGGCTTGGCCATCAAGCCACGCATACCGGCCAGCTGCCTGATCTGCGCAGCAGAGCCACGCGCACCAGAATCAGCCATGATGAACACTGAGTTCATTGAGTCCTGCTCAACCATCTTGCCAGCGGCATTTTTGACAATGGTTTTACCCATGCCTTTCATCATTGCGCGGGCTACCTGCTCGTTGGTACGTGACCATATATCCACAACTTTGTTATAACGCTCGCCAGCGGTTACCAGACCGGATATGTACTGATTCTGGATTTCAACTACTTCGGCATCAGCGTCTTTAAGGATGGCCTTTTTCTCATCAGGCACAACCAGATCGTCAATACCAATGGATACACCCGCCTTGGTGGCATATTGGAATCCGGTGTACATCAACTTATCCGCGAATACCACAGTCTTTTTCAAGCCCAGGCGGCGATAACAGGAGTTGATCAAACCGGAAATCTGGCGTTTTTTGAGAGTCATGTTCAACAGGTGGAAAGGCAATCCTGCAGGACGGATCTCAGCCAGCAATGCGCGACCAACCGTGGTTTCAACCAGGTTGGTTTCGTTACGTTCTTCACCATGTTCGGAAATGATGATTTCCTGGATGCGTACTTTGATCCGCGCATGCAGGCCAATTGCCTTGTTTTCAAAAGCGCGATGAACTTCAGCCAGATCGCTGAAAATCATGCCTTCGCCTTTGGCGTCTTCAAGCTGCCGGGTCATATAGTACAGACCCAACACCACGTCCTGCGTTGGCACAATAATGGGTTCGCCATTGGCCGGTGACAGGATGTTGTTGGAAGACATCATCAAAGCACGCGCTTCCAACTGGGCTTCTACCGACAAAGGAACATGCACTGCCATCTGGTCACCGTCAAAGTCGGCGTTGAAAGCAGTACAAACCAGTGGATGCAATTGAATGGCCTTGCCTTCGATCAGGACTGGCTCGAAAGCCTGAATGCCCAAGCGATGCAGGGTTGGAGCCCGGTTCAGCATCACCGGATGCTCACGGATGACTTCTGAGAGAATATCCCAGACTTCAGCGCGTTCGGTTTCTACCAGTTTCTTGGCAGCCTTGATAGTGGCAGCCATACCACGTCGTTGCAGCTTGCTGAAAATAAAGGGCTTGAACAGCTCCAAAGCCATTTTCTTGGGCAGACCGCATTCATGCAGCTTCAGGGTAGGACCAACCACAATGACCGAACGTCCAGAGTAATCAACACGTTTACCCAGCAGGTTCTGGCGGAAACGACCTTGCTTACCCTTGATCATGTCAGCCAGGGATTTCAACGGGCGCTTGTTGGTACCGGTAATGGCACGACCACGGCGACCATTGTCCAACAAGGCGTCCACTGCTTCCTGCAGCATGCGCTTTTCGTTGCGCACGATAATATCCGGCGCATTCAACTCCAACAGTCGCTTCAAGCGATTGTTGCGATTAATGGTGCGTCGGTACAGGTCATTCAGGTCGGAAGTCGCGAAACGGCCACCATCCAGCGGAACCAAAGGACGCAGATCCGGCGGCAACACCGGCAGAACCGTCATTATCATGTATTCTGGGCGATTGCCGGACTCGATAAATGCTTCAACCAGCTTGAGACGTTTGCCCAGGCGTTTCAGCTTGGTCTCCGAACGGGTTGCATCGATGTCATCACGAAGAGTCAGCACGGACTGGTTCAGATCGATCTGACGCAGCAATTCGTAAATTGCTTCAGCACCCATCTTGGCCACGAATTCATCACCCCATTCTTCCAGGGTGTCGAGATATTGCTCATCATTCAGCAATTGACCTTTTTCCAGTGTGGTCATGCCGGAATCCAATACCACATAGGATTCGAAGTACAGGATGCGCTCGATATCACGCAGTGTCATATCCAGCATGAGACCAATGCGAGAAGGCAATGACTTCAGGAACCAGATATGGGCGACTGGACTTGCCAGCTCGATATGCGCCATGCGCTCGCGGCGCACTTTGGTCTGCGTAACTTCTGTTCCGCACTTTTCACAAACCACGCCACGATGCTTCATGCGCTTGTACTTACCGCACAGGCATTCGTAGTCCTTTACCGGTCCAAAAATTGCAGCACAGAACAGCCCATCACGCTCCGGCTTAAAAGTGCGGTAATTAATGGTTTCCGGCTTTTTAACTTCGCCAAACGACCAGGAACGAATCAGGTCAGGTGGTGCGAGGCCGATGCGAATTGCGTCGAACTCCAGCGGTTGCCGCTGACGATTATAGAGATTTAAAAAGTCTCTCATGGCTCATTCCTTCCTGATCAGGTTTCTACTAGTTCGATGTTGATGCCCAGTGAGCGGATTTCCTTCACCAATACGTTGAACGATTCCGGCATACCTGCTGACATCTCATGGTTGCCGTCTACGATGTTTTTGTACATCTGGTTTCGGCCAGCCACGTCATCGGATTTCACAGTCAACATTTCCTGCAGGGTATAGGCAGCACCGTACGCTTCCAGCGCCCAGACCTCCATTTCACCGAAACGTTGACCACCAAACTGGGCTTTGCCACCCAGCGGTTGTTGCGTAACCAGACTGTATGGGCCGGTTGACCGTGCATGCATTTTGTCATCCACCAGATGGTTGAGCTTCAGCATGTACATGTAACCAACAGTTACCAAGCGTTCAAAAGGATCGCCGGTTCGACCGTCATACAACTGGGTCTGACCCGATTCAGGGAGGTTAGCCAAACTGAGAAGCTGCTTGATTTCTGCTTCACTTGCACCATCAAATACTGGTGTCGCCATGGGCACACCGCCTTTGAGATTGTTGGCCATGATCAGAACTTCCTCATCGGAAAACTCTGCCATATCCACCCGACCTTTGCGGTCACTGTTGTAAACCTGGTCGAGGAATTTGCGCAAGGTGGGTACTGCATTTTTGGCCTCCAGCATATCGCCTATGCGATGACCCAGACCCTTGGCAGCCCATCCCAAGTGAGTTTCCAACACCTGGCCAATGTTCATACGCGAAGGAACACCCAGAGGGTTCAACACGATGTCTACCGGTGTACCATCTTCCATAAAGGGCATGTCTTCCTGTGGAACAATCATGGAAATAACACCCTTGTTACCATGACGACCGGCCATCTTGTCGCCCGGCTGTATACGGCGTTTGACCGCCATGTATACCTTGACCATTTTCAAAACGCCGGGAGCCAAGTCGTCACCCTGGGTGATTTTGCCTTTTTTCTCGTCGAAGCGGGCATCAAAGGTCTTGCGCTGTGCCTTGAGCTGGTCGGCCATTTGCTCCAGCAGATCATTGGCCTCATCACTGCGCATGGTGATCTTGAACCACTCTTCATGGCTCACGCTGTCCAGGTATGCTGCCGTGACCTTGGTGCCTTTTTTCAGGCCCTTCGGGCCCTTGTCAGCAATCTTGCCACTCAGCATATTGTGCAAACGCTGGTAAATTGCGCCTTCAACAATGCGTAATTGGTCATCAAGATCCTTGCGAACCTGGCGCAACTGTTCCTTTTCAATGGAAACAGCCCGGGCATCTTTGTCCACACCGTCGCGGGTGAAAACCTGTACGTCGATCACTGTTCCATCCATGCCGGAGGGTACGCGCAAGGACGTGTCTTTTACGTCCGAGGCTTTCTCGCCGAAAATGGCACGCAGCAGTTTCTCTTCCGGAGTCAACTGGGTTTCGCCCTTAGGCGTTACCTTGCCGACCAGGATGTCACCAGCGGATACTTCAGCACCGATATATACAATGCCGGATTGATCCAGCTTGTTCAGATTGTGCTCACCCACGTTGGGGATATCGGCGGTAATTTCTTCCGAGCCCAGCTTGGTATCACGGGCCACACAGGTCAATTCTTCGATGTGAATGGTGGTGAACCGGTCTTCTGTTACGACTCGTTCCGAAATCAGGATCGAATCTTCGAAGTTGTAGCCGTTCCAGGGCATGAACGCGACCAGCATGTTCTGGCCCAGTGCCAGCTCGCCCAGATCGGTTGAGGGGCCGTCCGCCAATACGTCACCGGCCGCAACCTTATCCCCCACATTGACCAGAGGACGTTGATTGATACAAGTATTCTGGTTGGAACGCTGGTACTTGGTGAGGTTGTAAATGTCCACACCTGGGTCACCCACTTTCACTTCAACTTCGTTCGCACGGACCACGATACGGCCCGCATCGACCTGGTCAACGATACCGCCACGCTTGGCGACCGCAGTTACACCCGAATCGGTTGCAACTGAGCGCTCCATACCGGTGCCTACCAATGGCTTTTCAGCCCTGAGCGTAGGTACAGCCTGACGCTGCATGTTGGAACCCATCAATGCGCGGTTGGCGTCATCATGCTCCAGAAATGGAACCAGCGATGCAGCAACCGAAACGATCTGTTTGGGTGAAACGTCCATGAAGCTGATATCGGACGGCTCTTTCAAGGTGAATTCACCCTGGTAACGACAAGGAATGAACTCATCGACAAACTTGCCATTCTTGTCCAGTTCAGCGTTAGCCTGGGCAATTACGAAATCGCCTTCTTCAATGGCAGACAGGTATTCAACTTCGTTTTGCACTTTACTGTTTGCGACCTTGCGATAAGGTGTTTCCAGGAAGCCGTAATCATTGGTCCGGGCGTAAACCGACAGAGAATTGATCAGGCCGATGTTCGGACCTTCAGGTGTTTCAATCGGGCAAACACGACCGTAGTGAGTCGGATGCACATCACGCACTTCGAAACCAGCGCGCTCACGGGTCAAACCACCTGGCCCCAACGCAGACACGCGACGTTTATGCGTTACTTCAGACAACGGGTTGTTCTGATCCATAAACTGGCTCAACTGCGAAGACCCGAAGAACTCCTTGACTGCAGCTGCAACAGGTTTGGCATTGATCAGTTCCTGCGGCGACAAGCCCTCGCTTTCAGCCACGGACAAACGTTCACGCACAGCACGTTCAACACGCACCAAGCCCACGCGGAACACGTTCTCGGCCATTTCTCCAACACTACGAACACGACGGTTGCCCAAATGATCGATGTCATCCACGCCGCCCTTGCCGTTGCGAATATCGATCAGTACACGCAGTACTTCCAGAATATCTTCGCGATCCAGAACACCGGATCCTTCAACTTCCTTGCGGCCAACGCGACGGTTGAATTTCATGCGGCCAACAGCAGACAGGTCGTATCGGTCTTCTGAGAAGAACAGATTCTTGAACAGGTTTTGAGCGGCATCCTTGGTAGGTGGCTCACCCGGGCGCATCATGCGATAGATCTCAACCAGCGCTTCCAGTTCATTGCTGGTGGGGTCGATACCCAGAGTGCTGGAAATATAGGGGCCCTGGTCCAGATCGTTGATGTACAACACTGCAATAGCTTTTACTCCGGCTTCACGCAGTACTTCGAGTAACTCTTCAGTGATCTCGGCGTTGGCTTTGGCGAGCAATTCACCGGACTCTTTCTCAACGATGTCAGTGGCAATAACTTTGCCAATCATATATTCATCTGGAACATCCAGTGACTTGATGCCCGCTTCTTCAATCAGCTTCACTTGACGAGCGGTAATACGCTTACCTGCTGGCACGATGATGTCTTTCTTTTTACCGACGATGTCGGACAGCGCGGTATCGCCACGCAGACGACTGGGAATCAGGTCCAGCTTGGCACCTTCTTTCTTCAGCGTCAGAAAGCTCTTGTCAAAGAAACGATCCAGAATTTCTTCGTCGCCCATGCCCAGAGCGCGCAACAGGATAGTCACTGGCAGCTTACGGCGGCGATCTATGCGCGTAAAAATGCAGTCCTTGGGATCGAATTCGAAATCCAGCCAGGAGCCGCGGTAAGGAATGACGCGTGCAGAAAACAACAGTTTTCCGCTCGAGTGTGTTTTGCCCTTGTCGTGGTCGAAAAACACACCTGGCGAACGGTGTAGCTGAGACACGATAACGCGCTCGGTACCATTCACGATAAATGTTCCGGTGTCCGTCATGAGCGGCAAATCGCCCATGTAGACTTCCTGTTCTTTCACAAACTTGACCGGCTTGACCTTGGCCGAGCTGTCCTTGTCGTAGATCACCAAGCGTACTTTAACGCGCAGTGGTGCACCATAGGACATGCCGCGGAGTTTGCACTCCTTGACATCAAACGCGGGATCACCCAGCTTGTAGCTAACATACTCAAGCGCTGCGTTCCCTGAATAAGATACGATCGGAAAAACCGATTTCAGTGCACCGTGCAAACCACGGTCCCTGCGGTCATCTTCAGGCACTTCTTCTTGCAGGAATTCCTGATAGGAACGGATCTGCGTCTCGAGCAGGAAAGGCACGTCTAGAACGGATTTCCTTTTACCGAAATCCTTACGAATGCGCTTTTTTTCCGTGAAAGAATAACTCATGTTTGAACCCGCCTCGTTTGCGATCATTGGTCACTCTGGTTACTAAACCAGCTCCGTCCCTGTGTTCTGTTTGGCCGGGACGAATTCGTGCTGCTATACAATCAACTATTCTGGAACCAAATCCGGAACAGCTCAGCACCTGGCCATTTGCGCTTTAGCGCAAACAGGAACGGACCGGAGACTTTCGTCCCCAGCCCACTCCGTTTTTAACCCTGATTAAGAGGGTGGATATTACTTGATCTCGACAGAAGCGCCTGCTTCTTCGAGTTTCTTCTTAAGCGTATCTGCTTCAGCTTTTGAAACTGCTTCCTTGACAACAGAAGGGGCACTTTCAACCAGATCTTTGGCTTCTTTCAGACCAAGGCCAGTAATCTCGCGAACTACCTTGATCACTGAGACCTTGTTGGCTCCGAATGAGGCCAGAACTACGTTGAACTCGGTCTGCTCTTCAGCAGCGACAGCTTCAGCTGCCGGGCCTGCTGCAACGGCAACTGCCGCAGCCGCAGAAACACCAAACTTCTCTTCCATTGCGCTGATGAGGTCTACAACCTCCATTACGCTCATATTTGAAATGGTTTCCAAAATATCATCTTTTGAAACGGCCATTGTCGTCTCCCAGTTAAATGTCGGGGGTCGTTAAACCCTTAAAATAGTTAAAAAATTAAGCAGCTTGCTTTACATCTCGCACTGCAGCCACGGTACGTACCAGCTTGGCGTGAGGTTCTGCCAGGGTGCGAACAAACTTTTCGATCGGCGCTTTCATTACGCCCATCAATATCGCCAGTGCCTGGTCGCGTGTAGGCAGCTTGGACAGACGATCCAGTTCGGATGCGTCATACAGCTGACCACCTACGGCCACTAAACGGGCTATCAGTTTGTCGTGATCCTTGGCATAGTCTTTAACCAGCCTGGCCGCCGCACCGGGATCTTCCATACTGAAAGCGAACAGGAGTGGTCCTGTCAGCGCTTCAGATATGCATTCGAACTCGGTGCCTGCTACGGCCCTACGTACCAGAGTGTTCTTGGCGACTTTAAGAAAAACTCCGTCTTGACGCGCTTTAACACGTAAGTCGGTCATTTCCGTAACGGTCAGACCACGATACTCTGCGGCAACAGCGGCAAGTGCGGAACTGGCCACTTGGGACACTTCTGCAACTACTGCCTTCTTTTGCTCAAGATTGAGCGCCATTGGTTACCTCCTGGAGTCTTTTGACCGGAACATCCGGCTTTGTTGACTCGATCCTCCATCTACGCAGGCCGCGGCCGGTTACCCGGTTCGCAGTTACCCGAAGCCACCCTGGGGTTGCTTCAAACCTGCGGTCTCTGACGGTCTCGCCCCACAAGAGGTCGACCCGCCCATCTACACCGCGCGCCGACGAAGGCCCGCGATACAAAACTTCAAATCAATAACTAACGCTGGACTGATCAACCACGATGCCAGGGCCCATGGTCGTTGACAGCGATATCTTCTGCAGGTAAGCGCCTTTGGCCGCAGCGGGTTTCAGCTTGACCAGATCTTTCAGCAGGGCTGACAGATTGCCTTTAAGCGCATCGACTTCGAAACTGGCCTTGCCAATAGTTGAATGAATGATGCCGGCTTTATCGGTGCGATAACGTACCTGACCTGCCTTGGCATTCTTTACGGCTGTCTCAACATCGGTAGTAACCGTTCCAACCTTTGGATTCGGCATCAATCCACGCGGGCCCAGAACCTGGCCTAGTTTGCCGACTACGCGCATGGCGTCCGGCGTAGCAATCACTACGTCGTAGTTCAGATCGCCCGCCTTCATACTGTCATGCAGGTCGTCCATACCGACCACGTCTGCGCCAGCTGCTAAAGCCTTCTCTGCATTTTCACTCTGGGCGAACACCGCCACACGCACTTTTTTGCCAGTGCCGTTAGGCAGTACTGTAGAACCTCGTACATTTTGCTCCGATTTGCGCGGATCAACTCCAAGTCGCACAGCCACGTCAACAGATTCCACAAACTTGATTTTGCTGGCCTGCTTAAGCATTTCCAGAGCTTCGTCCAGCGTATATGCCTTTCCTGTTTCAACCTGACTGCGGATGGCTTTCATTCTTTTACTAATCCTGGCCATTATTCGACTCCCGTCACATTCAAGCCCATGCTGCGAGCTGAACCGGCGATGGTCCGTACTGCGGCATCCATGCTGGCAGCCGTAATATCAGGTTGTTTGACCTTGGCAATTTCTTCCAGTTGCTCGCGGGAAACGGTGCCCACTTTCTTGGTGTTGGGTTCACCACTACCTTTGGGAATTCCGACGGCTTTCATCAACAAAACAGCCGCAGGCGGCGTCTTGGTGATAAAGGTGAAACTGCGATCTGAATAAACCGTGATAACCACAGGTGTAGGCAGACCTGGTTCCAGGCCCTGTGTCTTGGCGTTGAATGCCTTACAGAATTCCATAATGTTCACACCGTGTTGCCCCAAAGCAGGACCTACCGGTGGGCTGGGGTTGGCTTGACCAGCCTTTACTTGCAGCTTGATATAGGCTGTGACCTTCTTGGCCATTTTTCATCTCCCCGGGTTCAACCGCTGTTCAACTTATGAACCAGCTCCCCGTCGTTGTTTGCGCCATTGGCGCGTTTACAAACCCGACCGCACGCAGCCAGGGATTACAATTTGATCTTCAGGACTTCTCAACCTGGTGAAACTCAAGTTCCACTGGCGTTGAACGACCAAAAATCAGTACAGCAACTTTCAGCCTGCTCTTGTCGTAGTCTACGCCTTCAACAACGCCATTGAAGTCGTTGAACGGACCATCGACAACACGAACCATTTCACCTGGCTCGAACAAAACTTTGGGACGCGGTTTGTCCACACCTTCTTTTACGCGGTTGAGAATAGTCTCCGCTTCTTTTTTGCTTATGGGCGCGGGCCTGTCCGCGGTGCCACCGATGAAACCCATCACTTTGGGTACATCCTTGACCAGATGCCAGGATTCATCGGTCATTTCCATTTCTACCAGCACATAGCCAGGGAAAAACTTACGATCTGAACGACGCTTCTGGCCGCCTTTCATTTCCACCACTTCTTCGGTTGGAACCAGGATTTCGCCAAACTGCTCTTCCATTTCAGCCCGCATAATGCGGTCTTCCATAGAACGTTTTACCTGCTTTTCAAAACCTGAATAAGCATGAACGACATACCAGCGCTTTGCCATTACTCAGGAACCTCCGACCAGGCTACGAACCAAGGCGCCCAGCCCCCAGTCAACCGCAGCCAGAAACAAAGAAATCAACACGGTCACAATAATGACCATTAAAGAAGTCTGTAAAGTCTCCTGATGAGTCGGCCAAACTACTTTGCGCCGCTCAATATCCGATTCCTTGATGAAGCGAAAAAACGTTGCACCCGATACCGATTGCGCAGCGATTAACGACGCAACAAAAACAATAACAATCAGGCTGACCACCCGAACCGGGGTAATCCAGGCGTCTTGAAAGTAATAGTATCCAGCTACTCCACCCAACAGCAGAATCGCGGACAAGGCCAACAACAATGTGTTGGCAACCTGGGACTTTTCAGTTATTTCTGCTTTCGTACTCATGTTCTGTAGATTGCACGCCTTTTTTGACCGGCTCAGTGGCAGGCCAGGAGGGAATCGAACCCCCAACCTGCGGTTTTGGAGACCGCCGCTCTGCCAATTGAGCTACTGGCCTGTCGTTTCAAACCTTAAAAGTACTCGCTATTCATAAATCGCCATGTCTCGGGCGCTCGTAAATCGCGCGGATAGCTCTCGCACATCCCGTGTGCTTCGCTATCTAAGTGCATCCCTCGGCAACTGCTCCTGCGTTGCTCTACCTCCTGCATCCATGCAGTCGTGCACAAAAAAACGCGCTCCTACAAATTACTCGAAGATCTTGGCGACGACGCCAGCACCAACCGTGCGGCCGCCTTCACGAATTGCAAAACGCAATCCATCTTCCATCGCGATCGGTGCAATCAAAGTCACAACCATCTGGATGTTGTCGCCCGGCATCACCATCTCAACGCCTTCCGGCAGCTCGCATGCGCCCGTTACGTCCGTGGTACGGAAGTAAAACTGCGGACGATAGCCCTTGAAAAATGGCGTGTGACGACCACCCTCTTCCTTCGACAGAATGTACACCTCAGCTTCAAACTTGGTGTGCGGGGTTATTGATCCTGGCTTCGCCAGTACCTGTCCACGTTCCACGTCATCACGCTTGGTGCCACGCAGCAATACGCCCACATTGTCACCTGCCTGGCCCTGATCCAGCAGCTTGCGGAACATCTCAACACCCGTGCAGGTGGTCTTGGTGGTCGCGTGGATGCCCACGATCTCTACTTCATCACCCACGTGGACGATGCCGCGCTCAATTCGCCCGGTAACCACTGTGCCACGGCCTGAAATCGAGAACACGTCTTCGATCGGCAGCAGGAATGGCTTGTCCAATGCACGTACCGGCTGCGGCACATAGGCATCCAGTGCGTCCAGCAACCTGTTAATGGAAGGCACACCAATTTCCGAAACATCGCCTTCCAGCGCTTTGAGCGCTGAACCCGTTACGACCGGGGTGTCATCGCCAGGGAAGTCATAAGATGACAACAACTCGCGTACTTCCATCTCAACCAGTTCCAGCAACTCAGCGTCATCCACCATATCCGCCTTGTTCATGTAAACCAGGATATAAGGTACACCCACCTGACGCGCCAGCAGGATGTGCTCACGGGTCTGGGGCATAGGACCATCAGCGGCCGATACCACCAGAATGGCACCGTCCATCTGCGCTGCACCCGTGATCATGTTCTTCACATAATCTGCGTGTCCCGGGCAATCCACATGGGCGTAATGACGCGCATCCGTTTCATACTCAACGTGAGCCGTTGCAATCGTAATACCACGGGCACGCTCTTCCGGTGCATTATCAATCTGGTCGTAAGCTTTGTACTCGCCACCGCGTGCTTCTGAACATACCTTGGTCAACGCCGCCGTCAGCGTCGTCTTGCCGTGGTCAACATGGCCAATCGTTCCCACGTTTACATGGGGCTTGTTACGTTCGAATTTTGCTTTTGACATG
>JAWXBM010000046.1:0-5791 GCA_034440115.1 Lysobacterales bacterium | reverse complement strand
CGTGACCGGCTTTGGGTGAACCAGTTACTGTATTGTGAACAACGGTATCCCCCTGCACCTGGTTATGGATGATCGGCACACGCTTACCGGCTTCGACTACCCAACTGGCGCCGTCGGCGGCACCCAGCACCGTCTGACCTACTGTCATGAAGGTCTCAAAATCAGCGGTTCCGGGAAGGATTCCGGCGGCCCCCAGCAAGCCCCTGATCTGCACTCCAAAAAATCCAGCTTCAGCAGTCCTGAGCACTACCAGCCCACCCGCGTTCAGGTAGGCGCGCGTAACGATGGGCTCCACCGCCAAAAATGGCAGCGCGATGAAAGCACCGAATGATTGCCCCACCATACCAACGTTGAAGGCGTTCAGATCCGGACTCAGGTCGCCGTCGACACTGATGTTCTGCAGGCTCACCGCCAGCACGGACAAATCCGCCTGCGACTGACGCAGGTTGTCGCGCGCCGCCACCAGATTCAGCAAGTTGAAGAAGCTATTTCCGGGTGGGTCGGGTTTACCATCTGAACCCGGTGAGCCGTTGGTGTTGTTGAAATAATCAACACCAAACGTGCGCTCATTTGCGATCGGGCCGAATGGCGTATTCTCAATGTAGAACGGCGCCAGCTCAGGTGCCACTTCGGGCACGATGCCATGCAAGGGGTGGTCCATGGCGATCACGGCGAAACCAGCCTGGGCGAAAGCGTCTGCCACTGCCAGCATATCCGTCCGGTTGCGGGTAACGCCGTGCGAAAAAATCACCACCGGCCAGCCACTGGCCGGCTTCAACTTACCGGATTTGGCATTCGGCACCGTCAGGATGAAGGGCACGGTCTGCATTTCCCTCAGCAGCGGGAACGGATTGGCGAAGGTCAAGTTGGTCGAGGTGGGATCTAATCCTAGTTTGTCGTAAGGCGGGATATAGGCACCCGGTGCCGCTTTCCAGGTGTCCGTCAGCGGCGCGGCCGGGTTTTGCGCCGATGGCACGCCGAGGTAATAAGGCAGGGTGATAACGCCGATGACGATATCCGCCAGGCCAAAGCCACCTGCTGCTGCAGTGGTAAGCCCGCTAGGCGCAGCCAGAACCGGTGCCGGTTGGGTGATGCTGCGCAATAATTTAAGGGTTGGGGTCACCGACTGGGTCTGAACAGTCCAGGCAAGGATAATGTCATTCGGATTGACACCGTAGGCAGCCGCGTTCATCTCCATGGACAAGGTAACCTGGCGCAGCGGTTCCAGGGCCCGAGCCGTGGCATTGTCGATCAGAGGGTAGGTGCTGTTGCCATTGGCATCCACCCAGGACGTGCGGCGCTTGGTCAGAAAATAGGTTTGCGAAGGCGTTGCATCATTGCCGGCGGCATCATTGATGTCGTTGGTCAGAACGGCCATGTAGCCGGTGTATTCAGCCAGCGGCTTGAGGGGAATAATCGCCACGTTGCCACCACTGACAACGGCGGTGTAATCCACATTAGGGGTCAATTCACGCACGATACTGGCCACTGCCACGAACTGCACCGTGTTGACCTGAAAAACCCGCACGGATTGTCCGGGAACCACCGAGGCAGGGGCAATCTGGCCAGCAGCACCCGCGAAGCTGACAAACGATGCTACCCATTTTTCAGTCGGGCTGAATCCGTCCAGGGCATTGAGCGCCACTTTGGGGTCGCCGGAATTGGCCGGATTAACTACTGGCAAATTAAGCGTCAGATCCTTGGTGCCCTGGAACATCAGGTTATGCGGGAAAGGCAAGATACCTTTTGCAGGATCAAACAAGGGAGCCAGCACATCCGTAACAATGCTGCCATCTTTATTCCGGGCAGGCTGAGTTGGTTTAGCCCATGCGTTAACAGAGAGAACCAAGGCAAGAACGAAAAGGATCAGACGCTTGTTCATTAATTCGGGTTCCGTTTTGTGTGCAAAAATTCTTCTCTCCCCACCTCAGGCCAATTACCACCTGTGGTAAAGTTCAGAATAGTTCAGCCTAGCGGCTGTTATAGCAACTGCAAATTCCGACAAGTTCAGGGCAGGCGCATTCGATTGAATAAAACCAGTTTCAAACATCATACGTCAACGTATGGTAAATGCACAGGGCAATTGGGGTTCACCTTTTATGCAGTTGATTTAAATCAATGAATCGTTTCCTGCTGGTATCCACACCGCTTGCCGCTGGTTTGTTTTTTTTCTACCTGATTCATCTGGATTGGAGTTTTGCTGCTGCAATTACTGCCAGCATTACTCTGGTATGTGCTGTGTGGTGGATTTTCGAGCCTATTCCCATACCCTTCACCTCATTGATACCACTGGCCTTCTTTCCTCTGTTTGGTGTTTTGACGCCGGCCCAGGTCGGCGAGGCCTACGGTAGTCCTTTGATACTGCTATTGATGGGTGGCTTCATGCTTTCCACCGCTATGGCCGATTCCGGAGCGCATCGGCGCATCGCCCTGTCCATGGTCAACCTGTTTGGCGGCAACAGCGCCCGCGGCCTGGTGCTGGGCTTTATGACCGCCTCTGCTTTGCTGAGCATGTGGATTTCCAACACTGCCACCACGCTGATGCTGCTACCGGTGGCCTTGGCGGTACTAGAGCGTACCGATCGTTTTATGGCTGCCCCCCTGTTACTCGGCATAGCCTATGCCGCCAGTATTGGCGGCCTGGGCACTCCCATTGGCACACCTCCCAACCTTATATTCATGCAGGTTCACCTGGATCAATTCGGTACCGCTCCGAACTTCATCGAATGGATGTCCTGGGGCATGCCAGTGGTCATTATCATGATCCCGTTGACGGGCCTGTGGCTGACCCGTGGGCTTAAATTGCAGCATCCGGTTAACCTGCCCAAGGCAGGCGAATGGCGGCCAGCGGAAAGAAGAGTGCTGATCATGTTCAGCCTCACCGCGCTGGCTTGGATCACCCGCCAGGCGCCCTTTGGCGGCTGGAGTGAGTGGCTTGATCTGCCGCAGGCCAATGATGCCTCGGTGGCACTGATTGCTGTGGTCATGATGGCCGTATTGCCCAACGGCGAAGGCGAAAGGCTGCTGCACTGGGAAACGGTACGCAAGATTCCCTGGGGCGTGTTGCTGTTGTTCGCTGGCGGCATAACCCTGGCCAGTGCTTTTGTAGCCAGTGGCCTGGCTGAGATCATCGCTGGCAAGCTGGAAGTACTGGTTGCCCTGCCTACCTGGGTCATCGTGCTGTCCTTGTGTCTTGCCGTTACTTTTCTCACCGAGGTCACCAGCAATACCGCAACGGCCAGCCTGTTGATGCCTCTGATGGCCGCAACCGCCATAGCCACCGACATTAATCCCATGTTGTTGATGGTGCCTGCGGCACTCAGTGCCAGTTGTGCTTTCATGTTGCCGGTTGCTACCGCGCCCAATGCCATTGTTTACGGCAGCGAGTTAATCACCGTAAAGCAAATGGCCCATGCCGGTTTGGTAATCAACCTGGTAGGCGCCGCTGTAATCACGGTGGTATGTCTGATCATCCTGAATTGACCTGCGTTTGTTCGTTTCAGCGTAATGATCAATCGCACAACAACCAGCCCTATGTTGATTATGTCAAAGACGAAATCACTCCGCGCTATGCCGACAATCGTCTACCCAACGTAAAGCAGTTGATTGTTGAAGCTGATGGCTTGCAACTGGCTGATGCCAGTTTCGATACCACCCTTGCCATCCTGACCTGGCATGATTTCTACTACGGCGATGCTACTGGTGGCTGGCCGGAAGTGAATGAGGCCGGGCTGGTGAACAAGCTGTGCAGGGCCATGAAACCGGGTTCGGTGCTGGGCATAATTGATCATGTGGCGGAAGCCGGAGCCGATCCCGAAAGGGCCGCTGAAGACCTGCACCGGGTTGATCCACAGCGCATCAAAGACGACCTGGCAGGAAGCTGTTTCGAGCTGGAAGCCGAAGCTCAATTTTTGCGCAACCCTGATGATCAGATCAATAAAGTGGCCATGGACCCCGCCGTGCGCGGCAAGACCGACCGGGTGATTTTCAAGTATCGACGAAAAAACTAGCAAGCACTGCAAAGGTCCATTGGGCTCTGTGGGTCATTTCTTTTTCTTTGGCAGGTACAGATCGGTAATCGTACCGTCGAAAATTTCTGCTGCCATGGCGATACTTTCTGACAGGGTCGGATGAGGATGTATGGTCAAGCCGATATCACCGGCTTCGCAGTCCATCTCAATCGCCAAAGCACACTCAGAAATCAGATCGCCGGCATGTGGCCCAACAATGCCCGCGCCGATTATTCGTTTCGTTCCTTTATCGAACAATAACTTGGTAAAACCTTCAGTGCGATCGTTACCCAGGGCACGTCCGCTGGCCGCCCAGGGAAATTTAGCCACTGCAAAATCCAGCCCGTCACTCTTGGCTTGCTGCTCAGTAAAGCCCACCCAGGCCACTTCCGGATCGGTGTAAGCCACCGACGGAATAACCCGAGCGTCAAAAAAGCTTTTGTGGCCCGCGCAGACTTCCGCAGCAACCTTGCCTTCATGAGTGGCTTTATGGGCCAACATGGGCTGGCCTACGATGTCGCCGATGGCGAAAATATGCGGCACATTGGTGCGCATTTGTCGGTCGGCTGAAATATAGCCAAGTTCGCTGACTTCAACTCCAGCCGCCTCAGCGCCAATTTTTTTGCCATTTGGCACGCGGCCCACGGCGACCAGGACCCGATCAAAGGAATCGGCAGTCGGTGCTTTTGGCCCTTCGAAGTGAGCAATCAAAGCATGGTCATCCACGTCGACCCGCGTCACCTTGGTACCGAGAAAAATGTTTTCATACAGCTTGTTGATACGTTTCTGCAAGGGCTTGACCAGGTCCGGATCAGCGCCTGGTATTAACTGCTCAGTTAACTCAACTACAGTTACCTTGCTGCCAAGGGCCGCGTAAACACAAGCCATTTCCAGGCCAATAATGCCACCACCTATCACCAACAATCGAGCTGGAATATCTTCCAGATCCAAGGCAGCAGTAGAATCCATCAGGCGCGGATCACCCCAGGGCAGGCCGGGTAATTCAAACGATTGCGAACCGGCGGCAATAATGGCCTGCGTGAAGCTCAACTGTTTGATCTCTTCACCCGATTGCACCAGCATTTCATTTGGCCCGGTGAATTCGCCAATGCCTTGCACCACATCTACACCTCGTTTGCCCGCCATTCCAGCCAGGCCATCGGTGAGTTTCTTGACCACCTGGTTTTTGAAGCCGCGCAGCTTTTCCAGGTCAATTTCGGGTTCGCCAAAACTGACTCCATGCGCTTTCATGGCGGCAGCCTCGTCGATGATTTGTGCGATATGCAACAAGGCCTTGGATGGTATGCAACCAACATTCAGGCAAACGCCTCCCAGAGTCGGGTAGCGCTCAACCAGTGCAACTTTCAAACCCAGGTCAGCGGCGCGAAAGGCTGCGGTGTAACCGCCGGGACCGGATCCAAGGACCAGAACATCATATTGGTACTCGTGATCTTTTTCGGCCGGAGCACTCGCTTGTTGTTCCGCTTTACCGGCAGGCACAACCTGCTCTGCCGCTGATGATTCTTTTGCTGCTGAACCCGCGACTGCTGACGCCGGCGCTTCTTTCTCCGAAGCAACAGCGGTTGATGAACCTTCCTCGACTTCCAGGCTCAGAATCACATCGCCCTGGGAGACCTTTGAGCCCACTGCCACTTTGACTTCGAGAACTTTGCCATTCGCTGGAGCGGGCACTTCCATGGTGGCCTTATCACTTTCCAGCGTGACCAGCGATTGCTCCTGTTTAACGCTGTCGCCGACCTTGACCAGCACTTCGATAACGG
>JAWXBM010000045.1:0-12641 GCA_034440115.1 Lysobacterales bacterium | reverse complement strand
ATTTGATGGAAAAAAGCCACTTTTAAGTTTGTTTGCGCGGGCAAATTTGAGTTAATGATTTGGGATTTCAGAGGCTTGGGTAGGTCCGACCCCAATTATCCGATCCGTCGATCCGGATATTGTTTATGCCAAGTTGGCAGCTATGGCAGAAGGTGCGCGTCTGGCGACATCAAGGCTGTGGAATTAAACTCAACCGTCATCAATAAGTTTCGCAGCATTTCCACTCTGTCTGAAGAGGCGGAGCGTAGATGCTAGACTGGCCTATCCTGAGCCACTGCACACACTGAATCTTGAATAACGATAAAGACCCCCTGTTACTGATCCCCGGCATGATGTGCGACGAGCGCCTTTGGCGGCATCAGGCTGCTGCCTTGGAAAGCCGTTGTTCTGAAATAAAGATTGCCGATGGCACAACTGCAGACAGCATGACCGAGATTGCCGCAGCGATACTCAAATCCGCTCCAGAACAATTTGCCCTGGCCGGTTTTTCCATGGGTGGAATTGTGGCACTGGAAATCTGTCACCAGGCACCTGAACGGGTACTCCGGCTTGCTCTGATAGGCGCTACAGCCCGCAATGAGAAGGCGGAACACCAAGCGCCCCGGTTAGCGCAGATGGAGCGAGTGAGCGACGGGCAACTGCGGGAAGTTATGTTCAACGACTTGTTACCCACCTATTTAGGCAAGGCTCAACAAGACGATACGCTCCTGCGGTGGGAGATACTCAACATGGCTTTATTGCTGGGGCCCGAGGTATTTCTGCGGCAATGCAAGGCCCTGAACACGCGCAGGGACTATCGTGAACTGTTGCAGGATATTCACTGTCCCAGCCTGGTGCTGTGCGGTGAGGAAGACCAGCTCTGCCCACCCTGGATGAGTGAACAATTGGCGCAGGGCATTCCGGGCTCAACTTTGTTAATCGTTAAAGGCAGTGGACACCTGGTACCGCTGGAAGCACCCGAAGAAGTTTCATCCGCTATGCTGGGCTGGTTGGCAAAACCTGCGAAATTATGATCACCCTCTACACCGCCGCTACCCCCAACGGCTACAAAGCATCCATCATGTCGGAGGAGTCTGCGCTGGAGTACCAAGTGCATGCCATTGCACTCGGTGAGTTGGAGCAGAAGCAGGACTGGTTTCTTAAGATCAACCCGAACGGCCGTATTCCCGCCATCGTCGATTTATCTTGAAGCCGCTGAACCCGGACTTTGAGCCTATCGTGCTGACCAGCACAGACGATGGCGAACTAAAAGTTGTAGCAGAGTTCGTCGAAGCACTAAGTCCTGAAGCGTTCCTCCCAGAGGAATAACCAGTCTTGGCCGAAACTGACAAGGACACCATCCACTACTTTGTCGATGAGGCAGGTGATCCTTCTCTGTTCAACCGCAAAGGCAACATCATCGTTGGCAATGAGGGTTGCTCTAGCTACTTCATTATTGGCAAGCTGGAAATCGATGAACCAGACCAGCTAGCCAGTGAACTGGAAGTGTTGCGAGCAGAATTGCTGGCCGACCCATACTTCAAAAATGTTCCCTCCATGCAGCTCGACAATCGCAAGACCGCAATTGCTTTTCATGCGAATATTCGTTACCGAGAAAATGAACAATATGACCTGCTGGTCACTGAGCTCTTTCGAAAGCTTCACCACATGGCAGACGAAGTGAATGTCTGCTTTTCCATGCGCGGTACCAAACCCAGGAACGAAGCATTCCGAACGGCGTTGGAGCAGGCAGGAGAAGAGTTCAAGCGAAGCTTTGGATTCGAGCATCACGGAACAAATAACATTATTTCGAGTACACCCGCAAAATGCGCTGGGCTGCAGGCGGTTGATTACTATCTTTGGGCGCTGCAAAGATTCTACGAACGTCAAGAGGATCGGTACCTGGAAATGATTTGGGGCCAGGTTGGTGAGATCCATGACCTGGATCGTGTTGAAGATGGAAGGAGAGGAGTCTTTTACTCAAAGAAAAAGCCGCTGAATTCAGCGGCTTTTGAGAGTTAGTGGGGTCAGAGATATAGGGCTTGCGGATCGAAATCCAGAAGTCACACGGCATGGAGCCGAATTTTGTCTCTGACCTTGCGCACAGGATACTGCACCCATTGGGTTCATATCAAGCATTGGCTGAAAGTACCCGGATCAGTACTCGAATTCTTCCGATCAACGGTGCAAATTATGCACTACGACCGCAACGTCCATGCCTTCTACGCCCAGCCAGGTGCTAGTGTTTTCAGTATGATGACAATGAAACGCGTCAATCTGTCTATTCCGGAGCTTGCCATGATCACCCTCTACACCGCCGCTACCCCCAACGGCTACAAAATCTCCATCATGCTGGAAGAGTGTGGTCTGGACTACCAGGTACACGCCATTGCATTGGGCGAGTTGGAGCAGAAGCAGGACTGGTTTCTCAAGATCAATCCGAACGGCCGTATTCCCGCCATTGTTGATCACGCTGAAGATGATTTTGCGGTGTTCGAATCCGGTGCCATCCTGATTTATCTGGCCGACAAGGTCGGCAAGTTCCTGCCACCCAATACCAGGGCAATGTTCAAGCACCATTCCGAAGCCATGCAATGGCTGATGTTTCAGAAAAGCGGCCTGGGGCCGATGATGGGCCAAGCCAATGTGTTTTACCGTTACGCCACGGAAAAAATCCCCTATGCCATCAAGCGCTATCAGGACGAATCCCGGCGCTTGCTGGAGATACTGGACCGACAACTGGCTGACAATGAATACCTGGCCGGTGATTATTCCATCGCCGATATCGCCAATTTCTGCTGGGCCCGCACAGCCCATTGGTCGGGAGTGGACAGCGCCGACTTGCCGCACCTGACGCGCTGGATCGACTTGATTGAAGCAAGACCAGCCGTTCAGCGAGGCCTGATGGTTCCTACCGCAAGGCCAAAATCAAATTCAAATGACGACCTGGTCAAGGCCGCGCAAAAGTTTGTGACCTGATGACGTGATTGTTGGTTGCACAGGAACGGGGGCCTGCTAAGCGGCTATCAAGCATTTGCTTAATTGGCGTCGGATTAACTATCAGGCTCTTCTGATCGACGGTCCAGATGATGTACCACAAAATCCACATCCATACCTTCTTCACCCCAATTGGGTATCGGGGTCTTGGGTGTGATGACAAAGCCGTTGTTCAGGTTACCGGCGGTCAGGTCCATGACCTTTCCGCTGAATCGTGAAGCAGCCCCTGGAAAAATGTGCTTGCCGTCAGGATTGGTAAACTCAAACTTGCCACCAGGCATTCGACGCAGGCCAAATCCGTCTTCATGCATCAACCGATGTTGATGTCGGAACAACAACACCAGGTTTTTCATGCTGGTTTCACCACCATCGGCCCAATGCTGGATGTGATGGGCGTCCACAAAGCGTCTGGCGCTGCAGCCGGGAAACCGGCAACCCTGATCCCGACGAATGGAAGGCGGCACAGTACGAGTTTTACGACCTAGGCTCAATGGCTCAATCCCGCCATTTTCCGGCTGCTTTTTATCCGGCCAATGCACCACGCCAGCATCGCAACAGATGCGCCGGGACGTTTCAGCTGAAACGTTTGGGCTGTTTTCCAGATGGGATTCAGCACCGACTCCGTCTGCTTTTAAGGTTTCCATATCGGTGTGGATATTGACGACGTAGTGATCAGCACTACTGCTATCGGTTTTACAGGAAAGATAGCTTTCTGCCATTCGTATTAAAACATCTGCCCGGCAAAAAGCCATGGCATGAGGGTGTTGCTTCAGCGGGGAAGGATTCTGTAACTCAGACGTTTCAACTGAAACGTTTTTGCGCTCCTCGTGCAGTTCATCCAGTATTGAATTTAATGCTTGCTTAATGATGGCCCCTTGCTCTGGCGTGAATCGGCCTTTCAGTATCAAGAACCCTTGGTCGTCAAACTGACAGGAAAGCTCGCGCAATTCGTGCCGGTCATTGTCTCGCTCCAGCGACTTCAAGCGCTGCTCACGGCGCCATGCGCTGACAGCCTGCTCTACATGCCAGGTTGTACCGTGAAAGGCAATGTTCAAAAGCACTTCTTCATTACGTTTGGTGGCTACCCGGGTAATGGCCCGAACTTTGGAGTAGCTTAGCCGTCCCTCGCGAAACGCCACGGTAGTTTGGGGTAGGTCTGGCAGTGCTTGCGCGACCCTCAGACGCTCCCGAGCCGCGCCGAGACCCAGGCCACACTTCCAGTTCAACCAATGCGCGCAGGACTTGATGCCTTCGCCTCACCAACCTTCGCATTCATTGAATTCACGTAGCAGTTCCAACCAACGAAACATGGCGGCATCGATATGAGCTGCGAGCTCGCACAAGTCGCCTTCCAACTGTTGAATACGCTGACATTTCTGCGTGCCAGCTTTTAAGTGTTGGGTGACAAAATCACCGGATGGGGTTGACGGATAGCTGCTGGAATCAAGCATTGGATTGGCTCCTTTGTCGCACTCGTATAGCTATACAAATGTATAGTAATTATGGCTCAACAAAGGATAATTAATGTATTTAATTCAATGAATTGCGACAGAACGAGGCCAGCAATAAATCAGCGACATGCGCGCTGAAACCAATCATCAATAGCCATGGCAAAGCGCGCTGGAGCACCCGCCTCGGTGCGTAAATACATAGAGGGTTCGATCAATTCCATTTCCATGATGCGGAAATCATTTTCGGCATCACGCACCAGGTCGACGCGGGCATACAGCGGCGCGGGATGCAGCGTGGACAGGGCCTGTTCAACTCTTGAACGCAATAATTCTTCTGGTGTAACCGAGCGGATCTCAGAGCCGTACTCTTCCTGTGAACGAAACTCCCCAGCCGCAGGTACTTTCAGAATGGCGTGGCTGTATTCGCCATTGAAGTAAAACAGCGAATACTCACCTTCGGTCAGGATTTTCGACATAAAGGGCTGAGCCATCGCTGCGCGACCCGCTTTGGCCGGAAAGCGCGCAGCAACCTTTTCAAATTCGGCTTTGGGCATAGCGACATGTAAACGAAAAGTATCCACGCCGTTGGCGCCGATCACCGGCTTGATCACAATCTCGTCACTTGCGAGTTCAGCAAAACAAGCTTGCACAGCCTGGGCATCCAGATGATCCTTCCACAAGGTGGGTACAATCAGTACGCCTTGGCGCTCCAGATCACGCAGATAAGTTTTGGCCAGATTCCACCGGACCAGGCCAAGTGAATTGGCCAGAAGCGTTTGCGCATCAATGGCCTGCAACACATCCAGAAAGCCATTCATATCATCCCAATAGTCCCAGGTCGAACGGATAATCACGACATCAAAGTCGCTCCAGGGTATTTTCGTCTGCCGCCAGGACAACACTGAAGGCGCCCACCCCAGATCAGCCAGCGGTTGCAGGGCACGATCGTCATCGATTACAAAATCACCACGTTCCTGCAGCGTGAGAAAGGCGCAACGCGGCGGGCGCGACGACGCCAGCTTATTGCTCACCGGTAACCCAATCCGTGATTTTCTGTTCCAGTTGGGTGAGGGGTATGGCACCGTCTTGCAACACCCGATCGTGAAACACGCGGATATCAAAATCGTCGCCCAACTGGGTTTCAGCCCAATCCCGCAAGCGGCGTATTTCCAGTGCGCCGAGCAGGTAAGAAGTCGCCTGCCCGGGAACCGCGATGTAACGATCGACTTCAGCCGCGTTCAGCGCATGCGTGTTGGCATTGTGCGCATCCATGTATTCCAGCGCCTGCTCACGTGACCAGCCCAGGCCATGCATGCCGGAATCAACAATCAAACGGGCAGCGCGCCAGGCTTCATTGGACAACATACCCAGTCGATCCAGGTCGGAAGAATACAAGCCCATCTCGTCAGACAGACGCTCGGTATAAAGCGCCCAACCTTCACCGTATCCCGACAGAAAGAAATAGCGCGAAATCGGATGCAGATCGTCGCGTTCCTGGGCAATGGTGAACTGGGTGTGGTGGCCCGGATAGGCTTCGTGAAATGCCGTGGCTTCCAGACCCGCCCGACTTTGGGTTTCCGCCTGATAGGTATTGATCAGATATTTTCCGGGTGAGCTGCCATCCGCTGCTGCAGCAACCGCCTGGCCACCAGGGGCCGATTTTTCCTGAAAGGCCGGATAAGGCTCAACGATCACCGGTGCTTTTGGCAAACGGCCAAACCACTGTGGCATGGCGGCTTCGGCCCGCGCCAATGCGGCTTCGGCATAGGCCACCATTTCAGCGCGGCTTTTGAACAGATATTGCGGATCGGTTTTGACCAGTTGCAACAGCTTGAGTGGATCGCTCTCAGCAAAACTGCGCTCACCGATTTCGCGCATTTCAGCCATGAGGCGGTCCATCTGCTCCAGGCCGATGCGATGAAGTTCCTCGGCGCCGAGGTCTACCGTGGCCCAGTAGCGAACCGATGTCCGATAGCAGGCTTCACCACCGGGGCTGTCATAAACACCAATACTGTCACGCGCCGCTGCCTGATACTCATTCCCCAGATAATCCCGATAGCGCTGTATGGCAGGCATGAGGCTCTGTTCCACCAGCTCCGCAACCCGTTGCTGATAACCGAGATCCTGTTGCTCCACGGCTATGGCAAAAGGTGTTTCGGCCACCGGCAGGGCAAGAAAGGCATTCAGTACATCAGACAAGGCGCGCACACTGTTTTTCGGCGCCACGTAGCCCAACTCCACGCCTTCATGCAGGTTGACTATTTCAGTATCAACATAGACTTCGATTTGCTGCAAACGGCTGAGTGCAGCTTCACGCTGCTCGGGCGTATTCAACTTCAGCTTGCCAGCGAGTTCGGTAAATTCAGCTAGCCAGCCAGTCCAGGTTGGGCTGACCGACCACAGTTCATTGCGGCAAACCGCCAGGTCCAATGAGCTCTGCAACTGATTGCGCAGCATGTTGGCAGTAATGTTGGCGGCTGGATCAGTGACAATCGTGAAGTCGATTTCATCCAGATCGGCCAACATGTCCTGCTGCAGAATTTGCCAGCGAGCTTCTGCTTCCAGCGAATTATCCGTCAGCCTGGCAGGATCGGGATCCACAGCGCCTGAGAACAGTGCCTGCTCCGGAAACTGCTCGAAGAAGAATTGCACATAGGCATCGGCCAAAGAGTGGATCTGCCGTGCCTCGGCCATAGCCATTTCGGCTGCCGAGGTTTGTACTGCAGCGGCAGGAGGTTCATCAGAACCACGCAGCAGCAGCCATGCCGCCAGCACAACCGCTAAAACACCTGCTATTAAAGTTACTTGCTTACGCATGTGCCTCAGCCTCTGGATTCGCGGGTGATACGCAGCTTGCCCAAATAATCACGCTTGCTCAGCGGCAAGCCCTTGTGGCGCAGAATGTCGTAAGCGGTGGTTGCATGGAAATTGAAATTAGGCAGGGAAAAGCTGAGCACGAAATTTTCCGTGCTGAACGGCAGGCGCAAGTCACCCATCACGAACTCCATGGGCTTACCGGCCAGGGCGTTGATTTCGTCGGCACTGAGCGCCGTCAAATCATCCTGCGCTTGTTTTAGCCTGGCTTGCATGCCGGCGAAATCCATCTTCGCGTCATAGGGTGGCGGGCTGAAAGTGCCACTATGCATGCTTTCAATAGTGCCAATGGAATGGTGTGCCACCGATGCGATCTGGAACCGCAAAGGCAACATCTCGGGATGCAATCTGGCATCGGTCAGCTCGTCAAGGCTTACGCCTTGCGCATTGAAGTGTTCTGCCGCTTTACCGAGCAAGGCGCTAACCGCAGGCAGTATTTGCAGGTAAGAACCTACCGAAGCGTCATAAAGGGAAATGGTCACTATTTTCTCCAAAGACTGTAAATGATCAAATCATAAGCGGTAACCGCCAGGCTGCCGGACTGATTCACAGTGCTCATTTTGCCATGAAGCTGATATAAAATTTGCAGTGCTTATTCCCAGGCAGGCAAATAAACGAAAAGCGTTCAACCGGTGCATGCGAATGGCTTTGAATAAGCTATGATAATTGGACGCGTCAACAATCCATGCGAATGACGGGCGAGAGACATGTCAAACGAACTGAAAGAAGCTGAGAACCAGCTGCATAAAGCCCAAGCTGACCTGGAAAAGGCCATCAAACTGATTGAAGCAGACAATCAAGCCATCGTTGGGGCTGTCGTTGCTGCAGATGGTACGCCGGTTGTGCCCGATGCCGCTCCGGTCACTCCGGTCAAAACACCCGGCACTTCACGCGGCATTGAAACGCTGTTCAAAAGTTCCTACCGGGTGCAGATGGACCTGACCAGCCTGGCTGACAATAAAGCCAACATGATGATCAGTATCAACGGCATCATCATGTCCATCATTCTCGCCTCGGTGGCTCCCAAGCTGGATTCCAACCCGTGGTTGTTACTACCGACAATTTTGTTGCTGGTTGGCAGCCTGATATCGATGATTTTCGCTATCCTGGCCGCCCGCCCGCGGGTCAGCCACGATCCGATTACCCTCTCTGACCTCAAAAACAGCAAAGGCAATATTCTGTTTTTTGGCAATTTCGCCAATATGGCTGAAAGTGATTTTGTCATTGGCCTGGAAGAGCTGATGCAAGACAAGCCGCTGATTTACGACACCATGATGCGCAACATTCACAGTCTCGGCAGCGTGCTGAACAAGAAATTCGCCTTGTTACAGGTGGCCTATACCAGTTTTATGATTGCGCTCTCATTGGGGGTAGCTTCTTTTCTGGTAGTGTTTATCTGGCTGGCGCTGCGCTCGCCCTGAAGAATTCCGTTGCTGTGATCACCCTGGTTTGATTAAAGGAGTTAGTAATGCCTTCGTTTGATGTGGTTTCAGAAGTCGACAGTCACGAGTTGTCCAACGCCATTGATCAGGCCAATCGTGAAGTGACTACCCGTTTCGATTTCAAGGGCACGGATTCGGAGTTTGAACTGGATGACCAGGCGATCAAACTGCAATCCGGCTCAGAATTCCAGTTACAGCAAATGTACGACATCCTTTGCGGCAAGCTGGTGAAACGCGGCATCGATATCATTGCGCTGGATAAATCCGAACCGGTGATTCAGGCCAAAACCGCTACCCAAACCATTACCGTACGCGAAGGCATACAATCGGATGATGCACGTAAGCTGGTAAAGATGATTAAAGACCAGAAGTTGAAAGTACAAACCGCCATACAGGGCGATCAGCTGCGCGTTACCGGCAAGAAACGCGATGACTTGCAGGAAGTGATCGCGTTTTTGCGCGATGCCGATATCGGCCTGCCGCTGCAGTTCAAGAATTTCCGTGATTGACCTGCCGTTACCACAGCGTTTGAATTTACTTACTGAATGATTTGGCTGCCTTCGGCGGTCTTTGATTCTATGACTCTTGCAGAAACATCCATCCGGCAATTGCTGCTCGCTGCAATTTTTCTTGTGTTCTGCATCAATGGCGCTGCCTGCCGGCAATCTTTGAACGGGCAGCCCAAAGAACAGGCCGCAGAACAAATGAAGGCCGGATTGCCGAGCTTCGCCACACCCAGACCTGGTGCTTAACTGACAGCCTGACTGCTCCTGACCAAGGGCGGTGTAGGGTTCTTCGACCCTGTGGCAAGAATGGGTGTGAAACACCGCGAAAGTGACAGGTCTCGCTGCAGATCATGGGCCCTCATAATCTTCGCTGGCGTATCAAATGCGGCCTTCGGTCTCCCAATTGAGTTCACTGCGAATAAACTTCAAATCACCATTGGAAATTGGCTGATACTTTGGTTTTGAAAACTCAGTGTCTTGGGGAGCACCAAAGTACCTCCGCTCAGCCACGATATTTGAGTGTTTCAGCTTGATGCGGTATTGGCTGGCAATTTTTTGAAGCAGGTGATTGTGATCCCTGATGATTTCGTAGTTGACGTAATACACATTTTCAACCACACCCTGCAGATTGAGCAGGTGTGTGACCTTTTCATTTCTCAATCTCAGTATGTTTTTTGCTTCTTCAATAAACCAGTACCCATCACTTCTTTCCGGCCAATCGGGATTAACTCTTGAGGTTTCGAATGAAAGCCAGGGCTTGCGAAGAAATTCAGTCAGGCCCAGCCCCCAATGATTGCCAGCATGATAGGGCCTGGCATGAATTGAACGTATCCAATCATGCCTCTGGATAAGGCTGGCGACAAAATTCGTACCTGAACACCGCTCGCCGAATAACTGCACGTATTTGACCATGAATATGAATATATTGATGAGTCTTAATGCTCATCAGGATAGCATGCATACCTGAGATTTTAGCGGGATTTAATCGATGCCTGTATATCATCGTTCCAAGCTGGTTCATATTCATATTCCCAAGACAGGTGGAACAGCGATTGAACGTTTTTTCCACTCCATTGACGACATGGTTTGGGGGAAAGAGTCCTGGTTAGGGCAGGAATACCTGCATCGAAGATGGTATGAGCTTCAACACCTCTCCATGCTTGAGCTTCTCAACTTTACAGGTGAGTTCAAAATTTTCTATTCGTTTGCGGTAATTCGCAACCCTTACTTCAGGCTTGTTTCAGAATTCCTTTGGCGTCAATTAGTATTTCAAAATGGCGGTCCTCACCGGTATTTTGATTCTTTCGAAGAATTGGTTTTCGCTTTACCACTTGAGATCGATAATCATTGGCGGGACCTTATTAGAAACGCCAACCAACACCAAGCGAACTTCCTCATACATGTTCGTCCACAGCATCAATACGTCTGCGATCGCAGCGGTAAGCTGGTAGTAAACGAGTTGTTGAGGTTCGAGCAGTTCAAAGATGATTTTGCCCGCTTGCTAAAGCGTCATGGCTTGCAAACCGAGATGATTCAAACACCTGGGGAAAGAAACATCGAGGAATACTATGACCGAAAAATGCTGGACCGCGTCAATATGATCTATGCCAGGGATTTCAGCCTGGGGGCCTATGAAATGCTGTAATGATGGGGTCAGAGTAAAGGGACAGAGTAAACCCACATGCAGGAAAGAACTTAATACTGCCACACAAAGACATATGTGCTATTTTTCTCCAAGAGGGGCACGCCAGGGGCACGCCTCTAGCTTTCCGCATGAATTTCGCTGGCACATAAGACTCATTGGAGCGCAGCTATGTCCTCAAAAACATCCTTTCGCCCACGCCCTCGTTTGCACGAAACCCTGCTGATTCTCCATACCGCACATCGTGCTTGACCCAATCGCCCACACGGAGGCTGCCTGCACGCTCCCAGCCACTCTGCGCACGGAAGACGTAAAATTCTCCCCAGACGGTAAGATACTGGCCGCAGTTGCAACTGACGGCAGCATTTTGCTATTCGATCTGGATATTCTCGCCCGACCCATCGAGATCAGAAACTGCATTCGATTCAAGTCGGAGAGCCTCCTCACCCCGCACGGTGTCGACTTCTTGGACAGCCATACCCTCGTCGTGGCCAACCGGCGCGCGGGCCTCGCATTCTACCGCATCCCCGCGACCGATCAATGGACCGCCGACATGGAGCTCGACCTGCTGCTGCGCTGGAAGTCGGCGCACTTCGGAGCGACCGGGCAGACCAGAAAATTACGCGGCCGCTTCGTCATGTGCGGCCCCGGCTCAGTCCGGGTGTTCGGCAACCGAATTTTTGTGTGCTGCAACAACATGAGCACTGTCTCGGCCCACCGGTTCTCGGTCGAAAACGGCGCCGTTGCCGTCCACAGCGATGAAGTACTGGCACAGCATGGGCTCGAAATACCCGATGGTGTCGCCGTGAGTCGGGATGAACGGTGGATGGCCATCAGCGATCACGACCACAATCGCGTTGTGGTTTACGGGCTGGAAACCGGCGAGCTGTCGTGTGTACTGCGTGACCCGGGCTTGCATTTCCCCCATGGGCTATGTTTCGACCACGATGGCAGACGACTGATCGTCGCGGATGCCGGCGGGCAACAGCTTCACGTTTTCTGCACCGCTGGTGCCTGGGACCTTGATCAGGACACGAGCACGCTGAGTCGCGACGCCGTGGAGCAGGCAATCTTCAAGAAGACTCAGGACAACACGCCGGAGCAGTACCGGGCACTCGAAGGAGGAGTCAAAGGCCTGGACATCGATCCGACCGGGCGCGTGTTAGCCACCACATGTCAGAACCAGATGCTTCTTTTTTTCAAGATTTCTCCGCTGCTCTCGTGAGTGAACAAGCAGACATCGCGTGGTCCTGCGTTGTCGACGACACGCCAGCAATCTGGTCGAGCCTGATTCCGTGGCTGGCGACTCTGTTCGAGGTGGTTGGCGTCCGTGCCTCCCAGGTTCATCTGCATCACGTTTGCGAGCTGCCGCCACATTTGGCGGCACTTGTGAAGACGCTGGAAGTGCATACCCATGCAGTCGAACCTTTTCATCGTGGGCACCCGCACACGAACAAAATCCGGCAGCTGGAGACCGCATTCCCGAGCACATCACGGGTGGTGCTGACGGATGTGGATTTGGCCTTTTTCACCAGACCACCGCTTGAGACGATTCGGGCACCCGTGGCAGGTAAACTGGTGGACGGGCCCAACCCACCGCTGCATGTCCTGCGTAGGATCTTCGCCGAGGCGGGTCAACACCAGCCCGATGCAATCATCTGTCACCACCGGACCCACGACGATCAACGTACCGCCTTCGAGACCCTTCCGGGTAATTTCAATGGTGGTTTCTACGTCATCGACCCCACGT
>JAWXBM010000044.1:0-4580 GCA_034440115.1 Lysobacterales bacterium | reverse complement strand
GACCTGTCGCCAACGTTGGCACTCCAAATGCTACGTGCCGGCATTGAAGAAGAGCGACTGGCGCTCGGGCTTTCGGAGACGGGTAAAAACGTATGCGACATCATCCACGACGACCGCCAGCTAGTGCGAGAGGCAGTACGCGAAGCCCAAGCGGTCTTGGACCGGTGCTGGCCAATTCGCGGCGGACGATAGGCCGTCGACGGTCTGCAATCGATTGCAAAAAATGGTGGAGGCGTTGTTGGGAGCAGATGGTTGGGCTCCGATCATCGTACGCAACAGGCGATTTGCTCCACTTCCTCCGCATCGGTCAGTTGACCTACCCGAGATTCGATCAAAAAACGAGGCAGATCCACATCGCAATGCGCCATGCGCTAAGCCCGCTATCGACCCGAAGCCGACCTCATGTATAGATAAAGCGGACATTCGAGTCGCACTCCAACGCGTCGTCTCCCGAAGAAGTCTCTCTAGATCGTCAACTCACTTCAAGACCATTCGGAATATTCGGCTTCGTTGCTCAAGGTCTTGCGGGCCGAACCGAAGGTGAGTGTCAACGCCGGCAGTCATGCGCAATGAACGGCCGACTTCCTCCAGCCCGCAAGGAATCGGCGTCTTAGCACCTGGCAGAACGAAAACCAACGCAGCCAGATATTGTTGCGGAATGATTAGGCGGCCACATCGACCATTGGTTCGAGAGATTTGACATATCCTCGAACCACAAACGCATACTCTTTTTGGGATTCGCACTCTAGCCGAACTTGCTCCAACAAAACATCTCTGATTCGAGGATTTGTCGTGCGGGCGATTTGATCCATCAGCGTCCCTATCGCTTCCAATCTTTCCGACCGCCGTTCGATCAACGAACCCCTATTCAATTCCAGACGCTTCTGCGTGAGCAGCCCTCGATCGCTTCTAGGGTCGCGCATTACCATTGGACCGACCGCTATAAGGTGCTCATCGGGATCATCCTCATACGGATTCAGAAGCGGTGTCCCATCGTTGTGATAATTGCCTTTCTTCGTATTACAGACACCGCATGCATACGTTAAGTTGGCGTATTCATATCTGAGGTCGGGCCTCGCAGCCTTGGAAATGATGTGTTCGACATCGCCAAAGTCGACGTGCGGTATCTTGCTTTCACAATAGGCGCACTTATCCGATGTCTCCGCGCGCAGCAAGAGTTTAACCTGCGGGTCTCTGTAAGCAACATTCAAGGCCGCTGGAATCTCCTCTCCCGTAGCCTGCAGCTCGCGATAACGCGCAGTCCTATCTGCAATCCGTTGCGCGATATCCGCAGGCACGTCTCGCTTATGCAAACGAATCATTGCGCACTCTTTCGCCCGGCCAGCCTCGCGATCGTCTGTGTCGCGTGCTTGGCGAGTCCCAACGCCGCCATCTCTGTGCGAAGCGCTGTCATATTGTCATTTGTGAAATCCATCGCCGAATATTTCTCGAGCAACGTACTTAGTTCGGCCTCTACCCAAACCGGCATAGTGAATTCGAGGCCAAGAACATCTCGAAGAATCTCGTTAGCGCTTCCCGCCTTGTTGACGGTATCCAACATAGTGCTGTTGACCTTATTCGTCTCGTCATAATCAAGCACGTAGATATTCGATTGCGGAACCGACCCAACTATAAACGGGCTATGTGTGGCTACCACAAATTGAACGGTCGGAAATGCCGTAATTAGGTCCGCGAGCACGCGACGTTGAAGCTCGGGATGCAGGTGATTTTCTGGCTCGTCTAGGGTTACCACAAACGATGTACCGCCCGGCTGATACATGAACACTTGCCACGCCAAATCTATCACCGCCGCCGCGCCGCCCGACACCGCGTCAATCGAAAATGGCCCAGTTGCTGTGTCCAATATTACTTCTGGAACGCGGACGATTAGTCGTCGAAACCCCAGCTTAGGTGGCAGCATCCGCCGAAGCACATCCTGAAAATCCTCGAATATTCGTGCTGATTCGACATCAGCTTCAACCGCAGCGTTGCCATAGCCAAAAGTCGCAAGCGCAATCAGGGTTTCTTTCATATAGTACTGCGGTGACCATTGTGTATGCCCCCCACCGTAGCGGGTTTTTATCAGCTGAAGGTATTGTTGAAATGCATCGTTCCTTCTCCGCGGAACCGTCGGAATACTCTGGACCTGCTGGTAGCTGTATGTCGGCCGATGCGATGGAATGTGTAAGCCTTCGACAGCTTGTTGGTTCGCAACCTGAACGTCGTAAGCCGAGCCAGTGTTACCGGTTGAAACGGACAGGGTTGCAATTGCGTCATTACTGTATGAAATTGTCCCGATGGGCTGTTGAGGGCCAACCGAGACGACGACTCTTTGCTCAGAAGGCGATTCTTTGTCTTCATCGAATTGCCAATAATCGGTCGAGTATGACAACGTCGAATTTGGCCCTCGGTTTGTTGGCGTGCTGATGAAACTGTTCGACCATCCGAAATGCCTGCTCACGAGATTCAGCAGCGTCGTCTTGCCGGCACCATTGGCGCCAGTTAAAACCGTCAGTCGCGGATGGAAATCGATATCTACACGTCTGAATTGACGCCATCCGTGGATCGTAATGTTTTTGAACATCGTTTCCCTTCTTCCCTTCTGTCTTTCGAACAGCACCTATCTTAGTTGAGCGCCCCAACGTACGGTCCGCAACATCAGAGCTGGCTCGGGAAAATGAGACTGGCGGATAAGTGAAGGACCTGCTCTTATGGGCGAGGATATCGCCCGCAAAGGAGCAGTGCAATGAGAAGGCCGAGACGGAACCATACGGCGGTGTTCAAGGCGAAGGTGGCCCTGGCGGCGTTGAAGGGCGACAAGACGCTGGCGGAGCTGGCCGAGAAGTACGACGTGCACGGCAGCCAGATCGTGCAGTGGAAGACGCAGTTGCTGGAGGGTGCGATCGGGGTGTTCCTTACGCCTAGCGAGAAGCGCGGCACGGAACAGGGTCCGAGCGCCAAGGAGATGCAGGCCAAGATCGGGCAACTGGCGTTGGAAGTTGATTTTTTGGAAGTCGCGCTCGGTCGCGTGGGCGATGCGAGCGCAAAGCGATGATCGTCAAGGACCATCCGCTGCCGGTCACGCGACAGGCCGAGTTGCTGGAGATCTCGCGTGCGAACGTGTACTACCTGCCAATGGCCACGTCAGAGAAGGACCTGGCGCTGATGCGCGCTATCGACGAGCTGCACCTGGAATACCCCTTTCTCGGCGCGCGTCAGCTATCGAGGATGCTCGGCCGGGAAGGCCATCCACCCGCCGGCCGCCTGCATGTCAGCACGCTGATGGCGAAGATGGGCATTGCGGCGCTGTACCGCAAACCCAATACCAGCAAGCGCCATCCGGCCCACAAAATCTACCCGTACCTGCTGCGTAACCTCAGCATCGAGCGCGCGAACCAGGTGTGGGCCATGGACATCACCTATCTGCCGATGCAGCGCGGCTTCATCTACATGGCGGCGGTCATGGACTGGGCCACCCGGCGGGTGTTGGCGTGGCGGGTATCGAATACGCTGACCGCCGACTTCTGTGTCGAAGCCGTCGAAGAGGCCATCGCCCGTTACGGCAAGCCGGAAATTTTCAATACCGATCAGGGCTCGCAATTTACCAGTGATGCCTTCACCACGATGCTGCACGGCCACGGGATCGCCATCAGCATGGATGGCCGCGGTTGCTGGCGCGACAACGTATTCGTGGAACGGCTGTGGCGCTCCATCAAGTACGAAGAGGTTTACCTGCATGCCTACGAAGGCGTCAGCGCGGCCAAGGCCGGCATCGGACGATATCTGGATTTCTACAACCGCCGCCGGCCGCACACCGCGCTGGGCGACCGCACGCCCGACGAGGCATACTTCACCCAACAACCACTAAAGAACGCTGCCTGATAGCGATTAAGGGACACCGCTGGCACGCCGCTCGCGGACTCCCGCCACCGCAGGAAATTCACTTACGAAACGCGGAAATCTGTCTTAACTAACCGAGCCAGGTCTATCTTTGCGGTGGTGCCATTTCGCACCGCTCACTCCTGGCCGCGCAACCGCTCTTGAGACTCTCGTCGGCTTCATCAGCTAACGAGTTGAAGGGGGTTAAGCGCCCGGTGGGCAGGATAACAATGGCTAAACGCTTAGTCCAAGACAATGGATAGGTCCGCTTTGGGGATTGTCGGAAAACGTCCGCTTATGGCCGGTTCCTGCCGGTTGGGTCTGACGCCGAATGCCTGATCGAGCGTCAGTCCGGACAGGTGATTGCTTTACAACACTGAGACTTTAGCTCGCGTAGTTCGTCGGCAAGTTCCTCACCGCACTCGGCCCTGAAGTGCTGCTCCCAATTGATCCACTCGAGCGCTTTGGCGAGATTCTTTTCGCCCACCAGACCGTGGCCATAAATCATGGCCATACACCCAGCGGCCTGCACATTTCCCGTCCACGCCGCTTCTTCAATTTTTTCCAGATAGTCCCCAAGATTGCCCATGGAGATGGGATCACCGCGGCGGGCGGCGTCAACGTGGAGACTCGCGGCAGCTGCGATATCGCACTTTAGCCCTCGACCGAAGCGAAGGAGGGTCCCAAGCTGACCGGTGGCT
>JAWXBM010000043.1:0-16044 GCA_034440115.1 Lysobacterales bacterium | reverse complement strand
CGACAGTGACATCCTGGGCGGCATACACATTCCCAGCGACGGCTATGGCAACGCAGTGGATATCACTCAGGCGCTGGCCAAGGGCGCGCGCAGTGGCGGCGTGCAGATTGTGCAGGACTGCAAGGTGACGGCCATTCGGCACGATGGCGCGAAAGTTATCGGGGTGTCGACCGTCCAGGGAGATATCGCAATCGACATCACGGCCGACAAGGTGGTGATCTGTGGCGGCATGTGGAGTCGGGATCTGGCCGCGACCGTCGGCGTGAACATTCCACTGCAGGCCTGCGAGCATTATTATGTGCTGTTTGAGTCTGTCGCAGGACTGGACCCCGCAATGCCTGTATTGCGCGACTACGATGCCTGCAGCTACTACAAGTACGATGCGGGCAAGTTGATGGTCGGTGCGTTCGAGCCGCAAGCACGGCCCTGGGGCACTGAAGGCATTGCGGAGGATTTTTGTTTCGACGAAATCGCCGGCAATTTCGAACAGATGGAGCCTGTGCTGGAGCAGGCCATGCAGCGCATCCCGGCTTTGCAAAACGCGGGCATCCAGAAATTCTTCTGTGGCCCAGAGAGCTTTACGCCCGACGTGCGCTACCACCTGGGCGAGGTGCCGGAACTGAAAAACTGCTTCGTTGCTGCCGGCATGAATTCCATCGGACTGCAATCAGCGGGTGGTGTCGGCAAAGTGATGGCTGATTGGCTACGCGATGGCCACCCACCGGCGGACCTGTGGGAAGTGGACGTGCGGCGCAACATGCCCTTCCAGGGCAACCGCAAATACCTGCGCGAACGGGTGTCCGAAACGCTGGGTCTGCTGTACGCCACGCATTGGCCGTTTCGTCAATATGAGTCCGCCCGCGGCGCGCGTAAGTCGGCGCTGCACGACCGCCTGGTGGCGCGCGGTGCCTGCCACGGGGAAGCGTTTGGCTGGGAGCGACCCAACTGGTACGCACCAAAGGGAATAAGGCCGCGCTACGAATACAGCTATGGGCGCCAGAACTGGTTCGAGCACTCCGCGAACGAGCACCGCGCTGTGCGCGAAACAGTCGGCCTGTTTGATCAGTCCTCCTTTGCCAAGTTTCGCCTCGAAGGTCCGGATGCTCGCCGGGCGCTGAACCGGGTATGTGCCAATGACATCGATGTCGCCACTGGCCGCATCGTCTACACGCAATGGCTGAACGAGCGTGGCGGGATTGAGGCTGATGGCACCGTCACCCGGCTTGCTGAGGACTGCTTCCTGATCGTGGGGGGAGCGGAAACTGAAGTGCGTGATTTCAGCTGGCTCAAACGGCAAATCGCGGACACTGAACGTTGCGTGCTGACTAATGTGAGCTCCGCCATGGGCGTTATATCCCTGATGGGGCCGAGCTCGCGCGAACTGCTGCAATCATTGACGCCAGCGAATATGTCGACCACAGCATTTGCCTTTGCCAGCAGCCGGGAAATCGAGCTGGGCTACGCCTTGGTGCGGGCTTCGCGCATTACCTACGTAGGAGAACTCGGCTGGGAGTTGTATGTGCCCACCGAGTTCATGCTGGGCGTTTACGACGAAATCGTGGCTGCCGGGGATCGCTGCAGCCTGGTGCACGCCGGCTACCACGCGCTCAACTCACTGCGTATCGAAAAAGCCTATCGCCACTGGGGCCATGACATCACCGATGAGGACACGCCTCTGGAAGCCGGGCTGGGTTTTGCCGTCAAGTGGGATAAAAAAGGTGGCTTTATCGGCCGGGATGCTTTGCTGCGACAGCAGGAGCAGGGCCTGCGCAAGCGCCTGGTGCAGTTCAAACTGCAATCGCCGCAACCCTTGCTCTACCACGACGAACCGATCTGGCGCGGTGACAGCATTGTCGGTTCCATCCGCTCAGGCATGTATGGCCACACGCTGGGCGCAGCCATAGGCCTGGGCTATGTCGATGTGCCTGGCGAGATCGGCGCGAATGAATTTGAAATCGAGATTGCCGGTATACGCCACCCGGCCACGGCATCACTGCGGCCGATGTTCGACCCCGAAAACCGCCGCATCAAGAGCCCGGCATAGCGAACCAACGAGGAGCACTTATGCGCACATCCCATTCTTCACTCATGGCAAAACTGGCAGCGGAAACGCGCAGCGGCTACAGTCTGGACCGGAAATTCTATTGCGCTGACGAGGTATTCGCCGCAGACATGGACAGCGTGGTCAGCCACAAGTGGATCGTGGCCGGGCATACCGACCAGGTCAGGAACAAGGGTGACTACTTTCTTTACCGCATGGGCAATGAATCGATCATCGTTGTGCGGCAGGACGATGCAACCGTCAACGCATTCTTCAATGTTTGCCGCCATCGCGGTTCGGTGCTGTGCACCGAATCGGCCGGATCGGCAAAGCGATTTACCTGCCCATACCATGCGTGGACCTACAGCCTGGACGGAGCGTTGATTGCGGCGCCGCTGATGCCCGCAGATTTCTCCAAGCGGGATAACGGGCTGCATGGCTGCCATGTGCGGGTATTCCACGGCTTCATCTTCATCAACCTGAGCCGGGGCAACCCGGTCGATTTCGATGCCACGTTCGCAGACCTGGCACCGTATCTTGACTTCCACGGCTTCGCCGAAGCAAAGATCGCGCACCGGCTATCCTATCCAACGTCGGCAAACTGGAAACTGGTGGTGGAGAATTTCGTTGAGTGCTACCACTGCGCACCGGCCCATCCAGAATTCTGCTCCATGCATCCGCCGGAAGCGCTGGTGGCGTATGGCGCGGGGCCGAGTTCCGGGCCGGCCGCAGCGGTGGCCAAATACCAACCGGTGGTGGCGGCCTGGGAGAAACATGCGGCAGCCCTGGGACGCCCGATTGGCACTGTTGATGACGGCCCCGAATCCTCGCACCTGCGTTTGTTGCTGCAACGCAATATCCGCGAGGGCTATGACAGCGAAACACAGGATGGACGGCCTGCCTCGACGCTGATGGGCAAGCGGCGCGGCTTTGACCAGGGCCGCATGTACCTGTCGTTCAGCCCGTTCACCCAACTGGTGGCGTGCAACGACTTTGCCGTGCTGTTCCAGTTTGCGCCACGTGACACCCTGCAAACCGATGTTGAGTTGACCTGGCTGGTGGACGGCGAGGCCACTGGCTACGACGTGCAGCGCATGATCTGGGGCTGGGACACCACCACCCGGCAGGACCAGACCATCACGGAAAACAACCAGCTCGGCATCCTGTCCTCGCGCTACCAGCCGGGGCGATACTCCGAACACGAGCGGCGCGTGATAACCTTCCAGCAATGGTACCTGGCCCAGTTCGGTCACGCGCGGGCATGAAGGACGAACACAATCGGTCGGCCGCACACCTGGCAATCTTCGATGCAGTGCTGGTTCGCAACTGCAGAATCAATCAGCACAGAGATGTTTTTCCCGTAGCACGGGCAGGCAATTTCGGTTTCAATTAGTAGTTCCACTCAAGGAAGCGCCGAATAATCCATCCATGAATGATCAGGGCAGGACAAACAAAAAGTGGGATTTTTGTTGGGCTTGATTTTCAAAGCCAAGCTAAAAGACACTGTGGGGCCTGGTATTCTGTCGGCCCGGCTAGTGCCCAATGCTCCGTGAATAGCCAATTTCAATTGCTTGGTGTGTGTGTATACTCCCCGGCGGTAAGGAATTTTCATCAACTGGAGGGTATCGATGCGCGGCTTGAAAGGTAAGAACGTACTGGTCACTGGTGGTGCCAGCGGCATCGGGCAGGCCACAGCGGCCCGTTTCCTTGAAGAGGGTTGCGCGGTCTGCGTTATCGATAGCAGCGCCTCGGCGCGGGAACGGGTCAGGGCCGAGTTGCCGGGTCTTACCGCCGTGATCGATGCTGACGTTTCAAACATGAAACAGGTGCAGGCAGCGGTTGGCGAGGCGATCGAAAGAATGGGCTCGCTGGACGTGTTGATCAACAATGCCGGCATCAGCATTCGGCACGGTTTCCTCGACATCACTCCGGAGGAATGGGACCGGGTGATCAATGTCAACCTCAAGGGCGTGTTCAACGTGGCGCAGACCGCGGCTCGCCACATGGTTGCCCGCGGCTCCGGTGTGATTCTCAACACGGCCTCCACGGCCGGCAACGTCGGCTACCCGCATTACGCCGATTACAGTGCCAGCAAGGGCGGAGTGATCGCCCTGAGCCTGGCGATGGCGCTGGAGCTTGCCCCAACCGTCAGGGTCAACGCCGTATCCCCGGGATACACGCTGACGCCAATGCAGCGCGCCGAGTACAGCGACGAGATGCTTGCCGCGGTCAATCGCAAGATACCGCTGGGGCGGCACGCGAAGCCCGAAGAATTGGCTGCGCTATACGCCTTCCTGGCCTCGGATGATGCAGGCTTTGCGAGCGGCCACGAATATGTAATGGACGGGGCAGAAACCACCGGCGGCCTGTGCAGCCAGTGGGCCCACGAGTAGGAGATTCCGCACCGGTGCCTGGCCGCCGGGCGATACGAAACTGACTCAGGAGAAGTACCTTTATGAAACTGCAAGGCAAAGTTGCACTCATTACCGGCGGAACCTCGGGCATCGGCAGCGCCACCGCGATTCTGCTGGCGCAGGAGGGGGCTGCCGTCGTGCTCACCGGACGTAATGAGGAACGCGGCAACCAGGTGGCGCGGGCCATCAACGACGACGGCGGTACGGCAATGTTCATTCGCTCAGACGTGTGTGTCGCGGAGGACTGCCGGCAGGCCGTTGAGCAAACCCTGGAGCGCTTCGGACGGATCGACGTACTGTTCAACAATGCCGGGGTCTTCCACCCGAAAACGATTCCGGACTGCACCGAAGCAGAGTGGGACGAGACCATCGACTCCAGCTTGAAGGGCGCTTTCCTGATGTCGAAGTATGCGCTTCCTTCCATGATCGAGCGCGGCAGCGGGTCGATCATCCATACCAGTTCAGGCTGGGGCATCCTTGGTGGCGACAAGGCGGCGGCCTACTGTGCAGCCAAGGGCGGGCTTATCGTCATGGCCAAGGCCATGGCCATCGATCACGGCCCGCAGGGCATACGGGTCAACTGCGTGTGCCCCGGGGACGTCATGACGCCAATGCTGGAAGACGATGCCGAAAAGCGTGGCATGAAGTGGGAGGATTATGCGGCCGGCGGCGCTAAGCGCCCGCTCGGGCGGATTGGAACGCCCGAAGAAATCGCCCGCGCGGTGCTGTTCCTGGCCTGTGATGACTCTTCCTTCGTGACCGGCGATGCATTGGTCGTGGACGGTGGCGGGGTTGCGGGCTGACCTGACAACATATCAGCTTGCCAGGTAGAACCATTGCTGAGCCATATGAATAAGATAAAACTGCAAACTATCCAGTCAGGGTTACTTCTCTTGCCCCTCGCAGCACTCGTACTGGTGTTGGGTGCATGCGAGCTGAAGGCACCTGCCAAGCCGAAAAGCAATGCGCATGGCAATGTCTTGAATGACACATCATTTGACGTGGTTGAAGCCACGATCGCTGATATCCAGGACGCTATCCGCACAGGGCGTACATCATGCCAGGTGGTGGTTGAAGCCTACCTGGAAAGGATAGAGACCTACGACCAAGCCAGCGGGCTCAACGCCATTACCGAAATCAACCCTCGGGCACTCCAGCGAGCCAAAGACATCGACCAGGCAGTGGCCAACGGGGACACCCTGGGGCCGTTGTTCTGTGCACCGATCCTGGTCAAGGACAACTTCGATACCCATGACCTGCCGACCACCGGTGGCTCGATTGCCCTGGCAAAAAACCTGCCGCCCGACGATGCGTTCATGGTGCGCAAACTCCGGCAGGCGGACGCAATAGTCCTGGCCAAGACCAATATGGCAGAGTGGGCCTTCAGCCCCCAGCAAACGATCAGCTCGTCCTACGGGGTGACCGCCAATGCCTATGCACTGGACCGGGTTCCGGCCGGTTCCAGTGGGGGAACGGCGTCCGGCGTGGCGGCCAGTTTCGGTGTCGCCGGCCTGGGCACGGACACCGGTAATTCGATTCGGGGACCGTCCTCTCACCTGGCGCTGGTAGGCCTTCGGCCAACCCTTGGGCTTACCAGCCGTGATGGCATCATTCCGCTGGTGTTTGACCGGGACGTCGCCGGGCCAATGGCACGAACGGTCGCAGACGCGGCACGTCTGCTTGATGTGGTGGCAGGCTACGACCCTGACGACCCTTTGAGCGAGGTGGCGAAACGGGAGCAAAACTACACCAACTACCTGAACTCAGACGGTCTGGCAGGGGCCAGAATCGGTGTGCTCCGGGCCCAGGCAGAGCCGCAAGACACCGATGCGGAGATCCTGGCGCTGTTCGAGGCCGCGCTGGAAGATCTGCGCGCAGCAGGTGCGGAACTCGTTGACCCGTTCGAGGTGCCAAACTGGTCAGTGCACGCCGAGGCCGATTCATTTTGTGCCACTTTTCGTTACGACCTGGCCCAGTACCTGAAAACCCTGGGTGAAACCGCGCCGATGCGTGACGTCAAGCAAGCCTTTGATGCCGGTCTTTATTCCGCGCAGGCCAGGGAAGATTTCGAATGGTACCTTCAGTACTCGGCGGATGTCGCGCAGGCCGACTGGAGCGAACCTTGCCCGGTCTTCCTGGATCACCCGGCCCGGCGATCCTTTCTGCATGACGTAACCACCGCAATGGACCAAGCCGCCGTGGGCGCACTGGTGTTCCCGACCTGGAGGTATCCGCCGGCCCGCCTGGACCGGGGCCAGGAGGACTACCGGGGGGACAACAGCCAGTTAATTGCTCCATCAACCGGAATGCCAGCGATCACCGTGCCCATGGGCTTTAACGGGGACGGCCTGCCGGCCGGTTTGCAAATTCTTGGCCGTCGCTACTCGGATGGCTTGCTCATTCAATTCGCCTATGCTTATGAGCAAATGACGAGACACCGCAAACCGCCGGCCTGTTTTCCGTCCGTGCTCAAGGGCTTCGAGCCGGCCGTCTGCAGCGCCACGGATAACCACACCGCAAGGCCGAAACGGCCTGATCACCGGAGTTCAAAGATTGAAAAAATATGATGCGATTGTCGTGGGCGCAGGCCACAACGGCATCACCAATGCTGCGTTTCTCGCCAAGGCCGGACTGAACGTGCTGCTGATCGAGAAAAACGAATACGTCGGCGGCGCCACCATCAGCCGTCCGCGCTACAAGGATTGGCTCTATTCCAACTGTTCATACGTCTGCGGACTGCTCAGGCCCGAGGTTTACCGGGCGCTGGATCTGGCGAAATACGGCCTGCAGGTGGTGCCCTACGCAGGCAAGGTCAACATCTCGGAAAATGGCGACTACCTCGGCACTTATCTCGACCCGGATGCCACGCGACGGGAAATCAGCCGGCACAGCCCCAGGGACGCCGATGCCGAAGTGCGGTTCGGGCGTGACATCATGCGCCAGTGCCGCTTCATTCGGCAGTTCCTGCTGCGCACCGTGCCCGACCCGGCCTCGTTCAAGCCGCGCGACCTGCTCGAACTGCTGCACATGGGCAGGGAGTACTGGAAACTGGGCGAAAACGTCATTAACGAAAGCATTCGCTTCTACACCATGAGCATTGCTGAGTACCTGGACGAGTATTTCGAAAACCCCTTGCTTAAGGCCACGCACGCCGGCAGCGGCATCACCGGTTCCTGCCTGGGCGTGATGTCGCCGGGCACGGCTTACGTCCTGCTGCACCATGCCATGGGTGACGTGGACGGCACCGCGGGCGCCTGGGGTTACGCGCGCGGCGGCATGGGCGCCATCGCCAATGCCATGCACGCCTGTTACCAGGACCACGGCGGCGAAACGCTACTGGGTTCCAGTGTGGATCAAATCCTGGTCAAGCACGGCCGGGTCACCGGCGTCGCCCTGGAAAACGGTAACGAGTATCGCTCCGACACGGTGGTTTCCAACCTTACCTTCCCGCGCACTTTCCTGCAATGCATGGATGCGCAGGACCTGCGGCCCGAATTTCTCGAAAAAGTACGCAATTTCAAGATTAAAGGTTCCTCGGGCAAGGTGAACTTCGCCATCGACGGGCTGCCGCAGTTCACGGCTCTGCGGGACAACCGCGAACTGCTGTGCACCGACATGCACCTGTGCGACACCGTCGAGCGCCTGGAGCGCGCTTACGATGACTGGAAGGACGGCACCTGGTCACGGGACCCCTACGTCGACGTCCTGATTCCCTCGCTGACGGACCCGACCATGACCCCGCCGGGCAAGCACTTTCTGACGGTTTTTGTCCAGTATGTGCCGGAGAAGATCCATGGCCGGGACTGGACCGACGAGGACCGGGACGCATTTGGGCAGACCATCATCAACCTGCTCGAGAAATACGCGCCGGGCTTCAAGGACCTGATCCTGCACGCCGAAATACTCACGCCACGTGAACTGGAGGCGCAAGCGGGGCTGACCGGGGGCCATATCTTCCATGGCGAGCTGACCATGGACCAATTACTGTTCAACCGCCCGGTGCCCGGCTACGCGCAGTACCGCGGGCCAGTCAAGGGCCTGTGGATGTGCGGATCCTCGAACCACCCCGGTGGCGGCGCGATGGCCGCGCCGGGCGCCAATGCGGCGCGGGAGATCCTGCTGTCCATGCGCAAACCGAATACGGTTCCGGAGAGCTGGCTTGATGACTAGGAGATTGCTTCTCACGCCTGCCCAAGGGCAGCGGAATGGTTTCGACATCCCCCTTCGGGCTGCTGCTGATTATCTGCCCGAGCGGCACAACCGCTGCTTGCAGTATGCCCAATACAACTTCGTCGCGTTCGCACCATCGGTTCGAAGAATCATCAATAGCGGAGCCCGCGGTCATGGGTAAGTCAAAATCTGTAATCATTATTGGCGGCGGCCACAACGGCCTGGTATGCGCCGCGTACCTGGCAAAAGCCGGCCGCCGGGTTACCCTGCTTGAAGCGACGGATCACATCGGTGGAGCCGCCATTACGCGCGAATTCGCACCCGGTTTCCGGGTGTCCGCGGGCGCGCACCTGCTCTACCTGCTCGATGCGGAAATCAGCAACGAACTCAATCTCGGGTCACACGGCCTGAAAGTGCTTAAAACGGGGATGGACACCATCTCCCTGGATGCCTTCGGCAAACACGTGCGCATCTCCGGTGCGGAAGTAATGGGTGTGTCCGCTGACGACCAGGTGGCGATGCGTGAATTCCACCGCATGATGAGCCGGTTCGCTGGCATCCTGCACAGGCTGCACGGCGAGGTGCCGCCGCGCTTGGGCACCACCAACCGCGGAGATCTGCTGGCGCTCGCCAAGCTGGGTTGGAGCATCCGCCGCATGGGCAAACGGGACATGCGGGAGTTTCTGCGGATCGCCGGTATCAACATGTTTGACGTTCTGCAGGAACATTTCGACAGCGAACTCCTCAAGGGTGCCCTCAGCCTCGACGGCGTGCTCGGCTCGTTCCTGGGCCCGCGCTCCAACAACAGCGTTTTTTGCGCTCTACACCGCTGGAGCAATGGCGGCGACTATAGCCTGCCGGCCGGTGGTATGGGCGCGGTATCCAACGCCATTGGTCGCGCCGCTGCCGAATGCGGCGCCGAGGTTCGCACCTCCAGCCCGGTGGAACGCATCTTGCTGGATTTCGACCGGGTTTGCGGCGTCCAACTCGAAAGCGGCGAAAAGCTCGAGGCGGATCTGGTGGTCTCTGCCACCGACCCCAAGACCACTTTCCACAAGCTGCTGGGCGAGCAGAATCTGGAGGCCGGCTTCGCACACCGTGTGCGGAACATTCGTGCCAAGGGCCATGTCGCCAAACTGCACCTGGCTCTGGACGGCGTGCCCGGGTTTACCGGGCTGGACGCTGCGCAGGTCGGCGAGCGCTTGGTGATTGCCCCTTCGCTGCAATATGTCGATCATGCTTTCAACCATGCGAAGTACGGTGAATATTCCGCCGCCCCGGTGCTGGAAATCATCATCCCCAGCCTGCATGACGACAGCCTGGCTCCGGCTGGCCAGCACGTTCTCTCAGCCAACGTGCAGTGGGCCCCGAGATACCTCAAGGCGGGGTGGGGCGAGGCCAAAACCGCCTTCACCGAAACCGTCATCGACGTGCTGGAGCGCCACGCTCCCGGCATCCGCTCGATCATCCGGCACACTGAGCTACTGACACCGGAGGATATTGAGAACGAGTTCCGCATTACCGGCGGTCATTGGCACCACGCCGAACTGACCTTGGACCAGTTCCTGACGACGCGGCCGGTGTACGGTGCGGCGCAGTATGCCGCGCCGGTCAACGGCCTGTGGCTCTGCGGTGCCGGTAGCCACCCTGGCGGTGGCGTTATGGGACACGCCGGGCGCAACGCCGCCCGCGAAATCTGCAACGGGAGTTAATGCCATGAGAACCGTAAGTTTCGATTTCCGCGACCATTACAAGACCAAGGTGTTCCCGAGCCCGTTCCACGCGAAGCAAGCCAATTGGAACGATATGCAGGTCTGGTCACGCTGGGCCGACTACCTGTCCGTCCCGGAGTACACCAGCTCGACCAAGGAGTATTTCGCCAGCCGCAACACCTGCGGCGTGTTCGACCTGACGCCGATGATCAAGCACCGGATCATCGGTCCCGATGCCCTGCCATTCCTCAACCGGCTGGTGACCCGTGACGTGGCGAAGATCAAGCCTGGCAGGGTGGGCTATGCTGTTTGGTGTGACGACGAGGGCCAGGTGATCGACGACGGTACGATCTTCCACCTGCGCGAAGGTGTCTACCGCCTGTGTTCACAGGAGCGCCAGATCGACTGGCTGATGATCAACAAGCCCGGTTTCGACGTCGACATTCTGGATGATACGCACGACGTCGTCGCTCTGGCAGCCCAGGGCCCGACCTCCTGTGCGATCCTCAAGCGCATGGGTCTGACCGGCATCGAAAACCTCACCCCGTTCGGCATCGATTACTTCGACCTCGGGGGTGCGGAATTGATGGTTTCCCGCACCGGTTACACTGGCGACCTTGGCTACGAATTGTGGATCGATGCGGAACACGCCGAGCTGCTGTGGGACCGCCTGTTCGAGGCGGGCCGGGACCACGGCATCATGCCACTGGGTTCGCTGGCGCTGAACCTGCTGCGCATCGAAGCCGGCTTCATCCTGGGTGGCAAGGACTTCGCACCCGCCATGCAGACGGTGCGCCCGGGCCACACCCGCTCGCCCTTCGAACTGGGCCTCGGCTGGCTGGTGGATTTCAACAAGGCCAATTTCAACGGGCGCCGCGCCCTGCTGGCCGAAAAGGACAAGGGTTCGCGCTACCGCCTGGTGCGCCTCGACATCGAAGACAGTAAGGAAGCCCACCATTCCTACGTGTTCGACAAGCGCAAAAACAACATCGGCTGGGTCACCTCGGCCATGTGGTCGCCCTCGGCCAAGAAGAACATTGCCCTGGCAACCGTGGACCTGCCCCACGGCAAGGTCGGCGACGAGCTGCTGGTGGAGATCTACTACCAGCGTGAATTCAATTGGAGCCGCAAGATGGCCAAAGCCGTGGTCGTCAAGGACCCCTTCTGGGATCCGCCCCGCCGCAGCCAGACGCCGCCGCGCGACTGTTGAAGGTGGACTTCGCCGAACGCTCTGCCACAGCGCGCGACTGCCAATATCAACTGTCGTGTGTTCCCCGGAGTGAGCATGGAAGAAGTGCAGGCAGAGTTGGCTCAGGTAATCAATCACCCTGCCGGCAAATTTACCATGACCTACCAGCCTTCCATAAGCCCGGCTTCGCCATTGGCCGAAGACATTACCGACGCTGTGACTGAAGCCGTACATGCCACGCATGCCGATCTGCCCATCATTCCGGGCATGAGTGCTTATGGCACTGCCAGCACGCATTTTCGTGCGGCAGGAATTCCGAGTTATGGCGTGGCTGGCCGGTTTCTGCGACCCGGGGATGACTTCACCCACGGCCTGAATGAGCGGGTTCCTGTGGCTTCGATTCCCGGCGCATTGGTTCATTGGGATATGCTGATACGCACCATGACACGCTGAATAAAAGGGGCGGGGCGAATGAAAAGAAAAATTCATGCATGAGCGGATCACTCCGAAACGTACTGTTCAGCACTCACACCAATCCGGAATACATGCCTCCACCGCAGTATGGCGACTGCAATATTGTGTGCGGGCCAGATTATCCTGACTCTCGATCTTTAACCGGCAAGCTTGAAAGCGTAAAGACGCCATTTCGGCAGCCCTATGATATTGCAGCTCTGGTTAACTCAATTCCCCCTGGTCAGAAGCCGGACCTGTTGATATCCCGTGTTGACTGCCTTTTGGGCAACTATCCAGCGAATGTCAAGGCCTTGGGCATGCCCAAGGTCGCGATTCTGGGCGATTCTCACCATATGCAGAAACCGATCGAAACGCTGGTGAATTACACCTTCGGTGAACGCTACGATTATTTCATTCTGGACCATAACAAACAGCATGCTCATTGGTATTTCGAAGCCGGCATAAGAAACATGGTGTGGATTCCAGCCTTGTTGCTGGCGAATGATTTCAGGCTACCTTCGCCAAGTACCCAGGAGGAAATCTGCTTTGTTGGTCAGGTCGGGAAACATCATCCTGTGCGGGTGCAGTTTATTCAGAAACTTCAAGGCCAAGGTCTTCCAGTAAGCATGAGAGGAATGAAGCAGCGTCAGGCTTATTATTTATACAACCAGGCCAGGATCAGCATGAATGTCAGTCTCAATGGAGATTTCAACTTACGGGTTTTTGAAATACTGGCAGCTGGCGGCTTTTTGATCACGGATCGGCTGTCACCCCTGACCGGGTTGTACGATGTGTTTGAAGAAGGAAAGGATTTTGTCGACTTTGATGGTGTGGAAGAGTTCGAGAACAAGGCGAATTTCTATCTGCAGAACGAAGCTGAACGAAATGCAGTGGCTCGCAGAGGGCATACAACGGTTGGTCAGAAGTTTTCTTTGCAAGAGCGCTGGCAGGCACTTGAAAGGCTGGTTCTCAAAGGCGACATAGAGCCCATCTACTCTGTACAAACCGACAAAAGAATTGGCCGTTATCAAAGTTTATCGCGAGCACATTTTTTCTTCCGTATACGCCTGTACGAGTGGGTTCAGGAGCAGCATCGGAATTTTGAGCGCCTGAGCATTATCATCGGAGATCGGGCTGATGTTCGCATTGGCTGCGATTTGGCTGACCTGTCGAGGGTGAAGATATACCTTATGTCCAACCTGAACCAGGCCAATGTGGAACTGGTTTCCAAGTGCGAGTTGCAATACAAAATTCAAGCACTACCCGAGTTGGGACTATCAGGAGAGCAAAAGGGCAAACTCATCATCGTTTGCGCTGCTGATGAGTTTGCTGAGCTGGATGCACGCTTTAATCCTGGCGCTGTGATTATTTCGAATTGGTTGGACCTGAATACTGATCTTGCTGGCTTATGCCGTGAAGCCGCAGAAAAACGCAGTTACCAGATCGACGAATCTGCTGCAGGCCTGTTTGTGCGGCCTGCTGATTGGGACAAGACTTTCAAGGAATTGGATCCAATAAGCAGCAGTTGAGGAAAGAGCTAATAGACGTCTGCTGAATTGGCCTTCAAATACGGTATTATCGAATGTCCAAAGCGGATCAGCAGGCGCATGCTGTTTTCATTCATGCTGCTGAAATCCACCTGGCCTGCGTCCGCAAAATTCAAGCCGGAGTGCTCGACAATTTCCCGCATCATTCGAATATTCAGTGCATCGTCCCATTGCTGTGGGTGTTTTACGTGGTAGGCGAATGGAGTCTTGAGTTTTTTGCAGCCAAGTCGCTTGATAATAACCATTATGGGAACCCAGTAGTCCCACATCGGAGCGCCCATGCAGAGCTGGGTTGGCGGGTAAATTCCGGTTATTGACCTGTCCAGAAAGAAAAAATCAAACCCTTGAAAATAGACTTGGCCTTCAGTGTCTGTTGGGTTGTTGATGTCAATCCGTGAACCATATACCAGACCGTTTTCTGCGTGTTTGCCGAATAACTCCGGGAGATTGCTCTCGCTGCCAAAAATGATGTCGGAATTCACGATTCCGGCAACCGAATCGCTGCCCGCATTTATTGCGCCAAGAAAATCGTCGAAATAGACCAGGGGTTTGCCGACGATATCGTGGGCGTCCCGCTCAACTTTGATGAAAGTGACTTCCGGATAGTCAGCCTGCAAAGCCTCGATTTCGAATTGCCGGTTTAGCGAACAGGGTTTAAACCCATGCTGACACCAGGAGCGAATAGCTCGAGATTGTTTTTCGAACGCGTATGGTGCGAGTGAAGTAAAAATTCGCATAATGACCTAATGCAAAAAAAGTGCTTGGTTGGAGATCTGAAACATGTGGTGGAGTATAAGAATAAATACGCTATCGCGCATCAGTTCATGGCCTGCCATGTGGGCTTGCGAAACGGTTGTACTGATGGTTTGAGAATTCTGATCAATCCTCCTGTTAAAAATCCCCCAACTTAGCTGAAAGTTTCTCCAACACGCTACTTACCCGCTCAACCCTGTCGCGCCAGGCTTCATCCGGCTCGGCTAAGCATCTGCTACTTGTCGTTTCACCCACAGATCCGATTTGGTTCCAGAGTGGAACCGTTACTATTGGTTGTCAAGGCCAGGAAAATCCGTATGCAATCCAGCAAGACTTCGGGGTGAAATGAAGCGGGTCATTTGTTCATGCAGGTAAGGGTCGCGGGCGGGACATTTATTTGATAGTCTAATTACGCAAGTTACTGGTACTGTTTATTCGAATATCGACAACCGCCCGTCAACTGGCAGGAGAAAATTTCATGGCATACCGCGTTATTCAATGGGCTACCGGTGGCATGGGAAAGAACACCCTGCGCGCCGTGATTGATCATCCTGCGATGGAGTTGGCGGGGGTTTATGTCTACAGCGAAAGCAAAAGCGGCAAGGATGCCGGTGATATCGCCCGGCGACCGGAGACCGGCATTCGCGCCACCAACAACATTGAGGAAATTCTGGAACTCGATGCCGACGTAGTGATTCACGCGGCGCGGATATCGCCGCCTTATGGCTCACATGACGCCGCTATCATCAAGCTGCTGGCCTCCGGCAAAAACGTAATCAGCATCAATGGTTTTACTCACCCGGCGCACTGGGGCGGTGAACGTTTGGCCGCGCTGGAAGCGGCCTGCAAACAAGGTAATACCAGCTTGCTGGGCGCTGGTTTGAACCCGGGGTTCGCAGGCGAACAGCTCGCTGTGGTGGCCAGTGGTGTTTGTTCAGCAGTCGACCATATTGAAATTGTGGAAAGTGTGAACTGTGTGCCGGTCAGAAATTCCGATTATGTATTCAAGGCGCTGGGTTTTGGCGCTGCACCTTCCGCAGCAACTCCAAATGATCCTTCCTGGGGTCCGGCATCCTCCCTCAATGGCATGTATGAGGAAGTGCTGGCCGCAATGGCTGATCATCTCGCTATGAATCTGGAGAAAGTGGTTACCGAACACCAGGCTTTCCCGGCCACGCAGGATTTGGAAGTGGCTGCCGGCGTAATTCCAAAGGGCACAATTGGCCATTACCAATGGCGCTGGCGCGGCATTGTGGGTGGCCAAAAGCGATTAACCATGACCATCCACTGGTTTATGGAAACTGCGCATCTAAATGAAGATGACCCGCCGCTGTGGACCATACGAATTGAAGGTCAGCCCGGCGTGACCATGCGGGTGGAACTGGAAAAACGCGCCGGTGATACGTCGCCCACTTCAGCCGAGCAGATCGCAGTAGCAGGTTCGGTCATCAATTCCATTCCCTTGGTCTGCAACGCTTCGGCAGGTGTCATGCGGCGGCCAATGGCAACGCCTTTCTCTGCTCGGCTGGGTGCTGAGCAGGAATAGGTGAAGACGATGCATGATCAGCTTGTTTCCGGCTTCTGATTGCGACAAAGCGAACAAGAATAAGTGCGCATAATATACTGTTTATATGGATATATTTTTCTATAAGGTATATTTATACAGTGCCAGTACCCGTGGCTTCACGCCGCGCCGATGCCATGGAACGCCTGGCCATTTCTTTCCTCAATGGCGCAAAAAAATCGGCTTCCGGTGGCGATCACT